>CATWQE010000001.1 GCA_958352855.1 uncultured Bacillota bacterium
ATTCATCACATAGACCCCAACATCCAGCAAAGCGCCGCCACCCAGTTCCTGACTCATCAGTCTTGGCACCTGGTCAATAAGATAACAAAGATTGGCAGTCACAGTCATAGGTTTCCCAATCACTCCTGATTCCAGCACTTCTTTCAGGGTCTTCCACATGGGCATATAGCGAACCCAGATAGCCTCTGTAAGAAGCAGCTTCTTTTCCTTTGCCAAAGCGAACATTTCTGCCGCCTGCTTTTCATTCAGCGCAAAGGATTTCTCACACAAAACATTTCTCCCATGATTCAGCAGCATGTTCACATTTTCATAATGTTCTGACATAGGTGTTGCTACATATACCAAATCCACCTGTTCATCTGCTGCCAGCTCCTCATAAGAACCGTAAGCCCTGGATGCGCCAAATTTTCCTGCAAATGCCTGGGCTTTCTCAATACTTCTGGATGCAACCCCATAAAGCTCTGCTTCTTTCATGCCATTTAAGGTCTCTGCCATGACTCCCGCAATATTTCCTGTGCTTAAAATACCAACTCTCAGCTTTTTCATGTCTCAAAACCGCCCTTTCTAAATTTCCATACGAATGTCCCTGTCCAGAATCCCATATTCTCCGGCAATGCTTTCCAGTCCTTCCAGAATCTCGTCTCTGCTATAATTGTGTTCTTCCAGAAATTCATCACTGTACTCTGCAATATGCTGATAAAAATCGGCTGCCATAACAACATAATTGGATGATTCTTTGGAAAGCTCTGTAAGCAGAATATTCTCTGCCTCGTTGATTTCTCCCCTGTCTGCCATCTGAAGAATCCGCGTATATAAGTCATCTTCCTCTGTACGCGCATTTTCCTCCGGGATCTCATAACGGATATCCCTTTTGCCAAAAATAAGCAGCGCCAATGCTCTTACCATGTCTTTAATCATACGCATGACATAATCCTGTTCATAGTCCATACATTTACCTCCTGTCTGATATAGCTTTAATAGAGGACGCATACTCCGATGGGGTCATCCCTGTGATTTTCTTAAACTGTCTGGAAAAATAATGGATTGAGGTATATCCCAGAAAATCCGAAATCTGTGTAAAGTTGTGATGATTTTCCCGAATCAACTGCTTGGCACATTCGATTTTTAACCTGGAAAAATAGTCAATCACCCCGCACTGCTGCTGTTCCCGGAAAAGCTTCTGAAGCTGAGAACGGCCAATGAGATTATCCCTGCAGATACTGTCAATGCTAAGGTGCTCCCGTATATGTTCTTCCAGATATGTTGTAATTTTGTCATATACCATGGCATCATTCTTCTGCTTCATGGATTTAATGGCAGGAGAGGAAAGATTTCCTGTATTTAACTGCCTTATCATAGAAATCAGAAGATTTTCCAGATAAATCTTAATCATCTGCTCCGCTCCAATGGGCGCCTGGGGATTTCTCACCATCCTGGTTGTAT
This sequence comes from uncultured Bacillota bacterium, assembly GCA_958352855.1. Classification (GTDB taxonomy): domain Bacteria; phylum Bacillota; class Clostridia; order Lachnospirales; family Lachnospiraceae; genus Blautia. The sequence continues at coordinate 1,444 of CATWQE010000001.1, forward strand.
TCGGGTCATCCAAAGCTCCTAAAATACAGTGCTTTGCCTCATAAATAATCTGCGCAATCAGATTCCGTTCTTTCTCCCCAATGCTGGTCACCAGATTTTCAAAATATTTCATGTAAGGAGAATCGCACTCAAAAGAAATCACCACCAGATTGGGCGCAATTTTCCCATTGGCCTTAACCGTATGAAACTCATTGGGCTTATGAAAAACAATCTGCCCTTTCCTCAGGGTATATGGCTTGTCCTCTGCAATAATATCCACTTCCCCTTTATCCACACATAAAAACTCCCAGAAATCGTGTTTCTCTCCCGGGAAACTGTAATCACTCATATATTCAAAATAGTGTATTGTCACAATCTTTCGGATCTGTATAATTTCCGATAGTTCCAAGCTCGTAAAAGACATAACATAGCCTCCCCAACGACGTTAAATATACTATCTCCATTATACTGAAAAATCAGAAAAAAATCTATCTTTGAAGCAAAAAACAAATCACAAAAAAGAAATAATAGAAAGTGCCAAAACTTTGAAATTTTGTGCAAAGGAATCCTTGTCATTTTTTGATAGAATAAGGTCATACAAACAGTGTAAGAATTTCAAATAAGAACGGGAGGAATTTCACATGAAAAAACCGGTATTAGTAGTAATGGCAGCAGGTATGGGAAGCCGCTACGGCGGTCTGAAACAAATTGATCCAGTAGATAATCAAGGACATATTATCATGGATTTTTCCATCTATGATGCAGTAAAAGCAGGCTTTGAAAAGGTTATTTTTATTATCAAAAAAGAGAACGAAGCAGACTTCAAAGCTGCCATTGGAGACAGACTCAGCAAGGTCATTGAAGTAGAATATGTATTCCAGGATTTGAACAATCTTCCGGAAGGCTTTGCTGTCCCGGAAGGCAGAGTAAAACCATGGGGAACAGGACACGCTATTTTAAGCTGCCTTGGCACTGTAGATGCTCCTTTTGCAGTTATTAACGCAGATGATTACTATGGAACACATGCTTTCCAGATGATTTATGATTATCTCACTACCCATGAGGATGATGAAAAATACCGCTACACCATGGTAGGCTATGTACTGGAAAACACCTTAACAGAAAACGGTCATGTAGCAAGGGGTGTCTGTGTCACAGATAAGGAAGGATACCTTCAGAAGATTCACGAAAGAACCCATATTGAGAAAAAAGAAAATGGCGCTGCTTACACAGAGGATGATGGCGCTACCTGGGTTACCATTCCAGAAGGAAGCACTGTCTCCATGAATATGTGGGGCTTTACAGAGAGTATTCTGAAAGAATTACAGGCGCGTTTTGCAAACTTTTTAAATGAAAATCTGGAGAAAAATCCATTAAAATGTGAATATTTCCTGCCTTTTGTTGTGGACGAATTATTAAAAGAAGACAAGGCAACTGTTCAGGTTTTGAAGTCTCTGGATAAATGGTACGGAGTAACTTATAAAGAAGATAAACCTGTGGTAGTCGCTGCTATCCAGAGCTTAAAAGACCAGGGATTATACCCTGAAAAACTGTGGGAGGACAAATAAAATGGCAGAAATCAGACCAGAAGTTATTGATGCATTTCAGTTTCAGGGAACCTATCTGGAAGGAATTCCTTATGGAAGCGGTCATATCAATGATACCTTTTGCGTAACCTTTGAAGAAAGCGGAACAACACGAAGATATATTTTACAGAGAATGAACAAAACCATCTTCTTACATCCAGAAGAATTAATGGAAAATGTTACTGGTGTTACCCAGTGGCTCCGCAAAAAAATCCTGGAAAAAGGCGGAGACCCTGAAAGAGAAACCCTGAATCTGGTTCCAACAAAAGAAGGGAAAAACTTCTTTGTAGACCAGGCAGGAGACTACTGGAGAGCTTATATTTTCATTGAGGGCGCAGCTACCTATGACCTGGTGCAGAACAAGGAAGATTTCTATCAGAGCGCTGTTGCCTTTGGGCATTTCCAGGGATTACTGGCAGACTATCCGGCGCAGACGCTCCACGAAACCATTGTAAACTTCCACAATACGGTAGACCGCTTTGCCAAATTTAAAAAGGCAGTAGCCGAAGACGTCATGGGACGTGCCAAAGATGTCCAAAAAGAGATTCAGTTTGTCCTGGACAGAGAAGCTCTGGCACATACTCTGTGCGATATGCAGTCAGAAGGCAAGCTTCCTCTTCGCGTTACTCACAATGATACAAAGTTAAACAATATTATGATTGATGATGAAACCAGAAAAGCTATCTGTGTTATTGATCTGGACACTGTTATGCCTGGTCTTGCTGTCAATGATTTTGGGGATTCCATTCGCTTCGGAGCCAGCACTGCTGAGGAGGACGAAAGAGATTTATCCAAAGTTTCCTGCAGCATGGAACTGTTTGAATTATATACCAAAGGATTTATCGAAGGATGCCAGGGAAGTCTTACAGAAGCAGAATTAGAAATGCTGCCTGTTGGAGCCATGACCATGACTTATGAATGTGGAATGCGCTTCCTGACTGACTATCTGGAGGGGGATCACTACTTTAAGGTTCACAGAGATGGACATAATTTAGATCGTGCCAGAACTCAATTCACACTGGTAAAAGACATGGAAGAAAAACTGGAAACCATGAATGCCATTGTTAAAAAATATGGCTTTTCAAAATAGGAGGAATCAGCTATGGCAATTTTAGTAACAGGCGGCGCAGGTTATATTGGAAGCCACACAGTCATTGAACTTCAAAATGCAGGTTATGATGTGGTTGTACTGGATAACCTCTCCAATTCCAGCCCGAAATCCTTAGAGCGGGTAGAAAAAATCACAGGAAAACCAGTTCCTTTTTACAAGGCTGATATCCTGGACAGAGACGCTTTAAATGAAATTTTTGACAAAGAATCCATTGATTCCTGTATCCATTTTGCCGGATTAAAAGCAGTTGGAGAATCTGTAGCAAAACCATGGGAATACTATGAAAACAACATTGCCGGAACTCTGACTCTGGTAGATGTTATGAGAAAACACAATGTAAAAAATATCATCTTCTCCTCCTCTGCTACGGTTTACGGAGATCCTGCTTTTGTTCCTATTACAGAATACTGCCCCAAAGGACAGTGTACCAATCCATACGGATGGACCAAGTCCATGCTGGAACAGATTCTTACGGATATCCAGAAAGCGGACCCTGAATGGAACGTTGTTCTTTTAAGATATTTCAACCCAATCGGAGCCCACAAAAGCGGAACAATCGGAGAAAATCCTAATGGAATTCCAAACAATCTGATGCCATACATCACACAGGTTGCTGTTGGAAAATTAAAAGAATTAGGCGTATTCGGAAATGATTATGACACTCCTGACGGAACTGGTGTCAGAGATTATATTCATGTGGTAGACCTGGCAAAAGGCCATGTAAAAGCCCTGAAAAAGCTGGAAGATAAATCCGGATTAAATATCTACAATCTTGGAACCGGAAATGGCTACAGCGTACTGGATATTGTGAAAAACTTTGAAGCCGCTACGGGTGTAAATGTTCCATATGTCATCAAGCCACGCCGCCCGGGTGATATTGCTACCTGTTATGCCAGCGCCGAAAAAGCGGAAAAAGAATTAGGCTGGAAAGCCGAATTTGGCATCAAAGAAATGTGCGAAGACTCCTGGAGATGGCAGTCACAAAATCCTAAAGGATATGAAGACTAAAACAATCTTCTGAAAAAATAAAAAGAAAAAAGTGTATGCAGCTTTCACAGATTTAACAAAGCTGCATACACTTTTTTAATGGCTCTTTTTCATGATTGCAGTATTTTCATACGTTTCATTAACATCTCATACTCTTTTTCCCTGTCCTGAAACCAGTCTTGTTTAATCTCAGCAATCTGGTTCCAGCCCACTTTTTCCACCGCCTCAAGGGCAGCTTCTTTCTGTGTGAGAATGCGGGGAAATTCTGTCTGACAGTTGGCGCCTTCCAGGGTTTCGTAGCTTTGAAATGCCTGGTTAAAATCCATAAGAGGGTGCAAAGACACTGGTTTATTGGTCTCATTATCTATGAGAAATCCCCAGTTTCCCCAGTGGCGGTCTGTATTTCCAATGAGATAATCCAGAAAATTCATCATATAATATCCATAGGCATCCAGTTCTAAAATATAAGACAGCGGATTCAATTCTTCATTCATTGCGTAAATTTCAAACGCTTCTCTGGATACAATAGAATACTTTCGGGAGGTTATGAGATTACTCACAGATACCTTTTCTTCCTGATACACGCCCTCTTGATAAAGAACCTGGCTGCATTGAAAACACTGACACACCTTACTTGCCAGAATTTCATTTTCCACTGCCCTTTTGTCTCCATCTTTTAAAAGCTGAAATCCCTGTTCCCGACGAACCCAGGCTTTTGGAAAACACCCGCTGGTAAACAAATCTCTTGCCAGGCTTTCATTCTGAACAGACATCTGTTTTCCTCTTAATGCCACATCCACAAAAGCATTATCCAAATGATTTTCATACAAATTAATCTGGTCAAAAGTGATATTATCTCCCTCTTCTCTCACCCAGTAGATGTCCATAAGAGATACGCATCGGTAGGCAAGGGCAATCTGCGCCCGCTCTCTGTCTGTCATAGCCTGTACTGCCCCAATGCTGTTCAGGATTTCTTTTACATACTTTCTGTCTAACGTAAGCATACGGGAGGCGCACCAGTAATAAAAAAATCCGGCTCATAAATCACGCAATGTCCCTGTGTATCAATTCTGGCTGCTGTTTTATTTCCATGCATAATCTCATAGCTTTTTTTCACACCTGTTCACCGCCCTGTTTTTAAAATACATACTGTCTCAGCCGTTCAAAAGCTTCCTGTACCCTGGACAATGGCAGCGCCAGATTCATACGGATATGGCTTGGTCCATGAAAGGCTCTTCCGTCCTGCCATGCCACTCCTACATCCCAGCCGGCTTTTAAAAGCTCATCCATAGTCTTTCCATGCTTCTCACACCATTTTTTACAATCCAGAAACAGCATATAGGTGCCCTGGGGCTTTGATACTTCTACCCCTTCAAAATGCTCCTGAATATAAGTACAGGCAAACTCTGCATTGCCCTTTAATACCTGGCAAAGCTCATCCACCCACTGCTGGCCTTCCTCTTTGTATGCCCCAATCAAAGCGTACATGGACAACACGTTCATAGCATTATAATGGCTCAGGGATGATTCCTTTTCCACCCGGTCACGCAGCCAGGAATTATAAATAATGTGATAAGAGCCTACCAATCCTGCAAGATTAAAGGTTTTGGAAGGCGCGTACATGGCAGCCGTCCGGTTTCTGGCATCCTCTGAAATAGACTGTGTAGGAATATGTTTTCCCTCTAAAATTAAGTCTGACCAGATTTCATCGGAAATAACAAACACCTGGTATTTCTTATAAATTTCCATAGCCTTCTCAATTTCCCAGCGTTCCCATACACGCCCGCAAGGATTATGAGGAGAACAGAACACAGCCGCATGAATATGGTTTTCTTTTATCTTCTTTTCCATATCCTCAAAGTCCATGCGCCACACCTGATTTTCATCTAAAACCAGCGGAGAATGAATAATCTTGTAGCCATTATTCTCCAGAGAAGAGGTAAAACCAATATAAGTAGGAGAATGCAAAAGCACCTTATCCCCTTTTGAACAGAGAACATTCAGCACGCTGATAACTCCACCCAGCACACCATTTTCATAACCAATATGTTCCGGCAGCAAACCGGTAACTCCATTTCTCTTTTCCTGCCAGGAAATAATAGCATCTGTATATTCTTTTCTTGGACTAAAATACCCGTAAGCAGGATGCTCAATCCTGTGAATCATAGCCTCCTGAATGGTTGGCACTGCTTTAAAATTCATATCTGCCACCCACATAGGAATCACATCAAATCCCTCTTTGGGCGCATCCGGTCCAAAGCCCGGCTCCTCATACACCGCATCTACAGCAATAGCATCCCAGCCTCTCCGGTCAATAACTGATGTAAAATCGTATTTCATCCCTTTTCCTCCTCCTGTTTTCTTTTCTTTAAGCTCCTTTTCAGCTCTTCTAAACGTTCCGGATAGCTTTTATTCACCATTTCCGGGAAAGATTTCATAAGACGCCGCTCAAAAAAGCCCACTTCTTTTTGTTTCTTATGGATTTTTTCCAGTAATTCTTCCCTGATATCCGAATTCAAAATTTTCTCTTCCAACTGCGCAAATTCCAGCTTTGCACTCCACTCCTGATACTTCTCCTGTAACTCTTCCCGAAGCTCTGCAAGTACCCGAAGTCTGAGATTAATACCCAGGGCACTCTTCACCGCCAGAGCAAAATCTGCCGCAAAATATAAGAAAAAGGCAACCAGAAACCCCCATTTAAAATCCATACTAAAAGCTGCCAGCAGGGACTCAATGCGCGGGTTTAAATCAAAGGAAAGGAACAGGCACAGCAGTCCGAACAGAGTGGAATTTAGCAGACATACCCTTCCTTTTATATTAAAGGGACGCTTGGAATAATCCCACCATCTGGCATTAAACAGCTTCTCCATAAGCCAGCTTGTAAAATATTCCAAAGTGGAGGTAATCAACATTCCACCCACAAAAACCACCATCACACTCTTTGGCAGAAACTTCAAAAAGCCAAGAGTTACCACTGCTCCCACTCCATAAATGGGGCAAAAAGGTCCTGTCAGAAAGCCGCGGTTTATCCACTCTCCTCTGCCAAGAGAGCAGTAAATACTCTCACAGCACCACCCCAGAAAGCTGTAAATAATCAATTGCAATAAAATATCAACCATACTGTCTCCTCCACAAATTCTATGACAGGCTTTCTATTTCGTCCATCCAGATGCGTACACAGGCATCACTTGGCATTCGCAAATCTCCTCTTGGGGAAACAGCCACGCTGCCTACCTTCGGTCCGTCCGGCAGACAGGAACGCTTAAACTGCTGAGAAAAGAATCTCCAGTAAAACTTTTTCATCCATTTCAAAATTACTTCATTTTCGTAATTTCCGGCAAAGGTCATCTTTGCCATTCTATAAATTTTAGCCGGCGGGAAGTGGAATCTCAGCATGTAATACAGGAAAAAGTCATGCAGCTCATAAGGTCCTACCAAATCCTCTGTTTTCTGTGATATTTTCCCATTCTCCGGAGGAAGCAGTTCAGGACTTACCGGTGTATCAAGCACATCCAGTAGAATCTTACGAATCTTCTCTTCTCCACAGGTATCTGCATAATACTGCACCAGATGACGCACCAGAGTCTTTGGCACAGAACCGTTTACTCCGTACATAGACATATGGTCTCCATTATAAGTAGCCCATCCAAGAGCCAGCTCAGACAAATCCCCTGTTCCAATGACCATGCTGCCCTTCTGGTTGGCAATGTCCATAATCACCTGAGTTCTCTCTCTTGCCTGGGCGTTTTCAAAGGTGACATCATGATTATGAAAATCCTGTCCAATATCTTCGAAATGCTGAAGAACCGCTTTCTTAATATCAACTTCCATTAAGGCAGCTCCCAGCCCCCTGGTAAGCTCACAGGCATTGGTATAGGTTCGGTCTGTGGTTCCGAAACAAGGCATGGTAACTGCGGTGATTCCCTTTCTGTCCAGTCCCAGAATATCAAAAGCCCGCGCTGTTACCAGAAGCGCCAGAGTTGAATCCAGCCCGCCGGAAATTCCCAGCACAGCGCCTTTACTGTGAGTATGCTCCAGACGTTTTACCAGCCCCATGGCTTGGATAGTAAGAATTTCATCACATCTTCTGTTTCTCTCTTCTGCCTCCTCTGGTACAAAAGGATTGGCTGGAAATCTGCGGTTTATGCCGGTTTCTTCCTCTGGCAGATGGAAGGCAATCCTGGTATATCCCTGGCACTGCTCTCCCTCCCAGGTAGAAATCCGCTGTCTTTCCCCACAAAGCTTCTGAATATCAAAGGTTCCGTAGATGGTCTGATTCTGGAACATTTCCGCCTCTGCCAGAACACTTCCGTCCTCACAAATAAGATTCTGTCCTCCAAATACCAGGTCCTGGGTGGATTCTCCGTTTCCGGCTGTTGCATAGACATAGCCACACAGCAATCTTGCAGACTGCCCCTTTACAAGAGCTCTGCGGTAATCTGCCTTTCCCACAGTTTCATCACTGGCAGACAGATTTACGATTACGGTTGCTCCTGCCATGGCATGCGCCACACTTGGAGGAGCAGGCGCCCATAAATCTTCACAGATTTCTGCGGCTACTGTAAGCCCCGGCAGCTCTTCGCAGGTAAAGAGAAGGTTGCTGCCAAACGCCACCTCCTGGTCTCCTATTTTTACACTTCCTTCCACACCTCGTCCTGAAGTAAAATGCCGCGCCTCGTAAAACTCACCATAGTTTGGCAGATGGATTTTGGGCACAATTCCCAGAATATTTCCCCGGTTTAACACTGCGGCAGTATTATAAAGCTTACCGCCAAATACCAGGGGAAGACCTATGAAAATCAGTCCTTCCACATCTTTTAACGCTTCTGCCGCTTTAAGAAGCTGCTCTTTTGCAGATGCCAGAAGCCTTTCCTGCCAGAACAAATCCCCACAGGTATAGCCTGTAATACTAAGCTCAGGAAACACCAGAATCCTGGCTCCTGCCTGACTCATTTCCTTTGCTTTTTCAATGATTTCTCTGGTATTACTCACGCAATCCGCAACCTGGATTCTGGGTGTTGCTGCCGCTACTTTGATGAATCCGTCCTTCATATTTCACCACGCCTTTCTGCCTTTCCTAAGACCTTCAAACACTTTATCTTCTTCTGCATTCATGCAGAATTCTCTTCAAATCCTCTACTGAAAACTTATAATTTTTATTACAGAAATGACAGTTCATTTCAATTTCTTTTCCTTCATCAATCATCTCCTGGATTTCTTTGCGTCCAATGCTGATTAATGCCTTTTCTACACGCTCCTTGCTGCAATTACAGTGAAATTGTGTGGGAACTTTGTCATTGATTTCAATATCAAAGCCTTCCAGCAAAGTCTCCAGAATCCCTTCCGGCGTCTTTCCTTCTTCCAGCATTCCGGTTACAGAGGTTACACGTTTCAGATTCTCCTCCAGACGGTTTATCACCTCTTCTTCTGTAAAAGGCATGAGCTGTAAAATAAAGCCGCCCGCCTGTTTTACCGTATTGTCCTTTTCCATGAGAACTCCCAGGCCTACGGAAGAGGGAACCTGCTCACTGGTGGCAAAATAATAGGTTAAATCCTCTGCAATCTCACTGGTTCTCAGTTCTGTCTGTCCCAGGTATGGCTCCTTTAATCCCATATCTTTAATGACATTCATAAAACCAATTCCCACAGCTCCTGCCACATCTAATTTCCCTTTTTCATTGGCATGAATCACAACATTTGGATTTCCAACATATCCCTTTACATTTCCCTTTGCATCTGCTGTTACAGTCATACCGTTTAAGGGACCGCTGGCATGAATCTGCAAGGTGAGAAGGTCCTTGTCCCCTTTCATCATAATCCCCATCATAGAGCCTGCAGTCAGCAGACGTCCCAGGGCTGCAGTTGCCACAGGGCTTGTATTATGCGCCGCTCTTGCGTATTCTACCAATTCCCTTGTTGTAGCTGCAAACGCGCGAATCTGACTGTTTGCCGCTGTTGCCCGAACAATATAATCTCCCATATTAAATCTCCTTTTTGTCCTTATTTTCTAACTGTTTTCCTTTTTCTCTGGCTATGAAATACACGCGTTCACTGACAGGCTTTGGCGCTTCATGGGTAAAAGCATCATAAACTGCTACAAACTCCATCCCTGCCTGTTCCAGCATTTCCTTCACATCCTCTATTTCATAAGCCCTCTGATAATGGGTCTCCTCATACTTTCTGTATAAGGTTTCCCCCTGTATGGTTTCCGGAATAAAAAGCGCTAAATCATACTCATTTATCTGCTCATCCGGGTCATAATAATTATCCCAGATAAAGCTGGCATCTTCCCGGTTCTCCGCTATGGTCTGCTCTCCCAGAACCTCTCTGTATTTATAGGCTGTATTCAAGTCAAAGATAAACACACCGCCCGGGTCCAGATAATTATTCACCAGACGGAACACCTGTAGCAAATCCTCTTCTTCCAGAATATAATTCATACTGTCGCAAAGAGATACCACTGCCTTTACTGTCCCGTAAAGCTCAAATTCCCGCATATCCTGAAACAGATACAGAATGTCCTGTCCCTCATCCTGCCTTTTTTCCATGGCAATTTCCAGCATATCCGGCGCATTATCTACACCAATCATATCATATCCCCTGTTTGCCAGAAGCCTGGTCATATTTCCGGTTCCACATCCCAGCTCCAGCACCAGTCCCTCTGTGACTCCATATTCCTGTAACAGTCCGGTGAGATATCCGCACCACTCTTCATAGGGAATATTGTCCATAAACAAATCATACACTCTGGCAAAGTTCTCATAAGAACCCATATCAGCACATCCTTTCTTTACGGATTAATACTATCATGAAAGCCCCTGGCTTGCAATCAAAAAAGAGGCCGCCGTATTTTATGGCACATACCGGCAACCTCTTTTTTAATATTTATTTTATTTTGCGTCCTTAAACGGCGCATTGTAGATAGCCAGGGCGATTAATAAGGTTCCTGTTCCAAGCACCATCATTCCAAGCCCCTTTAGTTCTCCTGTCATCTTCCAGCCTGCAATGACCAGAAACAGTGACAATACAAACAAAATGATTAAGAGCGCCACGCGCAAAGCAGCATGTTCTTTCCAGAATTTCATTCTCTTCACCTTATCCTTTCAGTCCACCTACGGTCATACCCTGTGTTAATTGCTTCTGTACACAAATATACAAAATCAGAGTAGGCAGCATTACCAGCACAAGACCTGCGTACATGGTGCCATACTGAGCTGCAGACTGCTGCGCCTGCATCAGATTTAACAGACCAACCGGCAGGGTTCTCGTTCCCTTTGCTGAATTCATCAATGTCATGGAAATAATATATTCATTCCAGAAAGAGAGGAAGTTAAACAAAATAATGGTAATAATGGAAGGCTTCGCCATAGGGAAAATAATCTTCACCATGGTGGTAGTATAGCCTGCTCCATCAATGTAGGCTGCCTCTTCATAATCATGAGCCAGAGTTGCAAAATATCCACTCAGCAGATAAATGGTAAAAGGCAATGCTGTAGCAGCATATACAATCGCCAGAACAACCAGGTTATTCAGCAAGAAGGTTCTGCCAAGCAGTGATTTAAACCAGTTATCTCCATCACGAAGCATTAAGAAAATCGGCACTACAATGTAGTTTACATTGATAAACAATCCAGCCATAAATGCCACATTTAAGAATTTTCTGCCTCTGAATTTCATACGCGCCAGGCAGTAAGCAGCCGGCAGCGCAACCACCAGAAGAATCACCAGCGCCAATGCTGTTACAAATACAGAGTTCAGCATGTATTCACCCATCTTAGCACCGCTCCAGGCGTCTACAAAGTTCTGCCAGTAAACACCCTTTGGCAATGCCCATGGATTTCCGTAAAACTCGCTGTTCTGTTTAATGGATGCCATAAACACCCAGGCAACGGGTACGATAATAACCACCGCAAGCAGAGCCAGCACAAAATATATAAAGACTTTATACAGCTTCTGACCTAAGGAAGCCGTATGAGTTTTATTCCCTTGATTCATCATTTGCTCTCCTTTCTAGAATTCCAACGGTTCACGTTCTGTTGCCTTATTTACCAGTGCAGACAATGCAAAGGAAAAGACAAAGATTACCACTCCGATAGCCATACTATAACCATATAATCCGGCATCTTTCTGACCATACATGTAGCTCAGCGCAACCTCTGACGCGCCGTTTGGACCGCCGGAAGTCATGGCTTTTACAAACAGGAATGCCATATTAATGGTAGAAATAATGAAGAATGTCAATGTGGTACGGATATTGGTCCAGATAAGCGGCAGGGTAATCTGGAAAAACTGAGTAATACGTCCTGCACCATCCAGACTGGCGCTTTCGTATAAGCTCATAGGTACGCTGGCCATAGACGCCATATACATAACCATGTAGTAGCCAATTGCCTGCCATACCATGGCGATGATAATACTGATCATAACCAGCTTCTCACCCTTCCACAGAATAGGGTCTGCCATATTCTTGAAAAATCCAATAATACTGTTTAACATTCCATTCTCTGGTTTATAAATTGCGGAGAAAATACCGGAAATAACAACAATAGAAAGAATATTAGGAATATAAAAGATAACCCGGAAGAAATTCTGACCTTTGATTTTTTCTCTTGTGAGGATTGCTGCAAAAACCAAAGCAAAGCCAAAAGTTACAACGGTTACCACAATAATCAGCAGAATTGTGTTCTGCATGGAGCGGATAAAATTAGAATCCGCAAACAGTTGTTTAAAGTTATCCAGTCCCACAAAGGTTTCTGTAGGAGAATAGGCGCCTCTTTCAAATAATGACATACGGAAAACATTTACCGTAGGCACAATCATAAAGATGAAAAAGAGAATTACTGCCGGAGCAACGCATAAGAACAAGAAAACGCTGCGGTCTTTATTTTTTCTCATAAAATCACAATTCCTTTCTCTTATAGCAACAAAGAAGGGGCAGCAGACATCTGCTGCCCCAAAAGCAGTCTACTTAATCAGTAACTGTTCAGGTGAATTATTTCAGGTTTGCTCTCATCTGGTCACTTGCTTCTTTTACACCTTTAATCCAGTCATCTTCTGTAATAGAACCTTCAACTAAAGAGTTTACAGGGTCAAAGAAATTCTTACGGACATCAAGGCCTGCAACTGCTTCAAATGGTGCAAAGTTACCCATAGCAGCTTTTGCTCCATTGTCATAGATAGAGTAGAACATTACGTTATCGCCTTCCAGTTTGTCTGCAATGTTAAGTACAGGCTGAATAGCGCCAGCTTCTGCAAAGATTTCACATGCTTTGTCACTGTACAGGAAGGAAATAAACTGTTTTGCTTCATCCTGGTTTTCTGCACCAGATGGAATCCAGCACTGTTCAAACCATGTGTAGCTGTACTGGTCTCCGCCATCTTTTACTGCCGGAAGAGCTGTCATACCCCATTTAAAGCCTTCTGCTCTTGGAGCATCTTTCATCTCTCCTACAATCCATGTACCGTTTGGCATGAAAAGCGCTTTGTTGTCCAGAACCAACTGCTGATTCTGTGTAAAGTCCTGATCATTTGCCTGTGCAGGTGTAATCGGGTTTGTATACTCAGCAAGTTTTGTTACAATATCAAAACATGTTTTAGCTTCTTCTGTATCCCAGATTCCTTCTTCATAATGAGTAGCTTTATCAAAGAATTCCGGACCGCCTGCAGAATACATTAATGCATAGAAGAATGCATCAAAGTAACCTGTTGTAGGATATGTAAATAAGGAAATGCCTTCTGCTTTTGCCTTATCACCAAGTTCCCACATTTCATCCCATGTTGTTGGAACTGTCCAGCCCTTTTCTTCAAACAGACCTGCATTGTAGAACAGTCCGCATGGAGAATAGAACATTGGAGCCAGGTAAGTTTTACCATCACCATATGGGTTTGTTAAAGAAGTATCTGTAAATCCACCTGCGATTTTATCAGAAACCTTTGCATCTTCACCTGGTACTGTCATATCCAGTACATCTGTGATGTCTGAAATCAGGTTGTCTTTAATAAACTGTTCTGTAAGAGCTGCCTCACGTCCTGTTGCCAGATGAACAACATCCGGATATTCACCGCCCTGCATGGAAGGACCAATTACATCCTCCAGATTTTTGTCTGTTGTTACTTCTACTTCAATTCCTGTTTCTTCTGTAAATGCTTCTGCTACCTTTGTCCACATTTCAGAACCATATGCAGTTTCAATCGCTGCTACAGAAATTGTTTTTCCTTCAGAGTCTTTTCCGTCGTCCGCATTACCTTCTGTCTTAGTCTCTTCTTTTTTGTCTTCTGTCTCCGCCTTCTGTCCACATCCAGCCATGCTTCCTAACAGCATTGTTCCTGCCAGCATAACTGCAAGTAACTTCTTCAGTTTCATAAATAATACCCTCCTTTAAAAAGTCTTGGTTCTCCATGTTGTACGAATGCACAACACTCTTGATAGTTTCAGTATACCTTTTTTTTCAAATTATTCTACTCTATTCTTGTGCTTTATTTTATATATCTTGCTATTTTTATGTATTTTAACTGTTTTTTTTATGTTTTTAAAAATATCCTGTGATTTTTATACAGAACCAGTCATATTTTCTCTTTTAAAATTCTCTAAAAGTTCTTCCTATTCTCATAAAAAACAACTTTACATCTGGTTTCCTTTTTATATTTCTTTCTTTTCTTATTTGTGTTATATTGAAGGAGTGCCAAAATATGACATAGAACAACAATTTATATAAAATATATTCTAAAAGGAGAATTCACCATGAGTTGTAACCGCTATACCATGATTCAGGAAAAAAACCGCATTATTCACAGCGATGCCCGCCTTCTTTATTTGAGCACCGCAAAATATGGAGGTGACTGGCACAGCCTTCCTCACACTCATGACTTTACTGAACTTTTTTTTGTCATTGGAGGGAGCGGCCAGTTTTCCATTGAAAATGAGCTTTATCCTGTTCATACCGGTGATTTGTTTGTGATTAATCCCAATGTGGAGCATACGGAGACCAGTCTGAACGCCCAGCCTCTGGAATATATTGTTCTGGGTGTGGAAAATCTGCAGCTTTCCCTTCAAAATGAGGAGGATGACCGTTTCTGTGTGGCTCACTTCCAGAGTCACATGGAAGAGCTTCTTTTCTATCTTCATACCATGCAAAAAGAAATCGAAACCAAACCAGTAGGATATGAAATGGTCTGCCAGGATTTTCTGGATATCCTGGTTATCCAGCTTATGCGCCAGACAAAATTTTCTGCCACACTGGTTCCCTTAAACCGGCGCTCCAGCCATATCTGCGCCCTGGTCCGCCGCTATATTGACAACCATTATAAGGAAGAAATCACCTTAGAACACCTGGCTCAGATTGCTCATGTCAGCAAATATCATGTGGTTCACATTTTCAGCAAAGAGTACGGGATTTCCCCAATCAGCTATCTGGCCATGCGAAGAATTGAAGAAAGCCGGCAGCTTCTTACTACTACCGACTTCTCTCTTTCCTATATTGCGCACACTCTGGGCTTTTCTTCCAGCAGCTATTTCTCTCAGGCATTTCGCAAGCTGGAGGGCGTATCTCCCACAGAATACCGCCGCACTCACAAGCAGCAACGGTCAGAGCAGCGCTAAAAATCTGCTGGAGGGCAGCTCTTGTCTGCACTGATTTTTTATTATATACTGAACTCCAGTACAACGAATAGGAGGCTTTACTATATGAAGTTTTTATATCCAGCGGTTTTCCGCAAAACAGAATCCGGTACATTTAAGGCGCATTTTCCTGATTTAGAATGCTGCTATGCAGAAGGCGATACCTTAGACGAAGCCATTGACAATGCCAACGAAGCGGCCTATAACTGGCTGAGCCTGGAGCTGTCCGAAGAGGACTGTGAACTGCCCTCTGTAAGCGATGAAGGAGATATGGATTTACAGGAAGGGGATATTGTACGGACTATCTGCGTCAATGTACGGTTTTATGAAGGATGGGATGAATAAACATCCCCATAGATAAAGTGGGTCATCGACGATTTCAGGTGACCCACTTTAAACTATTTTTGATACTCCTCTATCCTGCACTGATGTTCTTTGGTCTTTCGCTTATAGTTAATCCCCACCAGCAAAATCTCTCCGGTATATCCCTCCAAAGCTTTTCCATATTCCTTATTTTTTATCTGCTCTATAGCTCCCTGTGCGGTTTTATTCCACTTCAGTTCCACTACAAGAACCGGCTTTTCAGGAAATTCCTTCTTAGGCAGATAAACCATATCGGCAATCCCTTTTCCTACTGGGAGTTCACGAACTACAGTATAATAGTTCCTGGCCGCAAATAGAGCCAGAGAAATGGTATAGCTTAATGCATTTTCATCATGATACTGTAAATAAGAAGTCTCAACATGTGCCTCCTGAATTGCAGAGGCAACCTTCTCTTCCTCTTCATCCCAGATAGCCTGAAGGGTCTCTTTGGAACGTATTAATGCCTTCGTCACCTCTCCCCAGTCAGAATTACGAACCGCATTTGCAAACTCATTCATAATCTCATTATTGGGTATGAATACCTCTTCATTTTCAAAATCATAGCCCAGATATCCCAGGTGAATCAACAGTGTCATAACATCATCTTTTGATGCAAAGCTTGTCATATCATTGGCAAAGCTTCCCGTATAAACTCCTACATGTTCTCCGCCCATCATCTTCAAAACTGCATCCTTTAACCCATCAAAATTCATGTCAATATATTCCCGCAATGCCTCATAGGTTTCTGTCTGATTCCAGTAATTGTTAAACTTTCTGGACTGTATGCTGAATACCACAGATTGAGGATTATAAACTGCTCCTACTTCACTGAATTCATATCCGTCATACCAGCGTTTCATTTCCTGAAAGTCAACTTCATAGGCAGCACACAATTCTTTCACTTCGCATTCCAGAAATCCTACATATTCTGCCAGTTCCCCTGCATCCATCATAGAATATTCCCGAAACATATTCAAAGCAGAGTGAGTTCCATACTTCTTAACAGGCAGAATTCCCGTCATATAGGCAAGATGAATATATCCCTTGTCTTTCAGCAAATCCCTTAGAAAGTCCAGATAAAATCTCTGTGCTTCCTGGTCTTTTTTATACTCTCTTAAAACACAGTCCCATTCATCTATAATCACTACAAAGGGACATCCACTGACTTCATATGCATCCTGCATGCTCTGCGCTAAATCTTCCCTGTCAAAGTAATCTGCATCTGGATAGGCTTTTACCAGCTCTCTGGTAAGCATTCTTTTCAGTCTGTTTATCATTTCATAGACATCTTTGGTTCTGCTTAAAAATTCCTGCATATTTACAGAAATAACATCATATTGATTCCTGTATTTTTCATAGGTCTCAGAGTTTGCAATCTTGAGTCCGGCAAATATCTCACTGGAATCACACCCTTTGCTGTAATATGCATTGAGCATATTTGCTGCCATGGATTTTCCAAATCTGCGTGGTCTGCTCACGCATAAAAATCTGGATTCTGTAGCCATCAGGCGGTTTGTAATCTGAATCAATTCTGTTTTATCTACATATATCTGTGAGTTTACTGCAATTTTAAATTTATCATTGGTAGAATTAAGATAAATTCCCATGGAACTTCACCACCCTTGCTCTTATCTGTCTCCATTATACCCAAAGACAGGTACAGATACAAGTCAGATAAGTCCTACTCCTTCACAATCTTCTCACACCCAAGCTGTGACACCAGATAATATCCCCCATAGATAATTCCAATAAGCACTATTGTAAGCAGAAGAGCCGGTCCGCTGCCCTTGGTATCATAAATAGACAGCAGATTCATACACACCTGAATACCAAAAATGGAATGAATCACTGCCAGCATCACCGGTAACAGGAATACTGTGCCATTCTGCTTGCGAAGTCCCCTGCAGATTTCTTTTTGACTGCAGCCCAGTTTCTGAAGAATCTGATACTTCTCTTTGCTGTCTGCCGCATCTGATAAAATCTTCAAAGACAGGACCGCTGCCCCTGAAATCAAGAAACAGATTCCCAGATACAAGCCCAGGAAAATATACATAGCGCTGCTGCCTATGGTGTCATCGTGAACAGATGACTGTGTTGTAAAATATACAGGAAATTCATTCTCCGATTTTCCATTCATACGCTCATAGAGTTTCCCGTCCACCTCTTCCCTGAAAGCCTTGGTGTCCTTTGTATAATCAGCAATAAAATAGTTCTTTCCCTGTTCCTCTTCTGTAAATTTTACAGAATCCGGAACCACAAGAAAGCCTTGATTCTGCGGGGAATAATTCATCATCAGGAAGCCATCCTGACAGGTTGTTTCCTTTGGATAATAAGTCTTTCCCTTTATGGTAAGCTCCGGATTTTCTTTTAATCCCTTATTAAAAATCCCCACTGCTCCTTCCATATCTGCCACCATGAGATACTGATTTTCTTCCAGTTCATAAGCAGGCAGATGATACTTTTTGGCCGCCTGATTGTATGCACTGACAGAAATGATTTCCAGTTTCTGATTCAGATATTCCTCCCCTAATTTCCAGCTTTCTACTGCATCTCCTACAATATCCCCCTGGGTTACCTCCTGGGTCTGGTAGGTTGTAAGGTTTAATACATCCTTAAAATCTTTCTTGGAAATCCCCTTTTCCTGCATCACTTCTTCTATGGTTTTCCCATCTCCTAAATCCTTTACCATGGAAATATCCACAGGCGCCAGCCTTTTCGCTTCTGCCTCCTTAAAATCTTTTCTGGCAAAGGCAGAGAACAAAATACAAATGGTCATAAACATAAGCAGACAGATAACGCTGCAGGAAATCACTGTAGAATTTAGCTTATTGGAAATCTCCCCAAATACAAAAGAATTGATTTTCTTATAGTAAATCTTTGGCATTTTTCCCAAAATCCACATGAAAAATCCAGCCAGAGACCAGAATACAAGAATGGTTCCAACAATACCAAGGATGACCTGCGCCAACACCTGATATTCAGACACCAGATTCTTTGACCCTGCAGTCACATTGTAATAAGCATATCCCAGAATTCCACAGGCCAGGAGGAAAATCACCGCAGAAGCCACAGGATTTTTCAGCAGATTCTTTTCCTTTTTCTTCCCTGCTGTCATGAAATCAATAAGCCTGGTGCGTCCAATGGCTATGGTATTAAAAATCATCACCACTACATAAATAATTAAGAAATAAACAACAGATTTCACCACTGCTTTTCCTGAAATTACAAAGACAAATCTGGACACATCTGCCTGAAACAAATAAGAAACCACAAGGGACATAAACTGGGAAAGTCCCATTCCAATCACCAGGCCTGCTGCCAGAGAAATCACTCCCATCCAGATAGTTTCCATCCACAGAATCCCTGCGATCTTCACCCTGCTCATGCCAAGAGTCATATACACTCCAAACTCCATTTTCCGTTTTTTCAGCATAAACCGGCTGGCATAAACAATCAAGTATCCCAGGATAAAGGAGACAAAAATACTCACCCCATCCATAACGCCATTCATCATATCCACAATAGCTGCTTTAGTCTTTGTAACCTCCATCATGGCAGTCTGTGTCTCAATAGCATTAAAAATATAAAACACCGCAATTCCCAGAATCATGGTAAAAAAGTAAATAGAATAATCCCGGATACTCTTCTTAAAATTCTTCACAGAGAGTCTAAATAACATGATTCAAATCACCTCCCAGCAGGGAAACCACATGAATAATTTCTTCAAAAAATTCCTTTCTCTCCTCTCTGCCTCTGCGAAGCTCATGAAATAATTTTCCATCTTTCATAAACAATACGCGCCCCGCATAGCTGGCAGAAAAAGCGTCATGAGTTACCATTAAAATGGTAGCATCCAAATCCTGATTCATATATTGGAGACTTCCCAGAAGCATACCTGCGCTGTGAGAATCTAAGGCTCCGGTAGGTTCATCGGCTAAAATAATACTGGGATCTGTCACCATAGCTCTTGCGCAGGCAACCCTCTGTTTTTGTCCCCCTGACATCTCATAAGGATATTTTTTCAGCACCTCTGTGATATCCAGTTTCTGCGCTGCTTCCTTTACTTTTTTCCTTATTATTTCCGTTTTTTCATTCTGAATCTGCAAGGCCAGGGCAATATTGTCAAAGGCATTTAAGGTGTCCAGAAGATGGAAATCCTGAAAAATAAAGCCTAATTTTTCCCTTCTGAATTTCATCAAAGCATTTCCTTTTAACTTGGTAATATCCCTTCCTTCCACCAGAATGTGGCCGCTTGTTACCCGGTCAATGGTGGAAATGCAGTTTAAAAGAGTAGTTTTTCCGGAGCCGCTGGCTCCCATAATGGCGGTAAATTCTCCTTTCTCTACTGTAAAACTAAGGTCATTGACTGCCCTGGTAAGACTTGATTTATTGCCATAAAATTTCATAAGATTCTGAACTTCTAATAGTTTCTCCATATCTGCTTCCTCTCTTTCCTTATTTCTGTCCTCATTATAATAGAGAAACCATACACTATCCATTTCTTTGCATAAAATAACCTTACATTGCTGTAAGGTTAAAAATTCACATGTCCGCCCTTTTCAAAAGAGAGAACCACTTCCGTATATTCCCCTTCCTCTGAAAAAATTTCTATTTTATGTCCCAGCCTTTCTGCCAGTTCCCTGCACAGATACAGACCGATTCCCGTAGAAGCCTGACCTGTTCTTCCGTTTTTTCCGGTAAAGGATTTCTCAAATACCCTGGGCAGGTCTTCTGTGGGAATTCCTATCCCATTATCACGAATATGAAGCTGCACAGGACCATACTCCGCTTCACTCCACAGACGGATACAGGGATTTTCTTCCTTCCGATATTTCACAGCATTGCTGAAAATCTGTCCCACCAGAAAGCCCAGCCATTTCTCATCAGTAAGCACGCAAATATCCTCTGTTTCCTGCAAAATTCTCACATGATTTCCAATCAGGCTATCCTTATTTTCACTGATTACCCGGTCTGTAATCCTTCTAAGAGAATACTCCTGAATCACATAATCCTTCTCCGGCACCTGGCTTCTAAGATAGTACAATACCTGTTCCACATAGCTTTCGGTTCTGGCAAGCTGCTCCTTTAAGGTTCTGGCAGAGCCACCGCGGTAATCCTTTAAGAGCAGACGCATACTGGCAATAGGCAGCTTAATTTCATGCACCCAGGTCTCAATATACTGCTTAAATTCATTATTCTTCCGTATCTGTCTATAGATTTCATCATTCATGGATTTTTCCATTTGCACCATAGTGTCATAGAATAATTCTCCTTCTAAGAACTCCGGGCGTTTCAGCATTTCCATCAAAAAATATTTCTCTTCCAGTGCATTTAGCTTCTCTTCCATCTCCCTGTAAAAAGTCTTTTTTCTGGAAAAATCAGAATACAAGATGCTAAATGCCGCAATTCCCTGGACCACAAAAACAAAAATCTGCACCGGCAGCTTTACATGAAACATCCACAAAATACTCTCCACAATTCCTGCCTGCAAGGCCCAGATAATCAGAATCATTCCATGGTCTTTTACATAGTTTTTTCCATTCATACTAAAAGATATCCCTGCCTTCTTCTGGTCTCAATGACTCCCGAAAGTCCTGCTTCCTCCAGGCGTTTTCTCAGTCGGTTAATGTTCACTGTAAGGGTATTATCATCTACAAAATCATTGCAATCCCAGAGATAATCCATCAGTTCATCCCTGGAAACAATCTTCCCTTTATTCTTTATCAGGTAGTATAAAATGGAAATCTCATTCTTAGAAAGCACCACCTCCTGATTCTCATATTTCATGGTGCTTCGCAGCAAATCCACCTGCATTCCTCTGTATTCCACCTCTGTTTTCTGATTCTCCGGTGTCATTCTGCGAAAAATAGCCTCGATTTTCAAAAGCAGCAAGGTAGGATTATAGGGCTTGGTAATATAATCATCTGCCCCATAACTCATAGCTAAAATTTCGTCCATCTCTTCTGCCTTGCTGGTAAGCATCATCACCGGAACCTGAGATTTTTTCCTCAAATTCCTCAAAATTGCCTGGCCATTGGTTCCCGGCAGAATAATATCCAAAAGCACTAAATCCGCCTGGGATTCCATAATTTCCCTGTCTGCTTCCATGAAGTCCTGAATCAGGCAGGGCGTATAACCATTCTCCTGCAACAGACCTGCCAGAGCCGTTCTAAGGCTCTTATCATCTTCCACTACAGCGATTTTCTTCATAACGTATTCCCTCTTCTCTCTCCAGTACGCGTTCTGCAAATAACCGTCCGATTCTGTTGCTATTATAACAGTCCCCGCCTGTTTCCCGCAAGTATGACAGCACGTTTCTTGTTTTATAACACAAAAACAGCCTTCCAGAAAGGCTCTATTGCCTCCCGAAAAAGCTGTTTTCTTATTCTTTATACAAATTGATTTCTGGCAGCATCATATTCGTAATCAATCCCTGCCAGCTTTGCTGTGATTTCTTCTACGCTGCACTGTTTATCTTCACACAGCGCAGACAGAGAAGAATAAAAATCTCTCAACTGGGTGTTTACATAACTTAATAACATTACCGGATCTTTTGGCATTACAAGGTCTCCTTTGGAATTACAGAACTTCCTCCACAGCCTCTGTATGTGCAGTCAGTTCGCCATTTTCTACATCTATGACAATCCGGTCATTGGCTCTTATATTGCCTGCCAGAATCAGTTTGGCAGTTAAAGTTTCCACGTATTTCTGAACATATCGTTTCAGAGGACGGGCTCCATAAACCGGGTCATAACCGCCTTCTATAATATAATCCCTGGCTGCGTTTGTCAATGTCAAAGATAATTCCTGGTCTTTTAATCTCCGGTTCAGATCCTCCAGAAGCAAGTCTACAATACCGCCAATATTATCCTTGGTAAGAGGCTTAAACATAATGATTTCGTCCAGCCTGTTCAGGAATTCCGGACGGAAATGTCCTCTTAAATCCCTGTCTACCAGGTCTCTTGCTTCCTGCTTAATCTCACCGTTTTCCTCAATGCCATCCAGCAGATAAGTAGAGCCAATATTAGAAGTCATAATAAGAATGGTATTCTTAAAGTCCACAGTCCGTCCCTGAGAATCTGTAATCCGCCCATCATCCAGAACCTGCAGCAGCACATTGAATACATCCGGATGCGCCTTCTCAATCTCATCAAAAAGGACAACCGAATAAGGTTTCCTGCGCACTGCCTCTGTAAGCTGACCGCCTTCCTCATAACCTACATATCCCGGAGGCGCTCCAATAAGTCTGGACACAGAATATTTCTCCATGTATTCACTCATATCAATACGCACCATGTTCTGTTCATCATCAAATAAGGTTGCAGCCAGTGTCTTAGCCAGCTCCGTTTTACCAACACCGGTTGGTCCCAGGAACAAGAATGAGCCAATAGGCTTCGTCGGGTCTTTAATTCCTGCTTTGGAACGGATAATGGCATCGGTTACTTTAGTTACGCCTTCATCCTGTCCAATAACACGCTTGTGCAGTTCTGTTTCCAGATTCAGGATTTTGCTTCGCTCTCCTTCCGTAAGCTTTGCCACCGGAATACCGGTCCAGCGGGAAATAATTCTGGCGATTTCTTCATCTGTAACGCTCTCATGAACCAGAGACAGATCCTGATTTTTCACCTTTTCTTCCTCTGCAGCAAGCTGCTTCTGCAACATAGGAAGCTCTCCATACTGGAGCTTTGCAGCCTCATTTAAGTCATATTCTCTCTGAGCTTTCTGGATACGGTTATTCATATCTTCAATCTGTTCTCTTAACTTCTGGAGACGTTCCACAGAGGTTTTTTCATTATCCCACTGGGCTTTCTGCGCATTAAATTCATCCCGAAGCTCTGCCATTTCCTTCTGCAAATCCACCAGACGGTCCTGGCTTAAACGGTCATTTTCCTTCTTTAATGCAGCTTCTTCAATCTCCATTTGCATGATTTTTCTTCGCATTTCATCCAGTTCTGTTGGCATGGAATCCAGCTCTGTCTTAATCAAAGCGCAGGCTTCATCCACTAAATCAATAGCCTTATCCGGCAGGAAACGGTCTGAAATATAACGGTCTGATAGGGTTGCTGCTGCCACCAAAGCTCCGTCTGTAATCTTCACGCCATGGAACACTTCATAGCGCTCCTTCAGTCCACGAAGAATGGAAATGGTATCTTCCACCGTAGGCTCATCCACCATAACCGGCTGGAATCTACGCTCAAGAGCAGCATCTTTTTCGATATATTTCCGGTATTCATCCAAGGTGGTTGCGCCGATACAATGCAGCTCACCTCTTGCCAGCATAGGCTTTAACATATTTCCTGCATCCATAGCGCCATCTGTCTTGCCAGCGCCTACAATCAAATGTAATTCATCAATAAAGAGGATAATCTGACCTTCGCTTTTTCTCACTTCTTCCAGAACCGCTTTCAGACGTTCCTCAAACTCTCCTCTGTACTTGGCGCCAGCCACTAATGCGCCCATATCCAGAGCAAAAATTTTCTTATCTTTCAGTCCTTCCGGCACATCTCCCCTGACAATACGCTGTGCAAGACCCTCTACAGCCGCAGTTTTACCAACGCCTGGCTCACCAATAAGAACCGGATTGTTCTTAGTCTTTCTGGATAAAATCCGAATGACATTACGAATCTCTGCATCCCTGCCAATGACCGGATCTAACTTCTGTTCTCTTGCTTTTTTCACCAAATCCTGACCATATTTATTCAAGGTATCATAGGTCACTTCCGGATTGTCTGTAGTCACTCTCTGGTTGCCTCTCACTGTACTAAGCGCCTGAAGAAAACGCTCTTTTGTGATACCATATTCCTGCCAGATTTTCTTCATAGACGGACTTGGGTTTGCCAGAAGAGCCAGGAATAAATGTTCCACAGAAACGTATTCATCTCCCATGGCTCTTGCCTCATCCTCTGCGCTTACCAGGGCTTTGTTTAAATATTGTCCAATATATGGCTGTCCTCCTGACACCTTAGTTCTGGCGTTCAATGCCTGCTCCACATTGCCCATGAAATGCTCTTTTTGGATTTCCATTTTCTCAATAAGCTTCAAAATCAGGCTGTCTTCCTGTTTTAACAGATTATAAAGCAGATGCTCCTGCTCTACTTCCTGATTTCCAAACTCATATGCTGTTTTTTCCAAATCCTGGACGGCCTGCAGTGACTTCTGAGTAAATTTACTGATGTTCATAGTATCCCTCCATTTTGGTTATTCAAATCCCGAAACTCTCTCCGGGTGTGCTTTTTTCTTGTTCTAGTGCAAATATAACACTTATTATTAGCAGTGTCAAGAGGTGAGTGCTAATTTATTTGTTATTTTTTTCAGACTTAAAAAGGCGCAAGCCACATATCTATGACTCACGCCTTTCTGCCTGCTGCTATTTTAAACATAACTAGGCTGATTTCTGCAATCTCCCTGTTTCAACCTATTTTTTTGTGCTTCAAATAGGTGGGATTGCGTGTTCTTCTCAGATAAGCCTACTTTTTTCTGTTCAAAATAGGCTAGATTCCAATATTTTTTCTTTTCGACCTATTTTTAACAAAGAAATATAAGTTTGATTTACAGAATCCTCCATATCAGCCTATTTTGTTTTCAAATAAGTAGATTTGATTTCGTAAACTCTTAAAAACCACCTATTTTTACCCCAAAAATGTAGGCTAAAAATCACAAAACAATTATTTCAACCGAAAAGCACAATTCATTCCCAATCTCAAATTTGAAAATGTTTGGTGACTGTAGCCTGGAATACATACAAGATTATTCATGTCTTATAAAACAACACCCTCTTTAAAAATCGAAATGCTCCTATATCCACGACGTTCCGTCTGTGTCTGTTTTCCACTGGCCGTTTCAATCACCAATTCTAAAAGGCGTTTTGCAGCTTCATCAATGGTTTCTCCAGAGACAATCGATCCTGCATCAAAATCAATCCAGCCTTTTTTATTTTCTGCAAGCTGGCTATTGGTAGAAAGTTTTAACGTCGGTGCAGGTGCTCCAAACGGTGTACCGCGTCCTGTTGTAAACAAAATTATATGTGCACCTGCCGCTGTCATCGCTGTAGCCGATACCAAATCATTTCCCGGACCATAAAGCATATTCAGCCCTTTTGTTACAACAGGATCACCATATCCAATGACATCCATAATCGGTGCTGTTCCACCCTTTTGAACACATCCGCAAGATTTATCTTCTAATGTTGTAATTCCGCCTTCGCGATTTCCAGGGCTCGGATTATCATACACTACTTCATTATGACGAATGAAATAATTCTTAAATCCGTTAATCATATCTACTGCTTTATCAAATACGTCTTTGTTAATACAGCGGTTCATCAAAAAACCTTCGGCGCCAAACATTTCCGGCACTTCTGTCAAAACAGTAGAGCCGCCTCTTGCTACAAGCATATCACTAAATTGTCCCACTGTTGGATTTGCTGTGATTCCGGAAAGTCCATCTGACCCGCCGCATTTCATTCCGATCACCAGTTCACTGACAGGAATGGGTTCTCTGTGGAACTGTCTGGCATAATCTGCACATTCCTCTAATAACGTTCTTCCTGCTTCAAATTCATCTTCCACTTTTTGACAGGTCAAAAACTTCACTCTATCTGAATCATATTCACCTAATTCTTCCAAAAACTGTTCCTGTGTCAGATTTTCACAACCAAGTCCCAGGACTAATACAGCCGCTGCGTTTGGATGATGCACCAATGCTGCCAGCAATTTTCTTGTCTGTGCATGATCATGGCCTGTCTGACTACACCCAAATGGATGATCGAATGTATACAATCCATCAATTGATTCTGTGACAAGGTCTTGATTTAATGCTGCCATTCTTCTGGCAACATCATTCACGCACCCTACAGTGGGTATAATCCATATTTCATTTCTGATTGCGGCACGACCATCCTTTCTCCGAAACCCTGCAAAACATTCTGGTTTTTGTGGTGGAATGGATTTAATCTTTGGCTGATAACTATATTCTATCTCTCCTGCCAGATTCGTTGCCATATTGTGCGTATGTACCCAGCTTCCGGCTTTAATTCCTACCGTTGCGTGTCCAATCGCAAATCCATATTTTATAATATTTTCCTCTTTTGTAATATCTTTTAATGCTATTTTATGTCCCTGAGGAATATCCTCAAGTACCTCCACATAATACCGCTCTCCTGCTTCTACTATTTCTCCGGCTGTAATTGGGCAAAGTGCAACTACTACATTATCTTCCAATGATATCTGTATTACTTTCATCTACCTTCTCTACAGGCAGCTTTCATAAGCAGCCTTTGCTCCTTCCCTTCGAATTTTTATTAAATCTTCTACAACTGCTTTTTCAAGACCCTCTATTTTTGTCAAATCCTGTTCCCACATATTTTCATTTGTAAGGACTTCATGCACCAGCTCTTCTTCAGAAGCTTCGCGATGGGAATAATAAAATTCCAAAATCCATCTGTCATCACTTACTGTATATTCATTTCCGGCTGGACGTCTACATACAAGACCAGTGTTTGTCAATGCCTGAATATCATTGCTGTAAAATGCAATGTAAGCTGCCAGAGACATGGTCAGGCAAGTAGGGAGTTTGCCCTGCTCTCTCACATATTCAAGAAAAGATGGCATATTTCGTGCTTTCCATTTTGATGTGGAATTCAATGAAATACTCATTAATTCGTGATTTACAAACGGATTATTAAAACGATCAGATACTGCTGATGCAAATTTTAATAAATCATCTTTGTCTAATGGCAGTGTCGGAATCACTTCATCATAAAGCATTTTGTTCATAAAACCTTTCATCACTTCATCATGCATACAATCACGAACAATATTTTTTCCTGCAAGATAAGCGCCTAAAACAAACCCTGTATGCGCTCCGTTTAAAATACGAACCTTTCTTTTTTTATAAGGACTCATATCTGGTACAACAAATACTTTATCTGATAGTCCCGCCTTCTTGAATGGAAGGATATCATTTAACTTCTCATCCCCTTCAATCACCCATACGCCAAATACTTCTCCAACATCTAACAAAGAATCCACATAACCATGTTTCTCTTCCAACTCCGCAATTTCTTTTGCATCTCGGATACGTCCTGGCACAATACGGTCTACTAAAGAGCCGCAAAACGTACAGTCTTCATTTACATATTTTTTGAATCCATCTTCCAGCTTCCACTGTTCAATATACTTATTCACACATTTTAATAGTTCTTTTCCATTGTTATCAATTAGCTCACAGGCTAACATAATAATGCCCTTTTTGCCTGATTTATAACGATGATATAACACCTGTGTTAATTTTGCCGGAAAACTGGACGGTGGACAGTCTTCTTTTTTACAGGATGGGTCATACTGAATTCCTGCCTCTGTTGTATTGGAAACAATGATTTCAAGCTCATCACTTGCTGCAACTTTCATCATCTCTTCGTACCCTGCTTTTTCATACGGATTTAAACAACGGCTCACACTTGAAATTACACGCTTATCATCAACTTTCTGTCCGTTTTCGCTTCCACGCAGATATAAGGTATAGAGCCCTTCCTGCTCATCAATCATTTCGCTCAATCCCTGTGCAATCGGCTGAATCAGACAACATTTTCCATTCCATCCTGCTTTTTCATTGGCAAGATCAAACCAATAATCAACAAATGCACGAAGGAAATTTCCTTCTCCAAACTGCATTACTTTCTCTGGCGCTTCTTTTAAAATATATCCATCATAGCCTGAATTTTTTAATACTTCATAATTTAATTTTTTCATTTTAACCTGCTACCTTTCTATAATATTTATATATTATTTAGTAAACTAAATTCACAAGAAATGTTGTGAACGGCTCAAACCATGTAAGAATTGATAAATTAACTACAAGTAAAATATAGAATGGCACTGCTTCTTTAATAAATGCTGCTGTCTTACATTTTGTAATAGAACAGGTTACAAACATTAATGTCCCCATAGGCGGAGATAGTGCTCCAATTGCATTATTAAATATATAAATCATTGCAAATTGAATTTCATTGATTCCATACGCTTTTGCAATTGGTGCAAGAAGCGGAACAAGAATAATCATAGATGCATTTCCTTCAATAAACATACCTACTACCAAAAGAAAAATATTTACAACGATTAAAAATACTACTTTACTATGAATATTTGCCAACATCCAGGTAGTCAATGCCTGAGGAATCTGTTCTTTAGTTAAAACCCAGGAAAATACAGATGCAGCTGATACAATTAACATAATAGATGTTGTTGTGCATGCAGTTTCTTTCAATCCTTGAATTATATCATTAATATGCATCTCTTTATAGATAATTCCTAAAAAAACAGCGTAAATAATTGCTACAGCCCCCGCTTCTGTTGCAGTAAATACTCCGATTCTAATACCTCCAATAATAATTATTGGAAGTAACAAAGGTAAAATTGCCGGCTTAAACGCTTTCCAAAAACGATTCCATGTCATTTTTTCGGTTGAAATATTTCCATAATTGCGTTTTTTTGAAATGATTCCCACTAAAACCATCATTGTTATACACAATAATGCTCCAACACCAAAACCTGACACAAACAATTTACCTATCGATACATTTGCAATACATCCATACAAAATCATTGCAATTCCTGGTGGAATCAGTGGTGTAATCATAGATGAGGCTGCCGTTACAACGCTTGAAAATTCAAGAGAAAATCCTTTTTTAGTCATTTCAGGAACCATCATTTTTGACTCCATTGCCGCATCTGCAATATTAGAACCAGATAATCCGCCCATAACAGTGGACAATAGTACATTTACCTGTGCAAGTCCTCCTGGAAGTCTGCCTGTCACAACCTCACAAAAATCCATTATTCTTTTCGTAACACCTGTATAATTCATAAAAATTCCAGCACATACAAAAAACGGAATTGCTAACAGGGAAATTTTTTCTGTTCCAACAATTGTCTGCTGTGCAAAGACTGCCGCACTCACATGTGGATTTAAGGCAAAATATACCATAGAGCCACCCAGCACCGCTAAATATACAGGTATCTTTAAAAACAAAAGTACTAACATTATAATTGCTGCCAATAAAAGAAGATTACTCATTGCTGCTTGCTGCCTCCTTTGCTTCTGATTTTACACCATGAAGAATACTATAGATAAAACTGATTGCCATATCTACATAGGAAAAAAGTGAAATACCATATACTACAATATACGGAATATGCAACATACTTGTTGAACGTCCACTTTCCAAGAATATTTGTAAATAAGGAATCGTCTGCACAAACAGATATCCTAAAATTACAAGTACAACTACCGCAATAAATATTTCCATGATTTTTTGTACCTTTGGGGGCATTAAATCAACAATCATTTCAATTGCAACATGATTACCTGTACGAAATGCTGCTCCTGCGGCTGCAAATGTAATCCATACCATACAAGATGTCTGCACTTCTTCTAACCAAGTAAATGGTGCATGAAATATATATCGCCAAACTACCCCCATAAAGGTTAGCACAATCAATAATGCCAGAATCACAGAAGCTATGATAACATCAAAATTTGCCAAAAAACTTAATTTATTCTTTTTGTTATTTTTCATTCCCATTTTCTCCTATTCTTCTGATCCCATTGCATTTCTTACGGTATCATATAATCCATCTGACCATCCGAACTGTTTTCCCATGTCATAAAATGGCATAGCCCTTTCTTTGAACTCTTTTATGACTTCTTCCGATGGCTCTGTTACCGTTACACCTTCATCAACCATTTTCTTCAAATACTCTTTTTCTGATTCTTCTAATACCTGATTATTATACTGACCTGCCTCCTGTGCCGTTTCTATCAACCAATTCTGTTGTTCTTCTGTCAGGCTGTTGAACCAATCTGCTGATACTACCCACGTTGTAAAGTTTTTAATATGTCCATCCAAAACCAGATATGGAGCTACTTCATAAAGTTTTCTTCCATATAGTGTAGCAATTGGATTTTCTGCACCATCTATTGTCTTTGTCTGCAACCCCTGATAAACATCTCCCAATGCCATACCTGTTGAAGTTGCACCAAGAACATCAAACCCGTAAGATTGTATCTCATTAGCCGGAACACGAATTTTTAGTCCTTTTAAATCGTCTACATTATTTACTGGTACATTTGTAAGAGTATGTCTTTCTCCATACATCCAGTTAGAAGCAATTATCTTTAATCCTTTTTCTTCCAACTTTTTACATTGCCCTTCATACCAATCTGATTTTATCAATGTCCAGCATTGATCCCAATTATCAAACAAAAACGGACCAAATAAAATCCCCATGTCCTTAATACCATAGTCTGCATAAAATGCTCCATCTGCCAGCGTACATACTGGCTCCCCTAAAAGCATTGAATCAATTAGTGATGATTTATCTCCTAATTGTGAATCTGGATATATTTCAATCGCCATCTTTCCACCGGACTTTTCCTTGATAATTTCCTGTGCTTTTTCCCAGCCAGCACCAATTGGTTCACTTATGTTATTCTCAAATGCTATATCCAATACAATCTCTGGTTCTATAGATTTACCATCTTTTAAATCAGTTTGATTATTTTTTCCACAAGCTGTCACTGACAATACTAATATTCCAGCTAAACTCAAAGCCATAAGTTTTTTTAATTTCATAGCATCAAATCTCCTCTTCAAGCATTTTGCCTGTGTACTATTTACTAATATCCGCAAAATCAAAAACCACTTTTAACATATTTCCTGGATTGTGTGCAAAATCATCAAATGCTTTTGCCGCATCGTTAAATGAGTAAACGTTGGTAATAATTTTCTCTAAAGGAGCCTTACCCGCATTTACCAAATCAATTAATTCCAGGAAATCTTTTTTCAATGCATTTCTTGAACCAAATACATTTAGTTCTTTTTTCTGAATCAAAGTAAAGTTAAAATCAAGATTCTTTTTCCCGACTCCAATCAATACCATACGCCCCCCAAAGCAACATGCGTCAATACAATTCTGGAATGTTGATGGGAGGCCTACTGCCTCAATTGTAACGTCAAATCCATTTCCTTCTGTTATTTTTTCTACTCTTTTTGTAAAGTTTTCTGGTGAATCATTCAATAAAGTACCATCAATTCCAAATTCCTTTGCCATCTCAAGTTTCCCTTCTGATACATCAGAAATATAAACAACAGCACCTTTCGCTTTCGCAGCAATAGCCGCCAATACACCAATCGTGCCAGCTCCCACTACCAGTACTTTATCCCCTTCTTTTACATTTGCACGACTTACCCCATGGTAACTAATACAAAAGGGTTCAATTGCCGCTAATGTTTTTGGATTCATTCCTTTTCCATCATAAACTCTTTCAATGGGCATTGTGATATATTCACAAAATGCGCCATCTCTCTGACATCCCATTGTCTGATTATCCATACAGGCGTTTACAATGCCATGATTGCAAGAATAACAATGTCCACAGTTAAAATAAGGATTACAGGTAACGACCATTCCCGGTTTTATACCATATTCATTATCTTCATCTGCTTCGATCACTTCCGCTGAAAACTCATGGCCCGGAATTCTCGGATAATCAAAATAGACAAAAGTTCCTCGATAAGAGCCAAGATCACTTCCACAGATACCTCCATAAAGAAGCTTCAGTAAAACTTCACCCTTTTTTCTCACTGGCATATCAATATCCCTGATTTCTACTTTTCCGGGTTCATCAATATACATTGCTTTCATTTTTTCAATCTCCTTTTTCATTTATAATTACATGCGCATGTTATTTCATACTCTATTGTATTCTTTATTAAATACTATGTTGTATACATCAAATTATAATCATACATATTCAATATGTCAATTATCTATATTAAACTTAATTTCAATTTATTTTTTATTTATTTTGCACAAAAATTATTTTCATCCTCTGTTTTGTATTTTATTTTTATCGTATTTGTTCTATTTCATATACCATTGTATATATCTCTTTCCTATGCTAAAATAGAATAGAAATCTCACATATCAGGAGTACTATATTATGCCAAAAATAAATTTAAAAACACAGGCTTACAATACAATTCGCCAGAAAATTGTCACCTGCGAATATGCCCCCGGGACTTTTTTAAATGAAGAACTTCTTACTTCTGATCTTGGATTAAGTCGCACTCCTATTCGTGATGCACTTAGCCGATTAGAACAGGAAGGATTAATTGAAATCAAACCCAAAAAAGGAATTCTTGTAATGCCTCTTTCTATTAATACGATTAATATGATTTTCGAAGTTCGCCAGCTCTATGAACCTTACATCCTCTTGAATTACGGAACTTCCCTTTCTACACAGCAATTAAAAAAATTTTACAGTATTTTTAGTTCCAGCAAAACAAATACCAGTTGCTTTGAAAATCAAAATTACTTTTATGAACTGGATACACAGTTTCATAATTTTATTGTCAATACATGTCCAAATGGCTACATCCGACAAAACTACAATATGATTCAAACGCAGGCAGAGCGTTTCCGCTATATGACTGGAAATTTTTCAACGGAACGTCTGGATAACACCTTTCAGGAACATCTCGATATTATTTGTGCCTGTTTAAAAAATGACTGGAAAGAAGCTGCTGAAAAAATGACCTATCATCTGGAACAGTCTAAGAAATCCACTTTTCAACTTATTTTTAATGGTTTATCGTCCGAAGATTTAACCTTATAGGTAAAGTTTACTGACAAACCTAAAACTGCCCTGTGCATCTCTTTTTCAAAAAATGCACAGGGCAGTTTTAATCAATAAATTTGCTTTCCATATTTCCTAATATCCTCCAATAAAAACTCATTACGAACATTGTCATAGTCAAAAATATCTATTTTCCGGAGTGTATCAATTTCTTCCAGCTCCTCCTCCAGTTTCCACATATTGTCGCATCCAGAGACAACAAAATCGATATCACTTTCCGGCGTTGCCGTACCTGTTGCAAAAGAACCAAACAAATACAATTTTTTCACCCCGTTTTTCTTACATATTTCTGTAACTCTGGCAATTAATTCTGGAATAGGCATAACATTCATGGACTTCTCCCCCTTCATCTTACAACTGGTCCATCTTCTCTTCATCCAGCACAAATATCTGTACTTTTACCCAGTTATCTTCCAGATACTCCGGCTCCAGCATAGAAACTGCGGCACATTTACTTTTTCCATCCCGTATCTCAAGTTCATCAAAAGAAAAGTGCAGACTTTCTCCTTCTTCCAGAATTGACGCATCCGGTGAAATACGAAGAGTCACAGCAAAAGAGGAAATTCCATTGGGATGACTCACCATAGTTTGTTTGTGAATCATGGCTTTCTCCATTACTTCTTCCTCAAATGGATAATCCCCGGTAATCTCTGCCAGATTTTCAAATGTTGTAATCCCTGTATAATGATATGCGCTGTCCTGGCTCACATCATATAATACCAAATTTCTCATGTATACCACCTCATTCTTTTCTCATTTATTACTACCATTTTATCTTGAAACCCGGGAAAGTGCAACGGAAAGTATCAGAACGTGACCACATCACAGAATACTTATTTTTTCTATGTTATATTATGAAAGTAAGCATAATTTTAGGAGGCTCTATATGGAAAAGAAAGTCAGAAAGAAGAGAAACGCTTTTGTTGCTGCCGAAGATTGTGTTGCCTGTGGCTGCTGTGTCAAGGTATGCCCCAAACAGGCCATTGAAATCTGGAAAGGAATTGCAGCAAAGATAAATCTTGATACTTGTGTAGGATGTGGCAAATGTGCAAAAGAATGTCCGGCATCTGTGATTAAAATTCAGGAGGTGTCCCCATGAAAAAGCATTGGTATGATTATCTCTGGATTTTCTCTCTTGCCTATCTAATTCTGGGATTTTTCAACATCCTTTTCGCCTGGCTTGGCCTGCTGTGCTTCTTTATTCCTTTGATTATATCTGTAGCAAAAGGAACCAAAGGATATTGCAACCGCTACTGCGGAAGAGGACAGCTATTCAGTATTTTGGGTGGTCGTTTTGGGCTTTCCCGCAAAAAAGATATTCCAAAATGGATGAAAAGCAAATGGTTCCGCTATGGATTCCTGATTTTCTTTTTCCTTATGTTCTTCCAGATGCTTTGGAATACCTGGCTGGTATTTGCAGGAATGAAAGATTTAAAACAGATTGTCACACTTTTATGGACATTTAAAGTCCCATGGCGCTGGGCGTATCATGGCACACTGTTTCATCCGGGTGTGGCACAATTTGCCTTTGGATTTTACAGCGTTATGCTCACTTCCACGATTTTAGGTATGATTACCATGGTTTTATATAAGCCAAGAAGCTGGTGTGTCTACTGCCCCATGGGAACCATGACACAAATGATATGTAAGTTAAAAAATAAAAATCTTCCAACCTGACAATGTATAAAAAGAGATAACTTGAAGCCTCTGACTGACATTCAAATTATCTCTTTTTTATTAAAATCAAAGCAGCAAATCCCGCTTTTTAAATCTCATAATTCCCACAACAAGGAATACTGTCGCCCCAGCAAAAAGTACGCCTGCTCCCAGAAAACTCTCTGTCTCATACTTCATTAAACCTTCCGGCATAAACAAGGTTAAAGGAGTAATATATTTTAAAAATTCCACTTTTTCATCTACCTGGGATAACATTTGCGCCAAAAAGAACAACAGTCCTAAACCTGCTCCAATTCCAACCGAAAATTTCAGTTCATCAAAAAAGCATGCAAACATAAAACACAAACAAGCCAAAAACAACTCCAGCAAAAACAGTCCAATATTTAAAAGAAGAAACTTTGAAACCTCTAATTCTCCCTGAAACATTACCTCACTAACACAGAGAATAAAACCTGTTGCATATAAAAGTAAGATAAGTAATCCAATAAGCAAAACCATAAACTGAGTCACAATAATCTGGGTTCTACTATAATGCGTATTTAGCAAATATGCCATAGAACCTTTATCCATATATTTTGCAATTAATTTATAGCACATGATAATAATATAGATAAACGGTATCAGAACCAGAATAAATCCATACAAATAATTATTGAGAAAATCTAATAAGGTAATTCCCGGATTTTCCATTCCAAAGGCTGCAAAAAACTGAGGCATACTCTCTGCCAGCCCATTGATTCCTGCGCCTGATTCCGGGTCAAACATGGCTGTAATAATCCCTGCATAAAGGGTGATAATCCCTAAGAACAGCAGTATTATCTTGCCACTGGATTTCAATTCTGTTTTTAATAATGGAATGCTCATTTTTCATTTCCTCCATAGTATTTCATGAACACTTCTTCCAGGGTCTGGTATCGTGCATTCAGATCCTTTATCTGGTATTTGCATAGCTCAGAAAGTAACAGATTGATATTCTCTTTTGACAGCAAACATACGGTATTCTCCTTCCTTTCACCTGGATATTGTTTTTGAAATTCCATGGCATCCTTTACATTGGAAAATGTAATTTCATAATGTTTGCTCATTTCACTTCTTATAACATTGATGTCCTCATCAGCCACTATATGACCATCTTTTATCATAATAATCCGCTCACAGGTGTTTTCAATTTCCTCAAAAATATGGGATGACATTAAAATAGTTTTCCCCTTTGCTTTTTCCTTTTTTATCAATTCCACAAATTTATTTTGCATCAGAGGATCTAATCCAGTAGTAGGTTCGTCCAGAATTAAAATCGGCGCATCCTGCATAAATGCAATGATGAGTCCCACCTTTTGCTTCATCCCTTTGGACATTTCCTTAATTTTAACCCTTGTGTCTATTTGAAAAATATCCATCAATTCTCTGGCATAATCCATGTCTTTTATCTTCTTCATGTGAGCCATAAACTGAATAAATTCCTGCCCGGTCATATCATCCATAAATGCAATTTCCCCTGGCAGGTAACCGACTTTTTCCTGGATAGAAGCTGCATCTGCAAAGCAATCCAGTCCTAAGATTTTTGCAGAACCCTGCCTGGGCTTCAAAAATCCCATAAGGTGCCGGATAGTGGTAGTTTTCCCCGCTCCATTTGAGCCAAGAAATCCCACAATTTCCCCCGGTTTCAGAGAAAAAGACAAATCAAAGATTCCCCTGTTGTTGCCGAAATCTTTTGTTAAATTGGTTATTTCTATGATGTTCGTTGCTTCTTTATCCATGCTCACTTCTGAACGGTTATTTTCCAAAATACAATTCTCCTCTCCCTTGAGATAATAATGCGTGTATTTATTCCGTACATTAATTTTTCAATACATACTTTCCTTTTCCCTTACCTTCTACCGGTTGAATAATATCTAATAACTGCATTGCTTCAATGGTTTTTCCGGCTTTATAATCTCCATAATTCAGTTCATTTTTAATTTCTTTCCGCCCGAAAATTTGATTTATTTCAAAGTTTTCAATAACTCTTTTCACATTCTCTGCGATTTTCATAGTCATAACTTTATTTGCAACAGCTCCTTCCACACGTTGAATCAGTTCGTCTTTAAAAATATTTTCTGTTTCGTCATGAAGCAAACAGTGGTTTTTTTCATCAAACAGTGGTTTTTTATCTTCCAAACAGTGGTTTT
Organism: uncultured Bacillota bacterium; assembly: GCA_958352855.1. Lineage (GTDB taxonomy): Bacteria > Bacillota > Clostridia > Lachnospirales > Lachnospiraceae > Blautia. Next base: position 38,629 of record CATWQE010000001.1, read on the forward strand.
TTTTATCAAACAGTGGTTTTTCATCTTCCAAACAGTGGTTTTTCTCATCAAACAGTGGTTTTTTATTCAAAAAAGCCTTATTTCGTACTGTTGCCTGTAACATAAAGGCATTTAGCTTATATTCAGGACCTTGCAAACCTGCTGCTTCTAATTCATTATACATACGGTCCACACCTTCACCATACTCCTTCACAAAATTATATGCTTTCAGAAATTCCGCAATTTTCGGATTTCGTGAAAAATGAGTATGCCGAATATTGTCTACCTTTACAAGTCCCGGTAATTTTCCAGGACTTTCGACAACAATTCTATCATCAAATATCTTTATCTGAATGTCAGTTCCACGAATACTATAATCCCGATGAGTAATTGCATTCACTATGATTTCCTGCCGGACAAATTTAGGATATTCCTCTTCTGTTACAAATAATCCATCCTCACCCAAATATGTTTTTTCTTTAATTTGTGTATCCAGGTATGCAATGGCATTTGTAATCATATTTAAAATATTTCCTTCAAAAATCACGTCCTTAATCACATTCATTTGCGCGCCAACAAATTCTTCTGTCCCTTCATATCGTATAAGCCTCACACGCGCTCTTGGAAAATATAGCTGAGGATTCTTACCAAATAGCAAAATTGCAGCAGTACTTATTTGCCAGTGCCCATTCTTTTCTTTTACAAATCCCTTATTTTCTTTTAAATACTCCATAGGTGATTTGGAATAGCCAATTTTTCTGATATATTTTTCGACAAATTCCATATCAATATCATCAATCTCAGCTTCTAAAACAGGTTTATCTTCAAAAAACCTTTCTCCTTTATCATACATTAATTGCGTTCTCTCATCAAAAGAAAGTTTTTTTGATTTATCCCCAACGCGCATAAAGACTTCATCTGCCTGGTTCGCATGGACCTCCATACCTGGCTCAATATGCATTAAAAGAATATGGTTCTCTCTTCCTTTGAAATCTATGCACTGAACCTTTTCTATTTCTACTTTCACAGTGGGAATACAGAAATCAAATGGTACTCTCAAAAGTTCGTTTAATTTCTGGATATCAAAATCAATTCCTTCTATTCTACGTGTTTTATCTGAAATTCCAATTGCTATTGTCCCTCCATCTGCATTGGCAAATGCAATAATGGGAATAGCCAGCGCCTTTGGCTCTATATTGATACTTTTCCGATCAAATATTTGCATTTCCTCCACAGCAAGAACTTCTTCTATTGTCATGTAATTCCCCCTTATTTTGACTTATAAAATTTTATCTCTTAATATATGGTATATTATTTATTCAACAAACGCAATATAATTCCCCTATTTGTAACCTTATCACATATTTCCCCACATTTTTGTGGTATCCTATTTTTATCAAGTTCAGGAGGATTTCTTATGAAAACAAAACGCCACTATACAGTCCCTGCTTTTTTCGGACTTCTGCTTACGCTCTTTCTCTTTAGCGGATGCAGTCAAACCACTGCTTCTCAATCGGATTCCAAATCTGGCAGCTACCAACAAATTTCTTCTAAAGAAGCCGCGGCCATGATGGAAGAAGAGGAAGATTACCTGATCCTGGATGTACGAACCCCAGAGGAATTTGAAGAAGCGCACATTCCAGAAGCAGTGAATGTTCCCAATGAAACCATTGGAACAGAGGAAATACCAGAGCTTCCGGATAAAGAACAGCTTATTTTTGTCTATTGCCGCAGTGGAAACCGCAGTAAGCAGGCTTCCCAAAAACTGGCAGACTTAGGATATACCAATATTATAGAATTCGGCGGTATCAACGATTGGAGCGGAGATACTGTTACAGGGAGGTAAGATTCATGGGATTTTTTGATTTTTTCAAAACACCTGATATTAATCAGGAACTTATAGCTTTTCATAATACAAAAGACGGTGTACTATTAGATGTAAGAACACCACAGGAATACAAAGAAGGTCACATTCCCGGAAGCAAAAATGTGCCCCTTCAGTCTTTGAGTCAGGCAGCCTCTGTTGCGCAGCCTCAAACTCCTTTATTTGTTTACTGTCATTCCGGGGTAAGAAGCAGACAGGCGGTTGCCTTGTTACAGGAAATGAATTTTACAAATGTGAAAAATATAGGAGGAATTGCTTCCTATACAGGAAAGGTGGAAAAATAAGATGAAAATCGTGATTGTTGGCGGTGTGGCAGGCGGCGCAACTGCTGCTGCAAGACTGCGCAGATTGGACGAACAGGCAGAAATCGTTGTTTTTGAGCGTTCCGGATTTATTTCTTATGCAAACTGCGGGCTTCCTTATTACATTGGAGACGTGATTACCGATTCTGACCAGTTGACTTTACAGACACCAGAGAGCTTTCATTCCCGTTTCCGGGTATCTATGAAAGTGCATCATGAGGTGACTGCTCTGCATCCAGAGAAACATATGGTATCTGTAAAAAATCTGGAAACAGGAGAAGAATTTCAGGAAACCTATGACAAGCTCATCCTCTCTCCTGGGGCAAAACCAACTAAGCCCCGGCTTCCTGGAACTGATATGGACAAACTCTTTACCCTAAGAACAGTGGAGGATACTCTTCGCATCAAGGATTATATTCAGAAAAGCCATCCAAAATCTGCAATTCTGGCAGGCGGAGGCTTTATTGGATTAGAGCTGGCGGAAAACCTTCGGGAACTGGGCATGGAAGTCACCATTGTACAGCGTCCAAAGCAGCTTATGAATCCTTTTGATTCAGACATGGCTGCCTTTATCCACAATGAAATGCGTAAACATGGAGTTAAACTGGCTCTTGGCCATACAGTAGAAGGTTTTCAGGAAACCCAGGATGGCGTTCAGGTTCTTTTAAAAGAGGAAGAGCCCCTTCTTGCAGACATGGTAGTATTAGCCATTGGCGTGACTCCTGATACAAAGCTTGCCAAGGAGGCCGGACTGGAACTGGGCATTAAAGGCAGTATTCTGGTGAATGAGCATATGCAGACTTCTGTGCCTGATATTTATGCGGTAGGAGATGCAGTACAGGTAAAACACTATGTAACCGGACAGGATGCTTTAATCTCTCTTGCCGGACCAGCTAATAAGCAGGGACGTATTGCAGCAGACCACATTTGCGGAAAAGACAGCGCTTATAAAGGTTCCCAGGGCAGCTCTGTAATTAAAGTTTTTGATATGACTGCCGCTGTCACCGGTGTGAATGAAACCAATGCCAGAAAAGCCGGGCTAAATGTGGACAAGGTGATTCTTTCCCCCATGAGCCATGCAGGTTATTATCCCGGAGGCAAGGTCATGACTATGAAAGTAGTCTTTGAAAAGGAAACCTACCGTATTCTGGGCGCACAGATTGTTGGCTATGAAGGTGTAGATAAGAGAATTGATGTACTGGCAACTGCCATTCATGCAGACATGAAGGCCCAGGACCTGGCAAAGCTGGATCTGGCCTATGCGCCTCCCTATTCCTCTGCCAAGGACCCTGTAAATCTGGCTGGATTTATGATAGAAAATATTTCTGACGGTACGTTGAAGCAATTCCACATAGAAGATGTCAAAAATCTGCCACATGACGGCAGCATTACTTTATTAGATACCAGAACCCCTGGGGAATACCAGAGAGGACATGTGGACGGATTTGTAAATATTCCTGTAGACAACCTGCGGGAACGTCTGGATGAAATTCCAAAAGAAAAACCCGTCTATGTCATGTGCCAAAGCGGTCTTAGAAGTTACATTGCCACCAGAATCCTGGAGGGAAACGGCTACACTGCTTATAATTTCTCAGGAGGCTTCCGCTTCTATGACGCAGTTATCAATGACCGCTGCCTCATAGAAGCAGCCACTGCATGCGGTATGGATTTAAAGAAAAAGTGATACTGCACAGTAAACCAATAGCAGTGCCATAACTCCATTGACCATTTTGGCATGTCCCGTAAAAAATTTACAGAAAATACTTCCGCATGCGCCCCATACATAAGAACCGGAAGAGCCTATGATGGTAAGAATCAGCGTAAATACTACCAAGGCCGCCGGGGATTGGTAAACCGGAAGAATATAGAGAGACATAGCAGTAATGGCGTAAATATAAATCTTAGGATTGATAAACTGCAGGAGGATGCCGGAAAGAACGGTAGCCTCCTTTTTCTCTGAAGTCTCCAGATTCCCGCTACTTTTCCAGATATGCCATGCAAGATAAAGCATATAACCCCCACCTGCAATCTGCAGCACAATTTTTACCTTAGGCAAAAGTGTGTACAAGATAGAACTAAAAATCACACAACCGCTCATAACGATCAGAAACCCAATGGTAACTCCATAATTAAACCGCAGGCTTCTGCGAAATCCAAGTCTGGAAGCATAACTCATGGATAAAATATTATTAGCTCCCGGTGTATAAGCACACACAAAACAATAAATCAAAAAATCCACCAACGCAAACATAAGCTCTTTCCTCCTCTATTCCACGCTATCGTTTTTCTCCTTCTGAAATTTCGCACACAGGAAAATTCCCACCAGTAGCAAAACAGGAAATACCATAGCCACAAAAATACCTGTCTTTAAATTCTCACCGGCCAGACTGGAAACAGTTCCTACCAGGGTCGGCCCTCCGGAGCATCCAAGGTCTCCTCCCAGTGCCAGCAACGCAAACATGGCTGTACCGCCTCTTGGCAGAGCTTTTGCAGCTTTACTGAATGTTCCCGGCCACATAATTCCAACAGAAAGCCCGCAGACTGCACAGGAAATCAAGCTAAGAACAGGTATCTGAAACAAAGAAATTCCCAGATAAGAAGCAATACAAAGGAGACAGCTCATACCCATGAACCGATCCAGTTTTATCCGGTCTCCATACTTTCCATAAAAAGCTCTGGAAGTTCCCATAAGGATTGCAAAAGCCATCGGCCCTGCCAAATCTCCCGCCACTTTTGAAATCCCAAGGCCTTTTTCAGCAAAGGTAGATGCCCACTGACTCACCGCCTGCTCACTGGCTCCTGCACAGACCATCATAATCAGCAAAATCCAGAACAATTTCATACCAAACAACTCTTTCAGGCTGAGTCCCCGCTCTCCTTCTTCCATCAGGGAAGGAACCGGCACCTTTACAAATAGAAATCCATTTGCAAGTGGTACGAATGCCCACAGGACTGCCATGATTTTCCAGTTTTCAATGCCAAACACGAAGAAAAATACGGTAGACAATAGTACTACGCCCACATGCCCCCAACAATAAAAGGAATGGAGCATGCTCATAGCTTTTTCCTTGTTATCTGACGGACATGCCTCTACAACCGGACTTACAATTACTTCCAAAAGCCCTCCCCCAACGGCATACACCATAACAGAAATCAAAATTCCCGCAAAAGCGGAAGGCAAAACCTCCGGTAAAATTGTTAAAAGCAGTAATCCTGCTGCTGAAAGCACATGAGCTCCTATCATGGCTTTTTTATACCCGATTTTGTCTACAAATCCCACAGCCAGCAAATCAACCAGAAGCTGTACACCGAAATTAAAGGTCACAAGCATAGTAATCTGTGACAAAGGAATCTCATAAGTACGCTGAAAAGTCAAAAATAATAAAGGTACAAAATTATTTACAATGGCCTGTACAATATATGCGATAAAGCAGGCATTAATGGTTTTATTATACTGATTTTTCATTTTTTCTTTTCTCCTTTCTTACTGGATTATATCCCATTCCGCCCGCAATGTCATTGCACATAATCCCATTATTATGGTACAATATCCCAAAAATCAGTACAGGAGAACACTGCCTTATGAAACCGCAGCAAAATTATCCACAAATTACAACCGATGAAACCTTACGGGAAACCGTTCAGCATGGTCTGGAAAATTTCCCTTTCTGCTATTATCTGGAAGATATCTGGGATTTTGATTTTCATTGCATTGACTGGCACTGGCATCACGACCTGGAATTTATCTATGTAACGCATGGAACTGCTATCTGTTTTGCAGATGGACAAAGCATGCAGCTCCCCCAGGGTTTTGGCATGTTTATTAACAGCGGCGTCCTGCATCGGTATGAAGCAGCTTCCAGCGTTTTATTGCCGAATATTGTGTTTTCACCAACCCTTCTGGCAGATGAAAATAGCTTATTATATGAAAAATACATTGCACCAGTTCTTTCTTTCCATACACCTTTTCAGATTTTTTCTCCTGAAATCCCCTGGCAGAAAAAAATACTGGAACTTTTAAAACAGATTTTTTCACTGTACGAAACCATGGAAAAGAATGAGAAAAAAGAATTGCGTATTGTTCAGATATTATGGCAGATATGGGAGCTTCTATTTGACTGCCTCCCACTTACCATTCAACTATCTGAAACCAAAAATTCCAGAAATGCTCAGGCGAGACTTCAAATTATGATGCAGTATATTCATGAGCATTACCAAAGTCCCCTGACACTAGAAGAAATTGCCTCCAGTGCCCTGATTGGTAAAAGCTCTGCTTTACAGATTTTTCAATCCGGAATCCATCTTTCTCCAGTAGCCTATCTCATCCAGTATCGCCTGGACTGTGCTGCTCATCTTCTTCACGAAACCGAAAAATCTATTTCTTTCATTGCAGAAGAAACAGGTTTTTCCAGCACCGGATACTTCTGCCGAAAATTTAAGCAGCGTTATCGTATAAGTCCTGGTGAGTATCGAAAAAAACAGTAAAAAGGATTTCAGGTTTCCCTTTTCTTATGGAAATTCCTGAAATCCTCTTTTTTACGCTGCGCTTCCTCCCTGTTTCCCCTTTAACAGGGCTTCAAATTCCTTCAGCTTCTTCCTTGCCTCCGGGCTTAGATTCTGGGGCACATCAATCTGAACAGTCACATATTGGTCGCCATGTACCTGGGGGTTCTTCATAGACACAATGCCCTTTCCTCTAAGCCTGATTTTCGTACCGGACTGTGTACCCGGACTGATTTTGCACACCACCCGTCCGTTTAAGGTCTGTACCACTGCTTCTCCGCCGAAAACCGCGGTAGTATAGGGAATTCTCACTGTGGTATAAATGTCCAGGTCCTTTCTCTCTACTCCGGCTCTTTCCCTGACTTTAACCTTCAGCAATAAATCTCCTGTTTTGCCGCCGCCCTGTCCGGGCATTCCTTTTCCTCTTAGACGAATGCTTTTTCCAGTATCTATCCCTGCGGGAATTCTCACTTTTAATGATTTCCTGCTTCCATTTGTTTCTGTTAGCTGAATGGTTTTTTCACATCCATTCACAGCATCCATAAACTCTATTTCAATCTCTGCGTGCAAATCTGCGCCATCCTGCGGCGGTTCCTGGTAGTGAAAGTTCCCCTGGAAACCATTAGAATGAAAACCTCTGCTGCCAAAGCCTCTGTGAAAACCACCTGTAAAATCACTTCCAAAACTTCCGCCAAAGATATTTTTTAAGATTTCATCAAAATCCCCATCTTCAAAATGATATTCCTCATAGCTTCCATCTGGATTCTCTGCTCCAAAGCCAAACTGATCATATTGTTTCCGCTTCTGGGGGTCGCTTAAAACTGCATAGGCTTCGGTTGCCTCTTTAAATTTCTCTTCTGCCTGTGGATTGCCTTTATTGGTATCAGGATGATACTGTTTTGCCAGCTTTCTGTATGCTTTCTTTATGGCATTATCATCTGCTGTCCGTTCTACTCCTAAAACTTCATAATAATCTCTTTTTGCGTTCATAGCTTTTTAATCACCTCCGTTTTATGCCTGCACAGACAAAACCACCCAGCAGGATGTCCTGCTGGGTGTGTAGCTTTCCCTGAAGGATTATCCTTCAATGGAGATAAAATGTTTCTTTTCCTCAACTGGTTTTGCTTCTTCCTTCGGAACTGTAAATCTCAGGATACCATTTTCATATTTTGGATGGATATCCTTTTCTGTTACATGCTCACCTACATAGAAGCTGCGGCTCATGCTTCCTGCATAACGTTCCCGTCTGATATATTTGCCTTTATCATCCTGCTCATCCTTATCAAGACCCTTGGCAGCGCTCACAGTCAGACAGCCTTTTTCAAGCTGTAACTGAATTTCATCTTTCTTAAATCCAGGTAAGTCAATGTCAACTTCATAGCCGCCTTCTGTTTCTTTTACATCGGTTTTCATCATGTTTTTCGCATGTTTGCCATACAGTGCTTTGTCTACATCCGGAAATGCCGGAAATTCCGGGAATCTGAAGCCATCCATAAAATCATCAAATAAAGTTTCTCCAAAAATACTAGGTCTTAACATAAGTCATATCTCCTTTCACAAATATGAAAACTATATTTTAGCACTATCGGAGATATCCGAAGTGTTGTGTTCTGAACCTTTGGATTTGGATTTCTGTTCCTCTTCCTTTGTTCTAGTTGTAATATAGCACGCATTATTAGCACTGTCAACCCTTGAGTGCTAATTTATTTGTGAAAAATCTGTGAACTTTTATTCTCCCGCATATTCCCAGGTTGCCCCGCCATCCTGTGAGCAAAAGACAATGCCCTCACTTTCTCCCGCCTGGGTAGTAACCAGCATAGTAAGCGCATCCCCTTCTTTTTGGGGCATGTTCATATAGTCATAATCTTGCAAAGTAAATCCATACGCTTCTGCTGATGCAGACAGTTTTGTTACCTGTTCCACAGGCAGCGATATTTTTCCAAAGGTTGTTCCGCCATCTGTGGTTCGATAGATTTCGGCATGTGACTGCGAAGCTCCTGAAAGTCCGGCAAATCCCAGGTTTTCATCAATGAACCAAAGTCCCTGACTGGCGCCAATGTCTCCTGAAAACGGATCCTGGTTACACACTTTCCAGGTATTTCCGCCATCTGTAGTCTTTTTCAAAATATAGAATCGGCTTCCCGCTGCTGCATCTGCCACTTCCAACGCCCATCCCAGCTTTTCATCCAGAAAATAATACATGGTTCCGTCAGCCTGGTCTATGGTCCACATTTCTGCCTTTTGCGCCTCCTGTACCTGTTCTTCCTGACGCTTTTGGTCAAGTGATGCCTGGGGAATATACTCCGGCTCCATCATATAACGGACAGGCGTTACATACTCCTCCTCTGGAATATGAAAAGAAAGTTCAAATCCAAGAAATTCTCCTCCTCCCAAAAGCAGGGAAAAATTGCTGCTCCCCTCTTCTTTTCCATCTCCGTCTACATCTCCCTCCACATATTGCAGTCCATCTCCAGAAGCAAAAGAGCGGCGTCCACAGTACAGCAGCTCATAAACTGCATCCCCATAAGCGTCCTCCCAGACCTGTTGCTGCTCTCTCCAGGGCGCTTTCTCCAGCAGTTCCAGCATAGGCGCCAGACGCATATCCTCCTCATATTCTCCCTGCTCTTCTCTGTTTATCCAAACTGTGATGGCTTCTCCCTTCTGTCTGTCATATTCCGCCAGATAGCTTCTCTTCTTTCCGTCTTTTCCTTTTCCATACAACATGGTATCCAGACTCTGAATTTCCCCATTCTTATCAAAAGATACCCGAAACTCTTGCGAAATATACAATTTCTCCGGAAGTTCCAGCGCCTTATCCAAATCTGTGAGGATGCCTTCCACACCGGATTCCAGGAAATTATCATGTTTCAGAGTCACCTTCTTCTGGTTCATCCACTCCTCTATCTGCCAGGCAAGCGCCCCATTATAGGGAATTGCAGAATACACAATTCCCCCTCCAAAGTACAGCGTTCCTCCCACAAGCACCATCCATTCCAGCCAGAACAGAAGGGTTCTCCTGGTTTTCTCAGAAAGCAGCCACAGTACAAGGCACACAACCGTTCCCGCGGCTCCAAGAAGCAACAGCGGCAATCTGCTTCGTATCATACCCACCCGACAGAACAGACGAATCTGGGACAGGGTAAACAAGTAGCAGAGCAAAAACAAAACACCAAACAATCTACGATTTTTCTTCATACTATATTTCTATTTGATACCTCCACATTTCTTTTAAATCCAACATAAGTAGCAACAAAATAAAGGGCATAAATCCCAAAAAACAATCCAAAGGAAACTGCAAAATACCCAATGACAGATGCTTCTACGCCTGTGAAAAAAATAAATTTGTGACTGATAAACATAGATATAATCCCACTGATTACCCCTGCCAGCAGCGCCGGACAGAGATAATAGCCTGTCAGTTGTTTCCAGATAATCTTATCCACTTCTTTTTTGTTTAACCCCAGTTTTTTCAAAACTTCATACCGAAATCTGTACTTTGCAGAATCACTGAGCTGTTGTACAGCCAACACCGTAAACGCTACGCACAGAAATACCAGGCCTATATAGAAACAGGGAAATACAATACTGGAAAGGGTATACTTAATCTCTGGTACGAGATTGTCTCTCACCAGATTTTTGGAATAATAACTCACTACACTGTCACTTCCATACCCGGTATTTCCCTTTGGCTGCTTATCCCCCGCATAAGCCTCCTCTTTTTCCTCCATAAGCGCATCCAGGGACTGCTGCAAATCTGCTGGAGCTTCCCCTTTTATATCAACTGCCAGTTCCCCATAATAGGGCTGCATCTGTTCTGCAGCATCATCTGGAACTATAATAATGTAATCTGCTCCATTATGTCCATCCTGAGCGAAAGGTTCTGTATAAAAATCCTGAAAAGAAAGCTTCCTTCCCTTCACTTCTATCCTGAGATTTTTGGAAAAATCTCCGGTTTCTTTATAAATCCTTTCCTTCATATGAATGGCATACTGTTCTTTTCCAAGGGTAATTTTCTCATATCCCAGCATTTCCCGTAAATGGTTATAATCAGATAACTTCATATAAGTATCATAGCTGCAATAAGTTCCATTTTCGTGCTTCTCTACTTCTTCCCTGAGCGCCTTCTCATTTGGTGTCCCATCTGGATTCTGATACATGGTTCCAAAAGTCTGCAAATGAGTATACAGCCATGCGTTCACCTGCGCATCCTGATTCTCATAAATCAGATACCGATAAGCTTCCCGAATTTCTGTTTTTTCTTCCAGTACCTTCCGCTCTTTTTCAAAAGAATCCTCTGTGTCAGAGCTATATACCTGCACATCAAAGGGAAATTTATTTTTTAACATCTGGTTCTGAAAATCTCCGAACATAAATGCCACCACACACCCCAGAAGAGCAATGGTAAACAGGGATGTCAGCGTTCCCATGGTAAATTGCATGGCTCTGATTTTAGAAGAAAACTGCCTGAGCAAAAACAGATTCGCACCCTGATAGATTCCCTTTCCCCGTTTCCTGATATAACACACAATCCAGGAAGACACACCCACATAAAACAGGTAAATCGTCAGTACAAGCCCCACCAGAAATCCCACAATTTCTCCGGTATCACGAATCACACCACGAAACATCCACCATGCAAAAATCCCCATAAACACCAGGGATACTGGCAGCAATATCCGCTTCCAGGCTTCATGAGCCTCTCTGTTCCTGTCATTTTGCCGGTCTGCATTCATTAATCCGTAGATACTCATTTTCTTAAACCGTCTCCTGCAACGCAGCAAAGCCAGAAGATAGCAGCCTCCATAGCAGCCGGCGGTCATCAAAATACAGTTTCTGTTATACTCTAGATGAAAGTGATAATCCATCTGTATCATATGATACAAAATGGATAAAATCACCTGCTGCAGCAAACCTCCCAGAATCAGCCCAATTCCAAAGGCCAGAGCGCCCAGAAGTATATTTTCCCTGATATACAATCTGGAGATTTCCTTTTTCTTCATTCCAATAAGAAGGTAAATACCAAATTCCCGGCTTCGTTTTTCCAGCATAAAGCGCACCATATAGTGAATCAGCCACGCCACAATCAGCACCACAAAAAAGGTTGCCAAACCAATAATTGCTCCCATAATGCCCGCCGATTCAGAGCTTTGCTGTATGTCTTTAGAAAACAACACTGTATTAAAGGCAAACATCAATGCAGTCACAAAGGTCATAGTGAGTAAATATACCAGATAATCCTTCACAGAACGTTTTACATTCCGAAACGCTAATTTCCCCAGCATTATGCCTCACCTCCTGTCAAAGACAGAACATCCAGGATTTCATTTAAAAATTCTCTTCTTGTTTTCTCTCCACGAATCAGTTCATGGAATATTTTTCCATCCTTTAAGAATAAAATCCGTCCGCAATAGCTGGCTGAAAAAGCATCATGGGTTACCATAAAAATGGTTGCTTTTAGTTCCCTGTTCAGCTTCGTAAAGGTTTCTAAAAGAGTCTGCGCCGCCCTGGAGTCAAGAGCCCCTGTAGGTTCATCCGCTAAAATCAGTTTCGGATGATTCACCAGGGCTCTCGCACAGGCGCATCTCTGTTTCTGCCCTCCTGAAACCTGATAAGGAAACTGATTTTTTACTTCTTCTATACCAAGAAGCTTCAGCATATCCTGGCACTGCTTTTCAATAACGCTTTTCTTCTCTTTTCTGAGACTCATTGCAAGCATGACATTTTCTTCCAGAGTAAGCGTGTCCAGAAGATTATATTCCTGAAAAACAAAGCCCAGATTTTTCTTCCGAAACTCAGCCACCTGATCCTCTGACAATTCCGTAATATCCGTATTCTCATAATAAATATGTCCTGCGGTAACCCGGTCAATAGTAGAAAGCATATTTAAAAGTGTGGTTTTGCCAGAGCCGCTGGCTCCCATAACCCCTACAAATTCTCCCTGCTCTACCGTAAAACTTACCCTGTCCACCGCTTTTGTTACGGTTCTTCCTGTACCGTAATATTTCTCAATATCACATACTCTGATATACTCTCTCATGATTTTTCCACTCCCTTTTGACTTACAGTTCTTTATGCCCTTACTATAACAAGTTTCCTGTAAGCCTGGTATCAGTTTTCCTTTCTCTTATCTTACAGTTTTGAAAGATAACTGCTTACCGGAAAGAAAATCTGAACCTCTGTGCCACACTTTTCCCTGGATTCAAGCGTCAGTTCCAGCCCCATCTTCTGGCAGAGCTTCTGGCACAGATACAGCCCCATTCCTGTAGAACGTTCATGAGTACGCCCATTACTTCCTGTAAATCCTTTTTCAAAAACTCTTTTCTGCTCTTCTTTTGGAATCCCTGCTCCATTATCCCTTACGCTAAGAGATACCCCTTTCTCTGTGGAAGAGGTAAAAATCCAGATGTTTGCTCCTTCTTCCTTTCTGTATTTCGTACTGTTCAGTATCAACTGATTTAAAATGAAAAGAATCCATTTTTTATCTGTAGATACCCTGTGAGGACAATTCACTTCCACCTGAACCCTGTTCTGAATCAGATAATATTTATTCCTTCCCAAAACTTCTCTGGCGACTTCCCCCAGGTCTGTGTCCTGAAGCTGGTAATCCTTATATACCGCTCCAAGTCTGGCATAATACAATGCCATTTCCACATAATTCTCTATTTTCTGGTTCTCCTGGCTGATATTTCTGGTCACTTCATCCCTATGATTTTCACAGGACAGGGCTATACTGGTAATAGGCGCTTTAATCTCATGCACCCAGCTTTCAATATACTCCCTGTAATCCTTCTGTTCATCCTCCATTTTCCGAAGACTTTCTATAACAGCTTTGTTAGAACGTCTGATAAATTCCCTGTATAAGCAATCCTCCAGCTTATAGGAATCCGGCATAAGTTCTCCTAATAGATACCGCTTGTCCGCCTTTTCCAAAATCATTTCTATTTGCCGGAAATACCGCCTTCTGCTGTAATATTCCCATAAAAACCATGAGACAAATATTCCCGCCCAGACCAGTAAAATTACCCAGCAAGACTCCAATGGATAGCCTGTAGCATACAGAAATCCTGTAAGCAGTATCATGGAAAAACTCTGAACAATCACCAGTAATATTTTATCCTTCAGGTAGTCTGTAAACTTCATTTCTTCCTGTCCTTCCCCTTAAATCCGGTATCCCATTCCTCTTTTTGTTTCAATAAAATTCTTCACTCCAAGCTGTTCTAGCTTGGCTCTGATACGTGTCATGTTTACGCTCAATGTATTGTCATCAATATAAACCTCATGATCCCAGAGATATTCAATCAAATCCATCCGCGGTGTAATTTCTCCTTTTTTCAAAAATAGAAAGTGCAGAATTTTCATCTCATTTTTAGACAGCTCCTGTTGCTTGTCGCCATAGCGAATACAGCCCCTGGCAAGATCCAGCTCCACACCTTTATGGAAAAACCGCAGAGTCTCCTCCTCCTTGTTTCTGGTGCGTTTCAGCACTGCCGCAATATGCGCCAACAAAACAGGCGGATAAAAAGGTTTCGTAATATAGTCATCACCGCCTTTTACCATTCCTGTTAATTCATCCATAGCATCTGTGCGGCTGGTCACAAAGATAATAGGAACTTCCGAATGTTTACGGATTTCTCCGCACACCTCAAAACCCGATATCCCAGGCAAGTTTAAGTCCAGCAAAACCAGATCCGGCTGAAGCTCCAGCACTCTTTCACTAAGTCTTTCAAAACTTTTAATTGCCGTTACTTCGTACAAGGCGTCCCTCAATAACCTGCTTAATTCCTGACGGATTCCCTGTTCATCTTCAATAATCACAATATGCATATTTTCCACTCCTGTTAAATGCGCGGCACAAGCCGCATAATGCAAGAAGGACCCGTATCCTAAGATACGAGCCCCTGTATGTAGATCTTATTTTACTGAACAATACGTCTTACAGCAATGTAATCTCTGTATAATGCATTTGCTGTATATTTAATACCACCCTTTGGATATGGAGCGCTGTTAGAAGCATGTACAATACCACCATCTCCTGTCAGGATTGCTACGTGACCAGGATATACAATAAGGTCTCCTGCGCGTGCTTCAGAGTAGTTAATTCCTACACCTGAATAAGCCTGTGCATCACTTACACGTGGTAAGCTATAACCAAAGTGACCATAAATCTGCTGTGTGAATCCAGAACAGTCAATACCATTTGTTAAGCTGTTTCCACCATAAACATATGGATTTCCAATAAACTGCATTGCATATGCTACAACTGCTGCACCTGTTCCGCTGTTATAAGAAGGTGCGCTGGTAGAACCACTGTTGCTGCTTCCGCCGCCATTATTATTGGAAGAACCACCATTGTTTGTGCTTCCGCCATTGTTGTTAGTAGAACCACCATTGTTTACACTTCCACCATTGTTGGTATTTCCACTATTGTTATTGGAAGAACCGCCATTGTTTGTGCTTCCGCCATTGTTGTTAGTAGAACCACCATTATTGGTATTTCCACCTGTGATTGCGTTTCCGCCTGTGGAACCACCATTGTTCTGATTCTGCTGCTGCTGTTTCTTAGCAGCTTCTTCTGCTGCTTTTGCTGCTGCAGCTTCTTCTTCCTGAATTTTCTTCAGTTCTGCATTCTGCTGCTGAATTAACTGTTTGTACTGTTCTGCCTGAGCTTTTGCATTAGCAATCTGTGTTTCGTAGTCAGATGCTGTTGCTTTCAATTCTGTAACTTTTGTTTCCAGGCTTGCTTTTACGCCTTCCTGTTCACTCTTAGCAGTCTCTAATTCATGTTTTTCATTTTCTAACTGTTCTTCCAAATCTTTGACTTCCTGAACGATTGCCTTCATCTCTTTCAGTTCGTCTCTATCGTACTGGTACATTTTCTCAGTATTTTCAGCCTTGGAAAGCATAGTAGCAAGGCTGTCAGACTCTAATAAAATCTGCGCCCATGTGTCGCTTCCACCGTTTTCATACATATACTGAATTCTCTTCTTCATGGCTTCATACTGTTCATCACGATCAGCTTCTGCCTGTACCAGATCTTCTTTTGTTTCTTCAATATCTGCTTCTTTTTCTACAATATCGTCTGCTAATAATTCAATCTGTGCCATAGCAGCAACGATCTGATTCTGTGTAGTACTAATCTGTCCCATGAGGGCCTGCTTTTTGCTCTCCAGGCTGCTTGCTTCTGCCTGTGCTGCTGAAAGTTTACTCTGTGTTGCGGATTTCTGAGCCTGCACCTCATCTTTTCTTGCTGCGGAAACAGGGAGAACCTGTGCTGCAGTCATAGCGAATACCAGTGACAGACATACTAATCTTTTTTTCATACCTCTCTGTACCTTTCCCTTATATTAATACTATGTTGAAATAATTAATTTCTGTAACAATTTCGAAACAATTTTGAACTTCCTGTATATAGTACCATAATTTTTTCCTGTTTGCAAGTCTGAACCCGATTTTTTTCGTTTTTTTCTTAAAATCTTGTTAACAAAATTGTGATTTTCACGAACAAACCTGTTGATTTTCAAGGGTTTTAGGAATTATATCTCCTCATAATCCCTTATTTCCTATGCTTTTACATGGATTTAAAAAATCCTCTTCGTTTTTCCCTTGTTTTACGTTATAATGAAATGGTAAATAAAGACTTTTTTTCAACATAAAGCTTGAAATTGTTACAAAATCTTTTCATAAAATCCACGACAGAAAGGAGGACTCCCCTTTTGAAGAGAAAATTAAACGAAATTATTTATACCATATCCCGCTACACAGAAATTGTTTTATCGGCAATCATGCTTCTTGTCATCATTACTTTGATTGTTCCTATGCTGTACAATTTCCTTCGAATCCCGCTTTTGGACATTACGCCCGGGCAGTTTACAGAATTTCTCGGAAATGCACTGACATTGCTGATTGGTGTAGAATTTGTTAAGATGCTGGCCAAACACACTGCGGAAAATCTTCTGGAAGTGCTGATGTTTGCCATTGCAAGGCAAATGGTTGTGGAACATCTCAACATGGGCGAAACGCTCATTGGTGTGGTAGCCATTGGTATTATCTTTGCAATCCGTAAATATCTGTTGCTGAAAAATTCTAATGACAAAGAAAAGACTTACGATAAATTGTAAAAATTATGTTTTTCCACAGTATTCAATCCTTCTTAGAGGTTATACTGTGGGAAAACAAAATCTTTTTAACAGTTCTTCATATTCACTATAGTATTCACAATTCTCCATCCGGAAAGAATCTGGCATTTGCTTCACTTTTTCCCATCCCCATTTATAAAGCTGTGGTTTCAAAATCTGTTCCTTTTGTAGTTCAAATAGCAACGCTCTCTGTCGGAATTGCAGCCGATATTTTAATACATCTGGGACTTGTCCTGGAAAATATCGACACATTTCCTCAACCAGCTGCTTTCCAATCTCCATTTCATCATAATGTGTCCAGTACTTATGTATATTATCTGTGAATTTCATCCATATAGATTCTTTCTTAGGATAAACTATTCCCATAAATCCTGCATCTTTATAACACCACAAAGTCCATGATATCTGATACTTTCGAAACAATTCCAAAGTATCTTCCACCAATTCCATAACATGCCCTAATTCTTGTCCGACAATATCATAACCTGCTTCTCCACATAGAAGTGGTCTTTTAAATTTCTGCATTTTTAAAATCATACGTTGAAACCGTTCTTCAAATATATTCTTTCTTGTCTCCCTGGGATATTCCAAATCGCACAAGTCCTTTTCCCAGACTGTAGGATAAAAATGAAATGTAATAGCTGTTTGTTGATCTTTGATTTCTTTTATAGAAGAAAAATCCATTGCAAAAAAATCACCCTCTAAAAAGAGAATATGATTTCTATCTACTTCCCTAATTGCCTCAGTGACTCTTTCATAAAAGTTTTGCAACATCCCTTCTTTTGCCGGCATTAAAAATGGTTCATTTAGCAAATCATATCCAAGTATAAATTCTTCCTCTGCATATCTTCTGCCAAACTCCTTCCACAGTTTTACCATCTGTTCCTGAAACACTTGAAAATGCCAAAATTGCGGTATTCCTGTCTGATTATCTGAATGCCAGTCTGGATTTTCACCGCCTGGAACCGCATGAAGGTCAGGCATTAAAAAAATTTCATATTTTCTGCATAAGGCTAACAGTCTGTCAAAATGTCGAAAACCTTCTTCTCTCCATACCTTCGGATTTTCATCATTTAAAAACCAATGATAATTAAAGGGAACACGAATCAGATTAATTCCCATTTCTTTCAAAAATCGAAAGTCTCCCTCTTCTATAAAAGCTGTGACAAAATTTTCGAAAAAACTATTACTTCTCTCTTCTCCAAAACATTCTGTAAATGTTTCTTTTATCTGCTTTTCTGTGGTTGGAATCCCTAACATAAAATGCTCCAGATTTAACCAGCTTCCTATTCCCAATCCGCAAAATTGAATAGGCTTTCCCCTATAATAAAATTGCTCTCCCTTTACTTTTACAAAATCCATATTTTGTTTCCTCATCTTTCTTACATAATTATCTTTATTTTATAATCTCTTAATCAAAAGAAAAGGTTGAAATTTTTTCATCCTTATATGGATTCCATCCAAAATGATATACTAAAAAATAATAGTCACAGACTAATTATACACTCTGATACAGAAAGGAGATTTTTATGAATATGATACAAAATCCTGTTATACCTGGGTTTCATCCAGATCCCAGCATTTGCCGGGTTAATGACATTTATTATCTTGTAACCTCCAGCTTTGAGTATTTTCCTGGAGTACCTCTTTTTACCAGTAAAAATCTTAAAGACTGGACACTAATCGGTCACTGTCTTACGCGAAGCTCTCAGCTTCCTTTAAATGGTTGTCAAAATTCCGAAGGAATTTATGCCCCTACCATCCGTTATCATGATGGATATTTTTTCATGGTAACAACTAATGTGAGCGGAGGAGGCAACTTTATTGTCCACACCCAAAATCCCTCTGGCGAATGGTCTGAACCTGCCTGGGTACGTCAGGGAGGTATTGATCCTTCTCTGCTTTTTATTGATGACAAGACTTATTTTATATCAAATGGAGATTGTGAAGGCAATTCTGGTATCTATTTATGCGAAATCAATCCTTTCACCGGAGAAATGCTTACAGAAAGCACCTTAATCTCCACTGGTTGCGGAGGCAAGTATCCAGAAGCCCCTCACCTTTATTACATCAATCATGAATTCTATCTCATGCTTGCAGAAGGTGGCACAGAATACGGACATATGGTAACTATGCAGAAAAGTACCTCTCCCTGGGGACCTTTTACCCCTTGCCCCTATAATCCTATTTTAAGCAATCGCAATCTGCCCAATGGTTCTGATATGATTGCTTGTACCGGACATGCAGATTTGATAGATGATATTCGTGGTAACTGGTGGATGGTAGCTTTAGGTGTCAGAACTATCTGTACTGAAGGCAAAAATGTCCTTCTACACAATTTAGGAAGAGAAACTTATTTGACACCAGTCACTTGGAAAAATGGATATCCTATGGCCGGAAACAATGGAGTTTTGCAGATGAATATCCCTACATCACTTCCTGAAAGTATAGCCTTAGAAGATACTGTAAAAAATCCTATCCTGTTCGAAGAATTTTCTTCCGATAACTGGAATCTGGAATTTACTCACATTCGAAATCCTCATTTAGAAAATTATTTTTTAAATTCCAAGGATAGATGCTTAGTTTTAAAAGGATGTGAATCTTTATGTAAACCATGTGTATCACCTACCTTTTTAGGTGTACGACAAAACTCCTTTTTCCAAGTAGCCAAAGTGACCATTTCCGGAATACCTGAAAATGAAAACAGTCTGGCTGGTCTTAGTGTATATTATACAAATGAACATCACTATGATTTTGGAATTACTCTAAGAAATGGTATCCGCTGTCTTGTACTGCGGCGTCAAATTTATGATTTAATAGCCGATACAGCTATAATACCTTTACCTTGGGAGACCGTAGATTTACAAATAGAATCTGATAAAGAAAATTACTATTTTTACTACTTTACTCCTTCTCATGAAAAAATATTTCTTAGTCAAGGTACTACAGCTGCACTTTGTACGGAAATCACCCGTCATATGACTTTCACAGGTACTTTTTTCGGAATGTTTGCAGAACATATGACTGCTTCTTTCCAGAATTTCATACGTCAAACTTTAAACATTCAAGCACCTAAAAACAGAGAAAATTAATATAAAAAGTCGCTGAGGATCTCATATCAATATCCTCAGCGACTCTTTCTTTATGAATCTTTTCTTCTTTACGTCTCCCTGTTATTAATCTAAATAAATCCTCTCACGCTCAACATCCTGAGAGTTTCTGCCAATCATAATTTCAAATTCTCCTGGCTCAAAGACAAATTCCATATTTTGATTATAGAATCTTAACATATCCTTTGTAATAGTAAAGGATACTTTCTTGTTTTGTTTGGGTTGGAGCATAACCTGCTGAAATCCTTTTAATTCTTTCACTGGGCGAACAATGCTGGCTGTACAGTCACCTATATATAGCTGTACAGTTTCCAATGCTTCTCTTTCTGAATCATTATACACAGTGATTTCAGCCTCTATTCTGTCTTGTTCTTTTATGACGGAAAAATTGGAATAGCTTATCTTGCTATAACTTAAACCATAACCAAAAGGAAAAAGTGCTTCGTTTGGACAGTCCAGATATTTTGACACATAACGTTCTTTCTGACCATAATAAGGTCTTCCAGTGCGGTAATTGTTATAATAAACTGGAATCTGGCCTGTGGTATGAGGCAAACTCATAGCCAGTCTCCCGGAAGGATTGTAGGCACCTGTAAGAATGTCTGCTAACCCATTGGCAGACTCTGTGCCAAGAAACCATCCCTGTACCAGAGCATTACTGGCAGAAAGTATTGGTTTAATTTCCATAGGTCTTCCGCTGAATACAATCGTTATTACAGGTTTTCCTGTTTCACTTAATTTTTGAATGAGTTTTTCCTGATTTGGTGACAGGCGTAAATAGGCTTTACTGCTGGCTTCCCCTGTATCAGAAGGACATTCACCTACAGCGGCAATTAAAATATCACAGTCTGCAAAGTTCTCTACTGCCTGGTCTGTTTGGTCTTTTACATCAAACATCTGGTCTTCCATGGAGCCAAGAGGCTCTGCCATGGCGGTTATAACAGAAAATCCATGACTTTTCAAGGCATCTGTCAAGGTACAGGTGTTTTTTTCGGCCATAATTGCCCAACCTCCAGCAGTATTTTCTGAGTCTGCAAAAGGACCAGCAATACCAATTTTTATTCCTTCTTTGAGAGGAAGTATACCATCATTCTTCAAGAGAACAATGGATTGTCTGGCAGCCTGGCGGGCTTTTTCTCTATGCTCTTTGCATAAATGAAGTTTCTTTTCTGCCTCTGGATTGGCATCTTTAAATGGATTTTCAAAAAGCCCCAATTCATTTTTTAAATTCAGAATATTGCGTACAGCCTGGTCAATAAGTTCCATAGAAAGGCGTCCTTCTTCTACCAGTTTTTTTCCATAATTGATATAATGTGCAGACATCATTTCAATATCAACACCAGCTTCTATACATTGTCTGGCTGCATCAGAACCATCTTTGGCAATACCATTTATAATCGTTTCATGAACAGCCGCATAATCCGAAATCGTACAGCCATCAAATCCCCATTCATTTCTTAAAATATCACGAAACAGTTTTTTATTTGCGCTGGAAGGGATACCATCGATTACATTAAAAGATGTCATAACCATTCTTACACCAGCATCCAATGCTGCCTTATAGGAGGGCAGATAAAACTGACGTAAAGTGTTTTCAGAGATATCCACCCAGTTATAGTCCCGACCTCCTTCTGCTGCACCATAGCCTGCAAAATGCTTTACACAGGAGGCAATTTTCCCTTTTTCCTTAGGATTGTCTCCTTGAAAACCATGAACAGCAGCTTTTGTCATAATACAATTCAGATAAGTATCTTCTCCCGGTGATTCCATAACCCTTCCCCAGCGCGGATCCCTTACCAGGTCTGACATTGGTGCAAATGTCAGATGAATGCCGGAAGCAGAGCTTTCAGCTGCTGCAACAGAAGCAGCATTTTCATAGTTTTCCGGATTGAAACTACAGCTCATGGCCAGTGGAATCGGAAATATGGTTTTATACCCATAAATTATATCAGCCATGAACAGAAGGGGAATATGATGTCTGTTTTTTTCCATATAACGTTTTTGAAGCTCCATAGTTTTTTCTGCACCGAAATAGTTTAAAGTACTACCTATATTTGTCAGGTTTTCTTCTGTTATATTTAATTCTGTAAGAGGACCTGTCAGATCCATATTCTGCTCAGTTCCCAGAAACATAGCAGATAGTTGGGTCATCTGCGCAAGTTTTTCCTCAATTGTCATATTTTGGAGTAGAAGTTCAATTTTACTATTTTCCATAATGAATTATTTTCCTTTTTTCCTTTTGAAAATCATAACCTGGATACCCGGAATTTGAATTTTACTGTTCTTTGTATAGACATTTCCTGTAAGCAACTCCTCTGCTTCAAACGGAAGTTCAAATTCCTGTTCCTGATTTTTGTGATTTAACACAAAGATATAACGATATTCGTCACTCTCTCTTTCTGTTATCTCAAGTTCTAAAAGGTCTTTGTCTTCTATAATTGCTGGTATCTGACATTCCTTGCAAATATCCTTCAGAAATTCTCTGTAAAATTCTTTGTTTGAGCGTGTACCCAGATAATAAACACTGCCTTTTCCATATTTGTTTTTTGTCAAAACAGGTGTATCGCAGTAAAAATCCTGTTGATATTCAGCTAATACTTCCGCACCTTCGCTATGGATAATATCGCATAAAAGCTCTGCTGGATATTTCTGATTTTTGTAGTAAAAAGAATTCTGTTCTTCTTTAGATAAGGCATCAATTTCTTCTACCCAGATTCCAGCCAGTTCTTTTAATTCTCCTGGATATCCTCCATAGGTGATATAATCATTCTCATCTGTATAACCACTTAAATATGTAAATAAGAGAGTCCCTCCTTCTGTTACATATTCCTCCATCCTTTTACTCACACCATCTTTAACCATATAGAATAATGGTGCTGCAATACATTGATATTGTGAGAAATCATCGTCTACACCTATAATATCAACAGAAATATGGTTATCAAAAAATCCACGATAATAATTTAAAATCTCATCCACATATTTTAATCGTGTTGTAGGGCCAGCTGAACCTTCTACCGCCCACCATGTAGGCCAATCAAAAATCAATGCTGCTTTTGCTTTTGTTACTGTTCCTAACGTCTCTTGTCCAAGTTTCTTTAGTTCTTTTCCAAGTTCTGCGCATTCTCTAAATACTCTTGTATCACTTCTTCCTGCATGATCAATCACAGCACCATGAAATTTCTCACAGGCTCCTGGACTTCTTCTCATCTGGAAAAACATCACCGTATCAGCTCCATGTGCTACCGCCTGATAGCTCAATAGCCGCATAACTCCTGGACGCTTTAAACCATTGTCCGCCAACCAATTAGATACACTTGGTGTTTGTTCCATAAGCATAAACGGTTTCCCATTTTTTAAACCCCTCATTAATTCGTGATTCAGCGCAATCTGTGCCGGCTCTGCATTTTTCGGAGGATAATTATCCCAGGAAATCACATCCAGATGCTCAGACCATCTCTTATAATCCAGGGTTTTATACGTTCCCATAAAATTTGTTGTAATCACAGCATCTGGAATATGTCTTTTAATTGCTTTATACTCTGCTTTAAAATTTTCCATCATACTGTCTGAATTAAATCTTTTGTAATCCAGAGTAATTCCCTGAAACATGCTCCTGTTTTCTTCAAAATGTTCACTCAAAAGATTTGGCGCTACAATTTCCTCCCAAGAATAGAATGTATGTCCCCAAAAATGAGTATTCCACGCCTTATTCAATGAATCCAAGGTTTTATATTTTCTTTTCAGCCAAATACGAAAAGCCTTTTCACAATTTTCGCAATAACAAGTTTCCCCATACTCATTACTTACATGCCAGACAACTATATTTTCCTGATTTTTATAATGTTCTGCCAGTTTTTCTGCCAGCTTCACTGAATATTTCTGAAATGTAGGACTATTGGGACAGGAATTATGGCGGCCTCCAAATTTTCTTTTCATCCCACTAAACTCTGTACGTAAAATATCTGGATATTTTCTTGCCATCCATGCCGGGTGTGCTCCTGTAGATGTAGCCATACAGATTTTCATTCCTCTTTCTGTTACCCGCTTTACTGTCTTATCCAATTCTGAGAAATCATAAGTTTCTTCGTCTGGCTGTAACATAGCCCAGTTAAATACATTTAAGGTTACAATATCAATTCCTGCTTTTTCAAAAAGCTCCATATCCTCTTTCCAGATATCTTCTGTCCACTGCTCTGGATTATAATCTCCTCCATAGAGGATTTTTTGCACCTTTTTCTCATCTAAAATCTTCATATCATCATCCTTTCAATCCTGAAAATGCGATACCTTGAATTAAATATTTTTGTCCGACACAATAAATCAGCACCATAGGAATCAATGCGCAAACAGTACCAGCCATAATCAATCCATATTCTGCCCCATACTGAGTACGGAAAGCAGCTAGTCCTAACTGAATGGTTTTCAAATGATCTGAGGTCAGATACAGCATAGGTCCCATATAATCATTCCACATGAAATTAAAGGTAAATATGCCAAGAGTTGCAATCCCTGGTTTACACATAGGAAGAATAATTCTGGCATATATTTTCAGTTCGCCGCATCCATCAATTCTGGCTGCCTCGGAAAGTTCCTCCGGGATTCCAAGCATAAACTGTCTTAATAAAAATACACCAAATGCGCTAAACAAATTCATGCAAATCAAAGCCATATGACTATCATACATTCCCATACCTTTTACAATAATAAATTGAGGAATCATAATTGCATGCCAGGGAACCATCATGGTTGCAAGATAGCACAAAAATATCTTATCACGCCCTGGATAATTCAATTTGCTAAATGAATATGCTGCCAGAGAGCAGGTAACGATTTGTCCCGTTGTTACAATCACTGAAAGTTTTAAAGTGTTCAAATAATATGTAAGAAACGGAATTCTGGACCACACTTCTTCATAATTAGAAAATCGAAACACTTCTGGAATCCACTTGATAGGATAACTGAAAATTTCATTGTTATTTTTAAAAGATGATGAAAGTGTCCAGATAAAAGGACTAATCATCAAAAGTCCCACTGCCAATAATACTATAAATAAAATGGTATGATATACCTTCACCCTTGCTTTATATGATTTAATCAAAACGTATTCCTCCTTCTTCTTGCATTACATATAAGTAACCCATTTTTTCTGTCCCTTGAATTGAATCAAAGTAACAATCAGTACAATAAGAAACAGGAAATATGCCATGGCAGATGCATACCCAAATTCAAGCTGCTGGAAGCCTTCCTGATAAATTCTATATACCAATACATTTGTAGACCTTCCCGGCCCACCCTCTGTCATGATATTAATTAAATCAAATACCTGGAAAGAACTGATAATGTTTAAAATCACTACCATAAACATTGTAGGAGACAGCATTGGAAGTGTAATCTTAAAAAACCGTTTCACTGCTCCAGCTCCATCAATTTGCGCTGCTTCATATAATTGAGCTGGAATAGACTGAAGGCCGGCCAACAGAATTACCATATAATAACCTGCATTTTTCCAGATAGCAACAAGCATAACAGACCATAAGGCTGTTTCAGAAGATGCTAACCACATAGGTGGATTTTCTATTCCTAGTGACTGTAAAATTTGATTCAATGGTCCTGTATATGGGTTAAAAATCAGCGCCCATACAATTCCAACTGCTACCATGGAAGTAATAGTCGGGAAAAAGAACATTGTCTTAAACAAGCCACTTCCTTTAATACCTGCATTAACTGCAACTGCCAGAAGCAAAGAGGCTATAATGGTGCCAGGAACTGTCACTAAGGTATATAAAAGATTGTTAAAAAAAGATACCTGAAAATATTCATCCTGAAACATTTTAATATAATTAGAAAGTCCTACAAATTTGGAAAACCCAAATCCATTATAATCTGTAAAAGAGATAAATAGTCCCATTACAATGGGAACTGCCATAAAAATAAAAAAGCCTATAAAATTCGGCATTATAAACAGGTAGCCCTTCAGCCATTCCTTTTTAAATTTTCTTTTTTTTGCTACTTTTTGTCCGCTCATATTTATTCCTCTCTTATTGATAGGAAGTGGGGAAGACTTATTTTCAGTGCTTCCCCACAAACAGATTCCTATTCACTCATAACTTCTTGACGCTGTTTTTCGAAATTTTCCATAGTTTCATCAATATCTTTTTCACCTAAAAGATACAGTTCTGCATTCTCCTTCAAAGCTGTAAGTAATTCTCCATATTTCACATATGCTGGTGTTTCCATTACTTTTTTTGCATTAAATACAACATTTACAACATTTTCTTTTCCTACAACTTCAGAAAATACTTCTTTTGCCTCATCCCCAGAATATGCAGGAAGCATTCCATATTTTGGAAGAACCGTAGATCCGCCCTCGCCGCACAAATATTTCAGAAAATCAAAGCTCTCTTCTTTATGTTTTGCATCTTTGGGGATACCTGCAAACTGAAACTGTCCCCAGGTAGTTCCCGGCTCTACGCCTTCAGGAACAGGCATAGGTGCTACATTCCAGTTAATATCTGTTTTTCCATCTTTTTGGTCTGTCAAAAGCATATTAATCAGCCACTCTCCCTGAGGCATCATAGCTACCTTTCCATTTTCAAAATCTGCCAGATACTGTGAGTTTGTAGCCTGTATTTCTGCCATAGATACATGTGATTTATCTTCATTCATAAATTTGTTTAAATACTCCAATGATTGCTTCACTGGTGTAATGTCATCTGCATTCAGATAGCACTCCTGCTGCGTTGCAATGGCATGATAAATATCCCAGTTAATCCAATAGCCTCCATACTGTTTTCCATCACCAGAAGTCAATTCTTTTGCCATATCTCCATATTCATCCCAGGTCATTTGTTCTGGCATGGTAATTCCAGCATCTTTTAATAAGTCTTCATTATAAAACAGCATCCAACAAGTAGAGCGTGTAGGCAATGCCCATACCTTACCTTCAGGATAAGACGCATCCCATAAAGAGCCATATTTGCTAATATCCAAATCACTCTCTTCTACCATTTTTGTAATATCTGTAAGTGCACCTGAATCTTGAAATTGTTGAACCTGATTCATAGTCCGGATATCTACAATATCTGCATCACTTCCTGCAGAAAGCATAACTTTTAACTTATCATCGTAACTATCGTTTGCAATACTTACAATTTCGACTGTAACCTTGTCCTGACTTTTATTATAGTTTTCAGCGATTTCTGTCATGTAGTTTTCTTCATCGCTCCAGATGTAAAACTTCAGATTTACCTTTCCATCTTCTGTCTTCGCTGATTCCGCTTCTTTATTGCCTCCGCTTCCTCCACATCCTGCCAGCATTCCTGCTGCCATTATTACGCTCATAATTCCTGCTGCTATTCGTTTCTTCCTCATAATTACCTCCTTCTGCCAAGTTTCCTCTAACTTGACCCTGTATATTTGTTTTGCTATACTAACTATACAACAGACTATTAAATGTAGACAGGTTGAAATTTTATCCACCTTTTTTATTTTACTAATTCTGCTATACTAAAAAAGAAAGAGGTATGGTTTTATGTTTTATTTCTTGATTTTAATCTTAGCCTTAATATTTTTCTTAATTATCCTATATTTTAGAGGTAACAAAAATCACACAGTACTTATTTTTTTACTTTTCTCTTATTTTGTTGCCCTTAGCTCCATGATTGTTTACATTTCCAAAGATACTTACTATTATAACCTTATAAAATCCTATTTTTATCTTCCTAACTTTATTTGGAGATGGTTTTTCTTCTTTAAAATTAGCAAGATAAACCTGATTCGCCTAATGAATCTATCCAGCCTTAGCATTGTAATCATCAGTACCTACTTTGCCTTTTCTTTTTGCCATCCTAAAAGGCGCATCACAGAAAGGCTTCTAAAAACAGCTGTATGGCTATACTGTATTTTTCTTGCTATATTATATGATCCTTCCACAAATTATAAACTATATTATTATTTATATCCAAGCTACATGAGTGTAGCCCAATACGAAAAGATGGAATTTTCTATTATGGAAATTACCAGAGTATGCAATAATGCTATTGTTTTATCCTGCATGATTTTTCTGCTTATTGCCTTGCGTAATTCTCCAAAACTAAAGCTATTCCGCTTTAACCATTGGTTTTTATGCATCAGTTACGGAATTTTTTCTTTGGTATATATGTTTTTTATATCTCTGGCTCCCAGCTTCTTTTTGAAAATTTCCAAAATTGCCGGAACACATACATACCGTTCCATCCATTTAAGCAGTCATTCCTTATTTTATGATGCTTTTCCTTATTTTTTAATTGCCGCTGCGGCTCTATTAACTTACTGCACTTATTGGCTCGCAACGCTTACAAATCAAATGGCATTATCAGAATTTAGTATTTCGAAAGGAATCAGCTCTTCTGAAACAACTTCGAAAATTTTCTGCCATTACATAAAAAATGAAATTCTTGCTCTACAATCTGAAGCAGAACTTTTAACAACATCTTCACCAGAAGAGACAGAAATTCTAAATAATATAAAAATGCGCTGTGAAACACTTTATTCCAGAATTGATGAAATTCACCGCAGCACCAAAACAAGTGAATTGAACCTAAAACTTTTTTCACTCCAGGAAATTCTTGAACAAACGCTTAAAAACTTTTCTCTGGAATTATCCGAAATTTCTGTAGTTCGGAACTACCCCAAAGAAACTATTTGGGCTATGGTTGATCCAGTTTATATGGAACAGGCAATCCATAATATTATAAAGAATTCTCTGGATGCTATGAATGATATTTCCAATGAACAAAAAAGTCTCATTTTAACTTTAAAAACCAACAGACGCTATGCATGGATAGAAATCAAAGATACAGGAAAAGGGATTTCTAAAGAAAATCTTGAGCAGATTTTTTTACCTTTTTATTCTTCTCATCCTTATTCCAAACACTGGGGAATCGGACTAACACTTACCTATAAAATCATTCATGCCCATGAAGGGAAAATAGATGTAGTCAGTACATTAGGAAAAGGAACAGCCACCAGAATTTTTCTCCCTCTTGTAACAAAAGAAGGCATTATTCAATCAAAATACGCTGCCCACACCAGAAAGGAAAACCAATCATGATTAATCCCATTAAAGTAATAATAGCTGAAGATATTGCCCCAATTCGCAAACGATATGTCAAAATTTTAGGCAGTCATCCTGAAATACAAGTATTGGCTGATGTAGACAATGGAGTGGACGCCTGCAAAAAAGCCAGCGAACTAAAACCGGATGTAATTCTTATGGACATTGAAATGGAATGTAAAGATGCCGGAATACGGGCTACGGGTGAAATATTATCAGAAAATCCTGAGATAAAAATTATTATTCTTACTGTATATGAAGAAGATGAATTAATTTTTTCTGCTTTCCGTTTAGGTGCCTGTGATTATATCCTAAAGAATGCTTCCGAAGAAGAAATTCTTCAAGGTGTTATTGGCGCCCATCATAATTCTTCTCCCATCCGCCCTGAAATAGCGGATAAAATACGCAACGAATTTCAACGAGTTAAAACCTACGAAAGCAGTTTCCTTTTTATGCTAAATTTACTTTCAACACTGACACCACGAGAACTGGATACTTTATATTTACTTTCTAACGGATACAGTAAAAAAGATGTATGTGAATTGCGTTGTGTAGAAATGAGTACTGTAAAGTCACAAGTACATAATATCTTAAAAAAATTTAACAAGAAAAAAATAGCAGATGTCATTACTACCGAAGCAGAACGACATCTGCTAGGAACAATTCTTCAAAATCATCCCAAGAAGTAAATACTTTTATTAATTAGAAGGAATAAAAATGTCTCCAGTTTTTCTTTAATTCGTCTGTCATAACCGCTTTATTTCGCGCTGTAAAGGTAGCAGGGCTGGCGTAAAAACCTCCCCCTGCACCTAATACTTTCACTTTTTCCTGTACATACTGGCGGAGTTTCTCCTCTTCTGCCCTTGGGTCATTGGTCCATCCTTCATCCATTGCGCCATTTAAAACCAGTCTGTCTCCATACTCTTTCTTAATGGCAACAACATCATTCACCGTCTGAGCCGGATTCCACATATCAACCTGGGCATCAATCATATACGGAATATACCGCTCAATCCTTCCGTCTGAATGCATATTAAAATATGCGCCTCCATCATGAGCTGCCTGCACGATTTTCTTTAAATTCGGAGCAATAATCCGTTCAAAAATTCTGGGTGGAATAAAACCGTCTTTATTATATCCCCAGTCATCATGGTAGCAAATCATATCTACATGAAAATATTTAGTCAGGTACTTAATAATTTTAATCTTATGCTCTGTCATGGCTTCAAAAAACTCTCCTACTTCGTCTTCATCTTCCATAAGAGCCTCCAAAGCCCCCTCCATGCCTAACAAAGCATGAAGTCGTTCAAACAGTCCCACCTGAAGCCACCAGTCAGACATCCGATTTTCATCATAATGTTTTTCAATTCCCTTTGCGCATTCTTCCCAGTCCAGCGCGTCTAAATCTGGAAATTTCACTTTATTCTGCCACCCAACAATAGTATCCAGCATCTCGTCCCCTGGTTTTACCATCGTTGCTCCGATTCCTGGCTCAAAGGTCCATTTACATCCAAACCAATCGGGACCAGTCTTATTGTCATAGCTTCTTTCACAAATAATATCTGGTGTAATAGGATACGTATCACCCGCCATAGGAAGATATTTCGGCACCTTATGTTCTAACAGCAACTTCATATTCTCTCTTGGACTGCATACTAAGTCTGCCTCATAAGTTTTTGTACCAAGAGGTGCTCCTGCTATTGCTTTCCCCACCTCAGGTCCTACTGTAGCAGATACCATATCCACCATAACCGGTATCATGCCATTATAAATCCGCTCTGCCATGTTCCTGTCTCCTTTCCAACATTATGAATTATAAATAAAGTATGTGATAGGAGAACTATATCATTTTTCTAACTATAAGTAAATATATTCGTAAAAAACAAATTATTTTTTACTATTTTTCAAATTCATCAGGTAAATGTAAAATATACTGATTTTATATCAGACTTTTCCTTACCTCAGCCGCCCTTGCATGCCCCATAAGCCCTTCACCTTTTGCCATACGGTACACCAGCGGAGCCAGCTCTGCAGCCGCCTCAGGCGTCATACTCTGGTAAGTACAGGTTTTCAAAAATGTTCCAACCCACACCCCTCCTGTATATCTGGCTGCCCTAAGAGTGGGAAGTGTGTGGTTAGTTCCTGATGCATAGTCCCCAAACACTTCTGCTGTGTTTTCTCCCATAAAAAGAGAGCCGTAATTATAAAGCTGCTCTGACACTTCCTCTGGATTCTGAACATTCAGTTCCAGGTGCTCAGGCGCATATTCATTTGCCAGCCGGACAGCTTCTTCCAGAGAATCCACCAGGATTACCTCTCCATAAACCTCCCAGGATTTTCTGGCAATTTCTGCTGTTTCCAGTACAGCCAATTCTCTCTCAACCGCTTCCATCACTGCTTCTCCAAAGGATGCTTCTGTTGTTATCAGAATCCCTTTTGCATTAGGGTCATGCTCTGACTGAGCCAGCAAATCAGCCGCCACAATCTCCGGCGTTCCGCTTCCATCTGCAATCACCAGAACTTCACTGGGACCTGCCACAAAATCAATCCCCACCTGTCCATAGCACTGGCGTTTTGCCTCTGTGACAAAGCGGTTTCCAGGACCTACAATCATATCCACAGGCTTTATTTCCTCTGTACCGTAAGAAAAAGCCGCAATGGACTGGGCGCCTCCTACTGCATAAATTTCATCAGCCCCTGCAATGTCCATGGCTACCAGAGTTTTCGGATTTATCTCATTGCTTCCTTTCATAACAGGCGAACAGGCTGCCACCCGCTCTACCCCTGCGGTTTTCGCCGGAATAATTAACATAAGCGCAGTGGAATACAGCGGATAATTTCCTCCCGGCACATAACAGCAACAGGATTTTACAGGGATAATCCTGTGCCCCAGAAAGATTCCAGGCGCCGGACTGAAGTTTTCCAAAGGTTTTACAGTTTCTTTCTGCGCCTGGGAAAAGACTCTGATATTGGCGGCTGCGGCCTTTAAATCCTCAATTTCCTGTGCAGTAAGCCGGGAATATGCTTCCTGGATTTCCTCCTTGCTTACACGCAAGGTTTCTCTGGTGCAGCCATCAAATTTCAGATTATATTCTTTTAAGGCAGCATCTTTTTGCTCTCTTACATAGTCAATCATCACTTCCACTGTTTTTGTAAGGTTTCTTCTATCTTCTTCTGTTCGCTGACAGGCTTTTTTCATGATTTTCATAGGCTCTTCGACTCCTTGTTTTTTATTTCTGCCATTGTAAAATATGGAGCCTGGTTCATGTCAACCTGCGGTTTTTCAAAAACTTTCAAAAAACCTGGAGTATACTCCAGATTTGTGTTAGGATAAAAAAAGAACAGGAGGTATCTCTTATGCGAATTGGAAAAGTATCAGAACTATATCATATTTCTGTGGATAATCTTTATTATTATATCAAATACGGTCTTCTGGTTCCTCCCCGTCCAAAGGGACAGTATGTCTTTGACCAGGCTACTCTTAAAGATTTGGAATGGATTCTGGAATTAAAGGAGCTTGAGTTTTCTCTCAGGGAAATCCACATCATTCTATCTCTGAAACGGGTGTCAGGGCTGGCAGACCCCCAGGATGTGGAGGAACTGAAGGCTATCTATACTGGAAAACGTGATTTCTGTCTCCGGGAAATTCAGCAAAAGCAAAAAATCATTGGACATCTGGAAGAAAAAATCAAGGAGCTTGACCGGCACCCTGCTTCTGCTACTTTAAAAACAGGAGTTCCCCTGTCCATGCTGTCTCTCCTTTGCTGTCCTGTATGCAAAGGCTCCCTGTCTCTTACAGATGTGGAAATGGACCAGCGTTTCCTCTATCATGGCGCTCTTGGATGCTCCTGCGGCTATGAAGCAGTCATTGACAAGGGGATTCTCATGACGCCAAATAAAAATACCAATCTTCAGGATACTCCTGATGTAACCCGGGAATTGTATAAAGACCTCCCCCCACAACTGATTACCATGTTTCAGCGCTCCTACAACTGGATGCTGGAACGCATGGAACAGGTTGATTTACACCACAAGGTTATTGCCGAAACTTATATCAATGCCTGGTTCTTCATGCACAATCATCTGGAATACCTTCCTGGGGACAGCCGTTATATTGTCATTGACAAATACCCGGAAACTCTGTTGATGTATAAGCATCTCATTGAAAAACAGCGCCCGGATCTGGATATTTTGTATCTGGCGGACAGCAGTACCACTTTTCCTTTAAAATCAGAGTGTATTGATCTGCATCTGGATTTTTTTGCGGTAAATGAACATAATTTTTACCATCCCAGCTTTTTGTACCAGGAGCTGCGCCCTTATCTAAGTCCCCATGCAGATGTAATCGGCACCTATTTCTACTTTGAGCATGCTCCAAAATCCATGAAGCTGCTCCTTAGTATGTATCCGGAATGTTCCTGCCAGAACTTTCAAAATTCTTATTTCCATGAGGAGCTGAGAAAAAACGGTTTTCAACTGCTCTCAGAAGAGGATTGTGGATTTACCACTGATTCAGGAAACAACCTGGGCTTTGGTTTCCATATAAAGGGTGAAAAAATGCACCTTCTTCCTTATCATGGAAAAAGGTGCAGATAATATCTCAGGCAAAAAGTTTTTTCGCTACTTCTACTAAATAATAGGTATCTTTCACTCCTGCTGTCTCATATGGGGAGTGCATTGCAAGAAGCGGAAGTCCAATATCAACACTGTTTAACGCTACCTTTGTATTTGAAATATTTCCAAGGGTAGAACCGCCTGGAACATCAGAGTGATTGGTAAAGGTCTGATATGGAACTTCTGCTTGTTTGCATAAATCTTTAAACATGGCTGCTGATACAGCATCTGTACAATATTTCTGGTTTCCTGCATATTTAATCACAATTCCCTGATTTAATACAGGACGGTTTACAGGATCTGCTTTTTCTGTGTAGTTTGGATGCAGGGCATGTCCATTATCCGCAGATACCATGAAGCTGTCTGCCAGGGTTCTTAAATAATCTTCATAGTCCATGCCAAGAGCGCGTGTCATACGCACTAACACATCATACAGGAAGGTGGATGCCGCACCCTGCTTTGTGCTGCTTCCTACTTCTTCATTGTCCAGCACACAGTGAACTGCCACATGCTCTTTTTTCTCCCCGCCCAGGAAGCCTTTCAAAGAGGCAAAGGCACACTGCAAATCATCCAGTCTTCCTACGGATAAAAATTCTTCCTGCGCGCCCCAGATGCTTCCCTTTTGTCTGTTATACAGAAACAGGTCATGTCCCAGAATGTCTTCTGCTTTTACACCGACGTTCTGTGCTACTGCCTCCATGAAGGTATCTTTTGCCCCGATTTCTCCATACAGAGGCAGCATATCCTTCTGTGCGCTATACTGATAACCATCATTAATCTGGCGGCTCATGTGAATAGCCAGATTGGGAATCATAAGAAGGTCTCTGTCAATATCCACCAGCTTTGTAACAAAGGCATTGTTTTCTTTCACCACAACCCGTCCGGCTACGGAAAGAGGGCGGTCAAACCATGGAGCGCAAATCATGCCGCCATACTTCTCCACATTCAGCTTCACATACTTGTTTTCCACAGTCATTTCCGGATTATCTTTGATTTTGAAAGATGGTGAATCACTGTGGCTTGCCATAATGCGAAAACCCTTCCACTCTCCCTGTGGCACTGAAAAAGCAATGATGGCTGAATCATTTCTGGTCACAAAATAGTTTCCGCCTTTTTCTATCTGCCACTTTTCATTTTCTTTTAATTCCTGATAACCTTCCTGTTTCAATGTTTCCTTCATGGCTGCAACTGCCTGGAAGCAGGTAGGGCTTTTTTCTATAAATGCAATTAATTCCTTTGCTGTCTGCTGAAACATGTTTTTTGCCTCTTTTCTATATTGTTTTCTATTTGTTTTCCTGTCTTTTTAACAATTCCATTGCAATTTTTTCTGCGGTAATGGGCATCTCGCGGATGCGGACTCCCACTGCATGATCTACTGCATTGGCAATGGCCGGACATGGGGTATTAATAACAATCTCACCAATGGATTTCGCCCCAAATGGATGAGATTTTTCATAACTTGGGGCAAATTCCACACGAATCTTGCCCACATCCTGTCTGGTTGGAATCTTATACTGCATAAAGGAATTGTTCCGAAGCTGGCCTTTTTCATTGTACTGGATATCTTCATAAAGCGCCATGCCGATTCCCTGTCCGATTCCGCCTTCTGTCTGTACTCTTGCCAGATTTGGGTTAATGGGTGTTCCACAGTCTACCACCGCCACATAATCCAGCAGTTCCAGACTTCCGGTCTCCTTGTCAATCTCAACCTCTGCCATACCTACCATGAAAGGCGGCGGGGAAATCTTGGAAGAGCGGGTGGCAGACGCCTGAAGATTCACATTATTTCCGCAGGTTCCTTTTACTGCAATTTCTTCCAAAGTTACTTTCCGGTCTCCATCCAGTTCATAAACCACTTTTCCGTCAAAATCTACTTCTTCCGGCTTTTTCTCCAGCATTTCTGCTCCAAGCTTCTGAATCTGTGCGCGAAGCTTCTGGCAGGCATCGGTAACTGCCATACCGGTCACATAAGTAGTGGCAGAGGCATAAGAGCCGGAATCATAAGGAGATACGTCTGTATCTACCCCAAATGCCACAATATTATCAATATCAGTTTCCAGAATATCTGCTGCCATCTGAGAAAGGATAGTGTCACATCCGGTTCCCATATCCGTTGCCCCAAGGTTTAAGGTATAAGAGCCGTCCTCTCCTAATTTCACCTCTGCGCCGCCGATATCAACACCTGCAATGGAAGAGCCCTGCATGGCCAGCGCTGCGCCTACTGCCCTTACTTTTCCATTTCCCATGTCCTTCACAGGATATTTCTCATCCCAGCCAATCATTTCTTTGGCTTTTTCCACACATTTATCCAAGGTACAGCTTGTAACAACCGGACAGCCATCATATCCCAGAAACGGGTCTCCCTCGCGGGACAAGTTCAGCTCCCTGAATTTGACCGGATCCATGCCCATTTCATGAGCCAGCTCATCCACTGCAGACTCCACTGCAAAGATTCCCTGAGTAGCCCCGTAACCTCTGTAAGCTCCTGCAGACATACGGTTGGTATACACTACTTCATAAGTAAAACGATATGCTTCTTTTTTCCCATATAATCCCAGAGGCTTATGACCGGAAAGTCCTACGGTAGTAGGTCCATGCTCCCCATAAGCGCCTGTGTTGGATAAGGTATGAATATCCATGGCTTTTAAAATACCATGTTCATCTGCCCCCAGACGTACCCGCACTTCCATTTCATGACGTGGTGAGGAACAAATCTGAGATTCATAGCGGGAATATACCAGCTTGGCAGGCTTTTTAGTCTTTAAGGTAACAAGCGCCGGATAAACTTCTGTTACAGACGTCTGTTTCGCGCCAAAACCGCCTCCAATACGCGGTTTGATTACACGCACATTGGATGCGCCGATTCCCAGCGCGCTTCCCAGGATTCTTCTCACATGGAAAGGAACCTGTGTGGAGGTTACCACATTCATCCGTCCGAAATGATCCAGATAAGTATAGCTTCGGAAGGTCTCCATCATAGCCTGCTGGTTTGCCTTGGTATGATAGGTTCTGTCAATAGTATATTTACATGCTTTTAAAACAGCTTCCACGT
Source organism: uncultured Bacillota bacterium (assembly GCA_958352855.1). Classification (GTDB taxonomy): domain Bacteria; phylum Bacillota; class Clostridia; order Lachnospirales; family Lachnospiraceae; genus Blautia. The sequence continues at coordinate 75,307 of CATWQE010000001.1, forward strand.
CTCCAGAGCTTTCTTCCCGGGCAGCGCAGAGATTCCGCTTATTATCTGCTCCCACCGGCACTCTGGATTCCCAGTTGTCTTCCGGGTGAATCACTACCGGGTTATCCTTAGCTTCATGAAAGTCCAGAACTGCCTCAAGCACCTGATATTTCACTTTAATGAGTTTTAATGCCTTGTCAACTGCTTTCTCATTTTCTCCTGCTACAATGGCCACAGCATCTCCTACAAAACGTACTCTCTGATCCAGAATCAGACGGTCATAAGGACTCAATTCGGGATAGGTCTGTCCTGCAAAGGTGAAGCGATCCTGCGGAACGTCTTGATAAGTAAGTATACAGGCAATCCCCGGTACTTGAAGGGCAGCCTGTGTGTCAATTTCTTCAATCAGCGCATGGGCATGAGGGCTTCTAAGAAGCTTCACAATCAGGCAGTCCTTTGGCGCCAGATCATCTGTATACACCGGCTGACCTGTTACAAGGGCCATGGCATCTTTTTTTTCTACCGATGTGTTTACATATTTCATTCCTTATCCTCCCCCTTTTTCTGCTGTTTTTTATATTCCAGGTAATTCAGAATGCTTCTGGTTTGTCCCATAAAACCGCTGCACCGGCAAAGATTTCCTGCTAAATATTCATTAATTTCCGCTTCTGTAGGATTTTCTAATTCTTTTAACATAGCAAAAATATTCATTAAAAATCCCGGATTGCAGAAACCGCACTGTTCTGCCCCCTGTTTTGCCAGAAAACCGCCAATTTCCTCTGCCTCTTTTTGCATTCCTTCCAGGGTTACCACATGCTTCCCATCTGCTCTGGCAGCCAGAAAACTACAGGACAACACTGGTTTTTCCTCTAAAAGTACGGTGCAAAGTCCGCAGTTTGCAGTTTCACAGCCTCTTTTCACACTATAGCAGCCTTTTTCTCTTAACAAATCCAGTAGCAGCATGTCCGGCTGAATTTCTTCCTGGATTTTCTTTCCGTTTAACCAGAATTTAATTTCCATTATTCCATTCCTCCTGCCTGTGATTCTTTCGAAGCTGCTGCAAGAAGCGCTCTTTTTGTAAGAACTTTTACCAGGAGGCTTCTGTATTCCCTGGAAGCTCTCATATTGCTTCCGGTTTTCACCTGACCCTGCACATAAGTTCCAAAAGCTTCTGTTGCTGCTTCCTGTTCTTCCCTGGACAGATTCAAAAAGTCTTTTAGCATACCTTCCTTATCTTCAATGACTCTTGCTCTGGAAGGACATGCTCCTACAACGGTTTTCACCTGACCCTTAGCGTCTAAAGATAAAGCGCAGGTAAGCACCGGAAAATCGGTCTTGCTGTTTCTCTGGCTGAGATAAACAGTTTTCATTGGCTGTTTCTTCACAATAATCCGTACCAAAATATCCCGGTCACGTTTGCCTGCTGCAAATTCCTCCATGGAAACAATGCCGCCTTTATATAATTCCACATAAGAGTCCATAGCTAAAAACATGGTCAGTACATCGGAAAATCCGAATCTTCCAAAAATACTGCCGCCCACTGTAGCGCAATTTCTAAACTGCACCCCAACAATATGGCGCAGACTTTCTTTCATTGCTCCATTGGTGTATGCTGCCAGACCCTGGTGGGTTTCCAGTGCCCGAAGAGAAGTCATGGCTCCAATACGGAACTCTTCTTCTGTCTCTTCTATAGTATCTAATCCTAATCCTGATAAATCAATAGCTGTGCTGACCATACGGTTTCCCATTTTCAGCCACACCATTCCGCCTAATACACAGGCCGATTTCTTCTGATTCAGCTCATAAGCCTCTTCCAGGTCCCTGACCTTTCTGTATTCCTTGATTTTTAACATTTCTTATCCTCTTTACTTTCCAAATAACTGTAAAAAAGAATCTTGCTTGCAAGATTCTCCGCTGCAGTGCTCCTATGTTGTTTTACCTGGTTTTAGTATAGCATATACATTTTAAGTGAAGCAAGCATTTTCTCTTTTCATTTCCTCAAATCTATATTAGAATGTTACTATTCAAACAGAAAAGAGGAGATTAGAAAAGAAATCATGAAACACACAACGGATTTAGGAAAAGATAAAATTCCCCTTCTGGTTCTGAAACTGGCAATCCCCTCCATGATTGCTCAGTTTGTCACTGTTCTGTACAGCATTATAGACCGGATGTTTATTGGAAATATAGAAGAAATCGGTGATATTGCTCTTGCGGGAGTGGGGGTGTGCGGGCCTATTGTAACTCTGCTCACCTCCTTTGGAACTCTCATTGGACTTGGGGGCTCCATTCTCATGGCCATGCGTATGGGAGCCGGGCAGAAAAAAGAAGCGCAGTCTATTCTTGCTCACAGTTTTGCTATGCTGGTGGCCTTTTCCGCTGTATTGACTCTGGTTTTCCTTCTGAGTAAAAAATACCTGCTGAACTGGTTTGGCGCCAGCCCCCTGACCTTTCCCTATGCAGATACTTATATGACCATTTACACAGTGGGAACCTTTTTCGCCCTTATGGCTATTGGGCTGAACTATTTCATTACCTGCCAGGGCTTTCCCGCTGTCGGCATGTGTACCGTACTCATTGGCGCCATTACCAACATTGTGCTGGACCCTGTATTTATCTTTGTTTTTGATATGGGTGTGGCAGGGGCTGCCTGGGCTACAGTAATCGCCCAGTTTGCCTCCTGTTCCTTTGCCTTTTGTTTTCTGATTGGAAAAAAGGTTCCGGTACGAATTACAAGATTAAAAAAAGAAATGCTTTCCAAAAACATTACCTGCCGGATTTTAGGACTGGGCTTATCACCATTCCTGATTCTGGCAACAGACAGTGTCATTATTATTATCATGAACACTGTCTTGCAGCACTACGGAGGTCCAAAAGAAGGGGATTTGCTCATTACCTGCGCTACCATTGTGCAAAGCTATATGATGCTTATTACCGGTCCCATGCTTGGTATTTCCAGTGGAACCCAGGCTATTTTAAGCTATAATTACGGGGCAAAGGCTACCAGACGGGTACGAAAGGCAGAGCGCTATATTTTACTTTTGTGCCTCTGCTTTACTTCCCTGATGTTTCTGCTGTCCAGAATTGTCCCCCAATACTTTATTGGAATTTTTACCAGAGACCCGGGACTTACAGATTTATGTATCTGGGGCATCCACATTTTCACTCTTATGATTGTGCCCCTGAGTTTTCAGTACGTTTTTGTAGACGGCTTCACTGCACTGGGAAGAAGCAAAACAGCGCTGTTTCTCTCCTTGTTCCGCAAGGGTGACTATGTACTGTTTACCATGATACTCCCCATCTTCTATGGAGCCAGAAGCGCCTTCTACGCACAGCCTCTGGCTGATGGCATTGCTGCTGTTATGTCAACCGTAGCATTTTTACTGATTTTCAAGAAACATTTGCAAAAACAGGAGGTTTCATTATGAAAAAACACAGAAACTTACTTTTTAAGCCTGCACTTATCACTGTCCTCATCCTTTTCACTCTGACCAGTTGCGGAAAAGACGACAAGAAAAAAGCAGAAGAAGCAGAATTAGACGCTGTCTCTGCTTCTCTTAGCGGCACTCTGACTTCCTATACAGGCTCTCAGCTTTCCCTGAAAACTGAGGAGGGGGAAACTCTTACTTTTGATAATTGTTCCAATGCAAAGCTGGAGCTTGCAAACGGAATTGTTCCCGGAAATGAAGTTCTTCTGGTGTATGTGGGGGCTATAAAAGATACGGATACCAGCAATGTGAAAGTACGGAAAATCATTGTAGAAGATAATAATTCAGGATTAATTCCTGACAAAGAAGATGGCGTTATCAGCGGTTCTGCCGCCTCCGGCTCTACCTATTCTCCTGCCGGTGAGGATGAGCCGGCAAGCGGCGTAGACGTAGAAAAAACTTCTGGTACCGGAACCATCATAGGAGGCGTAAATGTCCGCAGTGATGCCAAAAGCGGCTCCGAAATTCTGGGACATCTAAGCGCTGGAGATTCTGTTACCATTACAGGAATCTGCGAAAACGGATGGTACCGGATTGTCTTTGAAGGAGGAACTGCTTTTATCTGGAAGGATTATGTGGAATATGAGAGGTGAGAGGGATGCGGCGAATGCTGCATCCCTGTTTTCATAAAATTCCAAAAACTTACTTTACTAATTCTATTTCCTGTGATGCACAAAAAGTCCCTGAAAGTTCCTCACTATATTCTTCAGGCTGACATCCACCGGCAAATACCGTAAACATTCCCGTTTCAAAGGTATGTTCACCCTCTTCCGTAATAATATCAAATTGTGAACCATCTACTGTAAATGTTACTTCGGCTTCCTCTCCAGACTGTAAATGAACTCTTTCCATTCCACACAATTTGTGCTTTGGCACCCTTACACTTGCATTCTCATCTCTTAAATAACATTGTACAATTTCATCAGCTTCTCTTTCTCCTGTATTCTTTACAGTTACCTTAAAACACAAATCTTCGCCTGGGTGTAAAATCTTTTTATCTACCCTTGGATCTGTATAAGTAAAAGATGTATAACTCAAACCATATCCAAAGGGATAAAGTGGTCTCTCTTTTATAAATTTATAAGTACGGTTTTCCATACTATAATCTTCAAAATCTGGAAGATAATTATCATTCCTATAAAATGTAATTGGCAGTTTCCCAGAGGGAGAATATTCCCCAAAAATCAAATCACTAATTGCTTTTCCTCCCATAGCACCTGGATACCATGCCTGAATAATCGCATCCGCACTACAGCCTTCTGCAAAATCTATGGCACTGCCAGTCATGTTAACAATGATTACAGGGGTATTCCTTTCACAAACTGTTTTGATCAAATCTCGTTGGCTCTTAGGAAGTAGTAAATCCTTCTTATCACCTGTAAACCCTTCCCTTCCAAGTATTTCTTCCCCTTCAATCGTCTCGTCCATTCCTACTACAAGAATCACAATGTCAGCTAAATCGGTTTGTGCCTTAACTTCAGCCAGACAGTCTCCTGAATATCCTGGGTCTTCCAGCTTTTCTTCATATAAATGACATCCCTTAGAATAATTCACTCTCACTCCTGGAAGAGCTGCTCTTACAGCATCTAAATCAGTATGATACTGATTTGCTGTTCCATGATAATTTCCATTTAATGCTGTAATTGAATTTGCATTTGGTCCAATGACAGCCACATTTTTTAGATTGCCTTTTTGTAATGGAAGGATATGATTATTTTTTAACAAAACTAACGACTTTCTTGCCACCTCCAGATTCAATTCCTGATGTTCTTTACAATCAATAACTGTATAATCTATGGAATCAAAAGGAGTTTCCTTATCAAACATGCCAAGTTTCATACGGGTTTTCATTAAACGTATACAAGAAGTTCTAATTTCTTCTTCTGTAATCAATCCTTCCTGCAAGGCCTGTAAAATATATGCATAGGTATTTCCACAATTCAAATCGCAGCCATTTTTCAGCGCTAATGCCACAGATTGCAGTGGTGTGGAAGTCACTCTATGGTGTAAATGAAAATCTGCAATAGCCCAGCAATCGGAAGTGAAGTATCCTGAAAAATGCCATTGTTCTCTTAGCAGGTCTTTTATCAAAGTCTTGCTTCCACAGCAAGGTTCACCATTCGTTCTATTATATGCCCCCATGAATCCTTCCACCCCAGCATCTACCAATTCCTTAAATGCCGGCAAATATGTTTCTTCCATATCTTTCTTACTGGCAACAGCATTAAATTCATGACGCTTACCTTCTGGTCCGCTATGAACAGCAAAATGTTTTGCACATGCCGCTGTTTTTAAATACTTCGGATCTTTTCCCTGCAGTCCTCTTACAAATGCTGCTCCTAATTTTCCTGTAAGATAAGGATCTTCTCCATATGTTTCCTGGCCTCTGCCCCATCTTGGGTCTCTGAAAATATTAACATTGGGAGACCAAAAAGTAAGCCCCTTATAACTCCCATAATCTTCATATTTTTGAAACGTATTATATTTCCCCCGCCCTTCAGTTGCCGCTACATCCGCAACTTTTTCTAATAATTCTTCATCAAAAGTTGCAGCCATTCCAATTGCCTGTGGAAAAACTGTAGACATTCCACTCCTTGCTGCACCATGAAGGGCTTCATTCCACCAGTTGTATGCCTTGATTCCTAACCTCTTTAAATATCCTGCCTCATGAAGCATCTGTGAAGCACACTCTTCTATTGTCATATGATTCACAAGATCCTCTGCACGCTCCTCAAAACTCAACTCTTCGTTTTTATATTTCTGCTCCATTTTGATTTGCCTCTCCTCTTAAAATTCCTTTATTCGTCCCAAAATTTTCGCATAAATCAATGTTTTTGCTGCATTTTCCACTGCATCCATCCTGCTAAATGCGTCTTGCAAATCTGTGCCATATGTAATAACCCCATGATTCTGCAAAAAAATCACGTCACTGTCCAGAACTTTTTTTACTTCATGAATCAATTCCTTACTTCCTGCAGGAGCATAACCTGCCAATCCAATCTTCCCTAATAACGCAGGCACCTCTAAAAGACAATTATCAAAAAGAGGGATACCACAAACTGCAAATGCTGTAGCTGCAGCAGGATGTGTATGTACAATTGCTCCAATCTCCGGTTTCCCTTCGTACAAACAACTATGTAGCGCTGCTTCCTTGGTCGATTTATAAGTTCCTTCCACAATCCTTCCATCAAATTTCTGTACAATCAACATTTCTGGTTTCAGAAATGCTTTGCTCACACCAGAAGGAGTAATAATCATCTCATCTTTCCCTGTACGGATACTAATATTTCCATCTTTGCCACTTACAAGATTTTTCTCATACATCATCCTTGCAATTTTACATATAAACGCTTTTTTTCTTTCCCGGTTTTCTTCTTGCATTATTTACACTATCCTTCCTGAAAAAAATGTTCCTCTAACATAGCACACAAAGTATGGTATACAGGCAAGTGAAATTCCTGAATATCTGCTGTAATATCGCTTGGCACTGTTAAGCAAACATTACTAAGTTCTTTCAGTCTGCCTCCTTGACTACCTGTAAATCCAATTACCATCATCCCTTTTGCCTTTGCTACCTTTGCCGCATTTACTACATTTATAGAATTTCCTGATGTACTCATTGCAATCAGCACATCTCCCTCTTTTCCATACCCGTATACCTGTTGGGCAAATACCATTTCCGGATCTACGTCGTTTAAGAAAGCTGTAGCTAACGCCGGATGACCTGTCAAAGAAATTGCCGGCAATGCGCCCTGAAGGTTTTCTGCAAGTTCCCCGTATACATCTTTGATATGGCCCGGAAGTGGTCTTTTTTTGTAAAAACCTTTCATTAATTCACCTACAATATGTTCAGAATCTGCAGCGCTTCCACCATTTCCACATGTAAGAACTTTCCCCCCATTTTCATAAGATTCTTTCATAATTTCATAGCTTCTTTTGATGTCATTTTTTACCCCTTCGAGTTGAGGATATCTTCCACATAACCGTTCTAAATAATCCATTTTGCCTCCATTAGTCCATACTGCACTTCATTATCCTTTACATAGACAGATTGCAGCCTTTTCTAAAAATTCTCCACTTCCAAAACTTCCAGATTTCAATACCAGGTTAAGTTCTCCTAATTCCGACTTTCCTTTCATAGCCGGTACACCTGCCTCTATCTCTTCGCATATCTCCATTTTAAAAATGCCGAGTTCTTCTGTAATTGCCGCTGATGTATCACCACCAGCAACCACCAGGTTTTTACATCCGGTCTCCTCTAAGATTCTTCTTGTAATCCTGCACAAACATCCAGATATACATTGACCGATTTCTTCATGAGAAAGCCCATGACTGATTCCTATCTCTTTTGTTCTATGTATCTTATCTTTCTCTTGTGAGGAATGTATCATGGCAACTCTTGCTTGTTCCATTGCTACTTTCGCCATAAGGAAAATCTTCTCCTCTTCACTTCTATCACCACTTAATAACTTTTCTGTATCCAGTTCAAACACTGAATATCCTTTTGTTCTCATTGCCTGTGTTTGTTCTATGCTTTGTACTGTTAAACTTCCAGCAATCAAAAATACTGGTTCTGAAATATCCTTCTTGTCCCGAAATACCCCCGGAAGTTCTTCTCCTATAGCCGAGCTTCCGCAAAGATTTATTTCATCCGCTACTGCCTGAGCAATTAGCTTCAAATCTTCTTGATTACGCACATCAAATAAGATATAAGAACAATTCTTTTTCAACATTTCTTTCTTATTCTTTACAAATTCTAACCCATGGTCTAAATCTTCCCATGAAATGAGTTCTATTTTCCTGCTTGTTTGTCTGTGCATAATTTCTTTTAAAGAAGAAGTATTCATGGGATGAATTGGGTCATTTTTAAACTGAGATTCTTCCAGTCTGGTTCCATATACATAATGAATTCCATCCACTGTGGTTCTTCCATTTTTAGGAAATCCTGCAATCACCATAGAACACTCTATTCCCAGCGCATCCTGCATACTATCAAACTCAGCACCAATATTTCCTCTAAAAACAGAACATGTCTTGTTTATATACCTGTCACAATGCAATTTTTTTAATATGTCTGTAGCCTGTGCTACCTTTGCTTTTGCTGTATCTGTATCCGCAAAACGGGTATCCGTATCAATAATAATCACATCAAGTCCCTGAACTTCATCTTCTATTTTGCATTTAGCTAGCAACTTTAGAGGAAAAACCGCACTGCGGTATCCCCCATTTTTAAACATAATTCCTATATCATTTGCGCCTGTTACATCATCTGCAACAACACCAATTCGCTTGCTCATATTAATTTCCCCGCACTGCAAACAAAGTTTCTGATTTTATCTTCAACTACCTTTTGTACCTCTTTTCCGGCAACTATCAGCGCTTCTGGATTCATTTTCCATATTTCTCTATTAGACTTTCTTTCACAATTAAGAGATTTCAAAAAGGCTAATTCCAAATCTGTAGCAATATTAATCTTACTAACACCACCACCTGATACTTTGATAGCCTCTTTTACAGTTTCAGCCGGCAGACCGCTTCCTCCATGAAGTACTAATGGAATATCTACTTCTTTCCGAATATCTTTTAATCTATCCAGATCAATTTTCGGATTTTTTACAGGATAGACACCATGTGCTGTACCAATAGAAACTGCTAATGTATCTACATTGGTACGTTCTACAAATTCTTTGGCTTCTTCTGGATCTGTATACATACATTCATCATTATCTGTTTCAATCTTATCCGTTGCTCCGATTTTTCCAAGTTCCGCTTCTACCTGCACACCATGCGCATGAGCATATTCCACTACTTCTTTTGTAATACATATATTCTCCTCGAAGCTCTTTTGAGAAGCATCGATCATTACTGATTTAAACCCTGCATCAATAGCATCCTTAATGATAGAGATATCCTTAGTATGATCCAGATGTAAAACAGCTTCCCCTTCATATTGCTCATGAATGTCATAAAAACGTTCTGCAAATTCTTTGGCTGTCACATCAAACCAATTAAACTCATTTGCAGAAATTTGTACAATTACCGGAGATTTTGTTTCTTGTGCTGCCTTCAAAATATATTCAATAAGAAATGTATTTCTTGCAGAAAAGGAACCCACTCCATATCCACCTTTTTCTGCCTTTTTTAGTAATTCTGTCATTGATACTAATTTCATACTCTACCTGTCCTTTCTGTTGTCCATAAGCTGTTTATAAATTTCATCCTGATATTGTTGGTATTTCCTGTCATATGCTTTTCTGTTTTCTCTATTAGGAAAGACTTTTTTCCTGATGTTCGCTACTTCTTCTAACTCTGTGTCCCCTGTTAAGGCAGCTCCTATAACTGTAGCCTGAGATTCTTGTGTAATCTCAAATATTTGATTTGTCACATCTGCCTTAGCCTGCATAAGAATATAATTTTGAGTCCCTCCGCCTACTGAAACTATCCTGTTAATATTTATCTCTGTTTCCTTTAATAATTCCAGTATCCTTCGTACTTCACATGCGATTCCTTCATACATTCCCTGGGCAATTTCCATTAAATTTGTATCTATCCTTATACCCTTTATAGCGCTTTCCAGTTTCTGAGGCCTATGAGTACCACATCCATTCAAAAATGGCAAATACGTAATCGGAGATGGCACCGTTCTGTTTTCACTCATCAACTCCTCATATGTAATTTTTTTCCCATTCCATGAATATAGTCTTCGCAACCATTCTATAGAAGCACCAGAAGATGGAAGATTACAAATCCAATAATATCCGTCTCTAAAAATACCAATCTGAATTCCTTTTTTATAAAAAACTGACAAATCAGGTACTTCCTTTAAAAACCCCAAATACACCTCAGAAGTGCCCATGGAATTCAATACATCATTCACACCTATTTTTTCTGCTCTTGCAGCACACAAATGGTCATGTCCTCCAACATAGACTTTTGCTTGGTAGTTTATGTTCCATTGCTCTGCCAGGTTTTGCTTTATGTAAGGCCATTTATTAAAATCTTTTACAACCTCTGGCAATTTTCCCTCAACACCTGCCAGTTTTACCAGTTTTTTATCCCACTCTCTTTGAAAAATATGGTATAACATAGTTCTGCATGCTAAAGATTCATCTGTAGCTTTTCTTCCCGTAAGACAATATAAAATATAATCTGCCACACTAAGCACACAATGAATTTTTTCATATATAGATTTGCAAAACTTTTTTAAATATATTAGTTGATTAATTGTGTATTTCGGATGCCAAATCAATCCCGTTCTCTGGTAGAGAGAAAAATCCTGTAAATCTTCTGGAAAATCTTCTTTTCCTATTTTTTCCTCCGTCCACATATTCCAGGGGATAATTGGCATAAGTACATTTCCTGCTGCATCTAACAGTACACAAGATTCTGCCATACTGGTTATTCCGATTCCAGAAATATCCATACCTTGTGTTTCTATACACACTTGTGTCAAACATTCTTGTACATTTTTCCATATTTGCTCCGCATCCATACAAGAATCCCATTTTCCTGTAGAAACCTTTTCTTCTTCTCGAAAAGCTGAAGCTACGACCCGGTTCCCTTTTATGGCACATACTTTCAAATGTGTAGTTCCAATATCAATTCCAAGATATATTTTTTCTTTCATATTCCCTACTGCCTTTTTAAGAAATCTACCAGAGCTTCCACTCCGCTTTCCACACTAGTAAGACAGCGACATTTTTTCTCTTGGGGCCATTTTTCTACTGCTCTTGCCATAGATGCCTGGGCCAATACAACAATCTCATTTTTTTCTAACATCTCTTCCAATGTTTTTCCAACCAGATTATCATAGTCCTCTTCTCTGCCTTCAGACAATAGTTTTCCTGCACCTTCTATAACAAGGGATTCTATTTCAGCCTTCTGATTTGTTTCTTTTATTTTTCTCTCAATCAGTTCTCTAGTCGGAACAACTGTAGACTCAAGTGTAGCTGCAATACCAATTTGGACGTATTCTGCTGCCTGCTTTGCCATCGGTTCATCGATTCTCAGTACTGGTACTGTTACCAATTCTGCTGCTTTCTCTATTGCGCCGCCAATAGAGGAACATGCACATAAAACTGCATCCACCCCAATACTTTGCGCCATGAGCAAAAGTGTCCCTAAACGATACTGTACTCCTTCTGTAATTTTTCTTATTTTATTAATTTCTGGAAGTACGCTATCATCTAACAGATTTACAATTTCAATTTTTTCCTCATACCCTTCGCACTTTTTCTCTATCATGTTTTTTAAAACCGGTATAGTAACCGGTGTTGTATGAATAATTGCTATTTTTTTCATGGTTTGCACATCCCTTCTGTAGTGTTACGCCTTTCTTGTTCTAATATTCCAGAAGATTATTTTCGCCAATTTCCAGACTTCCATCTTTTGGAACTCTTATCGTTTTTATTTCATAAGGAGAAAATTTAAGTTTAAAATTTCTTCCCAGTGCCTGTATTTCCACTGTTGTCTCGCTGTCAGTTCCTGTCGTTTCAATAAATCTTAAAATAAGATCACCACTTCTATCTTCAGCTTCTTTTACTGCACTCAGAAGAATATTTTCTGATTCCACTTTAATAAACGAATCTGTTTGCGGTAATTCTCCATTATGATAAGTCTCAAATATTGCAATCGGCTTTTCGTTCATCTGGCGGCTTCGTCTTACAGTGTACGCCTGTTCCCATCTTCCGTCATGAGGATAGATTCCATATTCAAACTGCTGAACTCCCTGATCTATATAAACATATTCTAGTGTTTCCTCTGGTTCATACGGTTCATGATGTGCATAAATAGGACTTCTTAAAACTGTAAGATTTACTTTTTTGCCATCAATACTTGCACTGGATTTTCCATCATTCAGGAAAGAGATTCCGTTTATAGCTGTATCCAGTCCTGGATTAGCACCTTCTACATCTAAAAAGTTCTGCACTGGAAATTCTTCTGCATTAGGCTCTCTTTGAATGGTCCCATATGGAATTTCATAAGTTCCCCTCAAATAGTTCATATTTACAGGGAACTGAAGTTTTAACATAGAATGTTTCTCATGCCAGTCCACTGTGGTCTGAACCCTAATAAAGTCTAATTCTCGATAAACTGAAAAATCCTGAATTATCCTGGAATTTCCATAGACACTGGTTACACGAATGACCGCTTTTACAGGTCCCGATTCTACCCGTCGCACAGATTTTCCTGCAAACGCACCTTTTTGTTTATCAAAAATCCTCACTCCATGCGACCAGGTATCGCTTGCATCTTCAATTACGATTGGAACCGCTGCTGGTTTATCAAAATATTCTGTTCCGTCATTCTTCTTCAAAAGAGAGGTAATATATCCTGTCTTTTCATCAAAAACCAACTTAAACCATCTATTTTCCGCCATATTGTTCGTTGCTGTAACATCTTCAAAATACTTTTCGTTCTCTCTTATTGCCAGACGGAATGTTCTATATCCAAAAGAAGGAAGATCTGCAATAAAAATCATACGACTGCGTCCTTTACAGGAAGCCTTCGATTGTATATACTGCAATGGAATCTGGGCATCGTTTTCATCTAACAGCACCATATTTTCCTTAGGAGTTACACATTCCATTTCTATTTCAAATTTTCCGGGAAATGCATTGGGATTAAATACCACAACAGGTTTCATTCCTTCTTCCATTGGAATATTCACATGCCAGGAAATAGCCTGCATTGCACTATTCATTCCCCTTGCAGCTATATGAAGCGCTTCCCCATAACTTTCCCTTGCATCTTCATAGGCTGGCTCTAATGATGTCCCTGCCATAATATCGTGAAATTGATTAAATAATACATTCTTCCAGCCTCTTGTAAATTCTTCATGAGGATATTTACCATTTGACCAGCATTTAGCCGCCACAGACATTTTTTCAGCCATAATCAATCTGTTTTCTGCTCTTCTGTTCAAACGCTTTATTTCTGAATGAACACTATAGCAACCGCTGGAATGATGAAGCAAATCTCCAGTTACTACAGGAAGATTTTTCCCGGATTCTTTTACTGCCTTAAAATACTGATCTGGTGTAGATAACGTCAAAGTTGGCAATCCTTCTTCCTTGTTCATTGCATGAATACTGTCAATATTTTGTTTGGTAGGTCCTCCTCCATGATTTCCCACACCATAAAAGCACATAATCATGCCATCTTTTTCTTTTATTTCCCCTGCACAACGCAAAACATGTTCTCTGATTTCCTTTGGCCAGGTACAATATTCAAAAGGTATTCTGAATGCAGTGACTTCTGATCCATCCTTTGCCTGCCAGACAAAGGTTTCACTCTCAATTCCCTTTTCATGCCTGCCTGGACGCATAAATACATAATTTTCCATACCTGATTTTTTCAAAATCTGTGGCAACATCCCGTTATGTCCAAAGCTGTCTACATTGTATCCAGTGGTTGCCATAACTCCAAACTTTTCTTTGAAATATCGCTGTGCGTATAAGCCTTGTCTTACAAAGGATTCTCCTCCTGGAACATTACAATCCGGCTGAACCCACCAGCCCCCCACCAGAGACCACCGCCCCTCCTGAATACGTTCTTTAATTTCTTCAAACATAGCAGGTTCATTTTCTTCCACCCATTCATAAGTCGCAGCAGAACTGCTGGTAAAAAAGAAATCATCATATTCTTTCATTCTATCCAATACAGAACGAAAAGTAGCCTTTACTTCCTGATATCCCTCCTGCCATTGCCACAACCATACCAAGTCTAAATGTGCATTTCCTATCATATATAGTGTTTTGTCTTTATTTTCCATACTCTTCCTTCCTCCACTCTAACAGATTTACTTCTTTTGCACTTTCTGTATCATCATTTACCTTCAAACTAAATATCTCGTGATGCCCTATCATAACAGGATACTTTTTCCCATTGAACATAAGATTACATCTTGTATCTACTCCCTGTGTTTCAAGCAGTCTGATAATATAACTATTATCATCCTCACATTTTTTCACCAGTACAACCTCTACATTGGTTTTATCTGCTGATACCATACTATAATCAGGTACTATCTGTTTTCCAACATGCACGTTATCTGCCAGATACTCATATGCTCCTGAAATTTTTTCTGCCATTTTATATAGTTCATATTGTCTTAATGACTGTCCATGAGGTTTTAATGCCAACCAAAAAGTTTGTTCTCCTATATCTGTATACCGATAAGTCTCCGTCTCATTATACCAATCAGGACTATTTCCCTGCGCATAAATAGCACTTCGGCAAAGCGTAATCTGTGTCCTTCCTTCTGTCATGTTAAATGCATATTTTCCATTATTGGCAATAGCAAGACCAGAACCATTTACAGAACTCACATCCAGAAATCTCTGCATATAAAATTCTGAAGCATCCTCCTGAATTATCCTTTCCAAAGTTCCATATGCTGTTTCAGCTAAAGTTCTGTTACATTCTTCACCTGTATCATACGCTATTTTCAACAGTGTCCATGGCTGATTGAAAATCAGTCTGTTTTCCACAGTAAGTTCTCTATCTTCTGACCCCAGATAATAAATCTGTTCCAGCTTTGTTGCTTTATAACACAAACGTACTCTGATAGCTTCTCTTATTTTTCCACTCTCTACTTTATCAATAGATACCAGGTGAAACTCCTGGTTCAAGTCTTCATATTTTCTGCCTTGTATACCGCCCCACGCATCTCTTTCATCAACATATACCCTGATAGAAGAGTTTCCTTTTAATGCATCATAGCCGGTTTCCTTATCTATTAAAGAAGAAAGCTGTCCTGTGCTAAGGTCAAACACAGCTTTAATGTATTGATTTTCCAGATATTGAACATTGAGATTTTCGATTTCCATTTTATTGTTATAACAATATTGCGGTACATCTTTTACAACTCTGTATACTGAAAATCCAAAGGAAGGGATTTCCGCTTGAAATAGAATCCTTCTTCTTCCACCTAACGTTGTATGTCTTACTTTTGCATCTGTATGGATTCTCTGATATGGTATTTCTTTCCCTTTATTATTAAGAATTTTTAAAGGAGCCTGGCAAAACCATTCCAATTCCACTTCTACAATTCCTTTGTATTCCCCATTCCCTGCATGAAACAAAAATAACGGAAAACCACAGCCATCTGTATTGATTTGATTCGCTATATTTTGTATTGCAATTCCTTTTATTAATTCTGCCCTGGCACATACACCAGATACCTGCATAACAGCCTCATCTCTGGCAGTTTTTATAATAGTGCCTCCCAAAGTATCATGAAACTGATTAAATAGCAAAACTTTCCATAAATTCTGTATCTCCTTTGTTTCTTCCATCCATCCGCACCCCAGTGCAGATGCCATACTCATAAAACTATCTGCTTCTATCAAACGCTTTTCAGCCAGCCGATTTAGAGCCTTAAATGGAGAGTCTACAGAATAACAACCTTCATTCACTTTCTCAAAAGGACCTCTTTTCACAACCAGATTTTCATCTTGAATATCCTGAAAAAATTCTGTATAGGTAGAAAATTTAAGATGAACATCTGTAAAGCTATCCTGTAAAGCCTGTATACTTTTAATATTTTCAATAGTAGGTCCTCCACCATGATTTCCTACCCCATAACAACATGGCATCTTACTATAATCCTTGGTTCTCTCTAAAGTGTCCTGGATATTTTTTACTGTAGGCTCATGAAACCAGGTTGTATACTCCCCTGGAAGACTAATAGCATTTACATGGCTTCCATCATCACTTTCCCATACAAATACAGGGGTATTTAATCTTGGACGCATAAATACATAAGAATCCATTCCACTCTTTTTCAAAATCTGCGGAAGTATATGGTTATGTCCGAAACTGTCAACATTTGAACCGATTTTACATTGTTTACCAAATCTGCTTTCCAGATACCTCTGTCCATATAATCCCTGCCTTACAAAAGCCTCTCCGCATGGAAGAATACAATCTGGCTCTATAAACCATCCGCCCGTAATTTCCCATCTTCCTTCTTCAACCCTTTGTTTTATCTCCTGGAACATCTCTGGCAGTAAACGTTCAATCCACTCAAAGAACGCAGTTGAGGTAGAAGTAAATTTAAAATCCTGGAACTCCTTCATCCTGTCAAGTGCTGATTGATACGTTGCTTTTACTTCTTGCATTCCTTCTTCCCATCCCCAGAACCATACCGGATCAATGTGGGAATTTCCTATCATATAAAGCTCTTTTTTACTTATAGTTTTTTCTACCATATTTTTTCTCCCTTATGATGTCTCTGCCCCGACTTTCGAAGAGCTTTGTCCGCTGACATTGAAATCGCTTTGATATTGCTCTTCCTCATAGTTTCCAGTCCTTTCCTTCCCTCTGAATCTCCCAGACGGTACAATGCCCGGTATAATATAAATTTTAAAATTAAAAGTCTCTCTGTTAAAAGTTCTACCTGTTTTTTCTCTTGCTCAAGTTCTTGAAATTCCGGAAAATTTAACAGTGTCTTTAACATGGGAATCCATTCTTTATGATTGCCATATCCAGCTGCATAAGCAAAACTTTCTATATAATGATAAATTCCCTTCCTAATATCATAATAATCTCTTTTTTCTTTCAAAAGCAGTGTAAGGGCATATTCAAACACCGGCAAAATACGCTTGTCTCCGCTTGTCCCAAGCAAGTTCATCTTATAAACCGTTTCTGGCATTACTCCATGATCAGGCAATAACTGTGCACACATTACAGAATCCTTCCGTTTCGATAAACCTTCTTTTGACATCTGAGAAATTAAAGCACTCTGAAATTCCTCTAAATCAGCATAATTTCCATGCCACATGCAGTATCCAATAATAGCTATGCGGGTTTGTTTTTCCGAAATAAGGTCTGTTTTCCTTAGCTTTTCCTGCAGCAAAGGTAGTACCTCTTTTGCATCTGCAGTAATAATTGCAAGACTTTCTTCCATCCTTTTTTCCATATAAGTAAAAGGGACATCTACCCAATGGGTTCTGGAGTCCTTATCCAGTTTTTCCACATATTCTTTTAAACTTTTTTCTCCTTTGGGAAGCTCTAAAGGATCATCCGTAATTTTATGTAAAAGTTCAATCCGTTTCTTACAATCTATATCCTCAGGATAACAATTCCCTTTCACACATTCCGCCAAAAGTCCCCCCAGTACAGCCCCCTGGTGCATCAAATCTGGCTGCATACGAACACTTGGAAAAGCATTATGTGTAACACTGATTGCCTTTCCTGCTACATAAATTCTTTTTATCTGTTTCCCTTTTCTATCGCATGGAAGCAATGCAGATAAAGGAATCTGTATTTGAGCTTGTGGAGGAAGAAATCCACAATAAATAGCATCCGCATCCAGTTTTCCCTTAGGATCATAGTTAGAGTAACATGTATACAGTCTGTCTTCATAGGTACGAAAACTCATTAAATCTTTTAAATCCACTGTATATTTCCCTCTTACATGCCTGCTTTCCCTCATACTAAGATAACTTCCATGATCGAAAATTTTCTCTCCTCTTTTACGTCCAAGTAAAATAAAACGTGTGGCATCTTCTGGATCTGGTGCCACTACCATAGACGCAAAATTATTGCGATATCTTCTTATATCTGTGTATTGAGCAAGGGAAGCCCAATATGTAATGCAATCTTCTGTCGAACCATAGGTCGCATCCGCACCTGCAAAAACAGCAGCATCCCCATCTCCTGTTGCATCTATGACCATCTTTCCATAGTATGCTGTTATTCCGTTATCACCTACTGCCACAACACCGCAACATGTATTTTCTTTTTCCTCATCCAGCAATGCTCCAAAGCAAAGTGTACCAAAACAAACAGTAACTCCTGCTTCCACACAAAGTTCTGTTAAAACCTGTCCTCTGATACTTGGATGGAAATCATCTGACTCAGCCCATATACCAGGTCTTTTTTTCACGAAAAGACTTTTTTCTACTTCTTCTGTTCTTTTATCAATCTCCTTTACATCCGAATATCTATTCCCAAACCAGTATGTACTTACACCACCTACTGTAGATGTACCGCCCAGTATGTATTGAGGCTCAATTAAAACTGTTTTTGCACCACCTCTGGCCGCATAAATAGCTGCCATTGCTCCAGCTGTACCGCCTCCGACAATAACAACATCATAAATCTCTTTGTCTCCCCTTACTTCTGTTTTAAAGACGCCTCCATGTTCCAAAAAGCCCTGACCACTTTGAACAGAAATCTTCTTTTTGGGGGACTCTTCCAACATGTTCACATCAAATTCATAGAGTTCTCCCGGTATCTTATCTGCTGCTCTTTCTGCAAATCTTCCAAGTTCTATACCCGGAATTTGAGTTTTCAAATCTTTAAAGGCTTTCTCTCCTTGTCTCCAGGCTTCCATAATGCTCTGTACATTTTTCCTCTGTTTTGCACAAGATACTGTTAGCAATCCCATTTCTCCATTAAAGGAAAGCTTTGTTTGTTCATCTTCATAAAGAATACCTATCTGGGTTTCTGGCAAATTTCCCACCATCATCGTATAATAAAAGGGGGTTCTAATATGCTGCCTCTGATCCAGAACTTGATTACACAAAATTCCAAATATCCCACCTTTTCCTGCTATGCGAAGGAATTTGGAATAATGATGATTTTTCTCTTCATTTTTCTGAACATCCAGCAAACTGACTCCATAGATTAATTGCACTCCGCAAGCAATACATTCCTCTTCTAAAAACAATTTAAAAGCATCTGGCTGTAGGAAACCATTTTTCTTCACTTTTTCCGGAAATTTCTCTTGAATATCCTTTGATAACTCATATTGAAAACTTCCACAGTAATCTTCTCCAAGATAAGTTTCCTTAACCGCCAAAATCACCTTTTTCCCTTGTTTTGCCATTTTACAGGCATATTGAACAGCTTTTGTTGTACCCTTTACAATACAAACATCCGCCTCTCCTATAAGAGGTATTCCAGAAATTTCTGATTTCATCGCAACTCAAAATCCTCATCTAAACTCAACTGTTTTTCTGTTCCATCTTCTTCTAAATATTTAATTGTAAATTTCTGTGACATGAGATTTACATTCAGACTGGCCTGATATTTACCATCTTTCCATAAAATCGAAACTTCATAATCTTCTGTTTCTGGAAGAAACATTTCTCCATCAAAAACTGGATATTCATTTCTAAACTGCATCAGTCGCTTCAATTTCTGAACAACTGGTTTCTTTACTCTTTCCTGAATTTCCTCTACTGTATAATTATGTCTGCTTATATTTCTGTCGTAATGGGTTTTTTCCATTAATCCATAATCATTTTCGCCTGCTAAAAGCCCCATATAGTAGACCTGTGGTATTCCTGGAGAGAAAAACTGAATTGCTCTTGATAACAAATAACAATCGTCATTCTCACCTACCGCTGAATAATAGGAACAATTAATCTGATAAACAACCTTTTTCCCTGTAGCACTGCCACTGTAATCCCATTTAAAATTCGCCCCATATTTTTCTGTTTTCTCTACAACAGCTTGTACTTCCTGGGTTGAAAGTAAATCTGCCACATCTATAACTGGAAGCCCATCATGTGTATCCAGGGTTGTATGTTGATTCCTTGGACAAATCTGTAGCCAATGTCTAAGTCTTGTACTGTCTTTACTATAAATAGTATGAAGCAACATCACTGGAAGAACAAAGTCATATACTGGATAACCATGCTCTGCAATTTTTAATTGTACTGTATAGTGATCATGAATCTCCGGCAGCATAGGAATCGATTTCTCATTTAAAATATTCTGGACACGTTCCATCATTTCCCACATTTCCGGTTCAACAAAAAAGCATGATGTATTTAATTTCTTTGTAGCAAAAGCAAATGCGTCCAATCTTACCATACGAATTCCCTTACTCATAAGAAAACGTAGCATATCTTCTACAAATTTCCATGTAATATCAGATTGAAGATTTAAATCCATTTGTTCATCATCAAAAGTACACCATATCTTTTCTGTTGTTCCATCTGCAAAGGTGATTTCTTCACATGGTGCATAAGGTTTTCTTTTATTCAACATATCTACCTGTTGTTGTGTAGGCTCACCATCTGGCCAAAATTTACAAAACCTAAGAAACATGTCTGCATATTCTGACTCATCATGCTTTTCTATAAAATCTTTAAACTCCGGACTTCTTCTGGAAAGATGATTAATCATAAAATCACACATTAATTCATACTCATTTGCAAGACGCTCAATATCTTCCCAAGTGCCAAATTCTTTATCAACTTCACGATAATTCATTGGTGCAAATCCTCTATCTCCAGAGGAAGGAAAGAACGGAAGAATATGAATGCCATTAATTTCTCTTTTGAAATATGTATCTACCATCTGCTTTAACTCTGTGAGATTCTTTCCAAAACTATCTGCATAAGTAATCAATAAGATTTTATTTTTCATATGTCATCCCTTATTTTCTTAATATTGGTAGGTTTCAAAAAAAGTTTTAAACCATGGATTATAATAGTTTCCAAATGCCATTTTTGCTTCTTTTAATCTAGTGTCAGCATCTGCAATTAATTGTGGATTTACATGTCCAAATGTATAGAAATCAAAATGGCGGGAAGTAATCTTGTTCAATGATTGAGTCCATGCTTTCTCATCTGAACCGATTTTCTCGCTATAGCCGCCCCATACCGCATCACCTGCAACCAACAAATGATATTCATCCAAAGTAATATCAAAACAGATAGATCCCTTTGTATGTCCCGGTGTATGAAACGCTTCTACCAAAAAGCCATCTCCTTGCCAATTATCGCCTTCCTGTATGGTACCATCTACTTTATAAGGAACAGATTTTTTTCCATACAAAAGAGCCGCAGATGTCTTGTCTGAATCACCTTGTTCTACTTGTTCACAATCCGCCTCATGCAAGTACAATTTACATCCAAATTCCTGATTCCAAAGATGAGCGGCTCCTATATGGTCATAATGTCCATGAGTTCCCAGAATATATTTTATCTCATGAAGATTAATCCCTATCTTTTCTATATTATTCTTTATAATTTCATATCCTTCCGGAGTACCACAGTCAATCAATGCATATCCCTCTTTCATTTTCAGCAAATACGCTGTTGCGTCAAAAAAGTGGGAAATACTTGGTCCGCCTACCTGATAAATATTTTTTAGCAATCTCATTTTACACATCTCCTGACTTAATTAATCTTTCTGCTCTGAGCGGTAGAAATCTCTGTATGCCTTAATTCCAACAGAAACAGCTGCATAATCACCTATCATCTCTCCAAGTTTTGCCGGAAGGATTTTGCAAACTTTTCTAGACGCGTCAAGAGCTTCTTGTTCCAAAACCATATTCATAATCGGCTCCAAATTTTCTTTTTGCCGACCATAAATACTTCCTATTACAATAACTTCTGGATTCAAAATATCAATTAAAATAGATAACCCTTTTCCTAAATATGTAGCTACTGTATTAAAAATCTCCCGGGCAAGTTCATCTCCAGCCTCCAGTGCTTCAGCAATTCCTTTTGTTGTAATATCTCCTAATCCTTCTTCACATTTGCAGAATAATGGTTTTTTCCCGGCTCTCAAGGCTTCTTCTGCCTTCATTCGTCCCAGATTCGCAATCCCACCTCCACTGCAAAATCCTTCAAAGGATCCGTTCTTCCCGTATCCATAAGGGCCATCCTTTTCCAAACGCACATGACCTACTTCCCCCGCCATACCGCTGCTACCGCTATAGAGCTCGTTATTTAAAATAAGTCCTGCTCCCATTCCTGTTCCAAAAGTCAAAAAAATCATATTTTTGCTTCCTTGTCCTGCTCCCATAGACCATTCTGCCAAGGCGCAGGCATCTGCGTCATTTTGCAGCATTACCGGCACTCCAAATTCTTTTTTTAAGGGAGAAAATATATCTGCATGATCCCACTTTAAAAGATTAGGCGGCGCTAAAATTACTCCTTTCTCAGCATCTAAAGGTCCTCCACAGGAAATCCCAATAGAAGTAAGACGCCATTCTGGATGTTCTTCAAATTTTTTGCGGATAATGTGAATAAATGTTTCCACCGCTTTATGAAAATCCTCTGTTTCTGTCTCTAGCTTTACTTTATCCAGAAACACAATGCCACTTTCTTGCATATTAGCAAAGGAAATAGCACATTTTGTTCCACCTATATCAATTCCTACTACTACTTGCATTTTGTTTTACCTCTATTTCTTTTATTTCATTTATCAATAGAAAATAGTTTCCTATATGAGAGATTCAATCCCTGTATGGAAGCCTGTTCTATCTTTCCGTTTCCTTCAATTCTTCTCTCTTCTCCTGGAAGCAATGTAAAATAATTATCTTTTAGGTAAATAGGAGTTTCCTCTTCCTTACTTATAAAAAGGAATAATATCGGAATACTTCCCGAATTTTTTATTTGGACTATCCCCTCTTGATAATCTGCCTGGAAAGTTGGCTCATCCATTTGAAGGACACCTGCAAAATCTTTCGCTTTCGTAAATAAGTACTCATTATCTGCAACTCTTTCGTCTTCCCTATATAGGCTAAGACGAAGTAACAACAGTTCCTCTTTTTCCTTTTTCAATCTCACACAAATTTGACCAACTGTATTTGCATGAGCAGTAAGTGCATCTATTCTCCAGTTTTTTTCTTCTATTAATGTACCATCCATGCGAAATACTTCTGCAACAGCAGTAAGCTGACCTTTTCTTTCAACTGATAAATTTATTGCTGTTTGAATATCTGCTTTTAAAAATTCTTCCTCGTATAGGCAGGCACTTTTAAATTTTGCATTAATAAGATAAGTTCCGTAAACCTTTTTTACTCCATAATAAGCAGGTTTAGGATTTCCATAGTAGTCTAAAGCAGAAGTACAATACAGATTCGGATACGATTCATTGAACTGCCATGGAAAAGTTCCACTATTAGCAAATGCCCTCATTCGATTTCTCTCTACTGCATACTTTAATCCTTCATACTGCATATACTGACTGGCTCTACGTATCTGTTCAATCTCATCCAAACCACCGCCAAAGGTTTCCTGAACCAATTCCTCGTTGTTCCACCAAGCTCCTCTATGGAAATAATAAGGATTATCTTTACTTGCAGGTAAAAAGTGTTCCGGTGCTGTCGTTTTTCTCAATGCTTCATAATTTGTCATTCCTTCTACACCAAATTCTGAATGTAACAGACAAGTTCCTTTATTGTATAACTGATAATGTCTCTCCATTCCCTGGTGTTCCCAAGGGCCATGAACATCATATAGTCTTTCCGGACATTTTTCTAAATTGTCAAAAGAATTTAAAAATACACCTCCCGAGGGTGAAGTGGGAAGCCATTTCCTTTCAGCGTCTAAGATTTTAACCTGACCTTCCAGTACATGGAGTAATGGATGTTCACTGTCCAGAGGATTCCCTTCTAAATCCTGCAACTCATTTCCACCACACCAGATAACCAATGATGTATAGTTTCTTTTATTTTTTATAATGATTTCTGCCTGTTCTTTCATAAGTTCTTTATAAGTCTCTGTTTCAGACGGGGTATTTTCAATTCCAGAGCTTGAAAGAATAAATTCCTGCCACACCATAATCCCGGCTTCCCCACATAATCTGTAAAAAGAATCCGTTTCTATAAGACCGCCGCCCCATACGCGCAGTATATTTACCCCTGCTTCTTTTGCCAGCCGAATTAGATGTGCTCTTTTTTCCTCGCTAACAGCTCCATATAATACGTCTGCTGGAACCCAGTTATAACCATTCATATAAATATGCCTTCCGTTTAGCCTCAGCAAAAAAGAACCCTTTTCCTGTTGTTCTTCAGGCACTGATTCATTTTTTTCAAAAATGACCTCGCGAATCCCTTTTTTCCCATGCCAAACATCAGAACACACTTTATTTTTATTAAAAATTTTTATTGTTACATTATATTCATATGGTTCACCTTGTCCATTGCACCACCATAGTTTCGGATTTTCTATCCGTATGCTTCCATACCATTTTCCCTCTAACACTCTTCCGCCAAACTTATACGTTCCAAAAATCCCCTCTACCCTACATCCATCTTCACATTCAGCTTCTACTTGGAAAAAAATTTCAGCTTCTGTATAATGATTGAAAAGTTTTGTTTTAATTTGTACATTTTGTAATCTTTCCTGTTCCGTAACTCTCAGATATACATCCTGCCATATTCCTTGATGAATCATTCTAGGGCAGAAATCCCACCAATATGTCATTCTGGACTTATGGGTATATACACAGCTGGTTTTTCCTACCTGGGGCTGCTCAAATGGTGCTGCATCTAATGCAACTGCCAGTACATTTTCTTCCCCGTATTTTAAAATCTCTCCTATATCTTTCTCCCATGGAATATACATTCCTTCTTGTTTTCCTAGTGATATACCATTCAGAAAAATTTCAGAACTATAGTCAATCCCTTCAAATACAAGTGAATTTCTTTTTCCCTCATATTTTTCAGGGAGAAAAAATTTCTTTCGATATACCCATGTTCTAGCGGATACCCACTCTATCAACTTAGAATTCAGTTCATAATATGGGTCAGAAACCAGATGATTTTCCATTAAATCATGAAGTACACTTCCAGGCACCTGGGCTGGATACCACCAACGCTGATCTTCTGTTTCCGGCATAATTGAATTTCTCCATACCCAATCTAGACCAATAAATTCTTTCATTTTCCAGTCTGAACCACTAAGCTCTATTTTTTCTGCCCCCATACGCATCCTCCATTTTATGTTTTATTTTCACCAAAATATTTCAATCACGCATTTTCCCTGTTCATTCTCTGAACACATAACCTGATAAAAATTCTTTTTCTTACAATCCTCTCCCTGCACTGGCTTTCTTTCTGCCAAAACTGCTTCTCCATTACAGTGTACCAATGCTGGCTGGCTGTCTGAAAGAAATCCCAACGTTCCTCCTTCTGTCAAAAATACAATAGTTCTATTACTTTCTTCTACAATATTTTCAACACAGCCAAGTCCTATATATTTTTCTAATATTCCCATAATTTGTATAAGCTTATCTGGGAAAATCACAAACAACTCTCCATCATCATTTTTCACATTACATATATAAGGATTTTCTTCCAAAAGTGAAACATTTTTGTTTCTATAATGATATACATACCATCTTTTTTCTTCCATTTCAGGAATATCTGTTCTGGAAATCTTACAATTTTCTTCTCCATCTTCTGCAATACAAAAAGCCGCTATTACAAAACAGTTTTTATAGCGATTAAAAACTTTCAACGTTCTTCCTGTTTTTGCAGAATCTTCAAAAAGAGAATCCATTGTAGGCATTGCCACATCTTGACATCGAATCACTTTTCCGGACTTTCTAATTAATGGCATAATATAAGATGGATTAGTTTGACCTACTTTATCACTTGTATACACAGGCCCGCCACTTACTGCCCTTAAGATAGAATTGTTCCAGTTTTCCTTATGATTGCTCCAGAACATGTCCCAATCTCCCCAGTAAAACTGCCCCTGCAAAAGAGAATTATAACTATTCTGAATTACATGTTCCCGAAATCCATGGGAAACTTCCGGTACAAAATCATCACTGCTTCTTGACACTGCACTGCTTGGACGATTCCACATATCTTCACTTGCCATTCCCATACAGTTAATAATTGCATTGTCAAAATAGAGCGCTGCAGATGCATTTAACCCTTTCTGTATCTCCCTAGAAGCCGCACCATAAGATTTTTCACCACTATAAAAAATAGAAATTGCGCTTTGTCCATCTACTTTCACAAAATCAATTCCACAGTGTTCCTTTAAATACTCATGCCACTTTTGATAGAACAGAAATGCTCTTCCGCTTTGTGCATCTGGAATAATTCTTCCATCTTCCAGATATTTAATACCCTCTTTCATTTGTTCTTCTGCAGAGCTTCCCTTTTCCAATCCATTCCAATATCCCATAACTGCATGCCAAACACCTACTGCCGGAATATAAAAGTCTTCTTTTATCTTTTTTACACATCCGCCTAATCCATTTGGGAATTTTTCAGAATCTGCATCTAATCCTTTTAATACCTGTGTTTTATAGTCCGCATCTAGCCAACCATCATCTATTAACACCCATTTCACCGGTATTTTTTTATCATTGAATTCTTTGAGTTTTTCACAAATCCCTTCTTCTGAAACATTATGATAAAAAGCATCCCAACTACACCATCCAAGATATTCAAACATATCAGGATATTTCCTGTTTGTCCTGAACATAGCTGTTTTCCCTGTAAGCTTTAATGCTCTTTTTACCGCGTCTTCGCAACATTGATAAGGATTTTCCCCATAGGCAATAACAATACTTAAATCTTCAAGTTTCTTACGATTTCTACAATTAGATGTCATTTCTATAAAAATACTATTCTCATTGCCTTTCATATCTGTTCTGCATTCTTTCCCACACACAGCTACAATTGCCAGATATATTTCACCTTTTTTTGTAAGAAGGAGCTGTGTTTTTTCGGGAATTTCTTTTAGTTCTTTGGGAAAACATGGGCGTATCCACCAACTTTTATGTTGATAAATTGCTAAGATCTTTTCTACATTGGTAATTTCCATGGAATAACAGCATCCTTTTTTCGGTTCCCAATATTCTTGAGGACCAAAAAAAGGCTCCTGTAACTTTTTTTCCCCTTTCACAAAAACAGCTAGAGTATTCTCCATAGCTTCCACTTTTATTTCTACCATTTCCTGCTCTAAAAAGTTATTTTCTGTCTTTAGACATAAAGTCTCTTCCCCAACCTTAATACGCATTTCTGTTATTTCATTATTTTTATCAATTTTATTCATGCTTTTTCTCCGGCTTTCTTTGCAAATACTTCATTCACAGTTTCATTAAAAAATTCGTCTGCTACAATTTCTCCTGCCCCTATTACCCCTGCATTTTCTCCAAGCCTGGATACCAGAAGCTTATTCTCTTTTGCTTCTTTTACTTTCCTGGTATTGGCAACATCTGCAACAATATCAAAATACCTAGGGCATTTTTGTATTAAAATTCCTCCTAAAATTACCATTTCTGGATCCATATAATTAATCAGATTGCTCACTGCAATGCCTACATAAAAAGCAGATTGGTTTAAAATAGAAATTGTCATTGGATCTTTTTTCTCTATCATAGAAAATATATCTTCAATGGTAAGCGAATTTCTTTTCTGATATAATGGATGGGAAACTTCTTCTTCCAAACGAGTTTTAAGCTCTCTTAATACTGCAATACCTGAACTCATAGCTTCCAGGCACCCTTTATTACCGCAATTACAAGTAGGGCCATTAATATCAATAACCGTATGCCCAAACTCTCCAGCTACACCATTTGCACCGATTTTTAAATTTCCATCAATAATCATGCCGGATCCAATACCCATATCTACATCTATATAAACTAAATCATAATATTCTCCTGCATCACCATGCCAGTATTCTCCAAATGCAATCACGTTTGTATCCTTATGAACACTAACACAAAGTCCTGTTTTTTCTTCTAATATGTCCTTTAATGGTAAATAAACAAGCATTGGCATATTAGGTGGCATTAAAATAACTCCTGTTTTCACATCTACTGGTCCAGGGGCACCTACTCCTATCCCTAAAATATCACCACGTTTAACTTCTGATTTTTCTATAACTTTTTCAATTGCACACACTAGTCTTTCTACAAAAACACTTTGTTTTTGTACATCCTGTCCCATGGGACAGCGTTCCATTGCCAAAACATTTCCACATAAATCCAACAATGCTATACTTGTAACAAATTTATTAATATGAATTCCTATCGTATATCCATAATCTGCATTGATAGCATAAGCAGCGGCCTTACGCCCTGTACTTCCTGTTTCTACATCTGCATATTTAATCAAATTTAAAGCTTCTAATTCTTCTAGAATCTTTTTAATGGCCATAAATGTCAGACCTGTCACACTGGCAAGTCCTGCTTTTGTTGCCGTTTTATTTTTTCTGATATAATTTAAAACACTTCGTCTATTATAATTTTTTAATTGTACACTTTTATTCTGTTCTCCCATGTGCCCTCTCCTTTTTAAAATTTTCGGACAGAAAGTCTTTCTCTTCCTGTCCGAAATATGATATGAGCATTAAAGAACTCAATTTTTTACTCAACTGTTACTTCCGGGAATTTATCGCGCACCATTTTTTTGAATTCTTCTATAATGGCGTCATTGTCTTTGCCCGCTTTAATTCCGTCTGTAACAGCTTTCTGGAAATCATTCTGTGTTGCTCTTGTATATTTATCTGGAACAATCGGTTTGATTTTTTCACAAACTTCACCGTATGTTTCAAGAATATTCTGTCCACCAAATTCTTCAGCAGCATATCCCTCTTTAGATGCTTCCACTGCAGTCTTACTTGCCGGAAATTGATTGTATTCATTTAAGTTCAAAGTCTGGAATTCATCTGTTGTAAGATATTCAAGGAATATTCCTGCCACATCTTTTTTCTCAGATTTTTCATAAACACAGGTCTGTGTAGCGCCTTCATAAGAAGCATTAAACGGAACTGCTACCCCTACATTTCCATTATTTGCATCCCAATCAGTAAAGAAATCCCAGGATGGCATTACTCTAAATAAGATAGACCCTTCATTCCATGCAGCAGCCCATTCTGAACTCCAGGAACCAAGTTCTGCATTCGCATCACTTTCGTACATTGTACGCATTTTATCAATCATACCAATCCATTCATCACCTACATCTAACTTCTGCTCTCTTACTAATGGCTCAAAGGAAAATGCGTCTACTTTCACCATTTCTGCAATGTTCGGCCATAAGTGTACTTCACCATTAGATGCTTGATAAACTTCCTCGCCTTTTGCTATAATGCTGTCCCAGTCACTCAGCATATTTGAAATTTCTACAGGATCACTGGTGCCAAGCCATTTTTCACAAGCATCTCTCAAATACCAGAACACAACTGGTGATGACTGGAATGTAACTGCCTTGTAATTCCCATCTGAATCTTTCATCTGTGCCAACTGGAAATCATAATAATTTTCTGTCAGCTTTTCAATATCAATATAAGAAAGATCTGCAATCAAATCACTATCCAAAAATTCATATGCATAATTTTCTTCCAAATCAAAAACATCTGGTACATTATCACCACTTTGAAGTGCTGTTAAAATTTTTGTTCTATATTCTTCTCCACCAAAGATTTGCAAATTCACCTTTACATTTGGATATTTTTCATTGAATGCTTTTACCAGATTATTGGCACTATCTGTATAAGTCCAATAGGTAAACTCACCCTCGATCTCTTCTGGGTTCTTTGCTTCTAACTTTTCCTGTTCTTCTTTTTCTGTAGCTTTCTCAGTCTTTCCTCCATCTCCTCCACAGCCAGTCATAAGTCCTGTTGCCAAGAGAGCTCCACTAAGCAATACAGATAATAATCTTTTTTTCATAGTTACCATTCTCCTTTCAGAATCATTTTTATTTTTTATATTTTTATTACCCCTTTACTGCCGCCCCAATAGATATTTTCTCTGTGATTGTTTTTGATGCAAAACAGAAAATAATAATAAGCGGCAGCACAGAAACCAGCATTCCAACATACTGTGCTCCATAATCCGCATGAGTTGCATCTCGTACTGTTGCAATCATTAAAGGCAAAGTCAATTTTTTCTGATCATTTAAAACAATCAACGGTGTCATATAACTATTCCAGTTTCCAATAAAAGTCATAACTCCCTGAGTTACAATTGCCGGAACTATCAAGGGAAGCGCAATCTTATGGAAAATAGAAAACTCTTTACATCCATCAATGATAGCAGCTTCCAAAAGTTCATTTGGAAGGGCTCCATCAATGTATTGTTTATAGAAAAACACTGCAAAACAATTAGCAATAGATGGAACAATTAATGTAAAATAATTATTTAACAAGCCAAGCGCCTGCACTTCTTTGTAAAATCCAATAATCCCCAACTGTCCTGGAACCATCATAGCCACCATAACTACAGCAAATAAAGCATTCTTTCCTTTAAAGTTAAATTTCGAAAATGCATATGCCGCCATAGCTGTGAAATAATTTTGTATTACAGTAACCGTAATTGCCAAAAATAAACTATTAGCAATACCCCGTACCAGATCAATATTCTGTGTAAGACGTTCAAAGTTTTCTTTCAGCATATCTCCTGGCAAAATATTAATCCTTGCTACAATGTCATAACTATCATGCGTAGAAGAAATAATCATTACAAAAAAAGGATAAAAAGATACAATTGCTATTGCGATTGCAAAAATGTAGGCAACTGTATGTAGACAAAAGCGCTTCACCTTCGGCTTCGATATACCGCTCATCTTTTATTCCTCCTTCTTTTTTTAACATTTCCATAGTCATCTTTTCTCTCTTTTGTAACTATCAGAGAAATGACGCTGAAAAATGCAATGATGACAAAAATTCCATATGCTACAGCAGAGCCATAGCCAAACTGAAATCTTTCAAATGCTGAATCATACAGATATTTCACCATTGTAGTAGTTGCATCTCCAGGAACTGTCTTAAATACCAGTTTTGCCACATCAAATAATTGAAGTCCTCCTATAATAGAAGTAATCATAATGTAAATCAACATTGGACGCATTAACGGAATCGTAATCCTCATTGTACGTTGCCATCCTGAAGCACCATCTACTTCTGCAGCTTCAATAACCTCTTCCGGAATAGAATTAATTCCAGCAGTAAAGTAAATAATATTAAATCCAAAATTCTGCCAGCAAATTGCCATCGATACAACAAACCTTGCTAACATTTTACTATTCTGGAAGTCAATTGCTGAAAGTCCAAACAGTTCAATAATATTATTAATTGCTCCACCCGGATAAGAAAATAAAGCTCCAAACAATAAACCAATGGTTACCGGTGTTACTAAATTAGGAAAATAAAAAATATTTCTCAAAATCAGTTTTCCTTTAAACCATTTATTACTCAGTATTAATGCCAGTACAAATGCAATGGTAAGCTGAGGAATAATTGCCATAATCCAAATGATTAAGGTATTTCCTATTGTCTCAAAAAAGTAACCGGAATTTAAAAGTCTTTTATAATTTTCCAATCCTACAAAAGTCAGATTACCAGACAACGCGTCCATTTCACTAAAGCTTAAAATAAACGAATAGACAATCGGAAACAAACTAAATACAATAAAAACCAGAAAAAATGGCAGCAAATATATGTATGCATATTTACTTCTCTTTTTTGAATTCACCTTTCCTTCTCCTTTCCCTTGTTAATACTTCTTGCCTTCTCCTTTCTTCATTACTCATCGACGAATTGACCTATTTTTTTGTTTTCGTCGATATTAAATTATGTATGTTGTTTATGCACACATTATAGTAACATTCATTTCAACTGTCAATATGCTAATTAAACTTTTTTTAATTATTTTTTCACTTTCTATATTATCAACAAATTGCAGCTTCTATTTTTGTTGATTTTTTCTATTTTTTTGATTTTTTCATTACATTTATCATGTATTTTTTTATTCTTTCCTATCTTTTGTCATTCCTTATTCTTAAATTTTCTTTTATTAAACCATCCCCCAAAAATATATTCAGAAATTCTTTTTTGTTCAATATGCTGTTTTTAACAATCGTAAATTATACACTGTATAAAAAAACTGATTTGATGAGCAGAAATTTGCTTTTATGCAATTCCCACTCCCCAAATCAGTTTCACTACATTTTTCACCACCCATTGCAGCAGGATAATCCCTGCTGCAATATACAAATAGGTATCTTTATATTGCATTCCAATTCTAAGTTTCCCCTTTGTGATATATTCCACAGTATGAGAAATCATAAACCAGAGATATAGGGCACCTCCATATACCACCACAGGATGATAAAAGAAGGATGTAATGATATGTCCCGCCAGTAATTCCCTGACAGCCCTGGTCCCGCCGCATCCGGGACAGTAATAACCCGTCCATTTATGAATCAAGCAGGGCGGCAGCTTCATGTGAATTTCAAAAATCTCCCCTGCTGCTGCCAGAACCAAAAACACCAGAAGCAGAATCCACCCTACCTGATACAGTTCCTTTTCCTGCTTTTTATTTCTTACCTTTTTTGCCTTCATAATTGAAATTCTCCCCTTGTAACCTCTATGTAATGTGGTATAATTATACCACACATTACATATAAAGATTGGAGATTATTTATGAAACGAACATCTGCAAATCTGAAGACCCTGGCCAGAGAATCTCTTGCCGGAAACTTCAGTCTTCCAGTTTCCGCTTACCTTTTAATCACGATTTTAACCAGTGTTTTAAGCATGATTGTAACAGGGTTTTTAGATGTTTCTAACACTGTAAGCCTGATTACCAGCCAGATTCTGATATATCTTTTTTCCCTGTTGAGTTCCTTACTGATGGCTGGCTATGATAAGATGATCTTAAACCTGAACCGGAGACAGCCTTATACTCTTGGAAATATCTTTTATGCCTTTTCCCACAATCCGGACCGTTTTATTGTGGTAAATTTCCTTCTGCTTCTTGCTGGAATTCTGGTATCACTTCCTTTTGATATTCCCAGCTACACCAGCACTTCCTGGAACGCTATGGTTCTTAGTCTGGTAGGAATGCTGATACGCAGTCTGGTAAGTATTGTTCTGGCCGCTTTTTTCGGTCTTGCCAATTATCTGCTTCTGGACTACCCGGAAATGGGCGCCATGCAGGCTCTGAAAGAAAGTCTGCGACTTATGAAAGGCAACAAAGGACGCTATGTACATCTGTACCTCAGCTTCCTGCCCCTTACTATTGTATGTATTTTTACCTGTTATATCGGTATTTTATGGCTCCTGCCCTATATGCAGACCACTCTGGCCTTCTTCTATATGGATATTACCGGAGAGCTGGATAATCCTGTTGTAGATTCAGAAAATATTCAGGATCATTCCTTTACAAATCCTATGTAACGAAAAACAAAAAAGAGATAATTTGAGAAAAGTCCAAAACAGAATTTCTGATTTTCTCAAAATTATCTCTTTTTCTATCTACATCAATGGCGCAAATGGCAGGAAAACACTCTCCAATGCTTTCTCTTTCCTGCCGCGTTCCTGGAAGTCTTTCCACGTATATGGAATACATTCTAAAATATCTTTATCATAAATTTTATTGTATTTCTCTACCAGACTATTCTCATAAAAAACTCCACATACTTCATCATCCACCATGAGACTTCTCATATCCATATTTACAGAACCCACACAGCACAATTCATCATCAATAACCATGGTCTTTGCATGAATATATCCCTTATATTTGTAAACCTTCGTGCCATACTCCAATAACTGACCACTATAATAATTTGTCACCGGATCCAGGAAAAAGCTGGCCTTGATTCCTGGAATCATCAATTCAATCTCTACACCCGAAGCTGCCGCTGTCTTCAAAGCATCCAAAACAGACGCATCTGGTATAAAATAAGGTGATTGAATACGGATACGTGTTTTCGCGTTTCGAATCATACTCAGATAGCACATTTTCACTGCTTCCTTATCTGTATCTACTCCACCCACGATAAACTGGCATAGGGAAGATGTCATTTCATAAGTTTCGGCTTTCATCTGACTGATATATCCCATTGCATGCCGCCAGTCACATCTTCTGATAGAACATAACCAGTCCTTTAAAAAGTAAGTATTCAGTACAGAAACACATGCTCCCTCCAGCCGAATCTGTGTGTCACGCCATGGATTCTTTACTTCATCCATATTGGCATACTGTTTTCCAATATTCATTCCACCTATGTAAGCAATTTTCTGATCAATAGACACAATCTTTCTATGACTTCGGTAATGGGTAAAATACGGTTTCACACGCACGACCTTTCCTCCTGCATCCACAAGAGACTGAAACATTTTCTTTGGTGTAGAAAGATTTGCAATAAAATCACACATTACCCAGACTTCCACGCCTTCTTTTGCCTTCTCTGTGAGAAGTTCGACTAGTTTTTCTCCTATCAAGTCATGGTGAATCGTGTAAAATTCTATGAAAATACATGTCTTTGCATTCCTTATGTCCTTAAAAAGCTGTGTATAATGGCTTTTCCCATTTGTATAGAATTCTGCCTGATTGCAACAGGTAAGTACACTGGCATTGTAGACCGTATTAAACCGGACAACCTGGATGTCTGCTTCCGATAATTGACTCTCAGGAGAAGATGCGGAAGGCAGCAGTTCCAGATTATAAGGCTGTCCTTTTAACTTTTTCTTCCGAATAATGGCTGTCAGCTTGATTGCAACTGTACTTCCAAAAACAAGATACAGGATCGTGCCGAAATAAGGAAGAAAAATCATAATCACCACCCATAAAAGAGCTTCTGTGGGACGTTTCCTCTCTACAAAAATCACCATGAGAAGTAACAAAATATAAATAATAAATAACATTAGATGGAACACATGGCTCACCTTCTTCTTTCGTCTCTTCTTTTACTCTTCAAACAAATACCCCAGCAGTTCATGTCCCTTTTCCAGAACCTTCCCACTTTTCTCCGCTTCTTCCTCATTATATTTCCAGCAATGCTTCTCCTTTTTCCTGCTGTCATACAACAGATACGGGACCGGATTTCCTGTATGGGTTTTCACATGGATTGGCGTTGGATGGTCCGGAAGAATCAACATCCGGTAATCCTCCCCTGAAGCATCCAGACCTTCTTTCACCAGACGGATAACTCTCTCATCCAGATACTCAATGGCCTGGATTTTTTTCTCAATGCTGCCCTGATGCCCCATTTCATCCGGCGCTTCCACATGAATATAGGCAAAATCACAGGAATCCTTTAAAAGAGCATTTAATGCCGCCCTGGCCTTTCCCTCATAATTGGTATGCAGACCACCTGTAGCCCCTTCCACTGTAAGATTCACCATGCCGGTTCCAACAGCAATCCCTTTAAGCAAATCCACTGCTGAAATCATGGCTCCTTTTTTGTGAAACTTCTCTCTGAAATCCGTAAGCTGTGGTTTTGTCCCTGCTCCCCAGAGCCAGAGGCTGTTTCCTGGATTCAGACCTTTTTTCTTCCGTTCCTGATTAATTGGATGATTGACAAGAATCTCATAACTTTTTCTTTGCAAATCCAGCAGCAGCTTTTCCTCTGCCACATAGTCGCCTATAACCATTCCCCTGATATCATGGGGCGGTGTAAGGGGAACTACCATCCCCTGTTTCCAAATCAGGCAATGGCGGTAGCTGGTTCCCACATAAAACTGGAAAATTTCATTCTGAAGCTCCTGCTTCACTGCATCCAGAAGCACTGCTGCCTCCCTGGTACTGATTTCATCCGCACTGTGGTCCAGAATATGCTTTTCCTCATAGACTTCTTCCTCTTCGGAAAGAGTTACCAGATTTGCGCGGATGGCAATGTCTCCCGCCTTCATATCAACGCCTATATTCAGAGCCTCCAAAGGAGAGCGCCCTGAATAATACACCTTGGGATCATATCCCAGCACAGACAGGTTCGCTGTATCGCTTCCCGGACTCATCCCATCAGGGACAGTCTTCACCATGCCAATCTCTCCCTGTTCTGCCAACAGGTCCATCACCGGTGTATTTGCAAAACCAAGAGGCGTCTTCCCCCCCAGCTCTTCTAAAGGCTCATCTGCCATTCCATCTCCTAAGACCACAATATATTTCATATGCATTCCCTCTACGCTTTAATACGAATCCTGCTTACCATGTTCTGGAGCTTAGACGCTTTTTCATCAAAAGTGCCTTCGCTCATTTTCTCTGTAATAAAACCAAACTCCTCTTCCAGTTCCGGCAGTACTACAAGTTTTCCCTTACCAAAAACGCCTTCTGCTTCCTGAAAGCCTGTCTCCTGGTTTCCTTTTATGCGTACAAAAAATCTATGCTGTACATCCTTTACATCCACCATATCCAGTCCATGGCTGCTCCAGCTCATCATAACTGTTTTGTTCAAATGTTTGGCGCAGTCCACCACATCCGCTACCACAGCGCTGGCTGTTGGCAGTTTCCCTGCGCCGCTTCCATAGAACATGGCGTCTCCCAGTACATTTCCATGTACAAAAATACCATTAAATACGCCATTGACACTATACAACGGACTGTCCTTACCTACCAGAACCGGAGATACCATTGCATAAAAACGATTGTCTTTTCTCTTGCTGGTAGCCAGAAGCTTAATGCTCATTCCCATAGCATTGGCATATTTCATATCTTCTACCGTAATCTTACTGATTCCTTCTGTATAAACTTTCTCATAATCCACATGAGAACCATAAGCCAGGGAAGAAAGAATTGCAATCTTTCTGCAGGCGTCATAACCTTCCACATCTGCCTCTGGATTGCGCTCTGCATATCCCAGCTCCTGGGCTTCCTTTAGTACAGTATCAAAATCTCTGTAATTCTCCGCCATCTCTGTGAGAATGTAGTTGGTGGTTCCGTTTAAAATACCGGAAATCTCGTCAATCTCATCCGCTGTAAGAGAAGAGTTCAAAGGACGGATAATCGGAATCCCTCCTCCGCAGCTTGCCTCAAACATGTAGTTCACACCTTTTTGGGCAGCCAGCTTCATAAGCTCCTGTCCATGTCTTGCCACCAGCTCCTTGTTAGAGGTACATACGCACTTACCTGCTTCCAGAGCTCTCTTTGTAAAGGTATAAGCCGGTTCTACTCCGCCCATGACTTCTACCACAATCTTAACATCCGGGTCATTTACAATCTGCTCATAATCATGAACCAGAATTTTCTCAACAGAGCTTCCGGGAAATTCCCTCAAATCCAGCACATATTTAATACTGATTTCATCTCTCGCCCGCTTTTTAATACTTTCATAATTTGTTTCTATGACCTCAACAACCCCTGAACCCACTGTGCCATAGCCTAATACTGCAATCTGAATCATGCTGTCTCTCCTTTTGTCTTTTCTCTCTACTCTCTTCCTAAAATCTTCAGATAATGGACTCCTTCAATATGCTCAATATGCTCCACCATAGCGGCTGCATCTCCCTGAGTCTCTGCAATGGTAACACTCAGGGTCAAAGTAGCGATTCCATTCATTGGAATACTCTGGTGAATCGTCAATATATTTCCATGGAATTTTGCAATGGTTCCCAGAACAGCCGAAAGTAATCCCGGCTCGTCCTCCATCTGAATAATAAAAGTAATATTCTCTCCCCTTGTCTTTTCTTTAAACGGGAAAATATCATCCTTATATTTGTAAAAAGAACTCCTGCTAATTCCCACAGCTTCTACTGCTTCCTGCACAGTTGCAGATTTTTGAATATCCAGAAGCCTCTTGGCTTCCACTACTTTCAGCAGTACATCTGGCACTGCCTTTTCTGTCACTACAAAATATCTCCGATTATCTGCCATAATTCTACCTTTGTTTTTTCAAAACTTAACTATTTTTCCTTTTTCCCAAGAGCTACCCACTTCAAATATGCATTGATAAAGTTATCAATATTTCCATTCATCACTGCATCTACATTTCCTGATTCTTCATTTGTCCGGTGGTCTTTTACCATGGTGTAAGGCTGCATAACATAAGAACGAATCTGATTTCCCCAGCCGATTTCTGTGAGCTCACCCTGGATTCCAGACAGCTTCTTTTCATTTTCCTGCTGTTTTAACAAATACAGCTTTGCTTTCAGCATCTGCATGGCCTTATCCTTGTTCTGGAACTGGGAACGCTCATTCTGACACTGTACCACAATTCCTGTGGGAAGGTGTGTAATACGGATGGCAGAAGACGTTTTATTAATATGCTGTCCACCGGCACCGCTGGAACGATAGGTATCGATTCTCAAATCATCCTGATTAATTTCAACATCCACATCTTCCTCAATATCCGGCATAACATCACAGGAAACAAAGGAAGTCTGACGTTTTCCCGCTGCATTAAACGGAGAAATACGCACCAGACGGTGAACACCCTTTTCAGATTTTAAATATCCGTAGGCATTTTCCCCATTTACCTGGAAGGTAACGGATTTAATTCCCGCTTCCTCACCGTCCAGATAATCCAGAACTTCTGTGGAAAATCCCTGGCGGTCTGCCCATCTAAGATACATGCGGTACAGCATGCTGGCCCAGTCACAGGATTCTGTTCCGCCGGCTCCCGCATGAAGCGTCACAATGGCATTATCCTTGTCATATTCTCCGGAAAGCAATGTTTTAATTCTGATATGCTCAAAATCCCTCTGAAATTCCTCCAGCATTTCCTGAATATCCGGAATCACAGAAGCATCCTCTTCTTCATATCCCATTTCAATCATAAGCTCAATCTCTTCCTTCTGCTTCTGAAGCTTATGATAAATTTCAATATCTCCCTTTAAAGAGCTTAATTCTTTCATCATCTTCTGGGAACGCTCTGCATCATCCCAGAAATCAGGCGCTTCCATTTCCCGCTCTAATTCTTCTACTCTCTGTTCTTTGTTCTCCAAATCCAGAGAATCCCGTACCTCCTTCAGAGGCTGTTCATAACCATTTAATGTATATTTAAACTGATCTAATTCCACCATATAGCAAATCTCTCCTTACTCTTCGTCTATTTCCACTGTTACCATATAGATACTCACCTGCTGCTCTACCTTCACCACAGTTCCCGTAAGCCTTTTTAAAGGTTTCTTTAAATTACTGGACATAGCCTCTGCGGGCTTTATGGTATAATAATACATCATTCCAGCCATGGTAAGAGCCTGATCTTCTTTTAGCTCTACCCTGTCTCCCTCTTTTACAAGACCTTCCCGCTCCATTGTAAAATCTACCATTTGTCCCATATCCATTCCTCCCTAACAAATAAACTGCTGCAGCTACAGTTTCCCGTACCTACAGCAGTTCTCATTATACTTTATACTGGCTTCCTGCCGCAGCACTGCTTATATTTCTTGCCGCTGCCGCATGGGCAGGGATCATTTGGATAGACTTTCTTCTCTGCTCTTTGTACTGGTTTCTTAGGCCCGGTCTCATCCTTATTGGTTCCTGTCACTTGTGCTACCTGTTCTCTCTCCACCTTATGCTCCAGACGTACATGATACAGCAGTCTTAACGTAGCCTCCTGAATAGACGCAATCATACCGTCAAACATTTCATAAGCCTGCATCTTGTATTCTACCTTTGGATCTCTCTGTCCATATGCCTGAAGACCGATTCCCTGGCGAAGCTGATCCATATCATCAATATGATCCATCCATTTCTGGTCAATAACCTTCAGAAGAATCACACGTTCCAGCTCACGAAGCTGCTCTGCTTCCGGGAACTCCGCTTCTTTTTCTTCGTAAAGTTTGACTGCCTGTTCTTTCAGATCCTGTTTTACCTGATTTTTCTTCTTGCCTTTTACGTCTTCCAGTGTCAAAGGCTTTAATGGAATCGTAGGAAGCAGCACTGCATTGATTTCTCCTAAATCCCATTCTTCCTGGTCTACATCGTCAGACAGACACATATCTACCGTATGGTCTACCGTATCTGTAATCATCTTATAAATAGAGTCACGCATGTTTGCTCCATCCAGAACCATACGTCTCTCTTTGTAAATAATTTCCCTCTGTTCATTATTTACCTGGTCATACTCCAGCAGATTCTTACGGATACCATAGTTATTTCCCTCAATCTTCTTCTGGGCTTTTTCAATGGCGCTGGAAAGCATCTTATGCTCAATCTGTTCATTTTCTGCTACCCCAAGAGACTGGAATACTTTCATCAGTTTTTCAGAACCGAAAAGGCGCATTAAATCATCTTCCAGAGAAATGTAGAATCTGGATTCACCCGGGTCTCCCTGACGTCCGGAACGTCCACGAAGCTGATTGTCAATACGTCTGGATTCATGGCGCTCTGTACCAATAATCTTCAGACCACCTGCTGCCTTTGCCACCTCATCCAACTTAATATCCGTACCACGTCCAGCCATGTTGGTGGCAATGGTTACATTTCCTGCCTCTCCTGCATGGGCTACGATTTCAGCCTCCTGCTCGTGGAATTTGGCGTTTAATACCTGGTGCTTAATCCCTTCTCTGTTTAACATCCGGCTTAAAAGCTCTGAAGTTTCAATGGTAATGGTACCTACCAGCACCGGCTGTTTCTTGGCATGAGCTTCTTTCACCGCCTCCACTACAGCCCGGAATTTTTCCTTTTTGGTCATATAAACCGCATCATCCAGGTCAATACGCGCTACCGGCTTGTTGGTAGGGATTTCAATAACATCCATTCCGTAAATATCACGAAACTCCTGCTCTTCTGTAAGGGCAGTACCTGTCATACCGGATTTCTTTGCATATTTATTAAAGAAGTTCTGGAAGGTAATGGTTGCCAGAGTCTTGCTCTCTCTTCTTACCTTTACGTGTTCCTTTGCTTCAATAGCCTGGTGAAGACCGTCAGAATATCTTCTTCCCGGCATAATACGTCCGGTAAATTCATCTACAATTAAAACTTCATCATCTTTTACCACATAATCCTGGTCGCGGAACATGAGATAATGAGCACGAAGAGCCAGAATCATATTGTGCTGGATTTCCAGGTTTTCCGGGTCTGCCAGGTTTTCAATATGGAAGAAATTCTCAACCTTTTTCACACCCTGTTCTGTAAGGTTTACGATTTTATCCTTTTCATTAACAATGAAATCACCGGTTTCTGTAATTTCTTCTCCCATAATGGCAGTCATTTTCGTCATTTCTCCGCTGGCTTCTCCACGCTCTAGCTGTTTTGCCAGAATGTCGCAGACCTCATAGAGCTTGGTAGATTTGCCGCTCTGTCCTGAAATAATAAGAGGAGTACGCGCCTCATCAATTAAAACAGAGTCTACCTCATCAATGATGGCATAATGAAGGTCTCTCTGTACCAACTGCTCTTTATAAATAACCATGTTATCACGCAGATAGTCAAATCCCAGTTCATTGTTGGTAACATAGGTAATATCACAGGCATACTGTTCCCGTCTCTCATCATTTTTCATGTCATTTAAAACCACACCAACAGTCAGTCCTAAAAATTCATGAACCTTTCCCATCCACTGGGCATCACGATGAGCCAGATAATCATTGACCGTTACAACGTGAACTCCCTTTCCTTCCAGGGCATTTAAATAGGCCGGAAGTGTAGATACCAGAGTCTTACCTTCACCGGTTCTCATCTCTGCAATACGTCCCTGATGAAGAATAATACCACCGATTAACTGTACCCGGTAATGTTCCATACCAAGAACACGCTTTGCAGCCTCTCTTACAGTTGCAAAAGCTTCTGGAAGAAGCTGATCCAGAGTCTCCCCTTTTTCCAGACGGTTTTTATACTCTCTGGTCTTTCCCCGCAGTTCTTCGTCTGTCAAAGCCTGCATGGTTGGCCGGAGAGCTTCGATTTTATCCACAGTGGAATAGATACGTTTCAATTCTCTCTCACTGTGTGTTCCAAACATTTTTTTTATGATATTCATGTACTATTACTCCCAAAATCTATAGATTTTAACACTCTTATCAAATATTGTAACACTTTCCGCCTCTTTACACAACATCTAAAAACACAAAAAGAGGAGCTGTCCCTCAGATACAGCCCCGCTTTTGTCACTTTACTTTTCAAATTGTTTTGTTTCCCACTGAAAAGGGGAAGTTTCTCAGCCAAAATCCGGCTCAATGAGTCCATAGGTATTGCCTTTTCTCTTATAAACAACATTGACTTCCTCTGTCTCTGCGTTTAAGAATACAAAGAAATTATGACCTAACAGTTCCATTTGTACACAGGCGTCTTCCGGATACATAGGCTTGAAGCCAAATTTCTTAGTACGAATGATTTTGATTTCATTTCCATCGTCCTCGAAATCCTTCTCTACAAATTCCGGCTGGAAACCTGCACTTTGTTTTTTATCAATAATTTTATTTTTGTACTTTCTTAACTGTCTTTCAATAATCTCCTCTACCAGGTCAATGGAAACATACATATCGCTGCTTACCTGTTCGGAACGGATAATATTTCCTTTTACAGGAATCGTAACTTCAATTTTCTGTCTTTCTTTTTCAACGCTAAGTGTAACAATCACTTCTGTGTCAGAGGTAAAGTATTTCTCCAATTTCCCCAGCTTGTCTTCTACTGCACTTTTAAGGCCTTCTGTAACGTCAATGTTCTTTCCGCTTATTACAAACTTCATTCTGTCCAACCCCTTTTACGTGTATTTTACATAGGCAATGGTGCCGCCCTGTAATGTATTCTTATTATATCAATATTCCTCCATTTATTCAACAGTTTTTAGATAATTTAGAAACAAATTATATTTTTGTATACTCTTTTACTGATTTCCGTTTTTACCTGCATTGCTGTCATTTACTGCATTATTTCCATTGTCTTCTATGGAATCTCCCATGTTGTCTACCCCATCGCGGATATCGTCCCCCAGGTCTTCTACCCCGTCTTTTATCTCTCTTCCTGTATCTTCTATGATTCCATCGTCTCTGTTGGTATCCTTTCTGTCTTCTGTTGTTTCCGCATCATTCTTATTGTTCGTGGTGTTGTTGTCTCCACAGGCAGTCACCCCGCATAAAACAGTAACTAACAGCAGTCCCGCAATAACCTTTTTCATGTTCTTCATAATGATTATTCTCCTTTTCTATTAAGTTCTGCTGTTAATATGGACAGATTTCTCTTTTTTATACTTTTTTACGAAAAAAGAAGGAGATTATCACAAAATGTAATACGCTCCTTCTTCTCTTCCTGCCTCTATGAAATTTTAGCCATTAATCACATGGCTCATGTTATACATACCTGCTGCTTTTCCTTTCAGGAATTTGGCAGCCTCCACAGCGCCTTTTGCAAAAACAGTTTTTGAATAAGCAGTATGCTTAAATTCAATCACTTCATCAGGACCTGCAAAAATCACCTCATGCTCTCCTACAATCGTGCCGCCCCGAACTGCAGAAAGACCGATTTCTTTGGAATCTCTCTGTTCCCGTTTCTGACTTCTGTCATACACATAGTGATATTGATGATCCATAGCTTCGTTTAAGCTGTCTGCCAGCGCCAGCGCTGTTCCGCTTGGAGCATCTACCTTCAGATTATGATGACGTTCCACAATCTCCATATCAAATCCGGCTGCTGCCAGAACCTTTGCCGCATCCTGAAGAAGTTTCAGCAAAGTATTGATTCCAAGTGACATATTTGCAGAACGCAGCACTGCTGTTTTTTCTGCTGTCTCTTCTACTTTTTGTAACTGCTCCTGAGATAATCCTGTGGTACAAAGCACCAGAGGAAGCTCTCTGCTGCCGCAGTATTCCAAAACAGCATCTGTTGCCTT
Organism: uncultured Bacillota bacterium; assembly: GCA_958352855.1. Classification (GTDB taxonomy): domain Bacteria; phylum Bacillota; class Clostridia; order Lachnospirales; family Lachnospiraceae; genus Blautia. The sequence goes on from CATWQE010000001.1 coordinate 118,993, forward strand.
TGCAGAAGAGAAATCAATCATCACATCCGCCTTCACATCACATGCTTCAAGCTCTGTAAATACAGGATAGGAATAACGTCCTGTATCCTGCAAATCTACACCTGCCACGATTTCTGCATTTTCATCTTTGGACACAAGGTCTGAAATAACCTGGCCCATGTGTCCATTACAACCATTCATAATGATTCTGACCATTTTCTTATCCTCTTTTCTTCTGTATCTCCAAAAGCGCTTATGCCAGCTTCAATCCAAAATCTTTCATAGCATTTTTCAGCACTTCCTTATGTGCATCTTCCATTTCAGAAAGCGGCATACGGAAAGGACCTACTTCTTTTCCCATAAGGTTCATGGCTGTCTTTACCGGAATGGGATTTACTTCGCAGAATAATCCATGAATCAGCGGAAGCGCCTTTAACTGCATCTGGCAGCTTTCCTTTACGTTTCCTTCCATATATTTTGCCACAATATCATGTGTATACTGTGGCGCTACATTAGACAATACGGAAATAACGCCTTTTCCTCCCAGAGAAAGAATCGGTACAATCTGATCATCATTTCCTGAATAAATATCACATTTTCCATCTGTCAGCGCCGCGATTTCCGCTACCTGAGAAATATTGCCGGATGCTTCTTTTACTCCTACAATATTTTCCACATGGTTTACCAGATATGCAATGGTCTCCGGCTGGATATTTACTCCTGTTCTGCTGGCAATGTTATACAGAATAATCGGCAGCTTCACAGCTTCTGCGATTGCTGTGTAATGGGCAATCAGCCCTTTCTGAGTTGCCTTATTGTAATAAGGGCTTACCAGAAGCAGCCCGTCTGCACCATAGCGCTCTGCCTCTTTTGATAAATGAATCGCAGTTTCTGTACAGTTTGAACCAGTTCCTGCAATAACCGGAATTCTTTTATTTACTTTTTCTACTGTGTACTTAATTGCCTCCAGATGCTCCTCATGAGTCAGTGTAGAAGACTCACCTGTGGTGCCACAGATAATGATTGCGTCTGTATGACCTGCAATCTGTTCTTCCAAAAGTTCCCCTAATTTTTCAAAATTCACTTCTCCATTTTCTTTCATGGGTGTAACAATGGCTACACCTGCACCTGTAAAAATAGACATATTCTTCCTCCTCACGTCAGGTTCCTGTTTTCCTTTGTATTTTATTTCACAATCTCTAAGGAAACAACTCTGTCTGCCACATTCTTTAAGGCATCTGTTACAATGTTTCCTGTCATAATCAGTTCTGTTTCCTGAGACTTTGCTCCAATCACTCCCAGAATGTCTTCATCTGAGACAATGCCAAATTCCAGGGCTCCCAAAATCTCATCCAGGATCAGCATATCGCACTCTTCTGTTGCAAGCACTTTTCTGGCAAAATTTAATCCGTTTCGGATATTCAGATTTTCTTCCAGCTTTTCTTCCGGAGTTAAATCTTCATAATAGTTATCTTTTTTTTCAAATCTAAATAACCGCACATCCGGTTCCAGGGCTGATAAATAATCCAGTTTTGATGTTGCCCTTCCTTTTAAAAACTGGATTACAATGGCACGTTTCCCATGTCCAATGGCTCTGATGGCCTGACCAATAGCAACACTGGTCTTTCCTTTTCCTGGGCCACAGTAAATCTGTGTCAATCCCTTTTCTTCATCCATAATTTACACCTCTTACAGACCGCTTTCTCCTGGTTTGTTATTCTTGAGTTGTGTATATATTACTACACCTGTGATTATATTGCAATAAATATTAGTCGGCGTACTCAAGTTTGCTGACTGAAACCTCGTAGGCGGTTCGTTTTTCGGTTTGGTTTTCGTTGAGTTTTTTGATGTATTCCCGGCTTTGGATGCGGCCCCACAGGAGAACGTGGCCTCCTACTTCAAAGGCGGATGCATATCTGGCATTTCTCCCCCAGCATATGCATGGTATGTAATCGGATTTTCCATAAGGCCGGTTTACTGCCAGCAGCAAATCAGCAATTTCCCTTCCCAAAGGTGTTTTTCTGTATACCGGTGGTTTACAGATATAGCCATCCAGGAAAATCTGATTGGTTTTTATGGAATCATCTGCTTCTTCCACAAAGGAAAGCTCTCTTACAAAAACAGACAACACCAGCCTGTTCTTTTTTTCTTCGTGACGGTTATAGGAACGGAACTGCCCCTGCACCATAATGTATTCTCCTTCATAATCCTGTGTAACGTCCACCAGACGTTCTGAAACCATCAGTGGTATTCTGTCCTCAGAATCGCTGAGCCTTTTTACCAAAAGGTCTACCAGGTAGAATCCTTCTCCATATACCTGGTGGCTGAATGTAAAGCCGGATGCGATTTTTCCCATAATGGACACCTGATTGTTTTCAATAATTTTATCTGCCATGATTTGTTTCCCCTTCCTCTTTCTGGTATCTTGTCTATATCATGTTTATTCAGGCAGTTTCTTTTTTAGAACCAGTTTTTTTATTTTTTTTGAAAAAATTTTATTTTCCCTTGTAATTAAAAAGAAGTATGATAGAATAAAATCCGTATTTTACTGCAAAAACCAGGGATTACAGGGTTCTTCCCCATCCCTGAAGCATAGAAAATTTTGAAAAAACCAAGAAAAGAGGTTCTATAATGAAACAAGCAAGAGAAGATATCAGAAATGTTGCCATTATTGCCCATGTTGACCATGGTAAAACAACTTTGGTTGACCAGCTTCTCCGCCAAAGCGGTGTTTTCCGCGAAAATCAGGCAGTTCAGGAGCGGGTCATGGACTCTAATGACATTGAGCGGGAACGTGGTATTACCATTCTTTCCAAAAATACTGCTGTGTACTATAAAAATACAAAAATCAATATCATTGACACGCCTGGACACGCGGATTTCGGCGGCGAGGTTGAGCGTGTTTTGAAAATGGTAGACGGTGTAATTCTTTTGGTAGATGCCTTTGAAGGAGCTATGCCTCAGACAAAATTTGTTCTGAAAAAAGCTCTGGAATTAGACCTTCATGTTATCGTATGTATCAACAAGATTGACCGTCCCGAAGCCAGACCAGATGAAGTTATTGATGAAGTTTTAGAGCTGCTTATGGACCTGGACGCTTCTGACGAACAGTTAGACTGTCCGTTCCTCTACGCTTCTGCAAAAGCCGGACACGCCATGTTAGATCTCAGTGATACTTCTGACAACATGGAGCCATTATTTGAAACCATTTTAAAATATATCCCGGCTCCTACCGGTGACCCGGATGCTCCTACCCAGGCTCTTATCAGCACCATTGATTACAATGAATATGTAGGACGTATTGGCGTAGGTAAAGTAGAAAACGGCAGCCTGAAGGTAAACCAGGATGTGGTTCTGGTAAACCATCATGATGCTTCCAAAATGAAAAAAGTGAAAATCAGCAAGCTCTATGAATTTGACGGATTAAACAAAATTGAGGTAAAAGAAGCCGGAATCGGCTCTATTGTAGCCATTGCAGGAATTGCAGATATCCATATCGGTGATACTCTCTGCTCCCCTGAAAATCCGGACCCCATTCCATTCCAGAAAATTTCTGAGCCTACGATTTCTATGAACTTTATTGTAAATGACAGTCCTTTTGCCGGACAGGAGGGAAAGTTTGTTACTTCCCGTCATTTAAGGGAGCGTCTTATGCGCGAACTGAATACAGACGTAAGTCTTCGTGTAGAGGATACAGACAGTACAGACTGCTTCAAGGTATCGGGACGTGGAGAACTGCATTTATCTGTTCTTATTGAGAATATGCGTCGTGAAGGCTATGAATTTGCGGTAAGCAAAGCAGAAGTTATCTATAAGGAAGATGAAAGAGGACATAAACTGGAACCAATGGAAATTGCTTATATTGATGTTCCGGAAGAATTCTCCGGTACTGTCATCCAGAGATTAAGTGAACGAAAAGGAGAACTTCAGGGAATGAGCCCGGCAAGTGACGGAAGCACCCGTCTGGAATTCCATATTCCTTCCAGAGGATTAATCGGATTTCGTGGTGAGTTCCTTACTTCTACAAAAGGAACTGGTATCTTAAATACTGCGTTTGACGGTTATGCGCCATACAAAGGAGATTTGCAGTACAGAAAACAGGGCTCTCTCATTGCCTTTGAAGCCGGTGAATCCGTAACTTATGGTTTATTCTCAGCACAGGACCGCGGAACCTTGTTTATTGGACCTGGCGAAAAGGTTTATTCAGGTATGGTAATTGGACAGAGCGGAAAGCCGGAAGATATTGAACTTAATGTATGTAAGACCAAACATCTTACCAACACCCGTTCCTCTTCTGCAGACGAAGCCCTGAAACTGACACCGCCAAGAATTTTAAGCCTGGAACAGGCTCTGGATTTTATTGACGTAGACGAACTTCTGGAAATCACACCGGAATCCCTGCGTATCCGTAAGAAAATCCTGGATTCCCGCCTGAGAAAAAGACAGAGCTTCAAGAAATAATTAAATATAGTTGTATCTCATTTGCAGATATGCTATAGTAAAAGTGTAACAAAAGAGCAACCGCCCACAAGGGGGTTGACCTATATAAGTCTAGCATAGAAATGCCACCCTAAACTGGTCAAAGTTCTTATGAGGGTGGTTTTTCTATGCCTTAAATCATCAGTGACAAATCATATAAATGAATGTCAGCAGTGACAGTATGAACATTCCAAAGGACATCAGGTCTTTGAAATCAAATTGATTCTTATGATTGTTCATCAGCACCACCCCCATTCTATGTAGAATAGAGGTCAGCCACCCTGTAACACAGTTGCTCTCACAAACAGTATATCATGACTTTTACCCGTTTACAATCCTGTTTTCAGTTATTTTAACACTTATTGTTCTCAAAAATTATAGATAAACTTTCAAAATATAGTTGTATCCCGTTTCCAAATATGCTATAGTGAAAGTGTAACAAAAAGAACAACCGCCACAAGGGGTTGACCTTATATAACTAGCATAGAAAATGCCACCTATACCGGTCAAAGTATGAGGGTGGTTTTTCTATGCCTTAAATCATCAGTGACAAATCATATAGATGAATGTCAGTAGTGACAGTATGAACATTCCAAAGGACATCAGGTCTTTGAAATCAAATTGATTCTTATGATTGTTCATCAGCACCACCCCCATTCTATGTAGAATAGAGGTCAGTCACCCTGTAATACGGTTGTTCTTATAAACAGTATATCATGATTTCATTCAATTTCCAATCCTGTTTTCAGTTATTTTAATTTTTTTATTTATTATTGTTACTTTTTTATCAATCCAACTCAGAACGCCTTTTACCATCTAAAAATATCTTATGTCTACCTTTTTAATTATCTGATTACTTATTATTTAACAATCTTTTTTCTTTATTTTCCACGTCGCTCATGATAAAATACACTTACAGAAAACTTACAGTTTTTTCATTTTCTTTTCAAATCATATTGACAAACATTTAACAATGAGTTACAATCATTTCAGATTTGATTTTGTTAATTTTTTATCAATATGACAAAACAAAACTTTTTCTACTTCTGTTTATGAAAAACAGACTACTATTTTTTAAGGAGGATTTCCCATGGCAAAAAAACCAGAAACAACAGCACCGGAAACCAATAATAGTGTAGAAGCTCTTCAGGCAAAAATCGCTTCTATGCGGGAAGCACAGAAAAAATTTGCTTCTTTCACACAGGAACAGGTAGATAAAATTTTCTTTGAAGCTGCTATGGCAGCCAATAAAATGCGTATTCCTCTTGCAAGAATGGCTTGTGAAGAAACCGGCATGGGTGTCCTGGAGGATAAAGTAATTAAAAATCATTATGCTGCAGAATATACTTATAATGCGTACAAAAGAGTAAAAACCTGCGGCGTCATTGAAACAGATACATCCTATGGAATTAAAAAAATTGCAGAACCAGTTGGTGTGGTAGGCGCTGTAATTCCTACTACAAACCCAACCTCTACTGCTATCTTTAAATGTCTTATTTGTTTAAAAACCAGAAATGCCATTATTATCAGCCCACATCCACGTGCAAAAAAATGTACCATTGAGGCTGCTAAAATTATTCTGGAAGCTGCAGTAAAGGCAGGAGCTCCGGAAGGCATTATCGGATGGGTGGAAGAACCTACGATTGAATTGTCCAACGCATTGATGAAATCTGTAGACGTGATTCTTGCTACAGGCGGTCCTGGCATGGTAAAGGCTGCTTATTCCTCCGGAAATCCGGCTATTGGTGTAGGTCCTGGAAACGTTCCTGTTATTATGGACAGCACCTGCGATATCCAGACTGCTGTTTACTCTGTTATCCATTCTAAAACTTTCGACAATGGTATGATTTGCGCTTCTGAACAGTCTGTTACTGCCATTGCTGATATTTACGATGAAGTAAAAGCAGAATTTATCAAACGTGGATGCCATGTATTAAATAGTGAAGAATTAGACAAGGTACGTAGCATTATCCTGACGGAAGCTGGTACTGTTAATGCAAAAATCGTTGGTCAGCCGGCTGCTGTCATTGCGGAAATGGCTGGTGTTACCGTTCCTGCTAATACAAAGATTCTCATTGGTGAGGTTACTTCTGTTGATATTTCCGAGCCATTTGCTCATGAAAAATTATCACCGGTTCTGGCCCTGTATAAGGCAAAAGATTTCGCAACTGCTGTGGATATGGCAGACCAGTTAGTAAAAGATGGTGGTTACGGACACACTGCTTCTATTTATGTACATCCTTCTCAGACTGAGAAGCTGAATATCTTTGCAGACCGTATGAAAACCTGCCGTATTCTGGTAAATACACCTTCTGCTCAGGGTGGTATTGGTGACCTGTATAACTTCAAACTGGCGCCGTCTCTTACCCTTGGCTGCGGTTCTTATGGCGGAAACTCCGTATCGGAAAACGTTGGAGTGAAACATCTGCTGAATGTAAAAACCGTTGCAGAAAGGAGAGAGAACATGCTGTGGTTCAGAACACCGGAAAAGATTTACTTTAAGAAGGGCTGTCTGCCTGTTGCATTAGATGAATTAAAAACCGTATATGAAAAGAAAAAAGCCTTCATTGTAACGGATACGTTCTTATACAACAATGGCTATACAAAACCGATTACTGATAAGCTGGATGAAATGGGAATTACCTATGAGTGCTTCTTTGATGTTGCTCCGGACCCAACTCTCCAGTGTGCTCAGAAAGGTCTGGAACAGTTAAAATCCTTTGCTCCTGATACCATTATTGCCCTGGGTGGTGGTTCTGCTATGGATGCTGCCAAGATTATGTGGCTCATGTACGAACATCCAGAATGCAAATTTGAAGACCTGGCTATGGACTTTATGGATATCCGGAAACGTGTTTACACCTTCCCGAAAATGGGTGTAAAAGCTATGATGGTAGCTATTCCTACCTCTTCCGGTACAGGTTCTGAAGTAACTCCGTTTGCCATTATTACAGATGCAACCACTGGAACAAAATGGCCAATCGCTGATTATGAATTAATGCCAAACATGGCAATTATTGATGCTGATTACATGATGGGACAGCCAAAGGGTCTTACCAGCGCTTCTGGTATTGATGCCCTGACCCATGCTCTGGAAGCTTATGCTTCTATTATGGCTACTGATTATACAGATGGTGTTGCATTAAAGGCGGCGAAATTAATCTTTGATTATCTGCCTGCTGCTTATGAAAAAGGCGCTGATGACCCAATTGCAAGAGAAAAAATGGCAAATGCTTCCACACTGGCTGGTATTGCTTTCTCCAATGCATTCCTGGGAATCTGCCACTCCATGGCACATAAATTGGGTGCTTATCATCACCTGCCACATGGTGTTGCAAATGCGCTGCTCATTGAGCATGTTATGCGCTACAATGCTGACCCGGCTCCTGTTAAAATGGGAACCTTCTCACAGTATCCATATCCACACGCAAAGGAAAGATACTGTGAAATGGCCCGTTTCGTAGGTATTCAGGGCAAAAATGATGATGAAGTATTTGAAAACTTTATCAAAGCTATTGCTGAACTGAAAGAAAGAGTTGGCATTAAGAGAACCATCAAGGACTATGGCATCACAGAAGAAGCCTTCCTGGCTACTCTGGATGAAATGGTTGAAAATGCATTTAATGACCAGTGTACCGGAGCAAATCCACGCTATCCACTGATGAAGGAAATGAAAGAAATGTATTTGAAGGCTTATTATGAGGGGTAAAAAAGGAGTTTCCTTTGATATCTTATAACATATTGACATGCTGACGCAATCCCGCATGTGGTACCTTCCAAGCTCAGTCTGCGTTCACTTTGAGCCTGTAGTCTCAAAGCGTACTCGACAAATTCCCTTGAAAGATATCCACATGCGGGATTGCTGGGTTATGGCAATTATTTTTGCTAAAATCTATCAATGTCCTAAATTTTAAATACTAATATAGCTTTATCTGTTCCGACCATAGACATAGTTACTAATTTATATCCTTTGTTCAGCATCTCCTCTGATTTTTTCTCAATAGCTTTTGCTAAAGCTTCTACACCAGTAGAGCATTCTACAACAACTGATTTATAAACTAAATTGAACATTTTATTCCCCCTTCTTTGATTTTAGAGCAAATAGAATTTATTATTGTTTCTTTTCTTCTTTTTTCTTCTTTCTATCCCACCAGGTACCTGCTAACGAACAGCTTCCGCCCATAACTATAAAAGCAATCATAATAAGCCAAAATTCCATAATTTTCTCTCCCTTTTAATTGGTTAAATGCTGGCAAATAAAAATTACAACAAAACATATAATAAGTGCGGTTGCACCTGCAATGAATGCAAATATGATTTTTTGATAATTTCTTTTTCCTATTTCTTGTTGTGTTTCATCATGCGTTAATTGTTTTCCGTCAATAAATGCCAAAATTTCTTTGTAGGTCTGAATATCATAGCGCTTTTTGAATTTTTCAATCTTACTTGCCGTATAGAACGTTATTGCGAACAAGCATAACCAGATAATAATTCCTATATTCCCCTTAATACTAAATAAAGGATAAGCACTTACAGCTACAACTATTAGTTCAATCAGGAAAACTACACTTATCACATTAAAGTTTTTAATTGTTGCTTTTTCTACAACCTCCCTCATCTCCTTTATATCGTCTTTTATAAAATTATCTAAAGACACGTTGAAGATATCAGATAAAGTAATTAAGCTTTTAACATCTGGACAACTTTTATTTGTTTCCCAATTAGAAATTGTTTGTCTTGAAACAAATATTTTAAGAGCCAGCTCTTCTTGAGAAATTTTTTGTTGTTCTCTAAGTTTCTTGATTTTTAATCCAATATCCATCTTGAATCTTCTCCTTTATTGTATCTGAATATCACTATTTTGTCTGTCAAAAGCCTTTGACATTGCCCTTTTTTCCTTGTCAAAATAGTTTTACATGGTTTTATATAAAAATTTTCAAAAGATTCCCAGGTGTTCCAGAAGAGTTTTGGTTCCCAAAAGTATAAGGATAACTCCTCCTGCCAGTTCTGCTCTGGATTTGTATTTGGAACCAAAGATATTACCTACTTTTACTCCTGCTGCGGAAAGGATGAAGGTTATGATTCCTATGAAGCTGGCTGCAAGGATTATGTTTACCTCCAGGAAGGCAAAGGTAATTCCTACTGCAAGGGCGTCGATACTGGTAGCCACTGCAAGTGGGAACATTTTTTTTGCTTCCATACCTCCAACCGGACAGGAATCGTCTTTTTCTCTGGATTCCCGAATCATATTGATTCCAATGAATCCCAAAAGGAAAAATGCAATCCAGTGGTCAATGGAGGTGATTTTGTCTTTAAACTGGCTTCCAAGAAAATATCCAATCACTGGCATCAGTGCCTGGAAGCCCCCAAACCAGAGTCCCGCCAGAATCATATGTTTAGGCGCCAGTTTTTCAGTAGCAAGACCCTTACAGACAGAAACAGCAAACGCATCCATGGATAGCCCCACTGCAAGGGTAAAAAGTGTAATAATATCCATTTTCAATTTCCTCTTTTCTTAGCATGTCCGTTTATTATAGCACCAGGATTCTAGGCTGTAAATTACATATTTTTCTATTTACCTACAGCCGGAAAAATTTTATAATAGACTTAACAGCAAGAACGGAAAGGAGAATTTTTATGCTGAAACATACTTTTAAAAACCCCCTGCTTCCCGGGTTTTATCCAGACCCTTCTATTTGCAGGGTTGGGGAAGATTATTATATGGTAACCTCCTCTTTTGTGTATTATCCGGGACTTCCTGTTTTCCACAGTAAAGACCTGGTTCACTGGGAACAGATTGGACATGGTATCCATCGTCCTGACCAACTGGACTATAAAAATTGTGAAACTTCCCTGGGACTGTGGGCGCCAAGCATCCGGTATCATGAGGGAACCTTCTATATTATTAATACCTTTGTATCCGAAGGCCGGGAAGCCAGAAGAGACAACTACATTATCACTGCCACAAATCCTGCCGGCCCCTGGAGTGACCCTGTTTTTGTAGAGGGTGCAGATGGCATTGATTCCAGTTTGTTTTTTGATGATGACGGTTCTCTCTGGTATGCAGGAAATTTCATTAGTGAGGAAAATCTGTATGAGGGTCACCATGGCATTTATCTCAATGAACTGGATCCGGTGACCTTCCAGTTTAAAGGTCCACGCTATATTATCTGGGATGGCAAGAAATCCTACAGCCGCTGGATTGAAGCGCCTCATATTTATAAAAAGGATGGCTGGTATTACCTTATGGTGGCAGAGGGCGGAACTTTTATTAATCACAGTGTCCAGATGGCTCGCTGCCGCACCATTAACGGAGATTACGAAGTATGCCCAAGAAACCCTATTATTTCCCACCGCCACATGCCTGTTCTGAATCCTATTTCCGTCACAGGACATGCGGATATTACTGACACCCAAAATGGGGAGTGGTGGATGGTACTTCTGGCTGTGCGCCCTTATGAGGGAGGACATTATAATCTTGGTCGGGAAACCTTTATGGTTCCTATGGTATGGGCTGAGGATGGATGGCCTATGATTGACAATGAAACAGGACTGGTAAATGAAGAAGAACGTCTGCCAAATCTGCCAAGATGTGTTTACCCTCCAATGCCGGAAACCGATAACTTTGAAAGCAGTACACTCCAGATGCAGTGGAATACCATTCATCCACCTGTAGACATGTTCTATAGTCTTACACAGCGCCCCGGTTATCTTCGACTGAACCTCCGTCCGGAAGTCATGGAAGAAATTTGTACTCCTTCTTTTGTTGGAAGAAGACAGCGTCACAAGGAATTTCTGGCAAAGACAGCCATGGAATTTACCCCTGCCACCCCTCTGGAAGAGGCTGGTATTGCTCTGGTGCAGGATGACCGTTTCCATTACCTTATGACTGTAAGAGAAAAAGAAGGTAAACCTGTCCTTCAATTATGGAAGACCGAAAGCGGCAGCCGCACTCTGATAAAGGAAGAAGTCCTAAACGCAAATGAAGGTACAAAAGCTTCCCGTATTTATCTCAGTGTACAGGGACATACCGAAGGCTATACCTTCTACTATGGCTATACCGAACAGGAAATGCTTCCTTTTGTTTCAAACATGGATGGCAGCCTGCTAAGCTCTGTGGTAAATGAAGGCTTCACCGGAGCTTATATTGGTATGTATGCCAGCTCCAACCACACTGAATCTGAAAATCATGCAGATTTCGACTGGTTCAGTTATCAGGGAGAATAAAAGCTTTTTATTTATGTAAACTAAAAGGGTTCCAGGAATCAGGAGAGGCTTTCTCCATGATTCCCGAAACCCTTTTATAAATAGGAATTAAAAGGCATCCTGAATCTGTTTCATTAAATTTTCCACATCTGCTTTCTTTACCAGAAATCTCTGGGTATCATTGATTTCCACCAAATCATAAGTATCGTCATACTCATAATAGGCCACGCTGATTTGCGGCGCTGTATCCTGATTTCTATTGTAGGTCACAGTAAGAAGCGCCTGGTTCTCTGTTTTTTCAGCCTCTTCCTCTGGCTCTCCTGCCAGCATCACAGAGGACAGTGCCTGGTATAACGTAGTAAAATCTTCTTTTTCTACTTTCTTTTTTCCAAGCTGATATTCTTGCTTCTGTGCATCAACAGACATTTTGTATGTCTTATCTTCTGTCATAAGTTCTATGTTCTTTACAGTTTCAATGTCAATTAAAACCGGAATTTTCAAGATATAATCATAGGGATTTAATCCATAAACACTTTCTAAAAGAACCCCAGGAAGTTTATAAACTTTATCTTCAAATCCTTTGACTGCCGCATAACGATTTCCTTCCCCATCTTCATTTCCCAGAATGATTTCCGCTTGGGAATCTGCATACAGCGTACTTTTTGCTTTCTCAGCATCCTGTGTATTAACAAATTCCAGGGAAATACTGGTGGTGGAATCGGAAAGTCCTGTCTCTGTCCCTTCCTCTATTGGAACCGGAGTCTGAAGATTCATTTGGCACAGGATATCAAACAAACCATACATTTCCTCTGTATTTACAGTCATGGTTTCATCATAAGGATTTAAGATTTCCCAGTAATCAAAGTCCATCTTATAATCTGCCGGCTCTTTGGACAAATGAAAAATCTCTTCTCCGTCCTTTATAAGCACCACTTTCCGGATTCCATCCTGGATAAAAGCAGGATTTTCTACTGGTTTTGTCTCTGGCTTTTCCGGCTGTTTAGAAGCTTCTGTCTGTTTGCCTGTTTCTGTTTTTTCCTCTGACTGTGTTGTTTGGGCGTCCCCGCAGCCTGCAAGCAGCAGGGCAGCCAGGCACAGGCAGCACCCTGCCTGTTTTGCCTTTCCTGTCCATTTCTTCATACCTTCCGTCCTCTCTTTCCTGTCCTTTTGCAGTTTACAGGATTACGGAAACCTCCACCGGAGCTTTTCCTGTAAGTCCTTTGCTTCTGCTGTCTGGCTGGGATACTCCTGCAAATAAGGTAAAGTGTTTGCTGTCTACATGACGTTCTCCCTGTTCATCCACTACCATCATGGCTCTGTTTGGAATGGTAAGCTTCACTGTTTTACTTTCTCCTGTCTGCAAAGCCACTCTCCTAAAGCCGCAAAGACTATAGTTGCGTACTGCCAGAGGAGAATCCATATCCTTTATGTAAACCTGAATTACTTCTTCTGTTTCTTTTCCCTGGTTCAAAACCTTTACTTCCAGTTCAATATCAGAATCTGCAGTTACCTGGTTTAGCACCCTGGCTTCTGTCACCTGCACGTCACCATAAGTAAGTCCATATCCAAATGGGTACAGAGCTTCTTTTTCCATATAACGGTAAGTACGGTTTTTCATAGAATAATCGGTAAATTCCGGCATTCCCTCCAGGTCTCTGTAGAAGGTAACCGGCAGTTTTCCAGATGGTGAAACTTTACCGAATAACAAATCTGCCACTGCCTTTCCGCCTCTTGCGCCTGGATACCACGCCAGAAGAATTCCGTTACAGTGTTCCTCTGCATAGCTTAAATCAATGGCGCTTCCTGCCATAAGAACCACAATGGTAGGTTTTCCTACTGCAGTTACCTTTTCAATTAATTCTTCCTGAACCTTTGGAAGATGGAGATCTCTCTTATCTCCGGACGCATCGCTGTTTCCGGTATCTCCTTCTTCGCCTTCCAGGGTTTCATCCAGACCAACACAGATAACCACCACATCACTGTGTTCTGCAGTAATCACTGCCTCTGAAATCCGGTCCTGATTCCATGCCAGGTTTTCCACTTTATCCCTGGATAAATGGCAGCCTTCGGAATACAATACTCTTACCTCATCTCCCACTTCATCCTGAATTCCTTCCAGTACGGTAATGTATCTGGATGCGGTTCCATGATAGTTTCCAATGAGAGCAGCCCGACTGTTGGCATTTGGTCCTACCACGCCAATGGTTTTCAGCTTGCTCTTATCCAGAGGAAGCACACCGTCATTTTTCAGAAGAACGCTTCCCTTTCTTGCCATATCTACAGCAGCCTCCAGATGTTCCTTGCATTCCACTACTTCGTATGGAATTTCATCATATTCACTGCCATCAAACAAGCCCAGAAGATATCTGGTGGTAAACAGACGCTCTGCTGCCAGGGTAATCTCTTCCTCAGAAATCAAACCCTCCTCCACTGCAGCCATAAGATGCAGGTACGTATTTCCACAGTTTACATCACAGCCTCTCTTCAAGGCAAGGGCTGCTGATTCTCTGGCATTTTTGGTAATTTTATGATTTTCATGGAAATCCCGTATTGCCCAGCAGTCGGAAACATAGTGTCCGTCAAACTGCCATTTATCTCTTAACACATCTTCCATTAAATACTTATGTCCACAGCAGGGCTCCCCATTGGTTCTGTTGTAAGCTCCCATCACAGACTCTACATCCGCTTCTGTAACCAGCGCCTCAAAAGCAGGAAGATAGGTTTCCCACATATCTTTTTTCGTTGCTTTTGCATCAAATTCATGACGGATTGCCTCTGGTCCGCTGTGTACTGCAAAATGCTTTGCACAGGCTGCCGCCTTCATCACAGGCCCTTCTCCCTGGAGACCTTCTACAAAACGCACACCCAGACGTGAGGTAAGATACGGGTCTTCTCCGTAAGTCTCATGACCTCTTCCCCAACGGGGATCTCTGAAAATATTCACATTGGGAGACCAGAAGGTGAGCCCTTTGTAAATATCTCTGTCATGATGTTTGGAATATTCATTGTATTTTGCTCTTCCCTCTGTGGCAATAATATCTCCCACCTTCTGCATAGCGTCTTCATCAAACGCTGCCGCCATACCAATGGCCTGTGGAAACATGGTTGCTACTCCGGCTCTGGCTACCCCATGCAGAGCTTCATTCCAGTAGTTATAAGTAGGAACCCCCAGACGCTCCACTGGTGATGCGTCATACTTTAGCTGAGAAGCCTTTTCCATTAAAGTCATTTTTGATACCAGCTCTTTGGCCTTCTTTCTGGCCTCTGCCCGCTCATTCTTATAGTTTTTCATAATCATCCTCCAAATTGCTTATTTTGTTCTTCTATTTTACCATATTTCCTTTCATATACCTCTCAATAATTGCTCTTTTACAGACAAATCTTGCCTTCCTTTTGAATTTCCTCTCTATATTTGGTTGGAGACTTCCCTGTATGTTTCTTAAACGCAAGGGAAAAATAATTGGTATCCCGATACCCTACCATCATAGCAATCTTTCCTGTTTTCAGACTGGTGGTTTCCAGCAGGGATTTTGCTTTCTCAATACGCTTACGCACAATATATTCGTTACATCCTTCTTTTGTTACCCGCTTAAACAATCTGGAGAAATAATTCGGCGTGATGTAAAGAGAGGCCGCTATATTAGCTACTGTAAGCTCTTCTGTTAAATGCTGGGAAATATAATACTTTGCCTGGTCTATAATCTCATGAACATTTTCTTCCTTTCCGCTTAACATCTGAGAAAGAAACATCTCAGTAACCTCACAGGCCTCTTCTCCTGATGCTGAGATAAGGCTTTTCGACAGCGCCTCCAGTTTCCCTGATTCTATTTCACCTAAATCCCCTGTATAGGAAAAATACGTTGCGGTGGCAATTTCAAAGCAAAGACGTCTCACTGTCTGCTGAGACAGATTATAAGACTGGGTCGCTTTACAAAACGTATGGAAAGCCTTCATCACATACTCCGGATTTCCAATGTTGCTGCACATGATTCCTTTCAGTTCTGCATAAATATCCCGAAAAATATCATTTTTTCTCTTTGCGCCAAAAGTCTGGATAATGTCCTGAATCCCTTCTTTCTCCGTATTGAGCAGATACTTTGCATCATTATAAGAAATATACAGATTTTCCATTCCTTCCGCAACACTGCCAATCACCATTTTAGGATTGGTATCAAACTCATCCTTTAATATATCAGAAAGCTCCTCTGTTTTCTCCAGAACTGAATCATTATCTTCTTTTAAAAAATATGCCACAGCGATAGTTCCGTCATCATCAGAAAAGGTCACACCATCCTCCTGGGCGTCTACCACACTCATGCACACATTTTTTACAGACATGGCTCTGAAATTTTCTTCCGGTGGCTTCTGGGACATGTAAAGCGTGGGCACAATAAGTACCATCTGCAAGCGTCTCTGAACATCAATCCCATAAGCAGTTTTAAGCCTTTCCAAAAGTCCCTGCATTTCTCCTCTTCTGTGGATTAGGTCCCTCATAATTTTCTCTAACTGTGTCTGCTCTACTGTTCCCTGTGTGCGCTGCAAAATCAGAGAGCTTTTCTCCTCCGCCTTTGCAGCCTCCAGATATTCCACCTGGGCCTTCACCGCCTTACTTAAAACCCCTTCATCCACTGGCTTTAAAAAGAGGTCCTGCACCTGAAGTCGCAAGCTCTGCCTTGCATATTCAAAGCTGTCATATCCGGTAAGCACCAGTACACGAAGCCTGGGCTGCCGCTTTCTGGCGGCTTCGATTAGCTGCAAGCCTGTCATCTCAGACATCTGGATATCCGTAATCATAATCTCCGGCTCATATTCTTCAATAATCTCAAGAGCCTCCCTGGCGCTTGATGCTGTAAATACCTCACAAATGCCAAGAGCTTCCCAGTCTATGACCTTCTTGATGCCCATGCGTATCATTTTTTCGTCATCCACAATTACTATTTTATACATTGATTATGTCTCCCTGCAAGATTCCCGGCTCCACTTCTGTTACATACGGAAGAGTGATTTCCACTGTCACCCCTTTGGACTCATTCCTTACATAGTGAAGACCATATCCTTTTCCGTACAGCAATTCAATTCGTTTATTCACATTTCTCACACCATAGCCAAATCCTTCATCATACTCGGATAAGTGCTGATTCATTTCCGCAATCTGCTCCTGTGTCATACCTGTACCGGTATCAGCAATCAAAATCTTTACCAGATTTCCCTGACGCGCTGCGCTTAGTGAAATACTTCCCTGCTTCCCTTCTTTGATTTTAATGCCATGATAAATAGAATTTTCCACCAGAGGCTGAAGGGTCAGCTTTGGTATCATTGCCTCTTTGCAATTTTCTTCTACATGAATGCTGCTTCCAATAATATTGTCATACCGCATGTTCTGTATAATCAGATAATTCTGCACATGTTCCACTTCTGTTTTCAGTGGAATTACATCATGCCCCTTGCTGAGACAAATCCGGTAATACCTGGCAAGAGCCTTCACCAGAATAGAAATCTCCTGGTTTCCGTCGACCACTGCCTGCCAGTGAATACAGTCCAGCGTATTATAGAGAAAATGAGGCTGAATCTGGGACTGCAGGGAATTAAAGCGAATCTGTTCAATCTGGTGCTGTTCCAGCTTCACCTGTTCCATCAGAACTAAAATTTCCTCCATCATGGAATTAAAGCCTGTTGCAAGCTTCACGAAATCCTCACCCATATGTTCCTCATCAATTCTGGCTGTCAAAGACCCGGCAGCAACATCATCCATTTTCTGTACCACATTGTCCAGAGGTTTGTAAATTTTCTGAATTACCCCTTTTACAATCTGCAGACTAAGGGCAACCACCCCTACCAGTACAATGGTCATAAGCAGAATGGTACGGATACTGGGCTTGTACAGTTCGCTGGTAGAAATGCTGCTGACAATATAATAGTCCCAGTCCGGCACCTTCTGATAAATATAAAGCCTTCCATCCTGGTTGAAGCTTCCCTGCATACCTTCCAGCTTCTTCTCATATCTGGCATCTCTGCCGATTTCATCAAGCTTTCCGGCTGCCACAATCATGCCTTCTGTATCTACCAGTTCCGTTACCTGACCTGAGTCTTCCTGCTCTTTTAGAATCTGTTCCAGTAAAGAATTGGAAAAGCTCATGCAAAGCAAGCCTCTTTCTGAGGAAATAGTCTGTACATTATAGACCGGAAAATATACATTTAAAGTATATTTCTTCCCTTTAAAGTATGCGTTGGTGAACCCTGCTTTGATGGAGCCTTTCTGCACATTTTTTGCCTTCTGGTAATCCTTTCTGTAGGTTTTCTGAAAGTCCGTCTCAACCAGTCCTTTGTTGCCACGATACAGATAATCCTCCATCTGATAGCTCACCACTGCAATAAAGTTCATATCCAGATGCATATTCTGACAGCTTGACATAACATTTTTCGCATCATTGGCTGCCTTGGAATAATCTGCATCCTGCTTGCTGTCACATTCCAGGTAACGCTGAATGGAGTTATCTAAAACCATGGCGATTGCCAGAGATTTATACCGTTCCATGGTACTCTGAAAGTTTTCTGCCATAGTGTCGTTCTTTGCCTGCAGCATTTCTTCCGATTTACTCTTTAAAGACGTAACCGAAGATACTGTTGACATCACGAAAAAAATCAAGGTTGTAATCATTAAGGCAATGGTAATAAGCGCCTGCATCTTCCGGTCAAATTTCCAACAACTGATTTTTTCTCTCCATTTTTCCATAGTCTTCTCCTGTCCTGCCTGAATTGATGTCTCATTTTATGGTACAATGTTACAAGCGATATTATATCAGAAAAGGCTATTACATAAAACAGAAAATTTCATGCAACAGCCTCTTCCAATAAAATTTTTATCAGCCTTTTACAGCTCCTGCGGTCATACCCTTCACCAATTTATCCTGGAAAATAATAAACAGAACAATCATTGGCAGAAGTGACAAGGTAAGAACCGCCATAATCATTGGCGTATTCATGGAATACTGTCCCTGGAATTCCCAGATTGCCAGAGGCAGTGTACGGTTTGCAGAGGACTGGGTCAGTGTGTAAGCAAAAGAAAACTCATTCCACATGTTTACACCATTATAAATAGCCAGTGTAGCCAGACCTGGTTTTGCCAGAGGTAAAATCATGGCAAAAAACATTTTAATCTTTCCACATCCGTCAATTTCTGCGGATTCCTCAATTTCTCTTGGAATCTCTTTCATAAAGCTGGTTAAGATAAACACAGAAATAGGAACTGCAAACGCAACATAGGGACCAATAAGCGCCCAGATACTATCATATAATCCTGTAGATTTCGCCATTTTAAAAACAGGAATTAAGGTAATATGTACTGGTATGGACATGCAGGCAACAATGGCTGCATAAATAGTTCCAGACAGTTTGAACTTAAATCTTGCCAGAGGATAGGAAGCACAGGCTGCAATGAACAGCAGTAAAGTCAGGGATACTGCCAGTACAATAACACTGTTCATGAAATACGTAGTAAATCCACCTGTAAGAACTTCTTTATAGTTTTCTATATAGAAGGTATCCGGTAATGCAAAGACTCCTTTTACCAGCATTTCAAATTTCTCTTTAAAGGAGTTTAAAACCATAAAAATAAATGGCAGACAAGAAATAATCAGGTAACCGATTGCAAGAACAAAGGCAACGGTCCAGCATATCACACTTTTTCTCTTATTTTTCTTAATGCTATCCATATTCTTATGCTTCCTCCTTTCCTTTTAATAATTTCATGGTAATCAGGGCCACCATGGAAATCAGAATAAACATGCCGCCTGCTACTGCGGAACCATAACCCATGTTAAAGTTTTTAAAGGACTGCTTATACATATAAGTTGCCATTAACTCTGTGGAAGTACCAGGACCTCCTCCTGTCATAACATAAATCAAGTCGAAATATTTCAGAGAACCAACCATGGAAAGGATGGCTGCGCTTTTCATAGAAGGAACTAAAAGCGGCAGTGCAATTCTCCAGAAATACTGTCCTCTTGTAGCGCCGTCAATTCTTGCAGCTTCAAACACATCATATGGAATATTGGTAAAAGCCGCCATAAAGTACACCATATAAAATGGAGTAAACTGCCAGCAGATAACAATAATAACCGTAAGCAGCGCGGTCTTTGGATTGCCCAGAAGGTCAATATTTCCTCCTCCAAACCATCCTGAAATCGTACTTACAATTCCTCCGTTTGTTGCCAGTGCATAGGTGAAAAGGAAACCGATTGCTACAGATGACATCAGCAAAGGAACAAACCAGATTACTTTAAAAATTGTAAGCTTCTTGCCTCCAAAGTCAAGAAACGTTGCCAATGCCAGACCAATAGGAATCTGAATCACAATGGAAAGAACCATAATCACCAGATTGTTCCGAAACGCAATCCAGAAATTTTTATCTGTCAACAGGGTTTTCCAGTTTTCAAACCCGATAAATTCTTTTGCTGAAGAAATACCGTTCCATTGATAACCACTGGTAATGAATGTATCAATAATGGGATAAAGTATAAATACAATCAGCAAAATGGTTACCGGTGCCAGAAACAGGGCTGCCACCTTTCTTGTGTTTCTCTGCCTCATCTCTAACAGAGAAATACCTTTTTCCTTCATTTTGAGACCCTCCTTTTGTTACGTTTGCGCCTTATTCCCTTTGTCAGGGAAAGGGAGCAATCAACAGGACAGCTCCCTTTCTTTATTTTTATTCCCCTTTAGTTGCTAAATAGTCATCCATGGCTTTCTGCATAGATTCCTGTGCCTCCTGTGGAGTCATGGTCAGTCCGAACACTTCCTGTAATCCGTCTAAGTGTGCTGTAGATACTGCTGGTGGCAGATACTGGTCATACCAGAGCTGGATTTCAGAAGCATTGTTTGCTGCTTCTACTACTTCTTTGGTAATCGGGTCTGTCAGCTTGTCTTCGATACCTACAACCGGAGGAATCTTTCCATTTTCCACTTCAAAGTCAATAACTTCATCGGATAAGTGTGCCTCTGCACATTCAAAGGCTGCCTCCAACTTTTCACCTTCGCAGTTAAATACGATAAACTGGTCGCCAACTGTACCAATCATAATAGATGGGTCTGCCTCAGAACCTTCGATTGCAGGGAATGGGAACCATCCGATTTTTTCATAGAATTCTTCACTGTCTGTTGCAAAAGTACCTGTATACCAGGAACCGCACAGAAGCATACCTGCTGTCTCCTGATACATAAGCTGTTTTGCCTGTCCGTCATCTTCGCTTAAGGAGTTTACACCATCTGGGAAGTATCCGTTTTTCACCCATTCCTGAATCTTTTCACCGGCTTTAATAAAGCTTTCTTCTGTGAATTTACCTTCTCCTGCAACTGCCTTCTGGAATGGTTCCAGTCCGCCATAGCGTGCTGCCAGATTCATGAAGTACATAGAACCTGTCCATTTGGAGCTGTTAGCAAGAGCAAATGGAGTAATTCCGTTTTCCTTTAAGGTGTCGCAGATGTTCTCCAGGTCTGTTAAGGTTTCCGGCTCTTTTAATCCGTACTTGTCAAACATTTCTTTATTATAGAAGATACCTGACATGGAAACGTTCTGATAAGGCACTGCATAAATCTTGCCATTGTATGTAGCCTGTCCTACTGCTGATTCCATCAACTTGTCTTTAATTTCAGAATTGTTAAACAAATCATCAATAGGCTGTCCAAATCCGGAATCAATGTATTCATACATAGGACCGCCGGACCAACAGGAATACATATCCGGACATTCACCTGAACTCATGGCAACCACCAGTTTTTCCTTATAAGTATCATTCTGAGTTGGCACTACAGTTACTGTATAGCCGGATTCTGTTTCAGAATTAAACTTGTCTACTGCTTTTGCAATCACGTCCTTGTCTGGGCTTTCTGTACCAATGTTCCAGTACACGATTTCCTTATCGCCGCCCTTTGCATCACCGCCGCTTTCGCCCTTGTCTCCGCCTCCGCCGCAGGCTGTTAAAGACGCTGCCATCAGGACACTCATGGAAAGTGCTGTTAATTTTACCGTTCTTTTCTTCATACTTGTCTTCCTCCTTATTGATTTTGCGACCCTTTGTTCAACTTTGAGTCATTTGATAGGTTTATCTTATCATTTCTTATGCAATTCGCCTATTTAATAAAATGTCCAGATTCTATAATTTTCTTACCTCATTGCTTTTTGAGAATCTGGCTTTCCAATCCGCTGACAGAAGGAACGGCGACGATATTTACTGGGATACTTATCCCTATTAATTCCATAAAAAAGGAAAGCAACAGCACTTTTTGTATCATAAAATGCTGTTGCTTTCCTTTTTACTTTTTATTATCTGTTTCTATCTGTCCCATTTGTCACACAAAGAGTTAATCTGGTCTGCAAATTTTGCCAAGTCCTTATTTGCTCCGCCTTCGTTATTACGAATCACGCTCATTAAGCGGTGGCCTGCTGCCAGAAGCCTTGCAAATACACCTGCTGCCTTCCGGTTCTTAGCTTTCTGCTCCGCATGTTTCACAACAATACCAACTGTCTGTTTTGTTACTTCATTGGTAATCAAATCAACTTCTGTTCCACTATAGGGAGCCAGAACACAATAGCCCAGCTCATCCTCCAGACGTTTTGCAAAAATATCGCAAACCTGGTCATCACCATGAGCCACAAACACCCGCTTGGGCTTTTCCTTAAACGCAGACGCCCATCTCATAAGCCCCTGATTATCCGCATGACCACTAATGCCAGGGAGCCTGATAATCTCCGCATTTACATGGATATCTTCACCGAAAATTCTTACATCCTGGGCGCCTTCTACCAGCGCTCTGCCAAGAGTTCCCACAGCCTGATAACCTACGAACAGAATCGTGCTTTCTTTTCTCCAGAGATTGTGTTTCAAATGATGTTTAATACGCCCTGCATCACACATACCACTGGCAGAAAGAATGACCTTTGGTTTGTCATCAAAATTAATGGCTCTTGACTCATCACTGGTAATCGACAGACGCAGTCCCTGGAATGTAATGGGATTAACGCCTTTCTCAATCAGTTCCATGGCCTCTTCATCATAACATTCTGTATAATGTTCCTTAAAAATACTGGTAGCCTGCACTGCCAGTGGACTGTCCACAAACACCTCAAAGCCTGGAAATTCCGGAAGCAGATTGTCTTCTTTGATTTTTCTAAGGAAATACAGCATTTCCTGTGTCCGCCCTACTGCAAAGGAAGGAATCACTACATTTCCTCCTCTTGAGAATGTTTTTCTGAGCACTTTGGTGAGTTCTTCTACATACTGCGGCTTCTCTCCATGGCTTCTGTCTCCATAGGTAGATTCCATCACTACATAATCCGCACTCTCGATGTATGTAGGATCTTTTATCAATGGTTGATCCAGGTTTCCGATATCACCTGAAAATACAATTTTACGTTCTTCACCATCCTCAGCAATCCAAAGCTCAATGCTGGCAGAACCAAGCAAATGTCCTGCATCAACAAAGCGTACACGAATTCCTTCTGCCAGTTCAATGATTTTGTTATACTCACATTCTGCAAACAACTGGATAGCGCCCAGGGCATCTTCCATAGTATAAGCCGGTACAAATTCCGGCTGTCCGTTCCTCCTGCCTTTCCGGTTTCTCCATTCAGCTTCGAACATCTGAATGTGAGCGCTGTCGCGAAGCATAATGTCACATAAATCACAGGTTGCAGAGGTTGCGTAAATAGGACCACGAAAGCCTTTCGCATAAGCCAGTGGAAAGTTTCCCGAATGGTCAATATGAGCATGGGTCAGAAGTGCAAAATCCACATCTGACAGCGCAACCGGAAGATCCTGGTTTTCGTACTGATCCGGTCCCTGTTCCATACCGCAGTCAACAATAAACTTCTTACCTGCCGCCTCCAAATAATAACAGCTTCCCGTCACCTCATGAGCAGCACCTATAAACGTCAACTTCATAAAGAAAACCCCCTTTGCTGTATAATAAATGTCATACTAATATTATACAACATATAAGGGGGTTTTGATAGGGGGATGAAGATTAAATTTGTGGGTAGGAAAGGGAAATTATTTTATTAAAAGACCATTAGTGATTCCATTTTGAGATTCTGTAGTGCTGCCTTTAGTAGCAACACCAACTAATTTCAGTCTGTAATAATATCCCTTTGTCACACTTATATTATAACTTTTTGTAAAAAATCCCTTGCTATTGGCCGATGCTGAAAAGGATTTTACATTTTGCCAACTTCCATTAACTTGTTTTTGTAAAGTCATTTCTAACACTAGCTTATCACATACTACGCTACCATAGACAGCCCCATAAACATTAATACTGCCATTGCCATTATTAGAAAGCCTACCTGTTACCCTGTTTAAAATATTTCCTCTTGTTGTATTGTCAACAATAATCTCTACACAATCCTCATTTATAAGCTTAGATTCTTCTTGTCTCTCCTCAACATCCTTTGTTGATGCATAAACATTCATATTTAATGAACACATTAATGTAATTATCAAAATACTCCTTATAAACCTATTAATCTTTCTCATTTTAACCTCCATAGCTAATATAAAATTTTCTTTGCTATTTTTACCATCTCATTTTTAGGCATTTTCCCGAACAACTCATAATAAGTATTCTTGTACTGCCACTGTAAAATGTAAGTAGGTTCATTATCTCCTTCTTCCATGACCTCACATAAAACAACATCTAGACCTGGTAATAATTCACTTGAGATTTTTTCCACTTCATTCCCTAAATCACTTTGCATTATACTTGCAGACTCTTTTAAATTAAAAAGGGCCGTAAAATGTATCAACTGTTCCTCATATAAAAATTGAATACTTGACATCTGGCTTTCTAAGTCTATTGCATATGTATCATATACCATCTTATCCGGCATATAAAAAAATGTAGGCATTTCCACACCAAAGGCTGACTCTATCTCATCCTTTGCAATTTCCTCCCCATCTTTACTCTCTATAACATCCACATTATTAATTTTAGTTTTCATTTCACCATGTAACATAGTATTGACCTTCCGCATAATATACGCCCTATTCGCCTCACTGCTCATGGAAACTCCGAAAACACCAATGACAACCGCCGCTGCCACTGCTGACCACTTCATCACCCTTTTCCTAATTGTAATTTTGTTTGTTTTGTGAATTTTCTTTTCTCTTCTACTCTGATTTTTCTGGCTGTCAGCCATATCCATTGCATCTTCTTTTTCTGTAATCAGGCCATTTTCTTTTGCCTTTGCCAAAAGCGCCTGAAATTTTTCTTCTGTTGGCTCCCATTCCTCTTTATCCGGAATATCCTGTATCTCTCTTTCAATAAATACTGCTTCTTCCATATCTTCAGGACTGTATTCGCCATGAAACGTCTCGTCATACTGGTCCTGGGCAGAAAGAGTTTGTGTTCTGTTATTTATCTCAGTTATTTTGCCCATGAAACTCCTATCTTTCCTTGCCTTTTTCTGACAAGTGTATCATATTATCTTATAGTTACTATTTTGAATAAATCAGGAGGCATGCCATGAAACATATCGTACTCACCGGTGGCGGGACTGCCGGACACGTTACCCCAAATATAGCCATGATTCCACGTTTAAAAGAACTTGGATATAAAATTTCCTACATTGGTTCTTATGATGGAATTGAAAAAAAACTAATTGAAGAACTGGACATTCCCTACTATGGAATTTCATCCGGTAAACTCAGACGTTATTTCGATGTTAAAAATTTTACTGATCCATTCAAAGTTATGAAAGGTCTTTTTGAAGCTAAAAAATTAATGAAACAGCTAAAACCAGACGTTGTATTCTCCAAAGGAGGATTTGTAACTGTTCCTGTCGTAGTGGCTGCCAGCAGGAAAAAAATTCCTACTTTTATCCACGAATCCGATATGACACCGGGTCTTGCTAATAAGTTATCCATTCCATTTGCCACAAAAGTATGCTGTAACTTTCCGGAAACCGTATCACATCTTCCTGCCGACAAAGCGGTCCTCACCGGAACACCTATCCGCCAGGAATTGCTAACCGGAAATCCTGAAAAAGCTCTGGAATTCACTGGATTTACTCCAGATAAACCTGTAATTCTGATTATTGGCGGAAGCCTTGGCGCTGCTGCTGTTAATGACGCTGTAAGAGCCATTCTTCCGGAACTTTTGAAAGAATTCCAAGTAATCCACCTTTGTGGAAAAGATAAACTGGATGAAAGTTTAAAAGGCACAAAAGGTTATGTTCAATATGAATATATCAAAAAAGAACTTGCCGACTTATTTGCCCTCTCCAGTATTGTAATTTCCCGCGCAGGAGCCAATGCCATCTGTGAACTCAGCGCACTGAATAAACCGAATCTTTTGATTCCTCTTTCTGCCCGCGCCAGCCGCGGCGACCAGATTCTAAATGCCCGCTCTTTTGAACGTCTTGGCTACAGCAGAGTGCTGGAGGAAGAAGAAATTACAAATGAAGTGCTTCTGGATACTATTCACGATTTATACAAAAATCGTGAAACATACATTGCTGCTATGTCCTCCAGTAAACACAAGGATTCCATTGAACAAATTGTACAGTTGTTTGAAAAAGCAGTTGCCAAGTAAAACCACTGACTATACATCCTTAAACTTATCTTTGTAATGTTTGTGAATCCAAACTCTTATCCTGTGCTTCTTGGCTCTCAAACTTTCTACTGAGAGACCAAGGGCACGTGCGATATCTTCTGACTTTTCCTCTTGTAAAATACTTCTCTTTAAAATTTCATACCAGTCTGTATTCTTTCTCTTAAATTCGTCCAGCAGCTCCTCTATCAGTTCTCCTACCTCAAGCTTATGCATAATCTCCTCTTCTGTGGTAATCTCTGCATAATTTCTACTGGATATCCAGATGCTATCGCTGTCTTTGAGATTTTCTTCTGTTTCCAGAACAGATGCTGTCACTTCATGAATCTGGTAAGATCTTCTGCAAAAGTCAATGGCTTTTCTCCTTGCTGTTACCATTAACCATTGTTTATAATACTTTTCCTCTAAAGTATCTGCCTTTTTGCAAAACAACAGGAAAACCTCCTGACAGATGTCCTCTGAAAAATCAGCATCATTTAATATGCTGTATATGACCTTTCTCACTAATTGATAATAATTTTGATAGATTGTACGGAACTTGTCTTCTGTCATTTTTGCATCCAACTTTTATTCCATAATAAACTTTTCTAATATTTCGTCTCTATCCTCTGAAGTCAATGTTCCAGGAGTCCAGGTAATTCCTGCGTTATCTCCTGTTGTTCTTGGTATCAAATGCATGTGAAAATGAAACACTGTCTGTCCTGCTGCCTCACCATTGTTTTGTACAATGTTATAGCCATCACATTTCAGAACATCTTTCATCTTCGTTACAATTTTCTTTGCCAAAACCATTGCGTGCGCTGCTGTCTCATCTGGCAGCTCATAAATATTTGCATAATGAGCTTTTGGCAAAATCAGAGCATGTCCTTTGCTTGCGGGGCCTAAATCCAGAATAACTCTGAACTCCTCATCCTCATACAGCGTGGCCGAAGGAATTTCCCCCTTTGCAATCTTACAAAATATACAACTTTCCATTTTCTATTTCTCCTTTCATTTATATATCCGAAATTAACAACACAAATGTTACGCGAACTTTTGTCGAATTTTGGCATTTTTTGTAAAAATCTTTTATTTGATATTTAAAATCAACAGTGTTACACTATCAGATGAAAAAGGGAGGATATTATGGCAATACAAACCAATCAATCAAATACTTTAGCATCTTCAGAACAAGGTTCAGATTATAAGGCACTTTATGAAGATTTATTAGCCCAGCATCAGATGATACTGTCACTGATTTCCCATGAAGTCCGCAATCCTGTAACCTTAATCAATAGTTTTCTTCAACTACTGGAATCTCATCACCCTGAGCTTTCTCAAGACTATTATTGGCTTAAAGTCATGGAAAACATGGACTTTCTGAAATATCTATTGGAAGAATTTTCGGAATTCAACAATTCAAAAACTCTTCGCGCACAGGAATTAGATTTAGCACAAATTTTCTGTGAAACCATTGAATCTGCGGCTCCATCTATAGAATCCAAAAATATTACCATTTCGCTGAATGTGGAATCTGATATTCCAACATTAAAAGCAGATAGAATAAAATTAAAACAGCTTATTTTAAATCTTCTTAGAAATGCAGCCGAAGCGATTTCTAACCAGGGTACCATTTCCTGTTCGCTGAAATACGAAAACAATCACATTCTTATGTCCATTCAGGATAGTGGCTCTGGTATTCCAGATGAGTACAAAGAAAATCTGTTTGTCCCCTTTGTTACTCATAAGCAGGAAGGAACCGGACTTGGGCTTGCAATTTGTAAACGGATTGCCGAAGCTCACCATGGAAGTATTTCCTATTGTTCCCAGCCTGGGAAGGGAACAAAATTTACTGTTGTTCTGCCTGTAAATTAAGTTTCTTAATATCTTATTTTAGGCTTACGATATAGTAAAATTCCAAGAATCAATCCACAAATCAATCCACCAAAATGAGCTGCATTATCAATTCCCACACTGGTCACACCATGATAAAGGCTCAATGCAGCCATAAGTATTAATTGCCGGACTGTAAAGTTTTCTATGCGCCCTTTATTTACTAAGACTATATAAATCAAAGCGCCAATCACAGCAAATACAGCTCCTGAAGCACCTGCGGAAACAACCTGCTGTCCTTGTTTTAGTTCTACAAGCAGGGACAAAAGATTGGCTCCCACGCCTCCTGCCATATAAACAACTGCATATTTCCATCTGCCTAAATTCCGCTCCAGACAATCACCCAGAAAAAACAACACAAGCATATTATTTCCCAGATGCTGAATCCCAAAGTGAAGAAACATCGATGTAACCAGGCGATAATACTCTTTTCCCTGTACAATTGCAGGCGCATATGCTGCACCCCAGCGGTACATATGACCCGTAGACAGCGCTGAACCTGTCAGTTCCACAGCTAAAAATACCAGAATGTTTGCCAAAATGAAAAAAGTATTCACCGGAACACGTTTTCTGTTTCTGACAAACCGTTGAAAATCACTTTCTCTTTGATAACCATATTGATTCATGCTTTCCCCTATGAAAAAATTTTCTTTATTTAATGTGTTAATATTATAAAACTTTTTAGTTCTTATTGCAACCCATAGCCTGATTCTCCCAGCTCTTTTATACACACATATCGAAATTTTTTTTGTGCGAAAACAAGAATATCACCATTTTTCAACTCGTATTCTTCTTCCGGATTAATCCATATTTCATTTAGCATGGTTCCATTTCTGGAATTTAAGTCAATCAGAAAATCCTTTCCTTTTCTGTGAATAATTTTTCCATGCATTCTGCTGACCGTTGGAACATCCAGACAAATATCTACATTTTCCTTCCACTTTCCTATAATAGTTACCTCTTTTTCCAGAGCAAATCTCCTGGGACTCTCCCATTCTAGTTCTTCTAAATAGGCTCCTGGCATTCTGTTTTTTTGTAACAAAACCGTAGTTCCTATTTCCTGCTCCGGTTCCTGCAAAACCTCCTCTTCTCTTTTTTCATACACGATTTCTTCAGCGGGAGTCTCTACTTTGTCCTGTTTTCTCTTCCAGAGCAGATACCCAATTCCACCAAGACTTCCTATAATTCCCGCAACGCCTGCAATCCCCGCCAAAAGGTAGACACTGCCATGTCTCCACCAGTTCCGTACAAAAAGGAATATTCCGGCTCCTATCAATATGACAAAAACCGGCCACAATTTTCCCAGTATACCTTCTGTTTCTTCTTCATCTTCTTTATAAAAATCATCCAAAATCTTTTGTCGTTCCAGTTCCTCTTCCGTATTCTGATACTTCCCTTCTTCCACACGCTCCTCTGTTTGTGTATTCATGTGACTTTTCAGAAAATCCATCTTCAGATTTGCTTCCATAGATTCCTTATATACACCATAGCCAAGTGTCACTGCCTGTTTATCCGTATGATCGATTTTCGGTAATAAATACTCCGTTAGTTGTCTGAATTCCATCTCTATGCTGCCATGAACAAAGGGAACCCAGACAAAACAGTAGCCATTATCTCCCTGATTTCGAAAAATACAAGAGGGCTGTAAAAGCAAAAAATCCCGATTCAGCAGATATTCATCCAATCTCTCCATAATGCGAAAAACACCAAGGAACAGTTCCTCCAGTTCCTTATATCCAAATTTTCTTTTTTCAAACAGATTCTGGAGACTTTGGCATCCTGTGATTTCATAGTAAAAAAACTCATCTCCATTCATTTTCTGTATTTTACAGGGAAGAAGCCCCGGAACCTGGTTTTCCAGCAACATGCGAATCTGATAAGTCTCCCCTGTTTGCAGCTCTGTTCCGGGGATTACCATATAATTTTCGCTCATACTTCTCTTATACCATATTTCCATCTGCTTTTTCCTCCCCTCTCGCTTCTTTATTGAAATCCGCTGGCAATTTTTCTTGCTTTTTGCACCTTTTCGATAAACAATACCGGTCTGATAATCTTACTTTCTACCCTTGTCTTTCTTCTCCAGCTTAAATTTTGAAATGGTATTTTCAAATTTTTATCAACAGAAACCTGAATTTCCTGCTGATTTCCAGATACTACATAGGTGTCCTCTTTTGCTCTTGATGTCTGCCCTGCTTTTTCCACCCCGTCTGTTCCTCTTGTAACTGCCATTGTACTTCCGTAAACGGCAATCTCACAGGCCCCCGCTGTGTCCCAGACTCTTTGATAGCTCCCTAATAAAAGCAAAAGAGATGCAAACAATATCAAAAGCCACACTCCGCTAATCATAGCCATTTCCACTGTATAACTTCCTTTTACCTTATGCTCCATAACCCTGCACCTGCCATTCCCAAGAGCAAAAAAGGAACAAATGCAATCTGACTGTCCCTGCTCTTTTTTCTTATTATAACCAGATAAACAGCCGCTCCAAGCACACCAAATAGTGCTGTTCCAAGAACTCCTAAAGTTTCCCAAAATCCCATAGAAAATCCTAAAATCAAGGTCAGATAGGCATCACCATAGCCTACCGCTTCCTTTGACAGCTTTCCCATAATCAACATCCCAATTCCTGGTAAAAGTCCTGTCAGTGCAAAAATCAGCCACTCTGAAATTTTCTCTGTTCCGCCAATCTGGCGTCCGATTTCATAAATAAAAACCACTGCTGCATATAACCTGATTTTCCACAATGAAATTTTCTTTTCTCTCCAGTCTTCCACACTACAGATTCCCAACATTCCCATATGTATCATCCATTTTACTGTCATGAGCCACCCCCACATCTTTCACAGGCATGAAACGCGCCTGTCTCTGATTTTTTTACCATTTTTACAGTTCTTTTAATTCCCCCGCAGTGAACATCATTATGATATGCTGTTCCATGCTGCGTGATATAAACGCTGTCATTTGCAGAACCCTGGCCAATGCAATTCTCACAGGGATGATAGCTGCTTCCATACTGATTCCTGTCTGCCTGCGCCTGTTCCAGGGAAACTTTTTCTACAGAAAGGTCTAAATGTGTACAGGCAGGGGAGGTATGGTAAACACTTTCCCAATCTGTCACATAGACCATTTCACAGTCTTCACTGTTTCCATGCAAAGTTCCATGAAACCCGGTCCATGCTCTTGCCTGACTCTTTACCGAAATCCGGACAGGAAACAACTGAAACAGCCCTGATGGGATTTTATAGGAAAAAGAAGCCTTCAAAGAGACTATATCATTGGTATATCCTGAGCCCAGCAGTGTAATGCCATTTACTCCTCCCTGAATACCGGATAAGCGCTCTGATTGCAGACATTCTCTGATTTTTCTGGTACCATAGGCAACACATATCCCATCCTGAACTACTCCTACCGGTGAATTCTGATCCTCTGGTCCGCAATAAGCATACATCCCCAGCTCTTTTGCCCCTTCACACATAGCTGTCTGAATCAATGTTGAAATCCGATACAAGTCCAACATCCCTGTAATCACAACTATTGCCAGAAAGAAAAGGGGCAGAATGAACGCGCTTTCCACAGTAAGACTGGCCTTTTTCTGCTGAAGAGAGCTTTCCTCCTTCTTCTTTTTTTCTGATTTTCTGTGTTTCATTTTCCCTGCCCCACTTTCTACATGTCATATGTATACATACGTTCTGCCTGCCACTGTTTTCCCTCCGGTCCCTGAATCAGAAAAGAAAAAGAAACTGCGTCTACACAGGCGTCCATAGCAAAGGCTTCTTTCCCTTCTATCTGCCTGATATTCAATTCTATGATATCCATGGACCGCATAACTGCCTTTTCCTTTGAATACATGGAAAACAATATCCGCAAATAATCCTCATATGCAAGCCCCCTGGTTCCCTGTCCTGTCTGACTGGTATTGAGATTACTCAACTGAGTTTGCCAGGATGCATTATCTTTTATAAGTGGAATTTTCCCTCCTGAAAGTAAGGTTCTCACATCAGCCAGACTTTCCACATATGCCCATCCGGCTGCCAGAATTGCCTGGACTAAGGTCATTCCTTCCGGAATCAGGGTCAGAAAGGATAATGCTGCGGCACATGCCTCCAACTCTGCTCTTTTTTGTCCGTTTGTATACAGATAAGCAATATTAGACACCTCGCGTATGAGCAGCAACCGGTTTACCACATAAGAAAGATTACTCTTATCGGAATCTTTTCCTCCCAGAATGTACTCTACTTCATAGTTCAGAGCCCCTTCACCATTCCCGTCTGTATAACTGCTCATATGTTCCAGAATATATTCCTGAACCCAGATTTTATCTAAAACAGAAGTATCCCTTTCAAGCTGCGGAAAGTCTCCCATTCCGGTTTGCAAAGTCCTTCTGGAAACCATTGTTGTTGTGTCGGTTTCCTTTTGAGAGACAGTGGCTCCAACTGGTAAGACCATACCCAGAAATCCATTGTTTCTGATATTTCCAATAATGTCTAAGGGGTTATTATTCTCCGAAATCCCTTCCATAGGCTCTGTTTCTTCTGGAATTGCCTCAGATATACCGCCATTCTGTATGGCCTCCTGTTCATTCATAATATCGGCAGCCTGTGTAAGCATATCCTGAATACGCTCAATCCCTTCTATTCCCAGATTTCCTTTCATATAACGTATCATCTGCTGTTCCACTGCCTTTCCACTGCTGTCAGAAGCAATTCGAAAACCATCCACGCCGCTTCCAAGAATCTGACATTTTGTAAGCCCGGAGGACAAAACCGGTTCCATATAATATTCCATCTGATTCACCATCTGACCCATATTTAATGTTCCCTGTCCATACCCACCATCCAGAAAAAACAAATGATACCGTTCTAAAAGTTCCTGATCGTATTCCGAAAAAAGTGAGTACAATCCTGTGTCAATTCCATTAACTGCCTGTGTTCTTGCACATGCCACTGTGGAGGCTTGAAGCCCTGCTGCCACCAGGGACAGCAGGACTAACATTATGAGGCTCATAGCAACCGTCATACTTCCTGTTTTCTTCAACCTTTCACCGCCTATATACTGTTGCTCTGTTTTGTAATTTTCGATAAGATGTTCTTTACAAGACTGGTAAGCTGTTCTTTAAAAATCAGCACAAGGCCAATTAAAACCACCAGAATTAAAATAATCTCCACTACGCCTACTGCATCTTCCTCCTGCCAGAATTCTCTCCATAACTTCATCCTGTATTCCTCCTTACATAAAATTTAAAAAAGCGGGTACCATAAGAATAATCAGCACAACAATTAACTGCATTACCATAGGGAGTAATAGCTTAATCCCTGCTTCTTCTCCCTGTACTTTAGCATTTCGTTTTCTTTCTTCTGTGACAGAGGCGGCTTCCCGCTCCAGCAATTCCAATAAATTTTCATTCCCCTTTCTCAGATTCTGAACCAGCAAAACGGAAAGCATCTTATATTGAGAGAGTCCAAAACGTCTTCCCATTCTTTCATATGCCTCTGCTTCATACACACCTCCTTCCATTTCTTTACAGGTTTTTACCACCTCTTCGTATGCCGCCCGCTCTCCTAGCTGATACTTGTCCCGATTTCTTAAATAACCGGCAGCCAGTTTTTCCATTGCTTTGCGAATAGAAAATCCGGCTCTCAAAAACAAAACTAATTTTTCCACAATATCAGGATAGTCCCTCTGCATTTCCTTTTTTTTCAGCTCTTCTCTTTGCTTCTCCTTTTCTTTTGCCAGAGGAAAAATACCTGTTCCCAAAATCAAGGACAAGGCGCAAATGAGAAGTCCCGTATGCTCCTGTTCTGTTTCATAGTATATTTCTTCTCCATCTACTGTTGCAGGAAGGAGTAATTTCTCCTGTTCAGCACTGCTAAGTTCTTCTGCCTGATTCTGAATCTTCCTGGCAAGCTCCTGCTCCTCATTTAATGGAACAGGATATACCTTCACCGCTTTTTGCCAGATTTCCTCCTGCTCTCCAAGGGAAACAGCGCAAAACACCATAGTATTTTCACCTTGTTCCTTCACTGTATCGCCAATTCTCCCTTCCCAGCTTAAGATCTGCGGATTTTCTGTACTCCAGGACAATCTTGCCGGGTTTTCTTTGACCTCTCCCGGAAACTCCATATGATGATGAATCTCTCCTTCTTCTGTCTCCTCCTGAAACCATTGTTCCAGGTAGGTAAAGGCCTCCTGTATAAATTCTTTCTGTTTCTCTTCTCCATACGTTTCTTCCTCTACATAAATACGAACTTCTTGCTCCTGATTTCCTTTTCGCACTTTTAAATTTTGCTCATAAGCGCCCTCTCCATAAGGATTCCTCTGCAAATACTCAGTATCTGCATTCTGCCTTTCTTTCACATAGATTCCAATTCCCAATAAATTTCCAAGTAAAATCACTAACACTGCCAGACAAATTTCCTTTCCCGGCTTTTGTCCCTTTTTAAACTTCAATATCTGTCAACCTCACTCCCCAGAAAAACGCGAATAAATACAGCGCCAGGCAGAAAGTCATAACACAGACGCCTGCAGTGGTATCATAAAGCACATCCAGAAAGCCTGGAGAAGTGATTCGCATATACAGAATAATTCCCAGAGGAATGATACTCATAATCTTCTGTTCCATTTTCTTTGATGCCAGCATGGTGTCGATTTCCTTCTTTACCTGAATCCTTTCTTCCATAGAAGTAATGCATTTTTGCAGGATTTCCTTCATATTTCCACCCATCCTTTTAGACTGCACCAAAATATCAGAAAAATTTAAAATATCCTCAACCCTGCTTCTCATTCCAAGGTCATACAGTAGTTCTTCCAATGGAATACTATGTTTTAGCTGAACTTCCATATAAGAAAACTCCATAGTCATTTCTGCTGTTTTTCCATAAATCCGCTCTAAATCCTTTCTGGTCTCCCTCACTGCATTATCCAGGGAATACCCGGCTGAAATCCCAATCTGCAAGGCATTTAAGGCTTCTTTAAATTGATAGTGGATGCGCTTTTTACGAAGCTGAATCTGCTGTCTTTTCCTCTGTCTGATATACCAGGCAGCAATAGGGAGCATAAAAAGAAACACCGCAGGACTTTGGTAAAACAGATAATTAATGGTGCAGCATAAAACCACAGCCTCCGCTGTATACTGCAGCCATTGCTTCCATGACAACTGGTAAACATTATAATCTATCTTTTTTCCTGTATTTTTCATAAAGAAATCCCTGCCCTTCTTAATTTTTCCCTGTGCTTTAATTCTCCTGTTTTTTCCAGCTCCTCTCTTCTTACAAACAGAGGATTTAATACAATTTCCCCTTCACACATTCGGTCAATCTCACAGATTTCCTGTACTTTTCTGCTCTTGTCCCTCATTCTTCCCAGATGAATAAACAAATCAAAGCCTGAC
This sequence comes from uncultured Bacillota bacterium, assembly GCA_958352855.1. Lineage (GTDB taxonomy): Bacteria > Bacillota > Clostridia > Lachnospirales > Lachnospiraceae > Blautia. The sequence goes on from CATWQE010000001.1 coordinate 154,520, forward strand.
AAAATCTGTCTCCGTATAACCGGAATGGGAAGTTCAATCCCCATAAGCACCATAGTTTCCAGCCTGCTTATCATATCTTTACAGCTGTTGGCATGAATGGTTGACAGACTCCCGTCATTCCCTACATTAACAGCCTGCAAAAGCTCCGCGGCTTCTTTGGAACGTACCTCTCCTACAATAATTCTGCTTGGCCGCATTCTCAGACAAGTTTTCAACAAATCTCCTATGGTAATTTCCTGGCTTTTTTCAATATTTGCCTGTCTGCATTCCAGTCTCACCAGATTAGGTAGGCCCTGAAGCTGTAATTCTGCGTTATCTTCAATAGTAATAACGCGCTCATCCTCCGGTATGTACTGAGAAAGGGCATTTAGAAATGTGGTTTTCCCTGCTCCGGTTCCTCCTCCGATTAAAATGGTATACCCTGCCTGAATCATCACACGCAAAAAATCTGCGGCTTCCCTGGTAAGGCTATCTAATTCCAACAGTTTTTCCATGGTAATAGGCTCACTGGGAAACCTGCGGATGGTGAGAACCGGTCCGTCCAGAGCAACCGGAGCAATCACCGCATTAATACGTTCTCCATGCTTTAGCCTGGCATCTACAATGGGCTGCAGCGTATTAATTACCCGATTACATCTGGACGCCATCTGCTGTATCACATCATCTAATTTTTCCGGTGAGGAAAAACTCTTCTCCCAGGGAAAAATCTTACCGTTTCGTTCAATAAAAATCCTGTCCCACCGGTTTACCATAATTTCTGTAATACTTTCATCTTCCAAAAGTTCTTCCAGCACATCCATTTTTCTTACAGACTGAAACAACTCCCTGCGAAGTTCCTCCCTCCTGGATATGGGAAGATAGGCATTTCTGCAATAATCTCCCATTAAAGTATCAATTTGTTCCAGCACCCCCTCGTCCGATTCTTCCCAGGTATTCTCCAGCTGTTCCACCAACCGTTTTCTCAGACTCAGAAAATCCTCCCTCTCCTTCTTCTCATCCATGTTTCTCCAACATCCTCCTTACAAAGCCTCCCCATTTTCCCCAGGACAGGGTTTCTACAAACTCTGTATCCGACAGGTTCCCCCCATAAACAGGCAGCCTAACTTCTTTTATTCTCTCCTGTTCTATTCTTCCCCACTGCTTTACCAGCTTCCTGAACTGCTCTAATTTGCATCTTGCCATCACATCATCCTGAACCGGCACGTACACAGTCCTGCACATGGCAAGTAACAAAAAAATCTGCCCCACACTGTTTCCCAGGTCTAAGATTACAGTTTCATAATGCTTCCCCTGACGGATAAAATCAAAAAGCTTTATCCAGTCCTCATTGCCAATGGCATGGATATCTTCCGGTGAAACTACAGGCGGGATAAAGTCCATCTTTCCAAGGGGCTTCACAAATCTTCCCAATTCTTCATATGCAAGATGCTCCCTGCATCTTAAGAAATAGAAAAGATCTGTAAGATTTCCGGTATCCTCTAACCCAAACAGCTTCTCAAAGCCTGAATAAGCCTCCATATTCAGATACAGCACCGCCTTTTCCTCTCCTAAAATCTGCCCTATTGTAAGAGCCAGCAAGGTTTTCCCACTTCTTGCCACAGGAGAATAGACCCCAATAAATTCCATATCCTGTTTTGCTACTGCGTACAGAGCCGGCGCTGTGTTCTCTACATAATACGCCATAACTTCCTGTATTACAGAATCCGCGGACTGATACTTATAGACCGTTTTATGTCCTTCTTCCTGCTCTTTGTTCTCAGAGAGCAAAATCATGCTCTCAGCCCCCAGCTTCTCAATTTGTGCATCCACATCCCCTTCCGCAATTAATAAAATCTCAGGGGGATTTTTCCCTGCATAAGTACATAATTTCTCCACATCGGTGAAAGCCTCTGCCTGAAAAGGCAGTTTTTTCCTGCTGTTTAAATACTCTGCAAAATTGCAGGCATATTCGCCCTCTGTGTCACACACAGCAATCACATTTTTCTTCAATAAAAACCTCCTGCATACAACATTACACTTAGAAAAACAGGCACTGTAAAATGAAAATTTTCAGCTCTCTTTCCCCTCTCCATATAAGGTTTCCTCTCTCCTGTTTTTACATATTCGCAAACATAATGAAAAAAATAGAATCCTCTTTCTCTTAGATTTCCACAAGAAATAAGAAATGCAACAGATAAAATTGCTCCCAGAAAAAAGGAGCAGACCATAAGTTTTAAGATAACTGACCAGCCCAGAATGCCTCCAAGAATGCAAAATAATTTAATATCACCTGCCCCCAGCATCCGAAAAGCAAAAAGCGGCAGCAACAGAAAGAACGGAAACGCAATTCCAAGCACATAATCAGCCACCCCTGCAAGTCTTCCTACCTGTATCTGATAAGAAAGTCCCACCGCAAGACCCAGACAAACAACGCTATTCACCACCTTTTCCATTAAAAAATCCATACAGACAGCAACTCCTGACACAGCCAGAACCAGCCATAGCCCCACAGACAAATAACCACCTCTTTCTTCTCTTTTCTAAAAAACGGATAATGTGACCGAATGGTCCGAATGAAATATAACGAATTGTTTAAGATAGCTTGATTATACCTGTTCCACTCCCCTTTGTAAAGGAAAATTCCATGAAAAAATACGATTTGGGTATACTATACAAAATTACTGTTTGCATTACTGCTAATTTTCAGTTAAAATAATTAATAGAATCGGAATACAATCGTATGGATTAAGGAGTATAGATTATGGGACTCATTGTATTTTTAGGAGACAGCATTACAGACGCAGACAGAAAGAACTCTCCCAACCAGTTGGGATATGGTTATGTAAATATATTTTCTCAGAACTTAAATCATCAGGAAGGAAACTGGAAGATTATCAACCGGGGGATCGATGGACAGATTACCCAGCAGGTGGCTCATTCTCTTCATGAGCAGTGCATTTCCCTGCATCCGGATTATGTAAGCATTCTGGTAGGTATCAATGATATCGGGCTGATTGTATCTGCTGAAACATCTGAACAGGAAAAGCTCTATATGTTAGAGGACAGCATCCGCGCTTATCATGAAATGTTATTTGACCTTTCCAGAGAAAGTACCGCAAAAGTGATTACTCTGGAACCATTTATCTTTCCCAAAGACGGTCTCTATGAGGACTGGGTTTCCTGGCAGAAAAAAATGTCCAAAAATATCCGCAAGCTTGCCAGAAACTATGGGGCGTATTTCATCCCTTTGCAGGAACCTCTTAACCGGAAAATCCAGGAATTGGGATATGACACCATCACCACAGATGGGATTCATCTGACCCCTGCCGGCCAGAATATCCTGGCAGAGGTTGTAAGGGACGCCTTCTCCATCTAGTATATACATGAATATTTATACAGTTCCATTGCAGACTGTATAAATATTCTTTTTTATTTCAGGCAATGATATTGCAAAATTTCCCTTTCACCACTTCTGCCAGCTTCTCTGGATTCACCTTCAGTGTTGTCCCGATTCTTCCTCCACTTATATAAATCTCCGGAAAATTCAGGGCGCTTTCATGAATTACAGTTGGATAAAGTTTTTTCATTCCCAGAGGACTACAGCCGCCTCTTACATAGCCGGTCACCCTGGTAATATCCTTTACATGAATCAGCTCCACTGATTTCTCTCCCACTGCCTTCGCCGCAGTTTTTAAATCCACCTCTTCTGCAATGGGAATCACCAGCACATAATAGTCCCTGCTCTTTCCCTGAACCACCAAAGTCTTAAAAGACTGTTCCACCGGCGCTCCGGTTATCTGGGCTGTATGCAGACCGTCAATAAATTCCTCACATTCATACTGAATCGCCTCATAAGGAATCTTATTTCTTTCCAAAATTCTCATGGCATTGGTTTTTATTTCCGCTTTTTTCATTTTCATACCTCTTTTCTCTGTTTTCTACAGCATACAAAGCTACCTGTTTCTTGTCAATATCTTTCCCTGAGCATACTTTTTCTCACTTTCGGCAACCCTATTCCTATTACCACATTTCATAAGGAGGCTCACATGAAAGAAAAAGCTACAAATTCTAAAGACCCATACAGAGTCGAAGCAACCTCTGTCCATGATTTAGAAGGCTGCGCTACCACAGAAGTCACAGGACTCATCCCAACACCGCCTGAAACTCATGCACAATCAGATTCCTACAAACAAATTTTTCCCTACTCACCGGACTGTTATGTAGAAAAACAGGGCTCCCGCAAATAACTGCGGCGCCCTGTCCCACCTTTTTACTGTCTGATATTGTCTTCGGAATCTTCCTGATTTCCATCTTCCTCCAGGCTCTCTCCATTTTTTAACTCTCCCACTGCATCTGCAGCCTTTTGAAGAGCCTTGAGGCTGAACCCTGAATCTTCTTCCTCTCCTGTTCCATCCTCTGGATTGTTCAGGCTATCCTGACCGTTTTCCTCTCCTTCCAAATCCGAAGAATCCTGCTGGCTGCACCCATGTTCTTTTGCAAGCTCCTCTGTATAATCAGATAACTTATAAATTCCGGCTTCCGAAAAGTCAGAATTATAATGCATAACCAGAGGTTCCAGAGAATATTCTTCAATGCTGATTTTCCCACTGTCTGCATCTTTCTTAATTGTAAAATCTGCCATGCCTCCCAGCAGATTTTCCAGCTCTGTCTGTCCGCTGACAAAATTTCCAAGAGAATAGTATACCAGTGTCTCTCCCTTATCCTCCCCTTTGATAAGTTCATAGCCCTTTAAAACATGAGGGTGGGAACAAAGAATCACATCTGCCCCCTGTTCTGCCAGATAATCCACCTTCTCCTTTAACTTCTCATCCGGCTCTGTAGAATCTGCCTTTCCTCCATGAAGATAAACGATTGTCAAATCTGCGTCTTCTTTTGCCGCCTTTAAATCTTCCTTAACGGTTTTCTCTGAATAAAGGTCGATCATATAGGCTTCGTCTTTCTCAATTTTATGATTTTCACTTAACATGGTACTATAATTCAGCAGCGCAATTTTGAAATTTTTCACTTCCAGAAGTTCATAGTTCTTCTCATCCTCATCACTGTGGATTCCCAGGCGGACAACCTCCGGATAATTTTTCTTCCAGAAGGATACCGAATTAATCACTCCGTCTGCCTCCTGATCGAAGGTATGCTCTGTGGCATGGGTCACAATATCAAAGCCTGCGCCTGCCAGGGCATCTCCCACTTCTGTGGGTGTGGCAAAGTCCGGATAACCAGCAGCCTCACTATGACTTTTTACAAAAGGCGTCTCCTGATTTACAGAAGCTAAATCTGCCCCTTCAATATCTTCTTTGATATTTTCATACAGGAAATCAAAAGTCCAATCCTGGGATTTTCCAGCCTTAATAATGGCATCATGAATCATATTATCCCCAACTGCCACCATGTGAAGAGTATTATTTTCTTCCTCCAGTCTGGCAGCCTCTTCCTCCTGCTGCTTTTTCTCCCTGGCTTCCTGGGCTTTCTTTTCCTCCAGTTTTCCTTTGATTACCACTACTCCCGCTATAATTCCAATCAGAAGAAGCAAAAGTCCTATACCGGCCAGTATCATTCTTCTCCTCATAATCTGTCTGCGTCGTTTGCGCTGTCTTGCAATCCTTCTGCGCCTTTCTATTTCCCGCATTCTTGCTTCTTCCTCTTCTCTTTGCCTCTGCCGGCTTCTGCGGTGATCACTCATAATCCAAATCCTTTCTTGTATATATCTACGAAAATGTAGGTATGAACTCTTATTTTTTCTATTTGCAATTCCCGGGCATCCGTTGTATGATAATTCCCGGACAAAATGTGAACAATTTATTTCTCATTTATTAACTATCATAATAATATGAAAGTGAAGATTATGTCAACGAAATCAAGAAATTATTTTTTAGATAATTACAAGGCTCTGCTTATTGTTCTGGTAGTCATAGGACATTTTATTGAGCCCTGTTACAGTAACAATCTATTTCTCACTACACTGAAATGGGTGATTTTTTCTTTTCATATGCCTGCTTTTATTTTTATTTCAGGATATTTTTCTAAGAAAACCATATCTTTTGAAAAACTAATCCAGAAGCTGGTTATTCCCTATCTGGTATATGAAATGCTTTATTATCTCCTGTATGTGTTTGTAATTCACAAGGATACCGGACTGTATCTGAACCGGCCAAAGTTTTCCCTGTGGTATCTCATGGCGCTGTTTTTCTGGAGACTTGCCACACCATACATTAAGAAAATCCCGGGCAGCATCTTTATTGCCATAACAGCCGGTCTGCTCATTGGATTTTCACAGCTTGGAAATTTTTTCAGTATTCCAAGAACCTTATTTTTCTACCCGTTTTTCCTGGCAGGTTATTATTTCCAGGAATCCTGGTTTGAAGTTGTAAGAAAAAAATGGAAATTTTTTGCCGGCTCTCTTGCCTGTATTCTTCTGCTGTTTTTTGGCGGTATTTTTGCAGGTAATGTCAGCCTTACTCCCTGGATTTTCTACGGACGTTACTCCTATGAAGACATGGGTATGACTCCAGGAATCGGCATGCTTGTGCGCCTGGGCTGCTACGGAATTTCTTTTCTCCTTGTTTTCGCATTGTGCGCTGTCATTCCAAAGAATAAACATTTTTTCTCCGTTCTTGGACTTCGCACCATGCCGGTTTATCTGTTTCATGGTCTAATCTATAGTGTGTTAAAAGCAACACCTGTTCTGAAACAGATAAATACGCCCCTGGAAACTGCCGCGCTCCTTTTATTCTGCGTGCTGCTTTCCTTTATCCTTGCCTCAGAACTTCCCAACCGCTTTGTGGCATGGATTTCATCAGCTCCTGTCGCTTTGCCAAAATTCCCAAAGAATCTGGGAATCCCACCTGTTTTTACCTTTGGCAAAAGAAAAACCTGGTAAAAAAGAAGAAGCATTTACATCCATACAGTATTTGTGACATACTATGAATGGTGCAAATTGCTTCTCTTTTTTTATCATCCGATTCCTTTATAAATCAATCCCAGAATAAATACAATAATAGAAAGCGGTACATAAATATATTTTGCCGCTGGTTTAAAGAGCTTTGGTAAAGGCTTTTCTCTTCCTGTTTCCAGTTCTTCTTTAATCTTATCAAATCCCATAATATAATAAATGGAAATTGCCCCCAGAACCGCTCCAAACGGAACTACAATAATGGTAATGAAATCCATCCAGGTACCCACTCTTGCTTCTTCCTCCAGGAATAATCCTACCAGAAGTGTAATACCTCCGCAAAGCAGCACTGCATGATTTCGTTTCAGTCTGAATTTATGCTGCCAGCTTTCAATTACAGCTTCAAACATATTAATCAAAGAAGTAATTCCCGCAAAACATACAGATAAGAAGAAAATTACCGCAAAAACTCTTCCGAATGGCATTTGCTTGAAAATATTCGGAATCGTAATAAACATCAGGGACGGACCTGCTGTTGGTTCAATTCCAAAGGCAAACACTGCGGGCATAATTGCCAGAGCAGAAAGCATTGCCGCAATGGTATCAAAAACAGCAGTCTGCATGGATGCTTTTGGAATATCTTCTTTCTTGCTCAGATAAGAACCATACACAATCATACCAGAACCTGTGATGGACATAGAGAAAAATGCCTGTCCCATAGCCATAACCCAGGTATCTACATTTGCCAGAGCCTCCCATTTTGGTACAAACAAAAATTTATATCCTTCAGAAGCCCCAGGTAAAAAGGCAACGCGCACTGCCAGAACTGCAAAAAGCAGGAAAAACAACGGCATTAAGATTTTGTTTGCCTTTTCAATCTGTGTGGCAGCCCCCAGCAAAAGCACCAATACGGTAATGGCAATTACAATCACATGGAATGGTACATTTCCCATCCATTTTGTCACTTCGCCAAAATACTGCGCAGAGTCCTGTTCCAATACCGTATTGGTTACAGAACCTGTTAAAAAGCGTACTACCCAGCCAATAATAACAGAATAGCCGATGGCAATTCCCAAAGAACCAAGAAGGGGAATCCATCCTAAAATCTTTCCCGCGGTTCCCATGTTTCTGGATTCCCAGCAATGTACATAGGAACCAAGGGTTCCTGTTCCAACTCTACGCCCAATAGCAAATTCTGCTGATAATCCTACGAATCCAAATAATGCAATAAAGAAAATATACGGAATTAAAAACGCAGCGCCTCCGTACTCTCCTAAACGGTAAGGAAACATCCAGATATTTCCCAGACCTACGGCTGAACCTACACAGGCCAGTACAAAGCCAAAGGAGCTGGTAAAACTCCCGTTTTTATGCTTGCTCATAATCATCCTCCCTTTTTTGATTTAAACCTTTGAACTACGTCCCTTTAATGTATCAAAGAAACAAAGAAAAGTCAACAATTTGCCCTGGATTTCTTTACAATTTCTACTTCTGTATTTTATAATAGGAATATACAGTGCAAATTTTATCTGCATGTATGAATTTTGAAAGAAATGGGGAATATTTTACAACATGGAAACATTTATTTTTGTCCTTGAAATCATCGGTACCATTGCCTTTGCCTCCTCCGGCGCTATGGTCGCTATTGAGAAAAAAATGGATATTTTCGGAGTCAATATCCTGGGCGCTACTACTGCGGTAGGCGGAGGAATTATGCGTGATATCATCCTGGGCTTAACTCCTCCCACTGCCTTTGCCAAGCCTGTTTATATCCTGTTTGCAGTTGCGACTTCTACGCTGCTGTTTTTTATTGTATATATCAATCCTGATATCATTCACTCCAAAATCAAATGTAAATACTATGACCGAATCATGCTCTGGTGTGACACTGTGGGTCTTGGTATTTTCACTGTACTGGGTGTTCAGACAGCATCTAAGTTTGTCCGGGAAAATATGTTTTTCTTTGTCTTTATCGGTGTTCTGACCGGTGTGGGAGGCGGTGTTCTTCGAGACATTATGGCAAGAGAAACCCCTTATATTCTGGTAAAGCAGATTTATGCCTGCGCCTCCATTGTAGGTGGAATTGTCTTTGTTCTCTGTCAGAAAACCAGCATGACAAATATGACCGCCATGCTGATTGGAATGGCAGTTACTGTGATTATCCGTTCCCTGGCTGCACATTATGACTGGAATCTTTTGCGGATTCATTGACTACGCACAAAATCATGCTATACTGAAACGTGTAATCACATGCAGACAACAATTTATATTATAAAAAGGAGATGTTTCAACAATGAGCAAAATTGATGAAGTCAGAAAAGCTATGGTAGAGGCCATGAAGGCTGGAAATAAAGAACGAAAAGAATCTCTTTCCATGCTTTTGTCTGCCCTGAAAAACAAGGCGATTGACAAACGGGAGGACCTGACAGAAGCAGAAGAAAATGAAGTTGTTTTAAAGGAAATCAAACAGACAAAAGAAACCCTGGAAATGACTCCTGCAGACAGAGAAGATTTGGTAAATGAATGCAAAAACCGCATTGCTGTTTATGAAGAATTTGCTCCGAAAATGCTGGGTGAAGAAGAAATCAAAGAAGTTATCCAGGGCGTTTTAACAGAACTTGGCATTGATGCGCCAACCGGAAAAGACAAGGGAAAAATCATGAAAGTCCTGATGCCAAAGGTAAAAGGAATTGCTGACGGAAAGCTGGTAAACCAGGTGCTGGCGGGGATGATGCAGTAAAAACAGTTTCTTTGGAAGCTAATAAAAACATTTCTGGAAGATAATCCTACTACCTACGGATATCTCCAGAAATGTTTTTTAATTTGATAATCTAAGAAGCTGCCGCTCCTGTCTTAATATAAAAATTCTTTCTGATTCTGGCTGCATTTCTGTGTAATAAAAGTAATTATGTTCCTTTTTTCTCTTTTTCTTCAAAATTAGGTGGATTTTGTTATTTTATAGCTGACAACCTACTTTTTTCATAGCCAAATAGGCTAAAAAATCTTCTTATAAAAAATCCACCTACCTTTTTCAAAACCTGTTAGGCTACTTTCGTCAATATCTTCCTTTTAGCCTATTTTCTATGCATATAAAGTAGGCTAACAAGTAAAACTTTTCATTTTCCACCTACTTCATTCTGTTTTTTGTAGGCCAAATCATAAGTTTTTAATATTTCCACCTATTTTGCTTGTTTTTTTGTAGGTGGATTTTTAGAAATTTTGAAATCCAACTGATTTTGATACTTTAGCTTTCCGTCACTCCGTAATGCTCCAGAAATTGAAGTACTAAATCCTCCGCTTCCCCTGCAGGTACCCAGATATCTGGATATACTCCACGAAATTCTTCCATATAGCCTTTGTCCTCTGGAAATAAGCTTACCTTTCCTGAACCAATATCTACCTGACATGCACTGTTTGGCAAAGAAATTTTTGAAGTCATTCCTATGATTGCTCCCAATGTGTTTTCTCCTACAATCAGGACATTTTCCACATTATAGGCTAAATCCAGTAACCATTCAGAGGCAGAGGCAGAATATTTCCCCACAAGAATTATCAACATTTTATCATGTTCAACCCAGGTTTCTTCTGTATCAGAATCCTCTATCTTGATTCCCTCTTTTGTATCAATTACAGTTTCATGTCCTGAAACGGACTTTTGGGTATACCGCTCCATCCATTCTCCCGGAATCCCTCCATTTCCGCCAGTATTAGAACGCAAGTCTAAAATAGATATCGGCGCTTCTCTTAATTTCTTTGCCCCCGTTAGAATAGAATCTCTGTGTTTTTCATCAAACATATTAAACTGGAACACCGGAATTTCTCCGTCTTCCCAAGCACGAACCACCTTATTTTTCTCTGGATGCTCTATATCCATCTCCGTATATATCTGATATGGCTCTGCCTCTAATTCTTCGGATTCTCCATTGGTATAATGTACGGTTAATGTCTCATCACAGGTCTGAGGTGTCTCAAACGCATCCCAGAAATCACAGTCCTTTAATAAAACAGGATAGTATACCAGTTCCCCATCTTTGGAAAGAGAACGCTTCATGATTTCATCCAGATTTTCGTATCCCTCTACAAATTTCACCTGTTTTCCCTCTGTCGTCTGATATCCGTTTTTTGTCCTTTGAAAAGCGTTTTCTCTGAAAAAGAAGGGAATTTTCACAGGATTGGTGCGCTGCATATTAATGCCAAAATGTGCATCTTTAACAAACCTTAATTCCTGGAGCAAAAGCTGTTCAAAATCTGCTGATTTTATGGATTCCTGCTTCTGCAATTCTCCCTTTATTTTCTCCTCCGCCGCGTCAAATACTTTGGCACCGCCAAAATATTCATAAGGACCATAGCAATCATGAAACGCATCAAATAAATAGGTCACATCCTCCATTGCCTGTTGTTGTGTCAGCACCTTTTCCGGGTCATATTTTTCCTGGGTGTTATTCAAATAGTATTGATTTCTCTGTTCATCATCCACCAAATCCCCTATGTAGTCTGAAATATCGACATCCACTGCCTCTACTTCCTGATGTTTGGCATTCACCTCTTCCATCAGTTCTTCAAAAGTAAGATTTTCTACAGAAGAACATCCTGTGAAACACAGAATAGAAAGGCTTAAAATAGCACATAATTTTTTCTTCATATCCGTTTTCCTCTAGTCTACATTTTTCTCTAAATACTTCACAATGAGTTTCTCCGCCTCTCCGGCTGGCACCCAGATGTCTGGATAAAAGCCTCTCAGTTCCTCCATATACCCTTCTTCCTCTGGAAATAAATTAAGAAGTTCCCCTCCTATATCTATCTGGCAGGCACTATTCGGCAAGAACATATTTGAAGAACCTCCTATTACACAACCTGACGTATTTTCCCCTACAATCAGAATATTCTCCACATTATAAGCATAATCTAATAGCCACTCAGAGGCGGATGCTGAATATTTTCCCACAAGAATAATCAACAATTTGTCATTTTCAATCCAGTCTTCTTCGGAATCGGAAGCTATCATTTGGTTTTTTGTGTTAATTCTGATTCCATGTCCCAGAACCTGACTATTTGTATATCGGTTTATCCATTCACTCCCTATACTGCTATCCCCACCACTATTAGAACGTAAATCTAAAATAGACACTGGTGCCTCTCTCAATGTCCTTGCCCCTGTAAGAATCGAATTTTTATACTTTTCATCAAAAGCATTAAATTGAAACACTGGAATTTCTCCATCTTCCCAGACACGAACTATCTTATTTTTTTCATAATTCTCCATGTCCATTTCTGTATACATCTGATACGGTTCTGCCGCTAATTCTTCAGATTCTCCATTTGTATAGTGTATGCTCAAGGTTTCATCACAGGTTTGAGGTGTTTCAAGCGCATCCCAGAAGTCACAGTCCTTCAATAAAACAGGATAATATACCAGTTCCCCCTCCTTAGAAAGAGAGCGCTTCATGATTTCATCCAGATTTTCGTACCCTTCTATGGACTTCACCTGCTTCCCATCTATAGTTTGATATCCTCCTTCCGTTTTTTGAAAAGCTGTTTCTCTGAAAAAGAAAGGAACCTTGGTGGGATTAGGAAACTTCATGTTAATTTTGAAATGTCCATCTTTCACAAATCTTAACTGCTGCAGCAAAATCCCCTCAAAATCCTCTGATTTTATGGATTCCTGCTTCTGTAATTCTCCCTTTATTTTCTCCTCCGCCGCGTCAAATACCTTGACGCCGCCAAAATATTCATAAGGTCCATAACAATCATGAAACGCATCAAATAAATAGGTCACATCCTCCATTGCCTGTTGTTGTGCCAGCACCTTTTCCGGGTCATATTTTTCCTGAGTGTGATTCAAATAATATTGCTTTCTCTGTTCATCATCCACTAAATCCCCTACATATTCTGAAACATTGACGTCCACTGCCTTTACTTCCTGATGTTGGGCATTCACCTCTTCCATTAATTCTTCATAAGTAAGATTTTCTACAGAAGAACATCCTGTGAGACACAGAATGGAAAGGCTTAAAATAACACATAAACCTTTTTTGAACATTCCTCTTCACTCTCCTAATTTTATCATTTGCGTATACTTTTGTTTCTTTTTAATTTATCACAATACAGCAAAAAAGGACATAATATTTCACGCAATTTTTTCTATACGCAAAATATCATGTTCTTTTGAAATTATCTTTTCCTTGTACCTTTGCGGATGGAACCAGGAAGTTCCACTTAAACATCTATATCAAAAAAATCTTTTAAATCTTTAACAGCTAACTTCACATTTTCCTCATCCTGCATTACCGTATACATGTAATAAGCCTGATAGAAACAACGTTTGCTATCCTCCAGTCTCTTCTCTGCATAATAAGCATGTCCCAGAACAGAAAGAATACAACCAATCTGCCCTGAATATCGTTCCCTTATAGAAACTCTCCATCCCAAATTGGCAATTTCTATACATTCTTCATATCTCTTTTCAAAATATAAACTCCGGGAACAGTTATAAGCTACCAGAGCCACAAGCCGGTTTGCATCTGACAGATTCATAATATGCCCCTTTATATATTTCAACAACTGATAATAAATATCAATTGCCTTTCTATTTTGTCCTTGATCCGAATAATTTAGTGCAATTAGATTAATCACCTTAATCTCTTCTACTGTATAAAGATTTTTATGAATTTCTTCTTCATCAAAATCAGGTATTGTAAGGCGTATAGCCTCCTGCAGCATTTTTTCCTTTTCTTTCAAAGTGTAAGGACAAACCTTTCCTTCTTTTATATACCCTAAAAATATTCTTGACCTCAAAATAAACTGTCTGAGAAGATGGGCATCCTCTGTTGCAAGAGCCTCCAATTTTTCCAGATTTTTCAATCCTTCTATTGCATTGCGGGCAACATTACACGAAATAATCTTCTCCTTCAAATTGGATATTTCCATCTCATCTTTGCTCATTAATGCATAATACCGCTCTCCCGGTAATCCTAATCTCTGTAACAGAGCATCTAATTTGTTTTTTGCCGGGACTTGCCTACCGCTTTCAATTCTGGAAATAGTAGATGGCTCACAGATTCCTTCGCACAGCTCTTCCTGAGTCAATCCCAATTCTTTTCTTCTTTTTTTAATAACTTCTCCTATAAATAATTCTTTCATGTAACCGTCACCTTCTGATTTGCCTTTTCCATGCGCCAGAAAATATTTCCTACCAGCGCTTCCGAAAACAAAAAACACCGTCCCCGCAGCAATCAATTCTGCAAAAACAGTGCTTTTCAATGCGCCTTCAGGGACTCGAACCCTGGACAAATAGATTAAGAGTCTACTGCTCTACCAACTGAGCTAAAGGCGCTTATATGAAGTTGTATTTCCTTAGTGCAAAAAATATTATAACCGATAGTTTTACAAAATGCAAGTTTTTTTTTGTATTAAATCCTGTACAAGCTGTTGCATAGTAATAATTTTACACGAATTAAAAATTAAGTTGCTTCTTTCTAGGTTCCTCTATTATAATGGAACCATAGAAACCTGATGTATAGATATGAAATTTATAAAGGTAGGTGAACCGGCTAAAAATTTTATTTCCACCGAAGAAAAACATATGTGGATATTTCACATTCCAAAAAACACAACCAGAAAATGTAATCCAAAGTACATGAGATAACACGATATCAGTTATTCTGATAATTAGCTTGAAATAAAAAAAGAGCGAGGTGTTAATGTGCAGGAAACAAAACGGAATGTAACAAAGGAAAACGATTTACAAAGGATAAAAGAACTTCGCCTGATGGATGATGACTTTTTTTCAGAAGCTCTGGATGGAAAGAAGGAAGCAGTTGAGTATATCCTCAATACGGTTCTGGAGCGTGATGATATCAAAGTAAAATCTACAAAGGCACAGGTAGAATATAAAAGTGCAACAAAACGTTCCATAAAATTAGATATCCAGGCAGAGGATGTGCATGGAAGACTCATGGATATCGAAATACAACGTTCTGACAGAGGTTCAGGAGTAAGAAGGGCAAGGTTCCATAGTAGCATGATAGACCGGGCACTGCTCAGCAAGGGAAAGGATTTCGAAGATCTGGTTGATACCTACGTGATCTTCATCACAGAAAAAGATAAATTCGGTATGGGGATTCCGCTTTATCATATCGAAAGAAAAATTGCTGAGATGGATAATGCATTATTCGGTGACGGAGCCCATATCCTATACGTGAATGGTGAATATAGAAACCTGGAACATCCTGTAGGAAGCTTGATGCATGACTTTAACTGCAAAAATGCCAACGATATGGTCACCCCATTGCTGGCAGATGAAGTCAGATACTTAAAGGAAACAGAAGGAGGTCGAAGTCAGATGAGCAGAATTTTGGAAGAGATGAGAAATGAAGTAGCAGAAAAAGCTACTCATAATACCGCAGTGAATACAGCTCTAAAGCTGCTGGCAAGAGGACGGGATTCCATAGAAGAAATCGCAGAGATAACAGGTTTGTCTTTGGAAGAGGTTCAGAAGCTGGCAGATAATCAAAAAGCATAAAACAAATGATTTCCCCGGATATTGTGTGTAAAACATACCCGGGGAATTTTATACAGCATCTTTCCATGCTATTTCTTCTTAATCTTCACATCTTCCAACGTTTTCTCCACTTGCTCTATGGATTTCAACACTTGTGAAGCTTTTGTTTTTGTTTTGCGGTTTTGATATGCCCACTGCATAATTGAGGTTTCCAGGCTGCTTTTTTTCTTCATTTTCCATTCACTCCACCTGTTTACCTTATCTTATGCAAAGAACCTTTATCTGCCTGCAATGAGTTTATAAATGGGATTTCCCATGGAAGAAAATTTTTCCTCATATTCCGTCATCACATTTCCCTCATTCATTGCACTGTCCTGGTGCAGATCAAAGGTGTGACCCAGCAGCTTCCATCCGGCTTCCTCCACTTCCTCAAGGGAAAATTCAAATAAGCCTTTGTTATCTGTCTTAAACTCTACTACACCGTCAGCAGCCAATATCTGGTTATAACGCTCCAGAAATTGTCTGGAAGTAAGTCTGCGTTTTGCATGGCGTTCCTTTGGCCATGGGTCTGAGAAATTCAGATAAATTTTTCCGACTTCGCCTTTTTCAAAAACAAGGGGAAGGGTTCTGGCATCCATACGGAGAAAAACCAGATTCTCCGGCAAAGTGCCTGCGTGCTCCCGCTCTTCCATTTTCTGCAAGGCTCTCAGAAGCACGCTGTCATACATTTCAATTCCCACATAATTGATTTCCGGATGTTTTTCTGCCATGTCCATTATAAAGCGGCCTTTTCCCATTCCCACCTCAATATGCACTGGATTCTGATTTCCAAACACCTGACTCCATGCGCCTTTTTGCTTTTCCGGCTCCTGCACCACATATTTGCTTAAAGCAGTGGCATCCTTTGCTCCCGGTATATTTCTTAATCTCATGAGATTTCCTGCCTTTCCAATATCTTCCCTAGAAGTATAACCCATGGGGGTTTTTCTGTCAAAACCTTATGACGCAAAAAGACCGCAGCGGGATTCTCTTTACCCTTCTGCAGTCTTTCTCTTCTTTCACTCTTTTTTATTCTGTTTCTTCCGGCAGGGTCAGAATAAATCTGCTTCCCTCGCCCACAGTACTTTCCAGCTTCACTTCCCCGCCCAGGAACATGCTTCCATGTTTTACAATGGACAGGCCAAGTCCTGTACCTCCAATAGCTTTGGAATGGCTCTTATCCACCCGGTAGAAACGCTCAAAAATACGGTTTTTATCTTCCGGGGCAATACCGATTCCTGTATCCTCCACCAGAATCTGAGGACGTTTTTCGTCTCCTTTGATAGTCACAGTAAGACTTCCGCCCTGTTTATTATACTTCACTCCATTGTCACAGAGATTAAACAGGATTTCCTCCAGAATGGTCTTCACAGTCGTTACCTTTCTGTGCTGTCCATAGAGATACAGGTGTACCCCTGCTTCCTCTGCCTTTTGTTCCAGACGCTTGAATATTTCTCTGGTTTCTTCATATAAGTCCACTGTCTCTTTTGCAAAAACCATTTTTCCTTCGTCTAACTGGGAAATCTTAATCACATCATTTACCAGAGTAATGAGCCTCTGGGCTTCTTTAAAAATACGTCCTGCAAATTTTTTCGTATCCTCCGGCTTCACATAACCGTCCTGAATAATCTCCGCAAATCCGGAAATAGAAGTCAAAGGTGTTTTTAATTCATGGGAAACATTGGCTGTAAATTCCCTTCGCATCTGCTCTCCCCGCATGCGCTCAGTTACATCCTGGATTAACAGCACTGCTCCGGTTACCTGTTTCTCATTATAAACTGGATTTGCAGTTACCTGACAACTGGTTCCTGCCAGTTCCATATTGGAAACCACATGCTGGCCTTTTAATACACGTTCCACTGCATTCTGGAAATCTTCACTCCGGTTCAGCGCCAGTACACTTCTTCTCTCTTTCTCTGGTTTTGCTCCCAGAAGCTGCAAGGCGCTGGTATTATGAGAAAGAATTTCTGTGTGATTGTCAATCACCACAAAGCCTTCTTCCATGTTTTCTGTAATAATGGAAAATTCCTCCTGCTGACGTTTTGCTTCCGAAATCTCATGTTGCAGGGATTTCTGCTGCCTGTTAATCTTGCTTAACAGCGGCGCAATCTCATCATAGGTCTGATTATCCTGGGGATGCTCCAAATCCAGAGCATTAATCGGATTCACAATCTTACCGGACAAACGGGAGGCAATGAAATAGGAAAGAATCACCATCAACACCAGCATAATTAAAATCGGCTGAATCATCCCTCCTATGATTCCCGGAACATTGTACTGCTCACTGGAAACCCTGAGAATACTTCCATCTTCCAGACGCAAAGCATAATACAACGTCTTTTTGGAAAGTGTGTCCGATTTTCTCACTGCTGTTCCATGTCCCTTGGCTGCCGCTTCTTTGATTTCTTCCCTCTGGCTGTGGTTTTCCATGGCATTTTCGTCTGCCACGCTGTCGAAGAGAACATTGCCATCCTGGTCAATATAGGTTACACGCTCTGCCTCATGGGGAAGGGACTCAAAAGCTTCCATCCCTTTTTTCTCCACAGAAATTGCAAGATAAGCGGCTTCCTTTCTCAGCTCCTTAACCAACTGTTTTCCAAAGTAATTATACAGGATTCCCATGGTCAGCGCAGAACTTACCGTAAGTACAATCACGCTGACCAGGAGAATGGATTTTAAGATTCGTTTTGTCATGAAGCCCCTCCAATCTTGTAGCCCATGCCACGAACAGTTTCAATGTATTGCCCTGCTTTTCCAAGCTTTTGTCTCAGAGTTCTGATATGCACATCCACAGTCCGGCTCTCCCCGTCAAACTGATAACCCCAGATTTTATCCAGAAGCTGCGCTCTGGTAAATACAATCCCCGGGTTGGAAATCAAAAGCAACAGCATTTCAAATTCTTTTAAGGTAAGGACGATTTCTTCACCCTCCACCTTTACCTGATGCCGCTGTCTGGAAACAGCCAAACAGCCAAGGGTATAGTCCTGCTCCTCTTCTTCTGTATGTCCTGCGCGCCGCAGTAGGGCTTTTACCCTGGATACCAGCTCCATCATACGAAAGGGCTTTGGAATATAATCGTCTGCGCCGCTATCCAGACCTTTTACTGTGTCATATTCACTGCCTTTTGCAGTCAGCATGGCAATAGGAAGCTGTCTGGTATCACTTCGCTTCCTGAGTTTTTTCAAAATCTCCAGTCCATCCTCTTCCGGAAGCATAATATCCAGAAGCACCAAATCCGGTACCCGCTTCTCCACTGCTTTCCAAAATGCAGAAGGCGCTTCAAATCCCTCTGCTTCCATGCCCTGACTGTTCAGGGTGTACACTACCAGCTCTCGTATGCTCTCATCATCTTCTACTAAATAAATCATCTGCTTACCCCTAACTTCACTCATCATGGGTGCCGGTGATGGAATATTCCACCCACTGGGCAATGTTCTCCGCATGGTCTCCAATGCGCTCAAAATACTTGGCAACCATAATCAGGTCAATATAATATTCCGCATTCTGTGGATCCTGCTGCAATAGCTTTGGCAGCTCTGTTTTCACCTTGAGGAATAAATCATCTACTACATCATCATATTTTACCACTGCTGCCGCAGAATCTAAATCTTTTTTTACAAAAGAATCAATACTTTCTGTCACCATCTTAATGGTAGCCTCTGCCATTTTTCCGATATTCATTCTGTGAGCGATTTCCTGAACCTTTACAAACCTGGACATATCTGCAATATCCTGCGCCTGGTCGCCAATACGCTCCATATCTGAAATCATCTTCA
Organism: uncultured Bacillota bacterium; assembly: GCA_958352855.1. Taxonomy (GTDB): domain Bacteria; phylum Bacillota; class Clostridia; order Lachnospirales; family Lachnospiraceae; genus Blautia. Next base: position 173,721 of record CATWQE010000001.1, read on the forward strand.
AAGCAGAAGAAATCATCCGCAGATCCTTTGCCACAGGCTGCTGCTGCAAAAGCAGCTTCATACAGAGATTTTCAATGTCCCGTTCCTTGTGATTAATCTCATCCTCCATGCGTTCCACTGCCTGAGACTCTGTTTCCTTCTCATTTAATAACTGGTCTGCCGCTCTTCTAATTGCCCGCTCACACAGAGCGCCCATTTTAATCAGCTCCAGATTCAGCTCCTCAAGCTGCTGGTCGAAATGCATTCTCATCAGCCAAACCTCCCTGTAATGTAATCCTCTGTTTTCTTATTCTTAGGCATGGAGAAAATCTGCTCTGTCTCCCCATACTCAACCACCTCTCCCAAAAGGAAAAAGGCTGTTTTATCTGATATTCTGGCTGCCTGCTGCATGTTATGCGTAACCATAACAATGGTGTAATCCTTTTTCAGTTCTTCTGCCAGATCCTCAATCTTGGAAGTAGAAATAGGGTCCAGGGCAGAAGTGGGTTCATCCATAAGAAGCACCTCCGGCTCTACTGCCAGAGCTCTCGCAATACAAAGACGCTGCTGCTGGCCTCCTGACATGCCAAGAGCGCTTAATTTCAAGCGGTCTTTTACCTCATCCCAGATAGCCGCGCTTCTAAGAGAACGCTCTACAATGTCATCCAGCTTTACCTTGGAACGGATTCCATGGGTTCTTGGCCCATAGGCAATGTTATCGTAAATGCTCATTGGAAAAGGATTTGGTTTCTGAAATACCATGCCCACTCTTTTTCTCAGCAGGTTAATGTTCATGTCTCCGTAAATATCTTCCCCGTCCAAAAGCACCTTTCCTGTAATTTTGCACCCTTCCACCAGGTCGTTCATACGGTTCAGAGATTTCAGCAATGTGGATTTGCCACAGCCGGAAGGTCCGATAAAAGCAGTAATTTCATTTTCCGGAATCTCCAGATTAATATTTTTCAGCGCCTTAAACGCACCGTTATCATAGTATAAATCCAAATTTGAAATGGAAAATTTACTCATTAATTTACATTATCCTTTCTTAATCTTACGTGCAATTCTTCCTGATATCCAGTTAATCAGAAGTACAATGAAAAGCAGCACCACCGCGGTTGCATAGGCCTGGTCAATATAAAGTCCCTCGCTTGCCAGTGTATACATGTGAACAGACAGGGTTCTGGTAGAAGACATAATGCTTTTTGGCAGTTCTGCTACCGTACCGGCAGTGTACATTAAGGCTGCTGTCTCTCCTACGATTCTTCCTACAGATAAAATCACACCAGAGAGAATTCCCGGCACTGCGGAAGGCAGGATAACCACAAAAATAGTTCTCAGCTTTCCTGCACCCAGTCCAAAGCTGGCCTCCCGGTACATATCCGGCACAGACATAAGAGCTTCCTCTGTGGTTCTCATAATCACCGGCAGTACCATAATTGCCAGTGTAAAAGCTCCTGCCAGCATGGAAAAGCCCCAGTGCAGCGTAGTGACAAAAAACAACATTCCAAACAGGCCATATACAATAGAAGGAATTCCTGTCAGCGTCTCCGCAGTAATACGCACAATGCTTACCAGTTTATTTCCTTTTTTAGCATATTCCACCAGGTACACAGCCGCCAGAATTCCCAGCGGTCCTGCAATGACCAGAGATAAAACAGTCATGCATATGGTATTAATAATCGAAGGAAACATAGAAACGTTTTCCGAATTATATTCCAGTTGAAACAAATCCAGGTTCAGATTTGGGATTCCCTTAATGAGAATATATCCCACAATAAACACCAGGGTAAGTACTGTAATCAATGCACTTACTCCTACCAAAACCGCAAGAATCAGGGAAAATGGATTGCCGGAATAAGATTTCAGACGCTGTTTCCCTGTCTGTACATTAATGGGCTGTAATGCCTCATCCATTTGCGCCCCTCCTTTTTAAAATCGAAAATGATAAATTAATCAGTAAAATAAACACGAACAGTACCACCGCTGTTGCAATCAGGGCTTCTCTGTGAAGGTCTGTGGCATATCCCATTTCCATAACAATGTTGGAAGTCAGGGTACGAACACCTTTAAACAGACCCTTTGGCATACGTGGCTGATTTCCTGCAATCATAATCACCGCCATGGTTTCCCCGATAGCCCGTCCAATTCCCAGAATCACACCTGCCAGAATACCGGATTTAGCTGCCGGAAGCACTGTAAAAAATACGCTTCGCTCATGAGTTGCCCCAAGAGCCAGGGAACCTTCGTAATAGCTATTTGGCACTGCCCGGATTGCAGATTCTCCCACACTGATAATGGTTGGCAAAATCATAATTCCCAGCATCACAGAGGCAGTAAACATACTGGAGCCATTTCCTCCAAAGCCCAGGGTTCTTCCGAAAAATTCCCGGACAAAGGGCACCAGCACCACCATGCCAAAGAATCCATATACAACGGAAGGAATGCCTGCCAGCAGGTCAATAGCCGGCTTCATAAAACGATACAGCCTGGAAGGGCAAAACCTTGCCATAAAGACTGCTGTAAATATTCCCACAGGCACGCCAATCACAATAGCTCCTGCGGTAACATAAATACTTCCTAATATAAACGGAAGAATTCCGTAAATATCATTTCCCGGTTTCCATCTCTCACCCAGCAAAAACTTAAAGACACCAATTTCGCCAATGGCAGGAATACCATTGGCAAAAAGGAATACGCAAATTAAGATAACTGCCAGAATGGAGACACAGGCGCATAACAGAAATAAGTATTTCATCAAGGTTTCCCTGACATTTTTCATGGCACTTTGCTCCTATTCTTTCGTATTACTGAAGTTCAGACCAGTCTGTTACTTCGCCGGTATAAATTTCCTTAACCTGGTCAGAAGTAATGTCAGACATTGGATTCTCATTGTTTACAATCACTGCAATTCCATCCAGGGCAATCTGCATTCCTGTAAGACCGCCTTCTGTTTCAGAATCCTTTAATTCTCTGGACGCCATACCAATATCATAAGTTCCGTTTAATGCAGATTCCATGCCTGTAGTAGAATCACTCTGCTGGATTTCAATCTGTACATCCGGGTTGATTGCAGTATAGCCTTCTTTTAATTTCTCCATAACAGGTGTTACAGAAGAAGAACCTCCGATTACAATTTTTCCAGATGGCTTTGTGCCTGTATAAGCTTCTGCATTTTCTGCCACTGCAATATAGCCGCTTTCTTCTACAATTTTCTGTCCTTCCGCGCTCATAATGTAATCAATGAAGTCTTTCGCTGCATCACTTGCTCCGGTTTTGGTAGCAATATTAAAAGGACGTGACACCTTATAGCTGTCATTTTTTACATTTTCAGTGCTGGCTTCTGCCCCATCCACTTTTAAGGCTTTTACACTTTCATCTAAAGAACCAAGAGAAATATAACCGATTGCCTGTGGGTCCTGAGCCACATTTGTCATCATAACAGAAGTGCTGTTTGTTACCTGGGCATCTTCTGTTGTCATATCTACTTTCTCTCCATCAATTTCTTCCTGAATACCAAAGAGTTCTACAAAAGCGCCTCTTGTTCCGGAACCGTCTTCGCGGGAAAGAACTGAAATTTCACCTTCCAGACTTTCACCTGCATCTGCCTCTGCCTGTGTTCCATTATCACTTGTATTACTGTCTTCTTTTGTATCATTTCCACCGCATGCTGTCATGCCAAATACCATAGTTCCCATTAAAATCGCTGCTAATACTTTCTTCTTCATGATAGAAGTCTCCTTTTATCTTCAATTTTTTTGTTTTCCTTGTTGACATCCCTCACTATAAAGATTTTTTGTAAAATCACCAACCATAAAACCGTTAAATATATGTAAAATCCCAAAATTCCTCATTTAACATAGTATTTTTACATATTCTTTCGTTTACAATTTACACCATATTATTGTAAACCTAAATTTTCTGATTATTTTACAAATTTTATCCGTGAATCAGTGAATTTTTCAAGGGCTTGTTAAAAAATTGACTTTTAAAATGTCAATGGGAATCTTCCATTTTTCCCCATAAAAAGCCTTTTTATAACATATGAACAAAACCTTTGTTCTTTATTAAATTATGTAAATCACATTCTTCCACACACATTTTTGTGGATAATGTGGATAACTTAGTGTATAACTTTACTTTTCCACTGTTTCAAGGGTTTTTCCATGTGGATAATTTTGAGGACAAATTGTGGGTAATTCTACATCCTTCGACTTTTTTTGTATATAATTTACAATCGTGAATATTCTGACAATTTCCGCCCCGAATCCTTCGTTTTCCTGTCAATAATTTGCGTAATTTTGCAGGTTCCTTTTTATCGCCTTTTTATGTAACCTAAAATCAAAAAAGAACTACCGTACCAAGGCATATGCCTTCAATACCATAGTTCTTTCTTCATTATTTTACATTCCTTCTCCTAATGGAAGGGATTCCGGTATGGATTCGGGGTCTTGTTGTGTGTAGGCGGTAAGCTTCTCAGGGCTGTTGGACAGTTCAATTTCCCGAATAAGCCCCAGGGCTTTGTCTGTGAAAATACGGATAAAGTTTTTCTTCGTGTTATCGGTATATATATAATAGGAAGTCCCCTGTTCTTCTTCCTGTGTTTCCAGAGGAATCCCATCCAGCAGCAGCTTCATGTTTTCTTCTGTCATCCCCAGTGTAATTCCTTTTCCTATAGTAATGGGAACTTTTACCACATCAAAATCACCGGAAACTCTGGTTACAAAGGTATGCTCTGCGGGAACTGTCTGATTGCTGTAATTTTTCACCACTGCATACAAAACCGCACCTTCCTGCTCCAGGGTAACATACCCATGCCGTCCTGCTTTTACATAAGAATCTGAGCCTTCTTCCTGGATTTTCCACCCATTCTTCACAAATTCTGATACAGGCGCCGGAATCTCATACATTTCTCTTCCATAAGAGACAATATAATCCGCCGGATTTTCCGTAAGTTTCTGAGGCGTTTCATAGGCGGTCACTTCTTCCGGGGTTTCCCTGCTGACTTCCTCTTCTTCTGAAACCGGCTCCCTGTAGTTTTTCAGCACTGCTTTTTGCAAAATTTCTTCCTCTGTATCAAAAACCAGTTCTGCCTTCTTATAAGTTCCAAATTCATAGGTCACATAAAGCTCTTCCTTTTCACTGTATTCATCTGTTGGGGTTCCATAGGCTTCTGTTACCTGAGTTAAAGGTGATTTTCCAAGAGTAATTCCTCCTGGAAGCTGATAGACGCTTCCGTCTTTTTCATAGTTTAGAGTAATCCCACCTACATAGCAGTCCATTACCTGGGTTTCCTTTCCCTCCAGATTCACCAAATCCACTGTAAGCTGCTTTTCTCCCTGTTTCAAAACTTCTCCTTCAATATAAGAATCCGTCTCCAGCATGGCTTTTTGTTTCTCTTCTGGATATTCCCAGCCCTGTCTAATCCATTCCTGGAGTCTGGATGGAAGGCTTTTTGCTTCTCCATCTATAGCAAATTGAAAATCATATAAATTTCCGGAAATTTCCACCGGATATTCCTGGATTTCTTCTTCTTTTGTATCAGTCTCTTCCTCTTTGGGAAGCGGCACAGGATCTTCTTCCTGCCCCTGGCATCCCACGCAGCCCAAAAGAGCTGCAGTAAGAAGCAATAACATCCACTTCTTTTTCAAATAAACATCCCCTTCCCGGATTTTTGCACATCCTGTTTCTAAGTTTTCCCTATCTAGAGAAATCTTAACACAAAGCAGAGGAGTTTTCCAAGAAAAATACGCATACCCCTTTATTTTTTTCATAAACTGTAAAAAGATTTCAAATGTCCAAGGAGTTTCTCTTGAAAGCCTTTTTATCAAAAAAACGTTCGCTTGTCATCCTGGGTCTGATTTTACTTCTCTGTCTTGGAATTTCTGTTTTTTGTCTGAGGCATCCTTTTTCTCAAGACGCCAGATTCCAGCGTTTTACAGACCAGATTGCTCTGGAAGAGCTCTCTTCCAATACCCTGAACCTGCATTATACTCTGGCATATCCCCAGGATTATGGTATAAAGGATTACGCCATCAGTCTGGGAACCATGGACCCGGAGACCTTGAAGCAAAGCGACAGACAGCTACGCACTCTGCAAAAAAAGCTGGAAGATTTCTCTTATGAAAAATTATCTTCCGAAAACCGCATGGTTTATGATATGCTCCGACTGGATTTTTCCCTGCAGCTTTCTGCCGCTGATTTCTATCTTCTCCAGGAACCCCTTGGCCCGAATCTGGGGATTCAGGCTCAGCTCCCTGCCCTTTTGGCGGAATATACCTTCCGCGTCCCCCAGGATATAGAAGATTACTTTTCTCTTCTGACCTGTATTCCTGAATATTTCAACAGTATTCTGGAATTTGAAAAAGAAAAATCTGCCCGGGGGCTTTTTATGAATGATACCTGTGCCAAAGGCATTATTAAGCAGTGTACTGCCTTTTCTTCTCAAAAAGAAGAAAATTTCCTGGATATCATGTTTAAAGAGCAGCTTACGAACCTGAAGCAGCAAAAGGTCATCACCCAAAAGCAGGCTGATTCTTATATGTCTATGCACAAAAAGATTTTAAAAAAATGTGTATTTCCCGCCTATGAGAATCTGGCAGAAGGTTTGGAGAAGCTTTGCGGCACAGGAAAAAATTCCGGAGGTCTCTGCCATCTTCCCAATGGCGCCCAATATTATGAGTATCTCCTGAAAAATAATGTGGGAGATTTCCGCCCGGTTGCAGAAATTCAGAAGCGGCTTATGGAGCAGCTAAAAGCAGATACCATGGCAATCCAAAATCTCCTTCAGCAAGACCCCTCTCTGTTCTCCAAGGCTGCAGAACTGAACCAGAACACTACCTATTCTCCTCAGGAGATGCTTTCTTATTTAAATGAGACCATAACCCGGGATTTTCCTTCCTTAAAAGCCCCTGATTATGAGGTAAAAGCAGTCCCAAAAGCCATGGAGGACTTTTCAAGTCCTGCTTTTTATCTCACTCCCCCCTTAGATACTTTGTCACCAAATGCCATTTACATCAACGGTTCCAGTCAGGTATCAGAAGCGGAACTCTTCACCACTCTGGCTCATGAGGGATTTCCCGGACATTTGTATCAGACCTTATATTTTGGCAAGCAGCAGCCTTCTCTTATTCGGGAGTTTCTGGGCTGCAGCGGTTATGTGGAAGGCTGGGCCACCTATGTAGAATCCATGGCTTATGGGTACGGAGCAGAATTTTTAAACATTTCTCCCCAGGTGATGGAGCTTTTAAACCGGAACCGTTCTGTAAGTCTGTGCCTGTACTCCATCCTGGATATTGGCATTCATTATGAGGGCTGGACTGTCCAGGAGGTTACCAACGCCCTCTCATCCTTTGGTATTGCTTCTCAGGATGTGTGTCAGGAAATTTTCCAGTACATTGTAGAAAATCCCACCAATTACTTAAAGTATTATCTTGGTTTCTTAAACTTCACAGACCTTCGCGCCACAGTGGAAAATAAAAAAGGAACCGACTTCCAGCTAAAGGATTTTCATAAGAAAATCCTGGAAATCGGTCCCGCGCCCTTCCCGGTGGTCAAAAAATATCTTCTTTTGCAATATTAAGCCATACAGCACCAATGAAAGAGTCAGGAGTATTTATGCAGTTTTGGCAAATTTCTAAGCTGGAACTGTATAAATATTCCCCACATATACTGTAACAGCTCTTATTTCTTCTGATAGGAATCAAAAAACGTCCTTAAATTCAGCAGGGATTTCACAAGAATTTCCTGCTCCTGCTCATTTAAATCCTTCACCAGCGCCTGAATCATGCCTTCGTGAAATTTCCTGTGATGCCTGTTTGCTGCTTTTCCTTTCTCCGTAAGAGAAATAAGAACTACCCTTCGATCTTCTTCGCTTCTGATCCTGTGTACATAACCTTTTTTCACCAGGTTATTCATGGCTATAGTCAGGGTTCCAACTGTCACAGATAGTAGCTTGGCTACGGATGACATATTTTTGGAGCCTTCCTCCCCAATGGCTTCCATAATATGCATATCGTTCACTGAAATATCCTGAAACTCTGAAGTAATCAACGCTTTTTCTTCTATATCCATAATCTCCTGGAACAACTTTACCAAAACATCATGAAAGACTTCAAAATGCTCCATTTCATCACCCCTTTTCCCATTCTGATTCCTTTATTATAGCTGATTTTCCCTGGAAAGACAATGAGATTTTTTGATACTCAAAACAAAAGAGCCATCGCAACGCGACAGCCCTTCCATAATTTTCTGATTTCTTATTTTACGATCATTTCTCCGTAGCATTCTCTTGCAGGAGCCAGAGCATTTGCTTCGTCTGTATCAATGTGTGCTGCTGTTGCGTAAGAAGCACTTACACGAACTACTACATCACCAAAAGTAAGGCTTCTTCCGTTTGGAGATTCAATAGCCAGTTCTACAATCTGTTTGTCAGCAACGCCTGCTTTTTCAGCGTCTTCCGGAGTCATATGTACGTGACGTTTTGCAGCGATAACGCCTTCTGTCAGTTCTACTTCACCCGCAGGTCCTACTAATTTACAAGCGCCGGAACCTGCGATATCTCCAGACTCACGAATAGGAGCAGTTACACCGATGCTTCTTGCATCTGTAAGAGAAATTTCAACCTGTGTATCTTTTCTCACTGGTCCTAAAACAGACATTTTCAGGCTGCTCTTTGGTCCAACTACTTCTACTTTTTCTTCACAGGCAAACTGTCCTGGCTGGCTTAACATTTTTTTCACTGTTAATTCATGTCCTGCTCCAAAAAGGATTTCCAGATGTTCCTGAGATAAATGCAGATGTCTTGCAGATGTTTCAACTAATACTTTCATTTTAAGTTCCTCCACTTTTGAGATAATTTTCACTACTTCTAATTATAGCTTTTTCCCAAGGCTTGTCAATGTTAATTTTTTTCTGACAACCGGTTCTTCAAATAGTCATATTCTTCCATAATGCTTCGGGTAATCTCGTCCTCCCCAAAAGCATTGTCCGGGTGATAAATCCGAAACAGGGCATTATAACGTTTCTTCAGCTCCTCTGTGGTCTTAATCCCTTTAAAATAATGAATATGAAACTCTGAATCGTCGGTATCCTGTCCCTTATATCCATCTTCAAAGGCAGACCACTGATAATCCGGACGCTTATAAAAGCTTTTCCAGTTCTGTGAATTTCCCATATAAAACTTCCAAATCCAGCTACAGACCGATTCCAGCACTACCATAACCATCGCTACGCCTGCTGCCGGCACATAAAACAATCCTCCTGCCACAGCCATAGTAAGGATGATTGCCGGAATTCCCGGACCATTTCCACGAATTTCAAGTAAAATCTCAACCACTGCCCCCATGGAGATTACCACCGCGGACAAAATGCAGACAAAAGAAACAACTGTACCGCAGACCTTCAGAAAAAACTGAAGACACCGAATCAGGGTGAACAGCAGTACAGCCGGAATTGCCAACACAATCTTTAAAATAAGCACCAAAACTTTCCAAAACATTCTGTTATCTGTTTTTTTCATATTTTACCTTCTGTTCTGTTAAAATGTGTTCCCTCAAAAACAGTTTACCACATTCAGGAAATTTTTCACAGGCTATTTTTTCAGGAGCAGTGGTCACTGGTGTGAAATTGTTTCAGATTCCCGATTTTTGCCCGCCTCTGCTCCAGAATCTCTTCAATTTCTTTCAAAGAAATTCCTGATTCCACCAGCATCACAATGAGATGATACAGCAAGTCGCACACCTCATTAGCTGTGTCTTCCGGAATTCCGTTTTTCGCAGCAATAATTACTTCGCTGCATTCTTCCCCGCATTTTTTCAAAATCTTATCCAGCCCCTGTTCAAACAAATAACAGGTATAGGAACCTTCCTGTTTCTTCTCTTTTCTCTCAAGAGCCACCTGATACAGCCCTTCCATCACATCCATCATAGTTCTCTCTCCTTCCATACTTCCCTGAAAAAACAACTGTGAGCCCCTGTATGACAGGCTGCTCCTGTCTGAACAACTGTAATTAATACAGTATCCTGGTCACAATCTCCCTTTATGTCAACTACCTTCTGCACATGTCCGGAGGTTCCTCCTTTGTTCCAAAGCTCCTGTCTGGAACGACTGTAAAACCAGGTATATCCGGTTTCCAGTGTCTTTTTGAAGCTCTCCTGGTTCATATAAGCCAGCATCAGCACTTTGCCGGTATCTTTTTCCTGTACAATAGCCGGAAGCAGCTCACTTTTCTTAAAATACTCTTCTATATTTATCATTTCTTTCACCTTCTCACCGGAATCTCATGTTCAGCCAGATGCTCCTTTACCTCTTCTACGGTCAGTTCCCGAAAATGAAAGAGAGAAGCCGCCAGCGCCGCATCTGCTCCGGTTTCTTCAAACACCTGGGAAAAATGCTCCAGCCTGCCGCATCCGCCGCTGGCAATTACCGGAATACTCACCACACTGCACACTGCTCTTAAAAGCTCCAAATCGAATCCTTCTCTGCATCCGTCTGTATTCATGGAAGTCAGCAAAATTTCCCCTGCTCCCAGTTCCTGACACTTCTTCGCCCATTCTACAGCATCAAGCCCTGTATCCTTTCTTCCTCCATGTACCACCACTTTGAATCTTCCTTTTTCATCACGTTTGGCGTCAATAGCAGCCACCACGCACTGGCTTCCAAAGATTTCTGCTGCCTGGGAAATCAGCTCTGGATTCTTCACTGCTGCGGAATTCACAGACACCTTGTCTGCCCCTGCTCTTAAAATTTCCCTGAAATCCTCTACACTTCCAATACCACCGCCTACGGTCAGGGGCACAAATACATGCTCTGCTGTCTTTCGCACTACATCTACCATGGTGCGCCGCCCCTCATGGGTGGCAGTAATATCCAAAAAGCAGATTTCGTCTGCCCCCTGCCGGTCATACTCCATGGCACATTCCACCGGATCTCCTACCTCCCGGATTCCCACAAAATTTACGCCTTTTACCACCTTGCCGTCCCGCACATCCAGGCAAGGAATAATTCTCTTTGCAAGCATGTCACCCACCTGCCTTTTCTATGGCTTCCTTTAAATCTAAATTTCCAGAATAAAGAGCCTTGCCGCAGATACAGCCATACAGCCCCAAATCCCGGCACGCCTTTATATCCTCCAGGGAGCGCACCCCTCCGCTGGCAATAATATTACAGGACACTGTATGATTTAAGTGCTCCAACTGTTCCAGATTCACCCCTTCTAAGGTTCCGTCTCTGGAAATATCTGTATAAATTATGGTGTTCACACCAGCCTGCTCCATCTCCATAGCCAGCTCCAGATAATATACGGAGCTGTTTTCCATCCATCCTTCTGTAGCTACCATACCGTTTCTGGCGTCAATCCCAACAGCAATCCGGCTGCCAAACTCTTTTACTGCTTCTTTTACCAGTCCTGGATTTTTCACTGCCGCAGAGCCCAGGATAATTCTGGAAATTCCCTGAGAGAGATACCATTCTATGGTTTTCATATCCCGGATGCCTCCTCCAAGTTCTACCTTCATCCCAGATTCTGCCGCTACTTTTACAAAAATATCCTGGTTTACCGGACAGGCTTCCTTGGCTCCATTCAAGTCTACCATGTGAATCCACTTAGCTCCCGCCCTGGCAAAAGTCTCTGCTGTCTCAAACGGATCCTCTGCCACCTTGCAGGCAGTGTTATAATCTCCCTTCACCAGCCGGACACAGGCTTTATCTTTCATATCAATTGCAGGTAATATAATCATTTCTCCACCAACCTTGCGAAATTCTCCAACATCTTCAGTCCTCTTGCTCCACTTTTTTCCGGATGATACTGAGTTCCATACACCAGTCCCTTATGCACCAGCGCCGGTATCCGCTCCCCATACTCTGTATAGCAGGAAATATAGTCATCCTGTGTATCTGCCCGGAAAGAATGTACAAAATATACATAGGTATGCTCCTCTATTCCTTCGGTCATGGCACAGGGATGCAGAATTCTCAGATTGTTCCAACCCATGTGCGGGATTTTAAGATTTTTCGCCTCTATGGGCACCACACGCCCGGGAAGCAATCCCAGCCCACTGGTCTCTCCAAATTCACAACTGCTTTCAAACAGTAGCTGCATTCCCAGGCAGATTCCAAGAAGCGGCTTTTTTGCTGCTTCCATGCAAATGACTGACGCCATGTCCTTTTCCTTTAGTTTTTCCATGGCATCTGGAAAGGCTCCAACACCTGGCAGAATCAGCCCATCTGCCTTTTGAATGGTTTCCCTGTCTTTTGCCACACAGTTTTCCACTCCCAGAAAATCCAGGGCATTTTTCACACTAAACAGATTTCCTGCACCGTAATCAATTACTGCAATCATCACAACACTCCTTTCGAGGAAAGAATCCCCTCCCCTGTCCTGGTTACTGCCTCTTTTAATGCATGTGCAAAAGCCTTAAACAGAGCCTCAATTTTATGGTGGTCATTCTCCCCATACAGGGTTTTCAGATGCAGGGTCAGGCCTGCCTGAAAGGCCAGCGCCCGGAAAAATTCTTTTACCATACAGCAATCCAGGGTCCCCACAGATGGATTGGCGTATTCAGTGTCAAAAACCAGAAAAGCTCTTCCGCTTACATCCAAAGCGCAGAATCCCAAAGCCTCATCCATAGGAATATAGAAGCTTCCGTAGCGCCTGATTCCCCCTTTGTCCTCTAATGCCTGATGAAGGGCCATTCCCATGACAATTCCCAAGTCTTCAATACTATGATGACAATCCACCTCCAGATCTCCCTTCATGGCAAGCTGAATATCAAATCCTCCATGTACACACAGGGCCTGCATCATATGGTCAAAAAAGCCTACGCCACAGGAGCCCTCATACCTTCCCTCTCCGTCCAGATTCCAGGATAAGGAAATCTGAGTTTCTTTTGTATTTCTCTCAATCTCTCCCATTCTCATAAAAACCACCCCCCTAGTATTAAGAAAGCACGCTATCCAGCGTCAGAACCAGCTCACGATTTTCTTCCCTGGAGCCTGCTGTGATTCGCAAATATCCATTCATATACCTTATGGAAATCCCTGCTTTCTGTAAGTTTTCAAAAACTTCCTTTGCCCCCTGTACTTTCAGATAAACAAAGTTTGTACTGGTGGCATAGACCTTTTCTATCTCTTGCTTACTGGCTTCCAGCTTCTTTAATTTCTCATATAAGTCCTCTCTGGAGCTGCGGATTTTTTCTATACATTCTCTGAGATAATCCGGATGATTCAAAACCACACAGCCTGCTGCCTGAGTCATGGCATTTACATTATAAGGAGATTTCACTCCCCTTAAAATCCTGGTAAGTTTCTCATTTGCTGCCGCAAATCCCAGTCGTATGGCCGCCATTCCAAAGGCCTTGGAAAAAGTTTTCAGCACAATAAGATTTTCAAAATTTTCAATCTCAGACAGTACGGAGCCTTCTGCAAAATCCATATAAGCCTCATCCACCACAACCAGAGCATCCATCTGCTCCACCATCTGCAAAATATCTTCCTTCTTTGCCAGAAGAGAGGTAGGATTACAGGGATTGGAGAAAATTACAACCTTTGCCTTTGTTTCCCTTGCCTTCTCTATGATTTCCTGCCAAGAAAGCGCCATATCTTCTCCTTTTCCCATTATTTCTACTCTTGCGCCTATGGCTCTTCCATAAAACTCATACATGGAAAAATCCGGTGTAATGGTAAGCATGGTATCTCCTTTTTCCAGAAAATTCAAAAGAATCAGGGAAATCAGCTCATCCGAACCATTCCCTGCTGTGAGAAGTTCTGGTTTGATCTGAAAAAAACTGCCGAATTTTTCGCACAGCTTCTGTGCCATGGGATCTGGGTAACGGTGGAAATCAAGTTCTGATACTGCTTTTCCTACTTCTTCCCGAATGGAATCCGGCAAATCCAGAAAGCTCTCGTTAGCATCCAGCCGGATTCTAAAAGTCCCCGTTACCGGCTCATACACTTCCATATTTTTTAACCGCTCTGGTATTTTGTACATCTTTCCACTCCCTTTCTATCCTCTGTTTTTCACATCTGCTTCTACCTTTTGCAGGAACTCCTCTATCTCTGCTTTTCTTAATTTCATGCTTGCAATATTTACAATTAACCGGGCGCTTACAGGACAGATATCCTCCAGGACCTCCAGCCCGTTTTCCTTAAGCGTGGTACCTGTCTCCACAATATCCACAATGGCATCTGCCAGTCCCAAAACAGGAGCCAGCTCCACAGAGCCCTCGATTTTTACCAGATTAATATCCATATTCTTGCTTTCAAAAAAGCTCTTTGCCACATTCATATATTTACTGGCAATGGTTCTTGTATGATAACCGCTATATACATCCGTACCTTTTACTGAAGCCAGGGCAAATCTGCATTTTCCAAAGCCCAAATCTGCAATTTCGTAAAAGGTGCCTCCTTTTTCCATAATGGTGTCTTTCCCAACCACGCCCATATCACAGACGCCGGTTTCCACATAGGTCACCACATCTGCCGCCTTTGCCAGAACCAGTTCCAGGCTGCCATCCCCAATGGGGAAAATCAGTTTTCTTCCTTTTTCCCTCACACTGGTGCAGTCATATCCTATACGTTCCAGCATTTCTACGGTTTTCTCTTCCAGCCGCCCTTTGGTCAGGGCTATTCTAATTGGTCTCATATTCTCTGATTTCCTCCCCTATGACATGTACCTGCGGGATTCCTTTCTCCCTGGCATACTCCAGAGTTTCCTCCAGGGTATCAAAAACACTGTTCTCTGATAAAATCCCCTGTTCCTCCAACTGTTTCCTGTAATGGACGCTGGCAGGCACATGCGCCAGGTTCTGGGCAAAAACCAGAATCTCCGGTACCGGCTCCTTCGCCGGACTTACAGTCTGGCTGGCTAAATCCACATTAATTCCAAATCCAATAGAACCAAAATCCTCTCCAAATTGTCCCAGCAGGTTATCATACCGTCCTCCAGAGAGAATCTGCTCCCCGATTCCATTGCAATACCCCCGGAAAATCACTCCTGTATAATACTCTGCAAGGTTCACAAGCCCTAAATCAATCATCACCTTATCTCCAAGTCCCAGCTCCTGAAGATATTCATACACACTTTTCAGATAATCCAGACACTCTCTGGCTCCATTTTCATCAAACAACTCATAAGCCTTCTCAAAAACTTCCTCTCCTCCAAACAGTCCCGGCAGCTTCCGAAGCGCTCTTGCGGCCTTGTTCTCTTTTGCCTTACCAAGAATATCGCTCAGGCTGGCATAGTTCTTCTGCTCAATGAGAAGTCTGATTTCCTCTTTGGTATCTTCATCTGCCTCCAGACTGTCCATAATGGCCTTAAAATATCCAATATGGCAAAGCTCCAGTCTGTAACCTCCCTTACTGATTTTTTCCAGACTTCTGGCAGCCAGTTCAATGACTTCCATATCACTTCTCACTGTAGAACCTCCAATGAGCTCAATGCCCACCTGATTAATTTCCACACTTTTGCTCTTCCTCTGGGGAAAGCCCCTGTAAATATTCCGGTTATAATAAATACGAATAGGCTTTGGCATACCCTTTAATCTGGTGGCAGTAAGCCGGGCAACAGGTACGGTGCAGTCCGGGCACAACACCATTAATCTGCCTTTGGCATCTGTGAGTTTATACATGGTCTCTTTTGGCAGATACTTGGCAGCCTTTCCAAACACATCATAAAACTCCAAAGCCGGCGTCATAACCCTGCGATACCCCTGAGTGTCAAACAAATCCTTTAAAGTTTTCGTCACCTGGGAGCGCTGATCGCATTCACTGAAAAGCAAATCTCTCGTTCCGTCCGGTGTGATTTTATCGTAATATCTCATATTCCTATCCCCTTCGCTTTAGCGTGCTACCATATTAGCATTATACATTACAATTTGTCAACCGTTTTTTACAGCATAATCCCGGCAAGAAAAACACTTGCTCCTATTCCTGCCACAGTAGCCGCCAGGGCTCCCGGTATGGTATAGCGGGTTTTATGTACTTTTGCTGCAATAAAATACACAGAAACCGTATAAAAAATAGTTTCTGTGCATGACATCATAATGGACGCAATCAATCCGATTCTGGAATCTGTGCCAAACTCCCGGAAAATATCCAGCACCAGTCCTGTAGCTGCGCTGGAGGAAAACATCCGTACAATAGTAAGAGGCACCAAATCCGCCGGAAATCCTATGGGGTCCGTAAGCTGTCCCAGCACCTTTCCAAGCATCTCCAGAAAACCGGAGGCTCTCAGCACGCCTACCGCCACCATAAGACCAATGAGAGTAGGCAAAATCCCCACTACTGTCCTTAGTCCGTCTTTGGCACCTTTTACAAATTCCTCGTACACC
Organism: uncultured Bacillota bacterium; assembly: GCA_958352855.1. GTDB lineage: Bacteria > Bacillota > Clostridia > Lachnospirales > Lachnospiraceae > Blautia. Next base: position 190,025 of record CATWQE010000001.1, read on the forward strand.
TTACATTTCATAAGGATTCCGAAGCCTACAATATAGAATAAAATAAGAGGGATACTGATTTCTGACAAAAACATTAAAATCTGCAAGGTATCACCCCATGAGCTTTTTATATATTTATGTCTGCATCCCTGAATGATATGTTACTTTTCTATGTTCTTATTACGGATAAAGTCTTGAATCAGATTTTCAAAGGCTTTTCCGTATTTCTCATATTTACTGTTTCCCACACCGTTAATTGCCAGCATTTCCTCACGATTCGCTGGCAGATACGTACTCATTTCCCGCAAAGTCTTATCTGAGAAGATAATATAAGGGGGGATATGGGCTTTCTGCGCCGTTTCATAGCGGTACTGTCGGAGAATTTCAAACAATTCCGGATATTTTACCTCTTCCACTGCCCGTTTCTTCTGGGCTTTTTGTCTGGTTTCTGCCTTTTCCTGCTCTTTTGGCAATTTCAGAAATACAGGATGGCTGTCCTTTTCCTGGAGAAATTGCCTGCCCTTTTCCCCAAGTTTTAATACCGGATAGTCTCCTGGTGTGAGCCACAAATATTCCTTTACCAGCAAATCATTTAAAATCTGGCGGAGACGCACAATAGTTCTGTCCTTTAAGACTCCATAATAAGGATTCTCCTGAAGCCTGAACTGCCGCACTTTTGCGCTGTCTGAGCCATGCACTGCATCAATCACTGCCTGGATGCCATACCTCTGTCCACTGGAAAGAGTCATGTTCAAAATTCCCGCTGCCTCCTCTGTCACATCCACGTCCTGAAATTCTGTAAGACAGTTTCTGCAGTTTCCACAGTAATTCCCTCCATATTCTCCAAAATACCGAAGAATATAATCCCTGAGACATTCATTAGTAAAACAGTAAAAGGTCATTTTCCGCAAACGCTCATAGTTCCGTTCCCGGATTACTTCCTGTTCCTCTCTTCCCAGCTCTTCATTATTTACCTGCTGTTCAATGAGAAACTCATTCATCTTCACATCCTGGCCGCCATAATAGAGAATACACTCTCCCGGCTCCCCATCTCTGCCAGCTCTTCCTGCCTCCTGATAATAGCTTTCAATGTCCTTTGGCATATTATAATGAATCACAAACCGCACATTAGACTTGTCAATTCCCATGCCAAAGGCATTGGTTGCTACCATAATAGGCGCTGCATCATAAATAAAGTCTTCCTGGTTTTGCTTTTTCTCTTCCTCTGAAAGTCCGGCGTGATACCGCACTGCAGGGTATCCTGCCTGCACCAGCTCCTGGTGAACCTCCTCCACTGTTTTTCTGGTATTGCAGTAAATAATGCCGCTTTTCTCTGAATTTTTTCTCAGATATTCCATCAGCGCTTCTTTCTTATTTTTCGGCTTCTCCACTGCAAAATACAGATTCTTCCGGTCATACCCTGTCACCAGTACATCTGGATTTTGCAGCCCTAAAATGCATAAAATATCTTCTTTTACTGCTTTCGTTGCTGTTGCGGTATAGGCTGCCAGAACAGGACGCATGGGAAGCTGCTGAATAAAATCTACGATTTTTAAATAGCTTGGACGGAAATCCTGTCCCCACTGGGAAATACAGTGGGCTTCATCCACAGCCACCATAGAAATGGGAACCTCCTGTGCCAGAGCCAGAAAAGATTCTGTCATAAGCCGCTCCGGCGCAGCGTAAATAATCTTGTAACGCCCTTTTCTGGCAAATTCCATGGCTTTTCTAAACTGCCCCTCTGTAAGTGAACTGTTAATGTAAGCCGCGTGAATTCCCGCTGCATTTAATGCGCTCACCTGATCCTTCATAAGAGAAATCAAAGGGGAAATCACAATGGTAATTCCAGGAAGCAGCAGGGCAGGAACCTGAAAGCAAATAGATTTTCCTGCTCCTGTAGGCATAATTCCCAGTACATCCCGCCCTGAAAGAGTGCTGTCCACCAGACGTTCCTGACCCTGACGGAATGTGGTATAGCCAAACGTCTCTTTTAAAACCTGATATTTATCCATTGTTACTTACACATACCTCCCCGCAATTCTCACTAATTCATCCATATTGTGAACCATAGACTCTGTATTCACCACATAAATTTCAAATTCCTCATCCCCAAAGTCCATAATATGTCTTAAATTTATGGTAACATCTTTTTCTTTTCCCAGCTTTAATAACCATGCTGCACAATTATCCCCACAGTTTGAAGCATTAAATACCATTTCCGGAATATTATCAATCAAAATCAAAGTTTTAACTCCACCAGACAAACTGGTAGGAGAAATAACCCCCATCACCGGACTATCAATTGCCCCACTTCCAAGAACTTCTGAAGAATCTATATCATGAATCATAGCAACTGTTTTGGGCTTAACAATCCATTCTTTTTTATATCTGTTTTTAAAATATACGGCTGTATTATATATTACATCTGGCATATCTCCAAAATAAATTTTTAACATCTTTCATTCCACGCTCCTGTAATCTATTATATAGTTTTATTATTATATTACCAATTAAAAGAAACACATGCAATAGATTTTGACCTGCGCTATTCTATACGAAAAGGACAGCAGATTCAAAATCTCTGCTGCCCTAAATCTTCTCTAAATTTTTATCCTCTTACTTTCCTATCTCTTCTGTTGCAAGTTCTGCCTTCTCTGGTGTTCCTGTAACCACTGCCTTATAGTCCTTTCCATCATAGGAATACTCTCTGGTATAGGTTCCGTTTTTCTGAAGCTCCTCAGTGATATCAAACTCTTCCTCACCAATGGTCAATCCCAGTCTGCCGCTGTCTGCGTGATAAACCAGGGTTACATAATATTCTCCATTTTCTCCATATCCATGTACCACACGTATTTCTGTTCCGTCCTCTGTATAGGTAACGGTTTCTTTTGGCGTAGACGCTTCTTTATCAATGGTTAGATTCTCATACCAGATAATAAGCTGGTTGGTGGCATTTTGTACAATGTCTCCATTTGTTGCCGCTACCACACCTACAGACAAGGAAAAAATCAAGGTTACACAGGCCGCTGCTCCTACAAAGGTTTTCCGTTTGATTCTGGAATATTTTTTCGGTTCTTTCATGGTAATAACCTCCCTTACTGACTCCCTGGAAGGCTGGAGCCCGCGGCAGATTTCTTGGTATTTTTCTTTTGGAAATGATTTATTCATAATATCCAGCCTCCTCTAACTGCTTTTTCAGTTTCCTTCGCGCCCGGTCAAGCTGTGTCTGAATGGTAGAAGGATTTCGCCCCAGAATTCCGGCTATTTCTGCCACTGAATATTCCTCATAATAATACAGATAAACCGGCATCCTGTATTTTCTCGGTAATCCGAAAACCGCTTCCAGAATCAGTTCTCTCTGCTCCTTTTCCCTGTCATCTTCTGTAAAAGCTTCTGGCATCTGTCCCTGTTCTCCAAAGGTTTCCAGATAATCTGTTTTCTTTTTCCAGGAAGAGGCAAAGAGCCTTTTACATTCATTAGCTGTTACCTTTAAAAGCCAGTATTTCCCATGTTCCAGACTCTCAAACTCCGGTTTTCTGGTATATAATTTCATAAAAACAGTCTGCATAATATCCTCTGCATCCTGGGGGTTCCTGCAGTCATGAAGAGCCAGACGATAAACCATATCGCTATACTCTATGACAAGCTCTACAAACTTTGTTTCATCCACAATTCTCTCTCCGTAAGCACATGTTGTTGGTTTCCTAAAAGGCCTTTCACTTATAATACCTTTGTCATGGATGAAAAATCTCACTTTTCCTTACAGATTTTCAATTTTTTTCTCAATCCAGCCTTTGTTTCCTCTTCCTTTAAAAAATCCGAAATTAAGCATCTGATTCTCTTTTGAACTTACAGAAACCATGAATTGAATCCGAAACACAAAATCTTCCGCCTCAAAAATAGTAAAGGGATGCTCTTCCACTGCCATCACTTGCATGGTTCCTCTGCGAAAGCAGGGATATTGACCTGTAAATCCCTTCTGTTCCAGAGCATGGATAGTTTCCTGCTGCTGCCTTTTAATTTTTTCATTCATTTCTTTTCCATAGTCTCTTCTGGGATATTCATTGGAAGCTTCACAAACCTTCCGATAAATCACCTGATAAACACCTGCACCTGTTTTTCCGGTCAGAAACTTTTCTATCTTCTTCTCCAGCCTGGCAACGGGTTTTTTCTCATACTTGTCCAGCAATTTTGCAAATCCTTCCTCCCCTGCCAGAAGAGCCATTTTCTTCATGGTTTCTACCCCGGTAATGGTGTCTGTATAACAATCCTCCAGAGAATTTCCAACAGGTGACCAGGCACGAAAAGGAGCAAATTCCATCAAAGGAATCAGCTCCAATTCTTTCTCTGTACAGACTTCCTCTCCCAGATATTCATACTTATCATAAATGGTTCCAATCATATAAACCAACTGGCGCCACTGTTCCATTCCCTGTACCCAGAAATGACCGATTTCATGATATTGATAACATGCTAACTGCTCTGTAATATTCTCAAACCACAGGGTAAAAACATTATCTTCTCCCTGCTTCACCACTAATCCAACAGAATCCTGATGTTGGGTAAGATATGCCTCTGTTTTTTCTTTGCAGTGAGGCAGATAAACTCCGGTTATTCTGCAATTTTCCAAAATCAGATAGCACTCCAGGGCATCATTCATCATATAGGGAATACAGGTCTGTTTCTGCTCATTTTCCCCATTTTTCCAGCACACTTCCAGAGCCTGGCACTTGATAATTTCTGCCAGTTTTCTATAGGAATCCGGCATCTCCTTTTTCAGACCCGGAAGGTAAGGTTCCAATGCTTCAAAGTCTCTTTCTTTCATCCTGCACTCTCACTAATCATGTCTTTCTTCTGAATTTTCATAGGTTTCACAGAATCTTGCGGCAAAAGCCGGAGGCTCCTGGTTTGCATACAAATGAGAAATATCCCCAAAGGAAAGCATGCGGAAGCTGGCAATGCCCTTCCTTCTCTCTTCTGTCACAACTGTAGTTACAGAGGCAGGAGCCGCACAGCACTGATGCCATAAAACCATAGGGGAAATGTTCAAAAGATGACTAAGAAGCACACACTCCAATCCAAAATGACAGAAAAACACCAGGGTATCATTGTTGGATTTCTCTGCTCTGTAATACGTTTCTTCTCTCACATATCCATGCTCCTGAAGCAAATGGTCAAAGTTTTCAATCACCCAGTCATACTCCTGTTTCACCCCTGCTTCCTGAAAAACCAGAGACTTCCACCACTGATCTGCATGGAAAAAATTCTCCTGATTCATCCAGTCCTGGGGCAGCCAGTCCCAGGAAATCGTTTTTTTATCTGTTCTGTCCGGACGGTTAATTCTGGGGGCAAATTCCCTGAGCCATTCCTTCTCAATGGCTGTCCTTCCCACCCTTTTCAGGGTACAGGACGCAGTATCTTTTGCCCTTCCCAGTGGGGAAACATAGAACTCTTTTACGTCCAGTTTTTCTAATCTTTCTGCCAGATATCCGGCTTCTTTCCATCCCTTTTCTGTAAGGGAATCTATGGTATAATCCGGGTCTCCATGCCTTACAATTACTAATTTCATTGTCTTCCTCCTTATCTCTCACACCACAGGAAACCGGATATCCACCTGAAATCCTTTCCCATATTCCGACCTGGCTTCACAGGTAAGCATCAGGCTCTCTGCCATTTCTCTTACCAGATACAGTCCCATTCCTGTAGTTTTCTTATTCACTTCCTGGTTATCCCCTGAAAATCCTTTTTCAAAAACAAAGGGCAAGTCGGAAGGCTTTACCCCGATTCCATTATCTCTGACCGAAAGGATAATCTCTTTCTCCTTTTCTTCTGCCTCAAAGACAATTTCCTTTTCCAGGGCGCTTGCAGGCAGATAGGTAATACTGTTACTTAAAATCTGGGCAAGCATAAATTCCAGCCCTTTTCTGTCTATATACACTTCTATATCTCCCAGTTTCAAATCTACCTTTATCTGCTTCTCTTCCAGAAAATATCCATAGTCTTCCACTACACTTTCCACACATTCCTGCAGGAAAATTCTCTGAAAAAGGTAATCCTTATGTTCGCAATGCAGTCTGGAATAATAGAGAATCTGTTCTGCATATTCCTGTAGCTTTCCATTTACATGACGCATTCTCTGATACACTTCCCGGCTCATTTCTTCCTTGCGGTTATCCAGAATCAACGTACACAGGGCAACCGGTGTTTTCATCTCATGAACCCAGGTTTCTATATACTCACTCTGGTCTTTTTTCTCTGTTTCCAACTGTTTTTCTCTGCTTTGACTGTCCCGCAGTTTCTTTCCCAACTCCTGGAGCAAATAGATTTCATGGGAAGAAAGCATCTTAGTATCCAGATGTTTTTCCCATATTTCTCCTTCTTCTAAAAGGCTTTCCAGATATTCTTTTTTCCTCCAGTATTTTCGATATAAACCAACAAAAAATCCTGTTAAAAGCACTGCGGTAAACAGCAGAATCAGCATGACAAGGGCTTCTGCTTTCTTATCATCAATAAGCCATACAGTCCAAAAGCAGAGCAGATCCAGCCCTGCAAATAAGAAACATTTCCACTTATTTTCCCAGAATAATTCTCCCAGAATCCTGCTTTTCTCCCTCATAGTTTTTCCTTTCCAGACAATATCCCTGACCTCTGATGGTTTGAACCCGTCCTTCAAGCCCAAAGCCTCTCAGGGATTTCCTGAGTCTTGTCATGTTTACCTGGAGAATATTTTCATCCACATACTCTGCTGTCCCCCATACCCCCTGAAACAATTCCTGCTTGGTCACAAGCTCTCCTTTTTTTCGAATCAACAGCTCCAATAGTTTTCCTTCGGTCTCCGGCAATACCGCGGATTGTCCCTCAACAAACAGGGTATACGTATTCTTATCCAGATAGAATCCCTCTCCATCCTCCATATGAGAAAAACTTCCGTAAAAGCCTTTAGAGCGGCGCAGCAGGTTTTGAATCCTGGCTAACAGCCGCTCTTTATGAAAGGGTTTTGTAAGATATTCCTCTGCCCCCAGTTCCAGTCCATGAATCTCATCTTTTAACTGTGTCCTGGATGTAAGAATCATCACAGGACACTGACTTTTTTCCTTTAACTTTTTGCAGATTTCAAAACCGGACTGCACCGGAAGATTCACATCAAGAAGCACCAAATCCGGATGACTCTTCAAAATTTCTTCATATGTCTTTTGAAAGGTTTGAACTTCATGCACCTCATATCCAGCCTTTCTAAGAATCAGGGATAATTCTTCCCGCATAAAGCTCTCGTCTTCTACAATGGTAATCCGTATCATCCTGGCACCTCTAATCGTCTTCCCTCTTCCTTTTCATCAGTTCCCGTATGGTTCTGTCACTGGCCCGCATAACAGCCATCATGTACAGATATTCTACCACACAAATCACCAGAATCACAAGAATTCCCACGAAAATAATATGGTTCTTCTGCATCTTGAAGTAAGAGGAAAGCAAACCTTCTGTAAAAGATAAAATTCCAAATACAGCGCTGACACAGGCTACCAGAACCGGCAGAAGGAAATACCAGCGAATCTGTGTTCTTCCTGATTTAGAAAGAGCCTCATAGCTGCCTCCTAAAGCCACAAGGGTCTGATACCGCTTCCCTGTCTGTCTCTGATACATCAGATACTGAGTTCCAAGGGCAGTGTTGGCAATCACCAGGAAAATCACTCCAAGATACAAGGTTGTATAGCTCTCTGCAATAATGTAAAACAAATGCCGGCCAATATTTTCTACATAGCTTTCGTATACCAGCTCTGTCTGATTCCCAAACTCTGTCTCATTCAATTTCTGATTGATTCCCGAAATAGCCTGAATCAGGCCCTGCTCCCTGACTACACTTTCCTTTAGCACGCCATTCCAATAGGTGCTGACATGATTCTCGTTTTTAGATACAGCCTCCCAAAACAGGTCATCCGGCAGAACCAAAGCATAGGCAAGTGTAATGGCTGAATCTGTTACAATGTCATACTCTGCCAGTTCTCTGCTTAGCGTATACGGTTCTCCGTTTAAATAGACCTTCAAATCCTCCTGTAGTATCTTTTTCAGGATTTCTTCCTTACCTCCTTCCGAAAATTCAGAACTTGCATAGAGCATCATTTCATTTTCTTTTAGAGGTACTTCTGATTCTCCTGCCGCCTTTAGCAGGGCATTATAATCGGAAATACATAAAATATGGGGAAAGGAAAGATATCCATTTTCCTCAAAATCATAAAGCACATTTTCTTTTCCTTCACTGTCCTTTTCTGCTTTCAAAGCGCGCAGAATATTTTCATAATCCAGCTCATAAAATCCTTTTTCCAGCTCCCCGCTTACCATCAAATCCGTATCCAGATTACTGGTATGCATGGGATAAAAAGCCTGGAACTTTTTCATAATCCCACTCTCTTCCAGTGTTTTTTTCACCTTTTCCTCTTCTCCTGAAAAGGTATAATCCATATGATGCACCGGTTTTTCTGTCAAAGCAGAAGAGATTCCAAAGGCCATACAGCAAAAAGAAATCAGCGCCAAAAGAGAAATCACTGCCAGGGAACCATTTTTCAGAAAAACACTCTCCTGAAGCTGGCGTAATGTAAAGGAGCCAAGGCCTGGTTTTCCCTTTTGCTTTTTCATCATATAATTAAAAAACGGATACAATCCCTGGAAAAACAGGAAGGTACCTGTTGTCCCGCAAATCAGAAGCCCCAATAAAAGTTTCATACTCATGAATGTAAAATCTCTTGCGGCAAGTCCGATTCCATACGCTGCAATCAAAAGCATCACTCCTGCAACCAGACAGGAAACCGACTCTGTTTTTCTCTGCTTTTTCTCTCTTCCCACAGCGCTGTTTTTCATTAAATCCATTGGTTCTTTGTGTACGGTTCTCCCACTTAAAATCACCAAAGTCACAAGTTTTACCAACAAAAGACCGCCTACAGTCCACAAAATTCCAGTTATGGAAATGGTAAATTTGTGCCCTAAAATTCCAATTCCCACCACTCTTGCCACTGCCAGACTGGTAACTTCGGAAAACAAAACCGCCATTGGCAATCCAATCAGAAGGGATAGGAATGTATTCACTAAATCCTCTGCAATCAGCATAAAAAACAACCGGCTTCGCTTCATTCCCAGCATCAGATACATTCCCAGCTCATGGTTTCTCCTCTCCATCTGATACCTGGTAGTAAAAAATACCAGGAAGAAAATCACGCACAGGGAGAACACATACAATGCAGGAACCAGACTTAAAAGCTTATGAACTGCATCGCTTTCCATGTCTTTAATAAACCGTATCACATCCATATTTTCCAGTGAAAGTATCACATAAAAGGCAATAATGGCAATAATCATGGAAACAAAATAAATGCTGTTTTCTTTTCTGTTTGCCCTGCTGTTTCGTTTAATCAAACTATAAAACATTGGCGCTTCCTCCTCCCAATTGAGCCATAACCTCCAAAATTCTCCTGTAGAAATCATTCTGACTCTCTTCTGGAATCTGTCGTCTCAGCTCGTGAAACAGCACTCCATCCTGAATAAATAAAATTCTGGAGCAAAAGCTTGCGGCATTTGGGTCATGAGTTACCATCATAATGGTTGTGCCATAATTATCCCTGATTCCTCTTAACATTTCCATTAACCGTTTGGAGTTTTTGCTGTCCAGAGCTCCTGTGGGTTCATCTGCCAGAAGAATCTCCGGTTTTACAATCAAAGCTCTGGCTGCTGCCACCCTTTGTTTCTGCCCTCCTGACATCTGAGATGGAAACTTCTGCAGTACGTCCTCAATCTCCAGATAATTCGCCAAATCCTTTAGTCTTTCTTCTACCTCCTTTCGGTTCAGCTTATGGATTTCCGCCGGTAAAAGGATATTTTCTTCCCCTGTCATATGGTCTAAAAGCTCAAAATCCTGGAACAGATACCCCACCTGGCTTCCCCGAAATCTTGCCAGACGGCTGCCTTTCAAATTACTGATATCCTCCCGCTTCAACAAAATATGTCCCTCTGTAGGCATTACCATAGTAGCAATACAATTGAGCAAAGTTGTCTTCCCTGAGCCACTGCTTCCCATAATTCCCAGAAATTCTCCATCCAATACCTGAAAAGATATTCCGTTTAAAGCGGTAGTAGCTCCTTCATTTTTTCCATATATCTTTTTCAATGATTTTACTTCTAATAATTTATCCTGCATTCTTCCTGCCCCTTTCCTCTTCTATCTGCCTTTATTATAAAAGAAACTAAGGGAAAATAACACTTACAGTTCTTGTAAGATTTGCCCCAGACTTGTTGCAGTTTCTGAGACTTTGTGGTACACTGAAAAAAAGCAAATTTTCTATTTATCAAAATCTATTTTAGATATCTGATTCATTTCCAATAACAGGGAAGTTTCTTCCTTGTCTTTTCAGAAAATTCATGCTTTCCATACCCACTATAAGCAGGAGTTTTCTAAAAAGAAATCTCCTGAACAACAGAATAAAGGAGGTTTTATATGGAAATACCCAAAACAGAACCAGAAAACCCTGCTCTGCGCCAATGGCATCCAGCCTTTTATGCCGGAGCACAAATTGAGCTTCAGGAAGATGCGGACAATCTCATCTTTGAAAACGAACATCAACTGGGAACAAAACCAAAAGGCATTGATGTCTTAATCATCAAAAAACAGGTCAATCGGCCAGTAAAAAAGAATATCGGGAAACTGTTCCGTAAGCACAACATTATAGAGTACAAAAGTCCTACCGATTACTTAAATATCGACGATTTTTACAAGGTCTATGGATATGCCTGTTTCTACAAATCCGATGTCAGCCGGGTAAACAGTATTCCTATTGAAGAGCTGACGCTTTCTTTTGTCAGCCATGGCTATCCCAGAAAGCTCATGAAGCATCTGAAGAAGAAACGCGGTTTCCGTATTCAAAAAATAGATGCTGGAATTTATTATATTCTTGGGGACTTTATACCAATCCAGATTATTGTAACCCGCTACCTCTCTCCGGAGAAAAATCTATGGCTTTCCAGCCTCACAGACCATCTAAAAGACAAGGAAGTGGCAAGAAAACTGCTGGAGGATTTCGGAAACCATAAACAGGAAATTTTATACCGTTCTGTAATGAACATCATTATGCAGGCAAACAAAACACAATTTCAGGAGGTGAAAGATATGTTATGTGAAGCATTAGAAGAATTAATGAAAGATGAATTAGAAGCCAAACGAAGTCTCGGACTATCCGAAGGACGTATGAAAGGGCTTCAGGAAGGACTTGCTGAGGGACGCGCTGAAGGACTTGCCGAAGGACGCGCTAAGGGACGCGCCGAAGGACAGCAGCAGGCAACAGACCGCCTGAATACTCTGACCTTAAAACTTGCAAAACTTGGCAGAACAGACGACATCATAAAAGCAGCTTCCGATACTTCCTATCAGAAAAAACTCCTTGAAGAATTAGGCATATCCTAAAAAAATCCCCACAGGAAGGCACTTGTACCTACATTCTCCTGTGGGAATTTTCTTTTATTCTACGCTCTTTAAAGATTCCACCATATCAATTTTCTTTAATTTAAAATACATCACCACATTTACAAAAACAGAAAATCCAAAGGTCAGCAGCGCGCTGTATACAAAGCTGATATTTTCTATAATTCTGGTAAACATCACACTGTCAATCTCTACTGTGGCAATTACATAGCGGTGAAGCAGGCTTCCAAGCAGTACTCCGGCAACCGTTCCAATCAGAGTCAGCAGGATATTCTCACGATATACATATGCGGATACCTCATTATCATAAAAGCCAAGCACTTTAATGGTAGCCAGCTCCCTCTTTCGCTCTGTAATATTAATATTATTCAGATTATAAAGCACTACAAAAGCCAGCAGACCCGCCGAAATAATCAGCACCACAATGACAATATCCAGACTTTCCAGCATCTCATCCAAACGTTCCTCCATGTTATAAGTATAAGATACGTTCAAAGCCGCCCGTTTCTCCAGAATATTCTGTCCTATTGTTCCCAGCTTCTCTTCATCCAGGTCCTTCATCTTAAAATAAATATTGTTCTCTTCTACAGGCTTTCCATAAATCTCTTCATAAAGTTCAGGAGAAAGATACAAATAATGTTCCATATAGTTTTCGCAAATATTGGTAATGGTAATCTCCGTAAATTCTCCATCCTGGCTTTCCACAGACAGCTTGTCACCCTTTTCAATTCCCAGCGCCTTGGCTGCCTTTTCTGTCAGAATGGCATCCTTTTCACCCAATTCATACGTTTCGTGGGTTCTTCTGTCTCTATAAACCAGAAACTCCTTATTTTTCTCTAAATCAAGAGGCGCATAGAGATAGACTTCTTTACTCTCATTTCCTCTTTTTACATTGGTTTTCTTTAAATACCCCTGGGAAACAGCAGAAATCTCCTTTTCTTCTTCCAGATATGCCTCAAGGTCTTTCCTGTCTTCCTCATCTGCGTCTGTATTCAAAATAATCATGCCATCATAAAGCTGTAGCTCCTCATACTGCAAGGTTCCAATGGAAAAAATAGAATCTCTCAGACCAAATCCCACAATCATCAAAGCCATACAACCTCCGATTCCAAAAACTGTCATGAAGAACCGCTTTTTATAACGAATCAGATTCCGAATCGTCGATTTCCAGATAAAGCCCAGACGTTTCCACAGGAAAGGCAGATACTCCAGAAATACTCTTTTTCCCTGCTTTGGCGCAGGAGGGCGCATAAGAACCGCCGGCTGTGCAGCCAGTTCCTTATAACATGCCAGCAAGGTTGCCAGTCCGGTACACAGTACTGCTGCCACAGTAGCCAGAATTCCATACTCCATGTTATAGGGAATCACCACATCCGGTACATGAGTATACATAATCTTATAGGCTGTAATAATAATATACGGAAATATCTTTTCTCCAAAAAGCACTCCAAAAATGCTGCCGCCAATGGTTGCAGTCATAGCGTAATTCAGATACTTTCCTGCTATGCTCATTTTTCCATATCCCAGGGCCTTCAGCGTACCGATTTCTGTCCGCTGTTCCTCCACCATGCGGGTCATAGTTGTAAGGCTGATAAGAGCTGCCACAATAAAGAACAAAATAGGAAATACTTCTCCAATAGCGCGCATACGGTCAGCATTATCTCCATATCCGGCATAATCCGTAGTGATACTGCGGTCATTTACATACCATTTTGCATCTTCAATATCTTCTATTTTCTGTTTGGCATCCTTGATTTCGTTTTCTCCATCCTGGATTTCCTGCTCCGCTTCTGCCTTGCCTTCCTCATATTCCTTTCTGGCATCCTCTAATTTCTTCTCATTTTCCGCAATCTCTGCCTCTCCCTTTTCAAGCTCCTGCTCTCCTGCATGGATTTTGCTCCATCCACTGTCAATCTCCTGCTGCCCCCTGGCTGCCTGCTGTTTTGCCTCTGCAAGCCGGGCTTCTCCAGATGCAATCTGATTTTTTGCGTCCTGCAGTTGCGCCTTTGCCTCATCTAACTGGGGCTTCTGCTCTTCCAACTGTCCTCTGGCTGCTTCCAAAGCCTTCCGGCTCTCTTCAATTTCCGGCTTCTGGGCATCTAATTGTGCTTTTTGTTCCTTTAAAGCTGCCAGTTGAGCCTCTGCCTGAGGCTTCTGCTGTTCAAAAAACTGCTTTTCCTGTTCCTCTAAGGCTGCTTTTGCCTGAGCAAGCACCTGCTCCTGTTGGGAAATCTGTGTTTTAGCAATCTCAATCTGGCTTATAAGCGCCTGCTTCTCCTCTTCTGAAAGTCCTTCCTGCTTTAGCTGTTCCTCCATTCCTGCAACCTGTCCTCTGGCCGCTTCCAGCGCTGCCACGCCTTGCTCATACTGTCCTCTGGCCGTTTCCAGAGCCTGGGTACCCTGTGCAATCCCCTGCTCTATCTGCATGATTCCTTCCTCCAGGCTTGCGTAGCCTGTATCAAACCTGGAAAGCTCTGCTTCACCGGCTTCTATTTTTGCCAGCGCCGCCTCATATTCCTGTTCTTTTTGCTGAAGCAGCGCCTCCTGAGTCTGAAGCTCCTGTTTTCCCTGGTTTAATTTTTGTTCCTCTGCATGAATCTGTGCATATGCCCCATCTACCTGCTTCTGGCTGGAATATAATTGATTCCTTCCTTCTTCCAGTTCCTGTTTCCCTGCTGCCAGCTCTGCCTTCCCATCTGCCAGAGCCTGTTCTCCATCCTCAATCTGCTTCCATGCATCCGAAAGCTCCTGTTCTGCCCTGGCTTTTCCATCCGCCAGTTCCTGCTCTGCCTTCTTAAGCTCTTCCCCTGCTTCCTCTCTGATGGAATCAGCCCTTAATTTTCCCTGATAATCTCCAATATCTTCAATATTCTTTAAAACCTTTTCCACCTTTTTATCATATTCCGGTGTAAAAGCGGTAAGCTCTTTGGCTCCCTTTGCAGTTACATAGCACTCTGTATATACCTCCAGAGAAAAATCCTCCGGCAATATAGTCAGAAATCCACTGACTTCCCCATTTCCAATATTACTGCTGCCGCGCTCAAAGGAAATATAAGAAACACTGCTTCCCAGACCTGTAATCTCATAAGTATCTGTCCGCAGCGTATCCGTAAGAGGGTCTCTGGTTCCGCTTAACAGCGTAATGGAATCCCCGACTTTAAGCCCTGCAGAGGCTGCAAAGTCCTGATCCATCAGACACTCGCCCGGCTTCTCTGGTATTCTTCCTTCCTCTGCCTTATAATTATTCATGCTATCTAAAACAGAAGATACATGAAGAATTTTCTGGTTTCCCTGGACATCCACCAGCATATCTGCCGAATATCCCGGTTCTGCCTTTTCTACCCCTTCCACCTGTTCAATGGCAGTCACATCTTCCTCTGTAATGCCAAGAGTGCCCATAACCTGAATATCCATAAAGTCATTCCGGTCAAAATAAGCATCTGCAGAATATCTCATGTCCGGCTCTGCGGACCGAATTCCTGAGAAAAAGGCTACTCCCATAGCCACAATAAAGAAAATAGACAAAAATCTTCCCAGGCTTTTCCTGATTTCCATGTAAAAGTTTTTTCTTAATGCTCTTTTTTTCATATCCACACACCTACCATTCAATGGTCTCTACCGGAACCGGGTGTTCATTCATTTCCATGGCGGAAACTTTACCATTTTTAATATGTATCACCCTATCCGCCATAGGCGCAATGGCTGAGTTGTGCGTAATAACAATGACAGTCATTCCCTTTTCCCGGCAGGTATCCTGTAAAAGCTTTAGAATGGCTTTTCCCGTATTATAATCCAGGGCGCCTGTTGGCTCATCGCACAAAAGCAGCTTTGGATTCTTGGCTAAAGCCCTGGCTATGGACACTCTTTGCTGCTCACCTCCGGAAAGCTGTGCCGGAAAGTTATTCAATCTCTCTCCAAGTCCCACATCTTCCAGAACAGTTCTGGCATCCAGCGGGTTCTTGCAAATCTGAAGCGCCAGCTCTACATTTTCCAGCGCTGTAAGATTGGGAATCAGATTATAAAACTGAAACACAAACCCAATATCATCTCTGCGGTAGCCAATAAGCTTCTTGGGACTGTATTTGGCAATGTCATTCTTATCCACCAGTACACTTCCAGAAGTAGCAGTATCCATTCCTCCCAGGATATTTAAAACCGTAGTTTTTCCAGCTCCACTTGGTCCCACAATAACTACAAATTCCCCTTTTGCAATGGAAAAATCAATGCCATCTACAGCTCTGATTTCTACCTCTCCCATTTTGTATACTTTTGTCACATGTTCCAGCTTCACAAAGTCCTCTGTACATATTTTCGTATTTTCCATTCCTCTGTTCCTCCAACCCGTAGCTTCTTCCCTTATTTTGCCGGGACAATTCCCTGAATTCCCTGAAGCAGTAATTTCCCTGTAATCTCAGCAACCTGTTTCGGCGGCTCCTGAAATTCATGCTCCATCCAATAACGGATTACTCCCAACGCACCTGCAGTACAGTAATAAAACTGTGCCTGAAACTCAAAAGAATCTCTGTTTATTTCCACTGGAAAGTTTTGCAGATATTTCTCAAAAACAGACTCCAAAAGCATTTTGCCATTGGAAACCTTCCCCCTCCCCTTCATCATAAGCACACATTTCTCCCGCTCCTGATAAAGATACTGAAATACCTCCTGCAGCAAAGTACCCACATGTGTTAAAAGTTCCTGGTCCGTAAACTGCTCTGCCATATTTTTAACCACACTGCACATGGTTTCTTCCACTTCAGCTAAGACAGAATCCACATCTGCATAATGAAGATAAAAAGTATTTCTATGAATATGGGCAGCCTCCGTCAGTTCCCGTATGGATATTTCGTTTAATTCCTTTTCCTTTGAAAGTGCAATCAAAGCATTTAAAATATTTGCTTTGGTTTTTTCTATCCGTTTATCTGTTGTCTCTTTTTCCATTTTTCATTTCCCCATGTAAAACTATGCATCTGCACATTATCTAAGATAATTTTAATGTGCAGATGCACAAAATGTCAATAAAATAAATATAAAATTTTTATTGACATTTTGTATCTCATTCTATATAATGAAATTTGTTGAACAGCGAAGCGTGGCTCAGTTTGGTAGAGCGCTGCGTTCGGGACGCAGAGGTCGCGTGTTCGAATCACGTCGCTTCGATTGGACTTGAAAAGTGCCGGAAAGCCTTATTTTATAGGGTTTTTCGGCTTCTTTCATTTTTTGCGGAATAACGTGAAAAGATGTGATTTTAGAGCTGTACACAAAACCGTACACAAAATGCTTCAAAAGAAAGGAGTCATTCCATGGAACAATTACCGTCAGCCTTTTTAACCCGCATGAAGGATATGCTGGGAGAAGAATATCCTGCCTTTTTAAACAGCTACGATTCCCCACGTAAATTCGGTCTCAGAGTCAATACCTTGAAACTTTCATCCCAGGAATTTGCTGAGATTGCTCCATTTCAACTTACTCCCATCCCCTGGGTTTCCAACGGATTTTTTTATGGGAAAGAAGACCGTCCCTCCAGACATCCTTTTTATCCTGCCGGGCTGTATTATCTCCAGGAGCCCAGCGCCATGACGCCGGCCAGCCGGCTTGACATCACCCCTGGCGAATATGTTCTGGATTTATGCGCCGCCCCGGGAGGAAAAGCCACTGAGCTTGCCGCCAGACTTCAGGGGAAAGGACTTCTCGTAGCCAATGAAATCAGCGCTTCCCGGGCAAAAGCCCTGCTTCGCAATCTGGAACTTTCGGGAGTAACAAACGCTCTGGTTACCAATGAAACACCAAAACGTCTGGCTGGGTATTTCCCGGAGTTTTTCCACAAGATTCTGGTAGACGCTCCCTGCTCCGGTGAAGGAATGTTTCGCAAAGACCCTGATGTAGCTAAAACCTGGGACGAAGAACGCCCGCCTTATTTTGGAAAATTGCAGCAGGAAATTATTCAACACGCTATTTCCATGCTAAAACCGGGAGGGCTGCTTATGTATTCCACCTGCACCTTCTCTCCCGACGAAAATGAAGGATTAATTTCCTATGTTCTGGAACAATTTCCTGAGATGGAATTACTGGACATGGAGGATTACCCTGGCTTCACCCCAGGAAATCCCCAATGGGGAAATGGGGATACGCGCCTTTTGAAAACCCGCCGCATTTTCCCTCATCATATGGACGGAGAAGGACATTTTCTGGCGCTTCTCAGAAAAAAGGGGACACTGGAATCTGCGCCTTTTACCCAAATACCCTGTACCTTAAAAAAAGAAGAAAAGAAATTAGTAGAGGAATTTTTTGCATCTCTCTCTATACCTGTAGACTGGAATGGCATCGAAGCGCGTAACGGTTTTGTTTACCGCCTTCCTTCTGCCTCCACAGGTTCTTTAAAAGGATTAAAATTTCTCCGCTACGGTCTCTTTCTTGGTGAACTAAAGAAAAACCGCTTTGAGCCAAGCCAGTCTCTTGCCATGGCTCTAAAGGATGTCCCTCAGACTTCTAAAATCAGCCTAAACCCTCAGGACTCCCGGCTGACTGCATATTTACGGGGTGAAACCTTCTCCCTGGAAGAAAGCGAATGTCCTTCCCCAAAAGGCTGGAAACTTATATGTGCAGAAGGCTTCCCTGTCGGCTGGGGAAAAGTAGTGGGAAACACTGTGAAAAACAAATATCCCTCCGGCTGGCGTCAAAACTGCTAAAGAGAAAAGAGACTGTCACTTCATAGGACAGTCTCTTTTCTCTTTTCCCCTTAGGATTCCGTTTCCTCCAACGGTTCCTCTGCTAATACCTGTTCATATTTCTCCAGGATAATATTTTGTATTCTTTCGCGGGTTGCAGAATTAATAGGGTGGGCAATATCTCTATATTCCCCGTCCGTTGCTTTGCGGCTTGGCATAGCAATAAATAAACCTTTTTCTCCCTCTATGACCTTGATATCATGAACCACAAATTCCTCATCAATAGTAATAGAGACTACTGCCTTCATTTTTCCCTCTTTTGCTACGCATCTTACTCTTACATCTGTGATATTCATACAACCTTCCCCTTTCATGCCTTTGTTGCCTTTACTGCCGCCTTATGCAGTGGTATTTTAAGCCTTTTTTACAGAACGTAACGTTCATTTTTTTCAATTACAATTTTAATGCCTTCCTCGCCGCAGAAATAAGAATTTGCCCGAATGGTATCTCTGCTTTCTACAATACAGTTTTCAATATGTGTATTATCTCCCAGATAGACATCATTTAAAATAATGGAATTCTTGATAACACAATTATTTC
Source organism: uncultured Bacillota bacterium (assembly GCA_958352855.1). Taxonomy (GTDB): domain Bacteria; phylum Bacillota; class Clostridia; order Lachnospirales; family Lachnospiraceae; genus Blautia. Next base: position 208,730 of record CATWQE010000001.1, read on the forward strand.
CAACGAAAACCTTCTTAAAGAGTACAGAATTTTCTACCTGTCCGTTAATAATACATCCGCTGGAAATCAAACTGTTTTTTACAACAGCGCCTGGATTGTACTTAGCCGGAGGCAGGTCATCAATTTTAGACTGCACTCCCGGATACTGGCGGAAGAAATAATCCCTGATTTCCGGCTTCAGGAAATCCATGTTTGTCTTATAATAAGATTCCACAGTAGAAATATTGCTCCAATATGTATTAATCTTATATCCGTAGATTCGTTTCAGGTTTTTATAACGGATTAAGATATCCTTTACGAAATCATGGCGGCCTTCCTGACCACACTTTTCAATTAATTCAATTAACTGGCGTCTTCTGATAACATAAATGCCGGTAGAAATGGTATTGGACTGAGCTACCATAGGTTTCTCGTCAAATTCCTCAATCCTGCAGTCCTCATTCATCTTCAGACATCCAAAGCGGGTAACATCTTCCCCATGAACATCCGTACACACCACTGTAATATCTGCACGTTTTGCAATGTGGTACTCCAGCACCTTATTGTAATCCAGCTTGTACACACAATCACCGGAAGCAATTACTACATAAGGTTCATGACTGGATTTCAGAAAATTCAGGTTCTGATACATAGCGTCCGCAGTTCCCTGATACCAGAAGCTGTTATCCGGTGTAATAGTAGGTGTAAAGGTATAGAGTCCTCCCTGCTTCCTTCCGAAATCCCACCATTTAGAAGAACTTAAATGCTCATTTAAAGAACGGGCATTATATTGCGTAAATACAGCTACTTTCTGAATATGGGAGTTTGACATGTTGCTGAGTGCAAAATCAATGCTCCGGTAGCTTCCCGCTATGGGCATAGCCGCGATTGCTCTTTTCTGTGATAATTCTCTCATTTTATGGTTATTGCCGCCGGCAAGAATAATACCTATTGCTCTCATTCTGTCTCACCTTCCTTATTCAATGTTTCACCGCTTTCCAGAACCCCTCCCGGATAATCTTCTATGCCAGTCTGCCCTACAATGGCTGTGTTCTTTCCAATGGTTACATTGGATGGGATGACGGTATTTTCGCCTACAGTTACAAGTCCGAAGGAATATACATTTGGTTTCAGTTTGTTTGGAGTATCTTCTCCCACACCCATAACAACGTTATCGCCTACCACAACGTTTTCTGCAATAATTGCCTTGTCAATAACATCATTTTCTCCAATGACAGCCTGTTTCATGACAATGGAATCCCGAACAACGGCGCCTTTCTTAATGGTAACGCCTGCTCCGATTACAGAATTATGTACCTCTCCGTAAATCTCTGTTCCCTCTCCGACTATGCTCTTCTCTACTACAGCATCTGCTGCAATATACTGAGGCGGGATAATATCACCTTTGGTATAAATTTTCCAGAATTCCTCATATAAATTAAATTCCGGAATAATATCAATCAGCTCCATATTGGCTTCCCAATAAGAGCCCAGAGTTCCTACATCTTTCCAGTAGCCATTATACTCATAAGCAAAGAGTCTCTGTCCCTTTTCTTTGCAATAAGGAAGAATATGCTTACCAAAATCACAGCCTGACTGGTCTTTTAATGCAATCAGCGCTTCCTTTAACACAGGCCAGCTAAAAATATAAATACCCATGGAAGCAAGATTGCTCTTAGGATTCTCCGGTTTTTCCTCAAATTCTGTAATTCTTCCGGTCTCATCAGTAATGGCAAGACCAAATCTGGATGCTTCCTCCCATGGAACCGGCATACATGCCAGGGTAATATCTGCTTTATTCGCTTTGTGGAAATCCAGCATAACCTCATAGTCCATCTTGTAAATATGGTCGCCGCCCAGAATTAACACATAATCCGGATTATAATTTTCCATATATGCCAGGTTTTGATAAATAGCATTAGCTGTACCAGTATACCATTCTGTGTTTGTCTTCTTTTCATAAGGAGGCAAAATAGAAACTCCTCCTACGTTTCTATCCAAATCCCAGGGAATACCAATGCCAATATGGGTATTCAGCCGCAAAGGCTGGTACTGTGTCAGCACACCCACTGTATCTACACCTGAATTAATACAGTTACTAAGGGGAAAATCAATAATCCTGTATTTTCCGCCAAATGTTACCGCTGGTTTTGCAACCTTGGCAGTAAGTACGCCTAATCTACTGCCCTGTCCACCGGCTAATAACATCGCAATCATTTCTTTCTTAATCATGCCATCACCTCTTGTATAATCTATGGTTTTTTTATTATACCATAATCTCTGGAAAAAGTGAACATTTTAAACAATTTTTTTTCGACATTTTACAACTTTTTGTTACATTTTACCTGTTTTTAACCATAATATTGGATTTTTATCAAGAAAGGGTTTCCATTTCCTGTAATGTTGGTTATAATTTAAGAGAGTAATTTCCCAATAATATATAGAAAGGATTCTGTCATATGTATCAGATTGATTTTCATAAACCATTACACATTCACTTCATTGGAATCGGCGGTATCAGCATGAGCGGTCTTGCTGAAATCCTCCTGGGAGAAGATTTTCCGGTTTCCGGTTCTGATGCAAAGGAATCAGAGCTTACCAGACAATTAGAAGAAAAGGGAGCCAAAATCTATATTGGTCAGAGAGCATCCAACATTACAGACGATGTAGAACTGGTGGTCTACACTGCTGCCATTCATCCCGACAACCCGGAATATGCCTGTGCAAAAGAGCGCAATCTTCCCATGCTTACCAGGGCAGAACTTCTGGGACAGATTATGAAAAATTATCAGCTTCCCATTGCTGTATCCGGTACTCATGGAAAGACCACAACAACTTCCATGATTTCTCACATTCTTCTGGAAGCAGACACAGACCCGACCATCTCTGTAGGAGGTATCCTTCCTGCAATCCATGGAAATATCCGCGTGGGACAGTCTGAGACCTTTATTACCGAAGCCTGTGAATACACCAATAGCTTTTTAAGCTTTTTCCCAAAAATCAGCATTATCCTGAATATTGATGCTGACCATCTGGACTTTTTCAAAGATTTAGAGGATATCCGAAATTCCTTCCGCCGCTTTGCCGCATTGCTGCCTGCAGACGGAACCCTCATTATTAATCAGGACATTCCAAATGTAGAAGAAATCACTCAGGGACTTGATTGTGAGGTTCTGACCTATTCTCTGAAGGAAAAGGCTGATTACCATGCTGAGAATATTGAATTTGACGAATTTGCCCACGCTTCCTTTGACTGTATAAAAGGAGAAGAAAAACTTGGCAGATTTACCTTATCTGTGCCGGGTATGCACAATATTTCCAATGCACTGTCAGCCATTGCCCTGGGCGTAAAAATCGGCATTGACCTGCCTGTTATCCAGAAAGGACTTCTGCATTTTTCAGGAACAGACCGCAGATTCCAGTACAAGGGAAAGGTAGCCGGAGTTACAGTAATTGATGACTATGCCCACCACCCAACGGAAATCGAAGCTACTTTAAAAACTGCAAAAAATTATCCACACAAAACCACCTGGTGTGTGTTCCAGCCTCACACTTATACACGTACCAAAGCCTTAATGGAGGAATTTGCCCAGGCCTTATCCCTGGCAGATAAAGTGATTCTGGCGGATATTTATGCGGCAAGAGAAACCGATACTCTTGGAATCTCTTCTGCAAATTTGCGGGATTTACTTCTGGAAAAAGGCGTGGACGCTTATTATTTCCCTACCTTTGATGAGATTGAAGCATTTTTATTAGAAAATTGTATCAACGGAGACGTGTTGATAACTATGGGTGCCGGAGATGTGTATAAAATCGGCGAAAACCTGTTAGGAATGTAAGGTTATCCACATTATCCACTAAATCATCCACATGTTCTGCCCACAGAGCATGTGGATTTTTTTCACTCTGGAAAGTTGACATAAACCGACAGCATTCCATTTAAAAATCCTCTGTTTTCCTTGCATTTTCGACAATTTATGGTTTCCAATAAAAAGTAGTCCACTTTTTTATCCACATTATCCACATTTCCCACAGCATTCTCTATTCACCTTCTGTTTTTCGCTGTCGAAAAAAAATCCAGTTCTCTTTTCAGATATTGTGTGCTATACTGAAATTGATTCAAGAGAAAGAAAACAATACATGTAAAGGATGTTTAAAATGGGGCAGTTTGAAGTATATAATAGCTTTCCCGGGGAATTCACTTTCATCTCCAACCATTTCCTGGATCGCTATATGCCTTCCGCAAATGGTGAATTTGTAAAAATTTATCTCTATCTGCTAAGGCACGCCTGTCAGGAGAAAACCCTTTTGGAGCTTTCCTCTATTGCAGACGTTTTTAATTGCACAGAAGCAGACGTACTAAGGGCATTACGGTACTGGAAAAAGACAGGAATTCTGGATGTTTCCTTTGATAGCAAAGGGATTCTTACCAGAGTTGTATTCTACCCAATTACTGCCAAAGCTGAAACGCCCTTCCAAAACAGCTTAGAGGAAGCAGCCGCAGGTCTGGAGTCCCCAAAAGAGACCATCTCCTCCTCACTCACGCCTGATAAAATCAGGGCACTGAAAGGAAATGATGAGGTACGCCAGCTTTTGTTTATTGCAGAGCAGTATCTTGGCAAAACCCTCACACCGACAGATATGGAAACACTTCTGTTTCTCTACGATGAGGTTGGGCTCTCTGCAGAGCTGATGGAATATCTGATTGAATACTGTGTCTCCAAGGGAAGCACCAGTATGGCTTATATTAAAAAGGTAGGGCTTGCCTGGGCGGAGCAAAAAATTGTCACAGTGAACCAGGCAAAAGAAGAAACAAACCTTTACAACCGAAATTATTTTACGATATTAAGAGCCTTTGGTATCAAGAACAGGAATCCTCTGGAAAAGGAAATCCAGTATATGAATCTCTGGATGAACCAGTATGGATTCACCCTGGATATTATTTCCGAGGCTTGCAGCCGAACCGTACTGTCTACTGGAAAAGCCAGCTTTTCTTATGCAGACAGTATTCTGGAAAGCTGGTTCAAGAAAGGGGTTCATCACCTGTCTGACATTGACACACTGGATCAGAGCTTTCAGCAGAAAAAAGCTGCCAGGGCGGCGGATTCCAAACCCAAACCAGCGCAGACGAAAAACAAATTTAACAACTTTCACCAACGTAATTACAATATGGCAGAATTGGAAAAACAGCTTCTTGGAAAATGAAACAGGTAAGGAGGCAAATCGTGCCACTGAAGAACTTTCAATATGATGCGCTTATGCGCAATTACAACCAAAAACAGTTTTTACATAAACATGAACAGGATGAACGCATTCAAAAAGCTGAAGCAGAGATTCCCAGGCTTTCAGAAATCCGCCGGGAGATTGCTTCTCTGGGACTGCAAAAGGCGCGATTCATGTTAGGCGCTTCTAAGGAGGGGGATTTCGATCTTACCTCCCAGATTCAGCGCCTTGCCCTGGAACGGAGCCGGTTGCTTACCCAACATGGTTATCCTGAAAATTATCTGGAACTCCACTATGACTGTCCTCTTTGCAAGGATACGGGATTTATTCTTACCGAAGAGGAGGATGGACCTGGTAAGGTAGAAAAATGTTCCTGCTTTCGCAAAGCAGCAGTGGATCTTCTGTATACTCAGTCCAACATACGGGACATACTGAATACAGAGAACTTCCAGCATTTTTCCTTTGATTTTTATTCCCCGGAATTTACAGATGCCTCCAGTGGCATGACTGCCCTGGAAGCTGCCAAAAAGGCTGTAGAAAAGTCCTGGGACTTCATCCAAAGCTTTGACCATGCAAAAGATAATTTATTGATATACGGAGATACCGGTGTGGGAAAAACATATCTCACCCACTGTATTGCCAAAGAGCTCCTGGAGCGCTCTTACTTTGTTTTATATTTCACCGCCTTTGATTTATTTGACCTGTTATCCAGGAACACCTTCCAAAAGGATACCGAATCAGAAGATATGGCTTCCTTTATCTTTGAGTGCGACTTGCTGATTATTGATGATTTAGGAACAGAGCTAACCAACAGTTTTATTTCATCCCAGCTATTTTGCTGTATTAATGAAAGAATTTTAAACCAAAAGGCAACTATCATTTCTACTAACCTGACTATGGAAGACTTCCTGAATACTTATTCAGAACGGACTTTTTCCAGGGTCACAAGCAATTACACCATGCTGAAGCTGGTAGGAAATGACATAAGAATTCAAAAAAAACTTTTAGGAGGAAAAGAAAAATGGCATCAACATCCGCAGACACTTTAAAAACGCTCCCTGTAGGGCGACTGGGTATTATCCCGCTGAAAAGCTGCCAGGCTATGGGCCAGAAAGTAAATGACTACATTGTCAAGTGGAGAAAGGAACGGGACCACGAAGAGAAAGAATCTCTGAAGTTTGAGGGATATGAACGTGATTCCTATCTCATTGACTCCAAAGCTCCCCGCTTTGGTTCCGGGGAGGCAAAGGGAATTCTCAGCGAATCTGTACGTGGAGATGACCTTTATATTATGGTAGATGTCTGCAATTATTCCATGACCTATACAGTATGCGGACATACAAACCATATGTCCCCTGATGACCATTTCCAGGATTTAAAGAGAATTATTGCCGCTGTAGGAGGAAAGGCAAGACGTGTCAATGTAATTATGCCATTCTTATATGAAAGCCGCCAGCACAAGAGAACCGGTCGTGAATCCCTTGACTGTGCTCTTGCGCTCCAGGAACTCACTGATATGGGCGTAGACAATATCCTCACTTTTGACGCGCATGACCCAAGAGTACAGAACGCCATCCCACTCCATGGCTTTGAAACTGTTCAGCCTGCCTATCAGTTTATAAAAGGGCTTTTACGTGCAGAACCAGACCTTGCCATTGACAGCGACCATCTGATGATTATCAGTCCGGATGCCGGAGGTACCGGCCGCGCCATTTATCTGGCTAATGTTCTTGGCGTGGATATGGGTATGTTCTATAAACGCCGGGACTATTCTACTATTGTAGATGGCAGAAACCCCATTGTAGCTCATGAATTCCTGGGCGCTGATGTAACCGGGAAAAATATGATTATTATCGACGATATGATTTCTTCCGGCGACAGTATGCTGGAGGTTGCCGCACTGCTGAAAAAACGCGGCGCTGCCAAGATTTTCATGTGTTCTACCTTTGGTCTGTTCACCAACGGTCTGGAGCGCTTTGACAAGGCTTATGAAGAGGGCGCCTTTGACAGACTTCTCACCACAAACCTGGTTTACCAGCCAGAAGAGTTATTGGCAAAACCATATTATGTAAACTGCGATATGAGCAAATATATTGCGCTGATTATTGACACACTGAACCATGACGGTTCTATCAGCACACTGCTGAATCCAGTTGACCGCATCAACAAGCTGGTGCAGAAGCACAATCAGGCGCAGGGAAAATAAGAAAAGAAATGCAAAAGGGGGGCAAACGCCCCCCTACATTTACTCATAAATCTGACAGTTTTACTTTACATCGTTTCATATAACAGGCAATCCCATATTTCAAAATTTTATCTACTCCATTTTCCCGAAGTTCCTGGTCATATTTCCTCTCCTCCACCTGTTTCAAAGCTCTTTCGCAAGCCTGCTCAAGAGTTTCATCATTATTGGCATATTTCACTTCTATTAAAATCGCCATTTCACTGTTTTCCGTTTCCACCAGGATATCACTGTACCCTTCACCAGTTTCCTGATTGGAAAATACTCCCCATCCTTCTTTCACACCCAAAATTCCTAACAAAATCCCATGATAAAAATTTTCTTTCTTTGCTTTTCTCACAAAAGTGTCCCGGATACTGATTGTTTTTTTCAGATAGCTTTCAAAAATCTCCTGTACCTTGCTTTCCTCCCCGTTCTTCAGTGCATCACAAAAACTACTCAGCATATTTCCATCTTTTTTTACGCTCTCTTTAAAGTATTCCATAATCTGCATTTTAAAAATATCCCGAATTTCCAGATTGGGAATTTTAAGTTTGTACGTCTGCGTATCTAATACACCTGCTTGTGTCAGATATCCGGTTGTAAATAATACGCTCCAGATGTTTTCTATGGAATGGTACATATCTTGATAGGTCAGTTCCGGACGAACCCGTTTTATGATTTCTTCCCCTTCCATCAGAGCTTCAATCTCCCTCTTTGTTGTCGCACTTTTCGACTGCCTGATAAATTCCTTCACTTCTGCATTGCCGCTTGTATTGACCCAATAATTCTGCGGAACAGCTTCTTTATTTGTGCGAAGACTGCGAAGGTAAGAGACCACATCCCATGGACAATATACCTCTACATTTCCAAAACGGTATCCATCATACCATTCTTTCATACACTCATACTTATCCGTACATTCATAATACGTCAAAAGGTCATGTACCTCCTGATCTGTAAATCCGAAATATTCATCGAAATCAACATCAGTAATCGTGAAGGTGGTAAAATTATTAAGACCAGTAAAGATGCTCTCTTTTGAGATACGCATACACCCTGTCAGCGCTGCAAATTTCAGACTATTGTTTGTTTTTAACGCCTGTTCCAACAGATTACGGATTAAAAATATCATTTGATCATAATATCCATTTTCAAATGCTTTCGCTAAAGGAACATCATACTCATCAATCAAAAGAATAACTTTTGTTCTGTAATGCTTTTCCAATAATATAGATAACTTTTTCAGACTGCTGCAAAATATAGCCTCACTCATATTGTCATTCAAAAGTTTCTGATATTCTAATTTGTCATACGCGCTCAGTTGTTCACTTTCCAGAAGAAACTGCATTCTGGCTGTTACTTCTTTTATTATTTCAACAGCAAAAGCAAGCGCAGTCTCATATGTAGCTGCGTTAATACTTTTCAGTGAGACGGAAATCACAGGATATTTTCCCATATAATCTTCGCACAATGTTTTCTCTTTTGAAATTTCCAGACCGTCAAAGATGTTCTTATCTCCCTCTGTGGAAAAAAAGTGTTCCATCATACTCATATTCAGAGTTTTACCAAACCTCCTTGGTCTGGTAAAGAGATTTACCATGCCTCCATTACGGAGCAATTCAGAAATCAGTCCTGTTTTATCTACATAGTAATAATTATCTTTTATAAGCTGCTCAAAATTTTCTACTCCCACCGGAAGGCGCTTCTTTTCTTCACTCACGTTATCACACTCCTTCTCTGCTGGTTCTATTATAACAAAAATACTCGCAAAATCCTATCTTTAACTTTTTCATATTTTATTCTGTATCCTCTCATTCATTTTCTGAGCCTGTTTTTTGTAATACAGGGAAAACCCAAACCACAGAAGAAAGGACACTCCAATTTCCGCTGCAATTACTGCAACACAGCCTTTGATACCAAAAGATGCGGGAATCCATCCTACCACAAAAGAGGTTGCTAAAAAGATAGCGCAGCCGATTCCCATATGAATCACGATTTTCATAACATAAGGCAGATTGGGACTTTCGTACACAATTCCTGGAATGGAAAATCCCAATCCCACCACAACTGCCCCCAGTACCATTTTTGTGTATGCATAATCTGTCAGAATGTAATCCCCTCCATTTATCAGGTTCCAGACTACGCCAAACAGGGAAAAACAAACCAGGGCAGCGCTTACCCCTTTTATGGACAATTCTATAAGCTTCTTCATATAGCAAAACCTCCTTATAATCCTAAGTATTTCTTTAAATTCGGAAGATATTTTCTGGAAACATAATCTTTGCATCCATTTTTCAAAATCAACAACATGCTTCCTCCAAAAGATGCTTCCACACCTTCTATGTACTTCAAATTTATCAGTGCGGTCTTTGAAATTTTCATAAAATCAGGTTTTAGCGCTTTCTCCAGCTCACACAGACGTTTTTTGCTTACATAGCTTTTATCTTTACAATAAATAACGGTTTTTTCATTTTCGATTCGGATTAAATAAATATCGTCTCCCTTTAACACAATCGTTCGCTCATTGTGGACTGCTGTAATCACGTCACTGGTTGTTTCCAGCATAGAAACTGCCCTTTCTATTTCTTCATTAAGCTGGCTTGTATACAGGACTGCATAAGGTTTCTCCAGACCTTTTACAATTTTTATTTCTACATTCATACTGCAACTTTCCTTTTATTTGATATTTTTACTCTTTTTCAGTATAGAATTCCCGAAATAAGATTTCAAGATTAAATAGAAATAATCCGGGCTGTATCTTTTAACCTGTCTTGTTCATCTTCATGAGAAACAAGGATAACACCTTTTCCCTCTGCTAATTTTTCGTCAATCACAGCCCAAATCATATTCTTTTTCATGGTATCTAAAAACGCAAAAGGTTCATCTAAGATATACCATTCCCTATTGATTGACATGAGAATAAGGATATAGATTAATTTCCGTTCCCCTCCTGATAACATTCCCCATTGCTTTTTCCATAGCGTTCTCACATGTTCTCCATTATGCTTTTCAAACTCTGTTACTTCTACCATTTTTCCTTCCATTCGGTAAACAAACTTCAGGAAATCTTCGCACAAAAGTCTGTCCGAAAAAAAGATACTTTCATTAATATAAAGGATACTTTCATTGCCGCTAATCATAGCTTTCTTATCTTTTCGTATACCTGAGATGTAATCTAGCAACAACGTTTTACCTGTTCCATTGTTACCTTTTAGATGATTTAATTCCCGTTTTATGCATAAATTCACAGTCTTTTCAATATAAGGCAGTCTTAAATTTTTGATATTGATATCTTTATCCATAACCCTTGCTATCTCCTTTCCTTAGAATTAGGCTCAAAACGCCAAATGCTGATTCCACCCAGAATAAATGCTAAAATTGTAAAAATACAGTATCCAGCTAACTTTTCCATAGTATAATTGATTACTAAATCTGACACACAATACAAAGGATTATACCTGTTTAACATGGTATCTCTGCCTACTAACAAAAACATTCCGAATATCAGAATTGTAGAAATTGTTCTAATAGAGTTTACATGAAGTCTTTTTAATAAAGTCACTCCATGTCCCAAAAAAGCAAATGGTATGCATAAAACCATTGTTCCAAAACTATATACCACTAAATGAGATATAGAAAACTGTTTTAAAATCCCCGCTACAATATCAAATACAAGGATACTTAGCACAGAAAAAATAATCTGTGTCGTTAAATTCCCAAGAAAAAATGCTGTTGGCGAATAGTGAATGGAAAAAATTGTCCTCAAGCACCCTGTCTCCTTTAATTCTAAAGTATAGACACCTATTCCATAAACAAAAGAGCATAAAATCATATATACCCACCATGGTATTAAATCTTTTTCATTTTCTATATTTTGAAAATTTAACAGAAACATAACCATAGGCAATAAAATTGCCCAAATAAAAGGAATTTTATCTTTTAATAAGGATTTCATGTTCAAAATAGTATAGGCTAAAATTTGTAGAACCATGGAAATACCCCTTTCTCAATTTTATGCTTATATCCTACATCCCCCCCTGCTTTTTGTCTCGCCAATCCCAATAAGTGGCAGAAATCCCAAAATAAAATGCATAATTGGGTATCCGAAATCCTACTCTAAGAATACAATAAGTAGATTTCTATCTTTCTCCTGATTCCACCTACTTTTTTCACCACTGGATAGGCTACAAAAGCACTTTTTCAATTTTCAACCTACCTTTTACATGGTTATCATAAGCCAAGTTCAGCTTTAACAAGATTCCCCACCTATATTTCTCTGTCTTTTTATAGGCTACATAACCAAGTTTTCTGTTTTCCACCTATTTCATTCCATTTTTTATAGGTCACAAGACCAGATTTTTCATTTCCCACTTATTTACTTCTCCCCACGCTTTAAATCCATGCATAAAATTATACATTTTTTATAATGTTTTTATTGAAGTTTACAGACTATTATTGTATAATAAATAAAAATAAAGGAATATTTCAGTCAGGAGGTGCCATTATGAGAGAAAAACTCATTCCTATTCTCAAAGTCAGCATTGCATTTTTTGTTGTCTTGTACACGATTTTCATTTACCAGGTAACCCAAAGCATTAGTCTGGTAACTCTCTTCATTCTCCTGGCAGGTCTTGCACCTGTACTACATATGGCCTGGACCTACCTGCAGATTAAGTTTGACGAATATCAGGATGTGCGTTACATGCATTATATGAAGAGATAAATCTTTTCTTTTTTCATATGTGTTTCTCCTTTCATAGAAAACGCTGCTTCGGAAAAATTATTTCCGGTTGCAGCGTTTCTTGTATATATACTTTGAAACACATCTCTGGTATAATTGAAATAGGATTTTAGAAAGGTTGGTTTTATAATATGATTGATTCTTACGGGAGAACCATTAACTATCTCCGTATTTCTGTGACAGACCGTTGTAATCTCCGCTGTCAGTATTGTATGCCTGAATCTTTACCTTCTATTGACCATGAAGAAATCTTCCGTTTTGAAGAAATCCTGCAAATTTGTCAATATATGGGGGAGCTTGGCATTCACAGGTTTAAAATTACAGGTGGGGAGCCCTTTGTACGAAAAGGCTGCATGGATTTCCTGCGGCAGCTAAAAGCCCTGCCTTGCACCGAACAGGTTACCATTACAACCAATGGAATTCTTCTGGGGGAATTTCTTCCTGAATTAAAAGAAATTGGTATTGATGGTATTAATATCAGCCTGGATACTTTGCAGCCTGAGGTGTTCCGGCAAATCACCGGACATGATGGTCTGGAGACCGTATTGGAAAACATCGTAAAAAGTCAGGCGTCAGGCATACGAACCAAAGTCAATACAGTTCTTTTAAAGGGCATCAATGACAACGAATTTCCAGATTTACTCCATCTTGCCAGAGATTATACGGTGGACGTGCGTTTTATTGAAATTATGCCTATTGGCTTTGGAAAAAACTATGAAGGTTATAATCGGGAAAAGCTGTTACCAAAAATTGCAGAATTGTATCCTAATTACCAGGTGACTACAAAACAGCGTGGAAACGGTCCTGCCAATTACATAAAAATCCCTGGATTTCGTGGCTGTATTGGCTTTATTGACGCTGTTCATGGTAAATTCTGCCACCAATGTAACCGAATTCGTCTGACTTCTGATGGCATGTTAAAGCTCTGTCTTTATTATGAAAATGGACTGAATCTGAAAAAACTTCTCAGAAATGGAGCTGAACCGGCAGAAATACGTTCTTCTATTGAAAGCGCCATACTACAGAAGCCTTCTGAACACCGTTTTTATTTATCTGCTCTGGAAGGAGAACCGGAGCACCGCAAAATGTCACAAATTGGAGGATAAAACTTATGGGAATTGTAAAAGCAATCTGTATCAGCGAAAAAAAAGGAACGCAGAAACACAGGGTAGACGAAGCAGTTTTTATGGAAGACTGGGGCATTGAAAAGGATGCTCATGCCGGAAAATGGCATCGTCAGGTAAGCCTTCTCTCCTATGATAAAATTGAGGATTTCAAAAAAAGAGGAGCGGATGTTATAGATGGGGCATTTGGAGAAAATCTGGTGGTAGAGGGGTTTGATTTCAAAAATTTGCCTGTTGGAACCATTTTTCAATGTAATGATGTAATTCTGGAAATGACCCAGATTGGAAAGCAATGTCACTCCCACTGTGAGATTTATAAAATTATGGGTGAGTGCATTATGCCAAAAGAAGGGGTTTTTGCAAAGGTAATACAGGGCGGTACCATCCGAACCGGAGACGAAATAACCATAATAGGCGAAAAGAACCGTTTCCGCACTGCAGTCCTTACCCTTAGTGATAAAGGAGCTGCGGGAGAACGGGAGGACAAAAGCGGGCCTCTGATTCGTGAGACCATAGAAAAAGAGAATTACCTGGTGATTGACCAGAGGATTCTTCCAGATGAACAGAATACCATTGAAAAGACCCTTATCCATCTCTGTGACAAGTTGAAAGTGGATTTAATACTCACAACTGGAGGCACTGGATTTTCTCTGCGTGACCGTACACCGGAAGCAACTCTTGCTGTTGCAGACCGCCTGGCTCCCGGTATTTCAGAAGCTATCCGGGCTTACTCCATGCAAATTACCAATCGGGCTATGCTAAGCCGGGGCGTTTCTGTACTGCGGGGACAAACTCTGATTATTAATCTTCCTGGCAGCCCAAAAGCTGTAAAGGAAAGTCTGGATTGTATTCTTCCGGCTCTTGGCCATGGTCTGGAAATTTTAAAGGGCAGCGCCTCTGAGTGCGCCCGCCCTTAAATACAACCTATTTCTGGGAGGAAAAGTGGAAATCCCCACTTTTTCCTCCTGTTTTTTCTACCAAATGAATATCCTGAATCACCATTTTCTTGTCTATGGCTTTACACATATCATAAATGGTGAGAAGGGCAGCGCTGACTCCATGAAGAGCCTCCATCTCTACCCCCGTTTTTCCTTCTGTTTTCACAGTGCAAACAGCCTGAATAGCATGTTCCTCTGGAATCACCTGGAAGTCTACGGAGCATTTTTGAATCATCAAAGGATGACACATGGGGATAATAGAAGAGGTTTGCTTCACTGCCATGATTCCTGCCACTCTTGCCACACCCAGCACATCTCCTTTTTTCACTTTTTGCTCCAAAACCGCCTGCAAAATCTCCTCTGATACCAGGATTTTTCCTTGCGCGACTGCGGTTCTGCTGGTTGGTGCTTTGCCTGACACATCTACCATTACTGCGTTTCCATTTTTATCAAAATGATTGAATTCACCCACTAATTTTTTCCTCCATTTTTATTTCATCCCCTGTATGTAAGATGCCATCTGACAGGGGTTTTAGAAATACTGTCTGACTCTTTAACAGACAATGCTTCTTGTCTCCCAGTATACATGCTTCCGGATGACATTTTTTCCCTATCTTCTGCACTTCCAGGATAATCTCCCCTGTAATAAGGCAGTCTCCCTGTTTTAATTTTCCAATATCTAATCCTGAGACCAGAAGATTCTCCTGAAATTTCTGAAAACAGATTCCTGAAAATCCCTCTTTTTCCAGTGTGCTTCTGGCTTCCATGGTCCAGAGTGTCAATCCTGAGTCTCCTGTTTGTCCATGATAATCTCCAAGAATTCCATAACATTTGGAAATTCTCCCTTGTTCTGTCAGGACTGTTTTTTGCCCCTTTTGGGGGCAATACTGAATCCTTTCAATTCTCCCTATCTGATCCATCTGATTTCTCCTGTCTTCGCCATACCATATCCTCCCAGCTTTTTTAACTCTTCTGCAAACTCCGGACTTTTCAATACCTGGAGAAAGACCTGAATCTGGGGAAGATCCATGTAGTCTTCTGGAATGGCAAATTCATACCATTCCTCACCAACTGGAATAAAATCAAGATCCATGGCTCTTGCAGCAGAAAGAACACCCATACCGGCATCTGCACTGTCACTTTTCACCAAAGCTGCTACCGCCATATGTGTGGCTGCCTCTCTGTCATATCCAGAGATACTTTCTTCTGATATCCCTTCTTGCTTCAGAAGATAATCAAATAGTACTCTGGTGCCTGCACCTCTTTGTCTGTTCACAAATCTACATTTTGTTAAATCCTGAAGTTTTTGAATTCCCAATGGATT
This sequence comes from uncultured Bacillota bacterium, assembly GCA_958352855.1. Taxonomy (GTDB): domain Bacteria; phylum Bacillota; class Clostridia; order Lachnospirales; family Lachnospiraceae; genus Blautia. Next base: position 224,283 of record CATWQE010000001.1, read on the forward strand.
GCCCTTCTTTACCATAATTCCCTGGATTCTCTGAACACCTGTTACAATGGCTACGGGATTCTGAAACAGTCTTTTTACATAACTGTCATTATACATACCACTGTCCTCATCCAAAAGATGGATAGGCGCAATATGGGCTTCTCCACGTTTTAATGCCAGCAAGCCCCCCATGCTTCCCACATGAGTGCTGGACAGATGCATTCCCCTGCACATCTGGGGCATAAGATCTGCTGCAACATCCAGAATCAAATCATGGCTTCCCGTAACAACTGCTGTATTTTTAATTTCCTCTGCATCTGTGTACAGGGAAACCGTCACCTCTTCACCGGCTTCCAGCCCCTCACAATTCTGGTCAATCACACAGAACCCATCTGCCCGTACCAACGACATAGCTGCTCCTGCGCCTCTTGCTAATGGAGCTGCTACCATCTTATTTCCTACAATTCCTGTTTTTACTCTTACATATTCCTTATGCTTCAGGCTGGAGACCAGACGCTTGGACAAAACCGCCTTTTGTTCATAATCTCCCTGAATCACCCTCTGTCCCATATAGGCCAGAACTGGAGACACAAAATTTTCAAAGGCAATGTAGGCAGATACCGGATATCCAGGCAATCCAATTACTGGTTTGCCTGCTACCAGAGCCAGAATCACCGGTTTGCCCGGCTTAATCGCAACTCCATGAATTAATACCTCACCAAGCTCCCGAAGCACATGCACTGTATAATCATCTCTCCCGGCGCTGGAACCCGCATTAATTAGCACCATGTCAGATATCTGGACAGCTTCCCAAACCGCTTTTTTAATCTTTTCATAATCATCTTCCAGAATGGGATAACGATGGGCAATTCCCCCCTGCTCTGTTACCATATTTTCAAACATTCTGGAATTCGATTCAATGATACTGCCCTCCTGAATTGCTTCCCCTGGTTCTATTATCTCTGTACCTGTTGGGAAAATTCCTACAACTGGCTTTCTTACCACTTCCAATTCCATAATTCCGGCTGACAGAAGCACACCTACATCAATAGCCCGAATCTGATGGCAGCTTGGAAGAATCATTTCCCCTGCTACAATATCCTCTCCTACCGGACGTATATGCTGCCAGGCAGAAGCAGAAGCCACAATTTCTACCTCCTGCTCTGATTCTGTCTCCAGCAAATCCTCTGCCATAATCACTGCATCAAAAGGATGATGAACCGGATCGCCAGTATCAACTACCACATAATCCACACCTTCTTTTAACCTCACAGGATTTGTCTCTGAAGCTCCATATGTGTGGGAAGAAATCACCGCAATTCCATCCATAGCGGACGCATTGTACAAAGGAGAACTATACTTTGCGTACACTGCATGGCGGGTAACCCTTCCAAGTCCCTGTGTTACAGGGATTGTCTCATATTGAACGTCCCATACTTTTTCCAATGCTTCTAAATATATTTTTTTTGCCTCTTCCACTGGCGTGGTTTTTAAATATAAATTTCTCTTTCCCATATTCCACCTCTAAAATGTATGAACCCAAATACGTACTCCTGCTTTTAACCCTTCCTGGTTTAAATCCAAAACCGCATAGCCGTCAGCCCTGGTAATCGTTGACATAAGTCCTGACTTTCCCCAGACAGGTTTTGCAATATAACCATCCTCACCTGAAATCAGTTCCACAAACAACAACATTTTTCTTCCTGGCGTACCGGGCACATTCCCCTGCAGACGCGCAGGAACGGCTATCTTCTGCGGCACTCCTGTTTTCTCATAATACAGCCATGCCGGCAGCATTTCAAAAACCGCCATGGCAGCCACCGGATGTCCGGGAAGACCAATGAGCAAAACCTTATCCTCTGTATCAGCTCCCAAAATCGTGGGTTTTCCTGGTTTTAATGCAAGACCATGGGTAAACACACCTGGATTTGCCAGTTCATCAATAACCTGGGCCGTCATATCCTTTTTACCTTTGGAACTTCCTCCTGACACAATTACCATATCGCTGATTTTTTTTGCTTCCAATACCGCTTCCTTTAATTTCTCATATTCATCCCTGACTGTCCGCCTTCCACATACATGAAATCCATGCTGCTCTGCCAGCGCAGTCAGCCCGCTGGTATTAATATCATAAATCTGTCCCCTCTGTCTTTCACACCCGGGACTTACCAATTCATCCCCTGTAGAAATAATAAAAACTTTAACTGCTTCAAAAACCTTCACTGAGGTAACTCCCTCTGCTGCCAAAGCCCCGATTTCCTGTGGACGGATTCTGGTTCCTTTTTTTAACAAAAGGCTGCCCTGTTTACAATCTTCTCCCACTTCCACCACATGTCGTCCCGGAGATACTGCGCTGTAAACCGCTATTTGCTCTTTGTCAAATTCTTCACAGTACTCTACCATTACACAACTATCTGCCCCTTCTGGAATCATCCCCCCTGTAGGCACATACGCGCAGGTACCCGGAAGAATTTTACTTTTTGCCACTGTTCCAATTGCCACATCTTCTACCACTCTCAGAAACACAGGAATGCTTTCGCCTGCTCCCATAGTATCTTTTGCCCTTACCGCATATCCGTCCACCATGGAACGTGGAAAATCCGGTATGTCCATAACGCTGTAATAATCTTCTGCCAGGATTCTGTGAAGCGCCTTCTCCAAAGGCACTTCCTCCACCCTAAGCCAGTCCTGCCCCACTGTTTTTCTTAATTTTTCTCTTGCCTCTTCCAAGGTATCAACTCTCAAAAGTTCCATAATTCCCCTCCACTTGTATTACTTCATTTGCCACGAACTGCCTGATTCTTGTATCTGTAGATTCAAATAAAATCTCTTTGCTACTTCCACTTTCCAAAACTTTTCCATGGTGCATAAAATGCAGCACATCACACATTTTATAAATATGCGCCAGCCTGTGGCTGATTAAAATCCAGGTCACAGGATTTTTTTTCTGAATTTCCAAAATCGCATTTTCAAAAAATTCCAGATTTTCCGGGTCCAGATTCGATAAGGTTTCATCTATCATAATGAATTCCGGGTGAAAAATCAGCGCCCGAATCATGGATACTTTTTGCTGTTCGCCACTGGAAAGACTTCTTGCATACTGATGCTTTTTGTGAATAAGCCCACACTGTTCCAGCCACCAGTCAACCAACTCCTCCTCCGGCTTTTCATGCCGGATTTTCAGGGGATAGCAGATATTTTCATATACACTTGCATGAATAAAATAAGGTCTCTGGGCTGTCATAGTGATTCTTTTCTGATTTATTCCTTCCCAGTCAATTTCCCCCTTATCCTGCTGTAAAATCCCCATCAGCAATTTGCACAGGGTGGTTTTTCCACATCCGTTTCCACCTATGATTCCATGGATTTTTCCTGTCTCTATATAAAGCTTTGGGATATCCATATGAAAATCTCCAAGCGTTTTTAAATCAGTAATTCTCATTGAAATTTTCCCCTTTCTGGAAAAAATCAGCCAGACTCTGTATAAGAAAGGCCATAATCAGCAAAATCACTCCCAAAGCAAGTCCCTCTGTGAATATTCCCTGACTTTTCAAAAGAGAAATAGCAGTTGTCATGGTTCTTGTATGGCCTTTGATATTTCCCCCCACCAGCATTACTGCTCCTACTTCACTGATGGAACGCCCAAAACCTGTTACAACAGCAAAATACAGTTCCTTTTTCAACTCCCGGATAACCAGAAGCTGTGTCTGAAGCCTGCTGGCTCCCATTGTTTTTGCAAAAACACGAATAGCCGGCGCTTTTGATACAAGACTTGTATAGGTCATTCCGCATATAATCGGCGTAATAATCAGTACCTGGGCAAAAATCATTCCCTTTATCGTAAATAAAATTTCCAGTTTCCCAAGAGGTCCTCTCCGCATCAAAAGCATATAAACAATCAGCCCGATAACCACTGGTGGGACTCCCATAAGAGTTCTGTTTATGCGGATTACCACCCTTTTCCCTGGAAATCTGGCCTTCTCCAGCAAAATTCCAAGTAAAATTCCAAGAACTGAAGATATGACTGTGGACCAGAAAGCCATCCTAAAGGTCACAAAAACAGCGTCCAAAACACCCACATCTGAAAAAAAAGTATTGATTACCTGTTTTATATACTGCATTTATTTTCTCCACATTGTGTTTCCTGTTATAAAATGGGGGCTTGCAAACAGCCCCCACATGTTTCATTCATTGGCATTTGGTGTGAACAATGCCTGTCCATAATCTTCTACCCCATACTCTCCAATAAGGGTCTGCACTTCTTCTGAGCAAATCCATTCAATCATGGCATTTGCGCCCTCATTGTTGACTTCCGGATATTTCTCAGGATTTACTGCAATGATGCCATATTGATTCAAAAGGTTTTCTGCGCCTTCACATACAATATCTATCTGCATTTCCACATCTGCATCATTTTTCATTTTCAGCCAGGTTCCCCTGTCTGTGAGACAATAAGCCTGTTTTTCATCTGCCATGGTAAGGGTTGCACCCATTCCCTGTCCGGATTCCAGATAATTTGGATTCTGGGCAGTATCAATTCCTAAATCACTCCAGATTTGTTTTTCTTTTTTATCTGTTCCGGAATCATCTCCCCTGGATACAAAAGTAAGCTGCTGCTCCTGAATTGTCTGGAATGCAGATGCAATATCTTCTGTATGTGCAATCGGCTCTTTTGGACCAACTACCACAAAGTCATTGTACATAACAGGGAAACGTTCTACCCCAAATCCGTTGGCTACAAACTCTTCTTCACTTGCTTTTGCATGAACAAGAACAATATCTACGTCACCATTTTCTCCCATTTTTAAAGCTTCGCCAGTTCCTACTGCGTTCCACTGCAGTTCCCATCCGGTATCCTCCTTAAAAATCGGCGCAAGATAGTCAAGAAGCCCTGTGTCTGCTGTACTGGTAGTGGTTGCCATCATAAGAACACCCTTATCCTCTGTCTCCGGTTCTGTTTCAGACTCTTCTTCCTGTGTTTTTTCCTGTGTTACCGCTTCTTCCTTCTTGGGCTCAGACTCTTCTTTTTGTCCGCAGCCTCCCATAAGTCCTGTCAGCATCATACCTGCCAGAAGAACTGCCAAATTTCTTTTTTTCATACCAGTCTCCTCCTTTTGTTTCTTTCATAAAATTTTTATTGCTATAGATTACTCTCTATTACAACCTTCTTTATAAGTCTGGCAAAAACAATCCCTCCTGGGATGAATTGGAATCTCTGTTAATTCGCTGCACAATCCATCATACTGCAGCATACTTCCATAATGTATTTCACCCTGTCCCAGTAAAATTTTCAAGCACTCCACTGCCTGGAGACTGCCTATCACTCCTGCAACTGCCCCCAGTGCCGGTATAGCTTCCTCTTTCTCCGGCCTGGAAGTGACGCATTCCAAACAGGCGCTTTTTCCAGCCAGCACAGGCATCACATAACCATAAAATCCATGTATTCCACCCTCTACCAGGGGAATCCCCTGTTTTACACAAGCTCTTCCTACTTCTTTCCTTGTGAAAATATCATCTACACAATCTACCACTACATCTATATGTTCCAAAAGTTTCTCTGCATTTTCTCCGGTGATGCGCTCTCCAATACATTCTAGCTGTACTTCCTGAGTACGCTTTTTTAAAAATCTTTCTGCGCAGACAACCTTCTTCTCTCCAATCTGTGACTCTTCATATAAAAACTGCCTGTTCAAATTTGACAATGCTACCACATCGTCGTCAATAAAACGAATCCTTCCAACTCCTGCCAAAGTAAGATAAGTCAAAACAGGTCCCCCAAGTCCGCCACATCCAATTACTGCCACATGGCTGTTCTTTAGCTTTTCCTGACCTTGCGCTCCAATCTGTGGTATTTTGGTCTGCCTGAGATAACGCGGCTGTAAATTCATCTCAACCACCTCCCACTGGTGGAAACAATGCCAGAACGTCTCCATCCTTTATGGGGTCCTCTACTTTACTGTGAAAACCATTAATCAGACAGATAGCAACCTCTTCTTTTGCAATACCCAATGTCTCCAGAATATCTGCTGTACATCCTGCTTTTTCCGATTTAAAATAAACAATTTTTTCCCGACCCTCACGAAATGTTGCAAACAATCTCACTTCTATCATAATCTCATCCTCATAATACAAAAAGCGGAGGGAATTACCCCTCCGCCAAACTTCACAGCTTATTCTGTCAGTCCCAGTCTTTCCAGGGTCTCTTTTGTTGGAAATGCGTTTTCCCAACCTCTTGCCTCATAATACTGCGGCAGTGTCACCTTAATCTGACTTACCTGACCCTTTGATGGTCCAGAAGAAATCGGTTCTTCTGTGAGACGTTTTGGAAGTCTGTCATCTTCCGGTTTCATACCTGCTGCCTTATTAAACAGTCTCTCTATATTGTAGATTCTTTCTCCCACAACCAGCAATTCTTCTGCTGTATACTCTGTTCCGGTTCCTGCATTTAATAACGCTGCGTATTGTGGCGCACCTAATGCAAAGGAGGAGAAGAGACACAATCCCATGGAGTCAATAACTGCTGTCAAATCCTGGAAAATCTTACACCACTGCGCCTTGCCTTCCGTTGTTGTGCGGTCAAGCTGTTCAGGCAGTCCCAACACTTCCGGGGAAATCAGATAACCACGCACATGGCATCCACCCCTGTTGCTGGTAGCATAAGTAATACCAATTCCCTGAATACCTCTGGCATCATAAGCCGGCATTTCCTGTTTCTTAACACTCATGGAAATTTCCGGATGACCATAAGCTTCACATAAACGATAAGAACCATCTGCCATTTTCTTTGCCAGAGGAATTTTTGCCTCCCCCATGCGTTTTGTCCATTCAATAATGGCTTCACTGCTTCCCCATGTAAGAGGAATTCCCTCGCACTCTTCTTCTTTTATGTAACCTTTGTCATATAATTCCATGGCCGCTGCAATGGTACAAGGAGTAGAAATCGCATCTAATCCATATTCATTACACCACATATTTGCCACATCAATAGCATTCAGATCATTCAGTCCGCAGTTACCGCCGTATGCCCACAAGGGTTCATATTCCGGTCCGCCAACTACCTTGCCATCTACATCAACAACTCTTCCGCATGCAATAGGGCATCTGTGACATGCTGCATTTTTTACCAGATATTTCTCCTTTAATGTTTCTCCTGAAATATCATCTGCTTCCGGATAATAGGATTCCTGCCAGTTTTTGGTGGGGAAGGAACCTGTATTGTTAATAATATTTACCAGAACTGCGGTTCCATAAGTAGGAAGCCCTCCTCCGGTAACTCCATTTGCCCGTATCATTTTATTACATTCCTGTGACGCTTCTTTCAAAGCATCTTTATCATAAGGTTCAATTACTTTCCTGCTTGCAGTTACAGTAATTGCTTTAAGATTTTTGGAACCCATGACGGCTCCTACACCGCTTCGGCCTGCTGCCCTGTCCTTATCATTCATAATTGCTGCCAGCAGAGATAAATGTTCACCTGCCGGACCAATATTCAACACATGGCATCCAGGATGAGCTTCTTTTAACTTTTCATCTGTCTCTTCACTTAACATTCCCACATAATCTCCTGCAGGAAGAAGCTCAATTTTATCATCTTCAATATTAATATATGTCCATTCCGGCGCTTTTCCTTCTACAATAATCGCATCCCAGCCGGCATATTTCAGTTTTGCACCCCAAATTCCGCCAGAATTGGAGGATGCAATCATTCCTGTAAGCGGAGACTTTGTAACTACCATATATCGTCCTGAAGTAGGAGATGCAGTACCTGTCATGGGTCCTGTAATATAAATCAGCTTATTTTCTTCAGATAAGGGCTCCACAGTTGCAACGCCTTCATCATAAAGCATTTTTGTTCCAAGACCTCTGCCGCCAATAAACTTTTTGGCTAATTCCATGTCCAGATTTTCAACTTTCACTTCTCCTGTGGTCAGGTTTATACGCGCCAGTTTTCCATTGTAAGATGTTTTCATAAAAATACCTCCCTTTTGCCTGTTTTAAAGCATTGCTTCATATGACTTTAGTTTCAGCTACAAAATCCTTTCCAAACGCGGGAGGCATTGATTAAGCGGTCAATACCCATTGGTCAAGTTCCCTAGAACAAGACTCGGATTTATAATATATATTATACATTATCATATATATTTTTTCAATATAGAAAACGTTTTTATATATTTTATACAATATTTAGGAATTTTATCATCTTTCCCTCACAACTTCTGAAGGCAATAAGGTAACTGTAAAGTTTCCAATGCCTGTATTTCCCTTTTATTACAACTAAAAATAAGCACCTGGGAATAATGCTCATGAAGCCACTTTAAGGTACTGCAAAGCCGCTTGTCATCATACATGGCAAAGGTTTCGTCCAACACCAGAGGCAGTTCTTCCTCCTGACAGAGAATTTCCCCACATGCCAGACGCAGCGCAAGATAAACCTGTTCTACCGTACCAAAACTCACCTGATGCAAAGCCAGAAGTCTTCCATCCTGATTCAAATAAATATGAAAGTCTTCGTCTAAAATAATCTGCTGATATTTACCCTTAGTAAGACTGCAAAGAATCTGGGACAGCTTCTTCTGGAGCGCTCCTCCTGTCTTTTTCTGCATTCTGGCTGCTGCTTCCCCTATTCTCTGCTCTGCTTCTAAAAGGTCTTGAATCTCCTTTCTGGATTCCAGAATTTCTCCCTGGTTTTCCCTTGCTTCTTCATACTCCTCCTGAAGATTCTCCAGCTTTCTCTGCCGCTCTTTCAGATTTTCTTCCAACATACTAAGTCGTTCCTGAAGCTTTACCCTGCCGACCCTGCCGGTATCTGTCTGCTGTACTTTGTCGTTTACAGAACTCTTTGCTGTACCGGTAAAGAACAGTGGAAGCAAATATACTGCCGCCAGAAATACTCCCCACAGCAGCGCAATATACCAGGGGGCCTCTCCAAATATAGACAATAGGAAAAACACCAAAAATCCTGCTACTCCCAGAAAAAGCACCCACTTCCTGCCCGGCATTTCTTTTTGTAGCTCTCTTTCTGCTTTTCCAGTCTCCTGTTTTTGACCTTCTTCTCTTGCAAGCTTTGCAGCCTGAATCTGAAGCTCCTGCTGTTTTTGCTTCAGATTGCGGATTTCTTCCTTCTCATGACTGATTTCATATGCCAGCCGCTCCTCTTCTTTTTCTTTTTTCTGAACTGCCAGCTCCTGCCGCTTTTCCTGGTTTTTTCTTTTCTTTTTCAGAATTTCTACTGCTTTTTCCGGGTCAAAGCTCATATCTCCGGAGCCCTGAAATTCTGCCAGATAGTCCCTCAGCTCCTTGTAAAGCCCCTCCTGGGTGGTGCTTTTTGCCTGTCCCACAGATACTGTATTGCAATACACAACTTCCGAAATATTTCCAAGGAGCATGTCCAAATCCCCATCTTTTACAGACAACAATTCTCCGTCTGTCTCACAAAACAGCACTGCCTCTTCCCTGTTTTTCTGAAAATTCCGTTCTAACCTGAAACGCTTTTCCCCACAGGTAAAGGTCATAGCTCCCTCATACCATCCCGCATGTTCCCAGGGCGCATACTTGTTATAGGTGTCTGTTTTGGAAGCACGCCCCCTCAGACGTTTCATGCCAAAAAGCATGCTTTGCAAAAAGCTGTGAATAGTGGATTTTCCACTTTCGTTTTCCCCGTAAATCACATTAATTCCCTGCTTTAGAATCAGTTCTTTATTCTGAAATCTGCCGAAATTTTTAAGGTTCAACTTATTAATAATCATAGCAGTTCCTCCCCTGATTCTAACAGTGCCTCTATGCCAAGGCGGAGAATTTTTTCCTCCTCTTCTGAGAGATGTTCCATGTCAAAAGCCCTGATATACTCTTCCAGCACACTGCCTTCATATTCTTCCAAAAGCTTTCTTATAGAATAAGCCCTGCGGGTATGGTCTTCCAGACTTACAACATTCCCCAGCCTTTTCAAACTCTCTGGCAAAAACTCTGTATGCTTCCCACGTATTCCTTCCAGAAAAATGGTATAAATATGCTGTCTTCCATGCTCTTCCAAAACTCTCTCAAGGGTATTTTCCAGAGCTACCTGGGTGGTTCTTTCTGTGACCTGCAGCTTAAATCTTTTATACTCCCGCACAGAATAAGGCACAGAGGCAATTCTTGTGCCATCTTTGCTACATTCTCCTTTGATAAAGCCATGATGCCCTGTTTCGTTTTTGTCCAGCGGTTCCAGAGACCCCGGGTACGCCAGATAATTTTCCTCCAGAATCTCAGGTTTATGGATATGTCCCAGAGCAATATAGTCAAAACCAGACCTGCGAAAAGTATCTGCGCTCATAGGAATATGCTTTTCATCCCCTCCATGCGCCAGGAGAATGTTCCATAGCATGGGACTGTCTTTTGACACCTTTATCCCATCATAAAGTGGGCTGGAAATTTCCCGGCTGTGATAGCTAAAGCCCCAGACCCTGGTTTTCAGCTCCGGGAAATCCACATAGGCAAGCTTTTCTTCTTCCAGCCAATGTACATTGGGCGCCCACGCAATTCGTCTGGAAGGTCGTTCTCCTTTAATATAATCATGATTTCCTGCAATCAGGACAATCTGCACCTTTGGAATGGACGCAAAGAGGGCGTTTACTTCCTTTAATTCTCTGGTAAGAGGCTGTCTGTGAAATAAATCTCCCGCAATGAGAAACAGGCTGGCATTTTCTCTGCCAGCCTGCTGTATCACTTTCTTGAAGCTTTCCCAGATTTCCCGTCTTCTATCCTCACTCCAGGGACAGCCTTTATCCGGCTGCATGCCCAAATGAACATCTGCAATATGGAAAAATCTCATGGTACTGCCTTTCTCTCTTATAATTCACAATTATTTACCGTTCTTGGGAATGGAATTACGTCACGAATGTTCTGCATACCTGTCAGGTACATAACGCAGCGCTCAAAGCCCAGACCAAAGCCTGCATGACGGGTAGAACCGTATTTACGCAGGTCTAAATAGAAGTCATAGTCCTCTTTTTTCAATCCCAGTTCATCCATTCTTGCACAAAGCTTCTCATAAGAATCCTCTCTCTGGCTTCCTCCGATGATTTCTCCGATTCCAGGAACCAGACAGTCCATAGCTGCAACTGTCTTGTTATCCTCATTGAGCTTCATGTAAAATGCCTTAATTTCCTTTGGATAATCTGTAACAAAGACAGGACGCTTGTATACCTGCTCAGTGAGATATCTCTCATGCTCTGTCTGTAAATCACAGCCCCAGTATACCTTGTAATCAAACTTATCGTTTGCTTTTTCCAGAATTTCAATGGCTTCTGTATAAGTTACATGACCAAACTCAGAGTTTAATACATGGTTTAATCTGTCCAGAAGTCCTTTGTCAATGAATGAGTTAAAGAAGTTCATTTCTTCCGGCGCATGCTCCAGCACATAGCGGATGACATATTTCAGCATATTTTCTGCTAACGCCATGTTGTCATCTAAGTCTGCAAAGGCCATTTCCGGCTCAATCATCCAGAACTCTGCCGCATGACGGGTGGTATTGGAGTTTTCTGCCCGGAAGGTTGGTCCGAAAGTATAAATGTTACGGAATGCCTGCGCATAAGTTTCACCATTTAACTGACCGCTTACGGTAAGATTGGTTGGCTTTCTGAAGAAATCCTGTGTAAAGTCTACTTTTCCTTCTTCTGTTTTCGGAATATTGTTTAAATCCATGGTGGTTACCTGGAACATTTCTCCTGCGCCTTCGCAGTCACTTCCTGTAATCAGTGGAGTGTGGACATATACAAAGCCTCTCTCCTGGAAGAACTGATGAATGGCAAAAGCAATCAGGGAGCGCACCCGGAACACTGCCTGGAAGGTATTGGTTCTTGGTCTTAAATGGGAAATAGTTCTCAAATATTCCATGGAATGGCGTTTCTTCTGCAAAGGATAATCTGCTGCAGAATCTCCCTCAACAAAAATCTCTGTTGCCTGGATTTCAAAAGGCTGTTTTGCCTGAGGTGTTGGAACCAGAGTTCCTTTTACAATAATTGCTGCCCCTACATTTAATTTAGAAATCTCCTGGAAATTTTCCATGGTATCATGGTAAACCACCTGGAGAGTTTCAAAAAAACTTCCGTCATGAAGTACAATGAATCCGAAGGTCTTAGAATCCCGGACGCTTCTCACCCAGCCGCCTACAGTGATTTCCTTGTCCAGATACTGCTCTGTGTCTTTGTAAATCTCTTTTACTGTTGTTAACTGCATATGTCTGTCTCCTTCTTTGTATTTTATCAGCACAAATGCTGAGATTTATTGCCATTTCTGGTGCTTCGCACCAATTTCCTTATAGTATATCTCATTGCCCTGTTCAGTGCAAGGATAAAGTGCTGTTTTCACACAGGTCTTCTGTTTTACATTAAATTCTCCGGATTCAATCCCTCTAATTCCGGCACCACAAACCGTCCGTCCTTGCGTACCAGAACATCATCAAAGTACATTTCTCCACCGCCGTATTCCGGTCTCTGAATCAGCACCAAATCCCAGTGAATTGCTGAGTGGTTTCCATTTGGCGCCTCGTTTTCATAGCATCTGCCCGGAGTAATATGGATAGAGCCCTGGATTTTCTCATCAAACAAGGTATCCTTCATAGGGTGCAGCACATTTGGATTCACACCAATGGCAAACTCTCCAATATAGCGGGCTCCTTCATCAATATCCAACACTTTGTTAATTCTCTCTGTATCATTGGCTGTAGCTTTGACAATCTTTCCATCCTTAAATTCAAAGGAAATATTCTCATAGGTAAAGCCCTGGAATGCAGATGGAGTGTTATAAGTCAGGGTTCCGTTTATGGAATCTCTTACTGGCGCTGTGAAGATTTCTCCATCTGGAATATTACATTCGCCGCTGCATGGAATCACCGGAATGCCTTTGATGGAAAATGTAAGGTCTGTGCCAGGTCCTGTGATTCTTACTTTGTCTGTGCGCTCCATATATTTCACCAATGGCTCCATAGCCTTTGCCATTTTTTCGTAATCTACCGTACACACATCAAAATAAAAGTCTTCAAAAGCTTCCAGACTGGTATTGGAAAGCTGTGCCATGGATGCGTTTGGATATCTCAAAACCACCCATTTTGTTTTTGGCACGCGGATATTCCCATGAACCGGTGTGCTGTAATAGGTTTCATACAGATTCAGTTTTTCTGCAGGCACATCTGCTTTTTCAGATACATTGTCGCCACCGCGGATTCCAATATAGCAGTCCATCTTAGCCATCTCTGCACCGTCAATTTCTGCCATAAGCTGTAGCTGTTCTTTAGTACAGCCCAGCAGCATTTCTCTGTCCATCTGCGGGTCTGTGAAATGTGGAAATGGAATTCCCCCTGCCTCATAAATTTCTTTCATTAACTGTCTTGCCAGAGGTTTGGTATCCTGTCCTACATAATTAAGATATACCTTTTCCCCTTTCTGCACTCTACAGGAATGATGCACCAGTATTTTTGCCAGTTTTTTAATTCTTTCGTCCATGTTAAAAATCTCCTTTCTGTTTTACCTTACTCTTTATTCCACATCTTCCATATAACAAAGAAAGACGTTTCCATTTTCTTCAAAGGCTTTCTTACTGTCTTTTAAGCCCATGGGTTCGGTTTTCTGGGTCTGGGGGTCATACAAATACGTATTATACAGGTCAAATCCCACAATCACCCTGGCCTGTCCGGCCTTACTTCTGGTAATGACCGGCCTCTGATAACTGATTTCATATAAAATCTGATCCAGCGTACATCCTGTAAGGTCTGCCACTGTTCCCATATTTCTTACCTCTTCTTTTAGCGCATCCGGGTCTAAAGGCGCTGCTTTTACTGCTTCCGGAACATCACTCAGGGAAATATCCCCCTGATCCTTTGCATTGCCCCTCTCCCAGATATACTGCTGCTTCTGATTTAATACAACACCCATATTTTCGTCTGCCGCCTGTACTGCTTTGGCTGCATTTTCATAAATCCCCCATAGTTTTCCCATGGCGTATACATAATATGCTTCTTCTGAGGTTTCCTTTTGCTCCATATTCAGCACCTTATCTCTGGCGCTTTCCATAACTTTTGCTTCTGTAGTCAATGGTTCCTGAACATCTGTCTTGGCAAATTGAATTCCCGTAATATTAGCCTGACGCTCTGTAGTCAGCATCACTACGGAAAAGGTTTCATCCTTTTTATCCCGGACATTGTTCAAAATCTGTTCGCTGCCTGCGGACGTATAGGAATCGCCTTCTTTCCTTCCCCGCTCCAACTGGATCAGATTATCCTGGAAAAGTACATTCATAATATAATATCCGTCCCGGCTGTAGCTTTTCTTCACCTCGCCCTGGCTGTTTTGAATACGGATTTCATACATGGCAAACTGGGTCTCGTCGCCATTTCTCCTGATATCCTCTTCTTTTGCCAGGCCATAAACCATATCGTTATTAATAAAACCAAATAATCGGATTTTTGTTCCGCCATCAGCGCTGATTTCCTGCTGTTTTCCTGTTTCCAAATCCAGCAGCACAATCTTATCTGTATTATATGGATCCATTCCCTCCATCCAGGCTGCATATCTGCTGTTTTCTGATACATAGAAGCAGTCTTTTTTCATACCTTCCTGCAAAGCCTTGTAGCTCCTGTCTTCCATCTGGAACTGATAAAGCGTATCAGCAAGAAGAAGATACAGTTTTCCATCTTTGCTAACATATGCAAAATCCTCAATATCCTGCTTCAGAAATTCAAAGGCTTTTGTGCTGGACAGGAAAAATTTTTCTTCAATGACATTCTGGTCTGCATTATAATGATAAACAGCAGTTCCTACCTCACCTTCGTGGTCTCCGCGGTTCATGTAACCGTACAAAATAAAGTCCACATCCCCGTTTTTACTCACCCGGACGATTTTCACATCATGCTGCGCATGATCATTTCGTTCATCATTACTTCCTGTATCCCGAAAACTGAAAATACGAACCAGCTTATTGGTTTTCACATTATAAGACCACAAATCCCCCTGCTGGACAAAAGCCACCAGATTCCCGCTGGAATCTGCCTTGTACTGGATATTATTATCCGTAACCCCAAGATTCAGCCTTCCTCCGGCTACAATAGTCTGATCCATGGTAAGAATCTGCTTTGCAGAACGGTGAAAATCTAACAGACGCACCCGCGTCTGATCATAACGCATCCTGAAAAACTCCTCTACCTGATACCGCTCAATTTCTCCTTCTCCATTCTCTGCTGTAATATAATAGGTAATGGACAGGCTTCCTGTATTTTCATTAATATCCTTAATAGAAGGAATACCCGGTCTGCTGATTTCCGGCGCCAAATCTCCCCAGGATACCATGTTCAGACCTGCGTGAATGTTCAAATCATAAAAACTGTTATTTCCAGGAGAATCATCGGACTCCAGATAGGTGCTTAAATCGCCTTTTTCATCCTGGCTCACTGCTTTCTGATAAAAACTGTTTACAAAATCAATGTATTTTTCTGTACTAAGCCCTGCTCTTTGAATCACTCTGGTATAATAATTCCAGCTCCCTGCATCTGTATTCAAGGTAAACATCAGAGTGTATTCCTGATTCATAAGAATAGATTTCTTCAAGGTAAACTCCGCTGTGAGAGTTCCGTCCTCCTGCTCCTGGAATTTTTTAATTTTATTATTTTCAATTACCTTGCTGCCATCTGAAGATTTAATTTCATATACCAGACTTTCGATTTCTCTTCCATAGGGGGTAATACTGACAGCCAATGTTTTATCTGTTCCCAGTGGCGTCAGCGTATCTCTCATGTAATCCGTCTCCATATTTCTGGCATAGCCATACATACGGTTCACCTCTGTGTCCCCAAGAAGCATAGCCATGCAGGGAATTTCCGGAGTCTCAAAATCGGTTCTGTTATCTGTATTCTCGCTGTTCATAAGACAGCTAAATCCTGCCACTCCTCCTATAAAAATCAGGAAGAGTACAATTATTCTGCGTATTATCTTCTTCATCTGCACCCTTCCTTATCTGTTTCAAAAAGTAGTTTCTCAAGAGACGGCTGCACATGAAAGGCCTGTACACAGTCTTTCCATGCTTTCTGCTGCTGCAAATCCTGTTTTCCCTGGGGCTTCTTCACAGCCCGAATAAGCAGATTCTTCGGCGTATGTTCCATATCAATAAATTCCAGAATCTGTGTGTCATAACCGGCTGTGGTAAGCATTTGCGCCCGCAGTCCGTCTGTGAGAAGAGCTGCAAAACGCTCTTTCAAAATACCATATTCCAGGATGGGCGCTAACATTTCATTCTCTACCTGTCTGTTCAGCTCATGCTGGCAGCATGGTACGGACAAAATGACAGAAGCATTCCACTTCACTGCCTTTGCCAGAGCATAATCTGTTGCAGTGTCACAGGCATGCAGAGTTACCACCATATCCACCTGGTCTGTGCCCTCATAAGAAGCAATGTCTCCCTGTAAAAACTCCAGCTTATCATACCCGTATTTTTCCGCCAGATGACTGCAGTGTTCAATAACATCCTCCTTCAGATCCAGCCCTGTCACCCGGATATCATAGTGGTTCAACACCTTTAAATAGTAATACATGGCAAAGGTCAGATAAGATTTCCCACAGCCAAAGTCAATAATGCGTATCTCTCTGTCTTTGGGAAGCTTTGGCAGAATATCCTGAATAAACTCCAGAAAACGGTTAAGTTGCTTAAACTTATCGTACCTGGAATGTTTTACCTTGCCATCCTGGCTCATAACCCCTAGGTCAACCAGCCATGGAACAGGCACTCCTTCCTGTAAAAGATACCGTTTGGTACGGTTATGAGAAAGCATGGGCGCAAACTCCTCCCTGCTCTTTCCCTGTACATTCTGTACTTTTGTTTTTATGCTCATTCTGCCTTTTTTGCTCACCAGAACCGTCCCCCGCACTTTTACACTTTCCAATTGAAGCTGGCGGAAATTTTCCTCCATTTCTGTACAAAGGCAGGAAATCAGTTCTTCTTTTCCATAATTTTTGTGAATCTCTTTGGTTCCCTCTGTACGGGTCACCTGGTACCACAGTTGTCCCTTTAAAAGCACAGGACGCACCTGCAGTTTCGATGCCCCTTCTCTTTTTCTGGCGTTACTGATGAGAATCCGCTGGAAACCCTCTTCTATATTTTTCTCTAAAAATTCCTTTAATTCGGTCATATTTCTCCCTTGTATTCTATATTTCCCCTTGATTTACGGACAACGCCCGCAGTTCAGTTCTATTGTAAAAGTTTTACTCCAAAACCGCAAGCCCTAAAAAAATCTTCTGCATCTGTTTCTTCTGCATCTCCTGCAATGCATTTCCTGGCAAAATAAGGTACTTACCAGCTCTCCCAGAAAATCCCAGTCTCTGGAATTCCCTCTTCTCTCAGATGCCTGCATTTGTCTGTTCTCCTCTATTTTTTCGCAGATTTCCCCACACACTCTTTCAATCTCCTGTTTATCCGGATACTCATCATAAATAAAGCTGCCTTCATAGTCCAGACGGTCACAGGCATCTTCTATATAAGACTGCACCATAGCAGCATTGCGGGGATAATAGGAATGCATCAGTATTTTATCCTCTGTTACCGGCGCCTCCTGGATATAAAGCCCCCCCTTTCCTGCTGTCTGATAAAAAAAATCTTCTTTTCTATATACCATATATCCCGATTTCCTTTCTGTCCTAAATTTACACTAATACTCATATCTCTTAACAATATATGCTGCTATGGAAAAATGGTTCAAACATAGAAAAAGGGCATACCACTTTAGCCCCTTAATCTGTTTGTGATATGCCCCTGAACTTTATAGAATTATTTATCTGCGCTTTCTTCCTTTAACTTCTGCACTGTCTCTAAAGGAAGCCCGATACGTTCTGCAATTACCTCTACTGTCAAAATATCCAGAAGACTTTTGGCATTTTCTAATTTTGCTTTTTCTGCGCCAATACCTTCACCTTCTTCAACTCCGTTTTGAAACAATCTCTGTCCTAGTCTGGTCATTTTCATCATCTCCTCAATTTCTTCCATTTCTACAGATTCCAAAAACTTATCTGCCATTGCATAAATCACCGCCTCTAATTTACTTTTCTCTTCTGTTTTTAAACACGCAGATTTCGAAACAATGTGATATGCGGATTTAATGCGTTCTTTCAGCGCTGACTTTCCACCCATAAGTGGAGTCAGTACCAGACGCACCAATTCTTGTTTGGTGAGTTCCGCCCCGGTTTTGAGCTTTTCCTGCAGTTCCTGAAGCAGAATATCCGCATTGTCATTCTGCATAATAACAGGAACCACCCTATAGGTATTTACACCTTCTGAAAATTCCGTTACCGGATTCTTAATCTTGCCGGAATACAACACATAAGTAGTAACATCTGCTTGAAACTGCTGGCTTACGGAAGCCTCATAAAGCCGGAAACGTTTCAATCCCGGTACACCTTCATTAGAACTCTGAAACTCAAAATGTTTCCAGCTTCCGTCTTCCATAACCAGATTCATATCCTGATATCCTTTTCGGATTTCAATATGAACAGACTCTGTGGGCGCGATAGATTTCACCTTTCCATGAATTCCCCAGTAAGGAAGCAAATCTTCCGCAAAATATTGCATAACCACCTTCATTGCCGCATCTTCATGTTGAGCTGCCTGTTTCTTTGTCTTTTGTACGCACTTTTTTCTCTCATTTCCCATCTGCTTTCCTTTCCGCAGGATTTTAAGAGAATGCTTTCCTTATACTATACCAAAAACCTATAACACAGACAATGTATTCCTGCTTATTTTATTACTCTGCTTTTATTTCTAAGGATTTTTTGACGAACTGTCTTCTGAAAATTATATTTTAGATATTGAAGTCTCACATTTCTGTGAAACAAGAATAGATATTTTGTCTCTGATACAACTTTGAACCGGATTGCTTTTCTCTTTGCACATTTTCTGTGTAAATTCAGTTTAATCTGCTTTTTCAGCTCTGTCAACCAATTTTCAACGAAAAAGCAGCCACTACTCCGCACATATGCCTTGAGCAGGACTGCCTTCTCTGTATTATAAATAAGTATCCATTTTATTTCTCTTCTGCCGCCGCCTGTAATTTCTGGATAAGCTCTTGAATCTCCTCTGTACTCATACCCATAAAACTTCTCATGGAACGCAGAGGTGCATTTTCCATCATTTTCAGAGACATTTCCGGTGTAATAGCTTCAGATGCTGCATTTCCTTCTTCTGCCTCCTGGGAACCTCCCATGTGTTCCATAAGGCTGGAGGACATATCTTCTATAATCGGTTTTGTCTTTGGATTTTCCAGCAATTCACTAATGGTAGTGTTCATGGTTACATGTATAGGCAATTCTGTAGTAGAAACCACATTCACAGCTTTGGCAAGACGAATATCTCGTGAAGAAGCCGCTACCAGGATTTCATACTTTCCTGTTGCTGCATACCAGTCCTGAATCTGTGTGTTGTACCATGCAAAGCTTCTCTTATCCAACTGCATCTGCACGATTTTCTCTTCTCCTGGCTGTAATTCCACTTTTACAAAATTCTTCAGTTCCTTCACCGGACGGCTGACTGCTCCTGTTTTATCAGCCACATAAAGCTGAACAATCTCCTTTCCTGCCATGTTTCCTGTATTTTTCACCTTCAAGGATACAGTTAACGTCGCTGTATCTTTGATTTCTTCTGCGGAAAGCTGCAAATCGCTGTATTCAAAAGTGGTATAACTCAGACCATATCCAAATGGATAGCGCACTGGCATTTCCTTGGTATCGTAATAACGATATCCCACAAATACACCTTCCCGGTATTCTACGGTTCTTCCATCTCCCGGGAAGAAGAGGTAAGAAGGATTATCTGACAACTGGTATGGAATAGTCTCCGCCAGCTTACCACATGGATTTGCTTTTCCAAACAGCAGGTCTACCTCTGCCTGTCCCACTGCTTCTCCGCAGAGATATGCTTCCAGAATCCCTTTTACTTCATCCGCCCATGGCATTTCTACCGGGGAACCATTATGAAGTACCACAACAACATTCTTCTGAACCTGGGCAATACGGGAAATCAAAATATTCTGGCAATCCGGCATTCTCATATGACTTCTGTCATAGCCTTCGGATTCAAAAGCATCTGGCAGTCCGGCAAAAATCACTGCCACATCTGCCTCTTTCGCTGTCTGCACAGCTTCTGCAAGCAAAGCTTCATCAATTTTATCCTCTTTCACATCATATCCCTGTGCATAAGTCACTTCCGCAACTGCTTTCATAGCATCCAATGCGCTGGTGACTTTGAAAGAATTAATATGAGAACTTCCGCCTCCCTGGAATCTTGGTTTCTCTGCAAACTTACCAATAAAGGCAATCTTCTGTCCTTGTGCTTTCAAAGGCAGAATGCCTTCATTTTTCAGAAGTACCATAGATTCTGCTGCGATTTTTCCTGCCAGCTTATGATCTTCTTCTCTGTCAAATTTTCCCTCCTGGCGGTTGTCTGCAAATTTAAATACAATATTTAAAATCCGTTCCACAGCAGTATCCAGAATCTGCTCATCCAGTGTACCATTTTTTACTGCTTCCACAATCTCTCTGTCTGTGTTTCCATTGCCTCCCGGCATTTCCAGTTCCAGTCCGGCTTTTAGGCCTTTCACTCTGTCATTCACAGCGCCCCAGTCCGACATGGCATACCCTTCATAGCCCCATTCATCCCGCAGAATTTCCGTCAGCAGCCTATGATTTTC
This sequence comes from uncultured Bacillota bacterium, assembly GCA_958352855.1. Lineage (GTDB taxonomy): Bacteria > Bacillota > Clostridia > Lachnospirales > Lachnospiraceae > Blautia. Next base: position 244,963 of record CATWQE010000001.1, read on the forward strand.
AGAAGCAAACTCTCCGTTAATTTTATTGTAAGAACACATGACCGTATCTGGTTTTGCCTCTTTAATAGCAGTCTCAAAAGCCCCCAGATAAATTTCTCTGAAAGTCCGTTCATCAATTTCTGAAGAACAGGACATTCTACGGTATTCCTGATTGTTAGCCGCAAAATGTTTAATGGAAGTACCCACATTCTTAGACTGTACCCCTTTAATATGAGCTGCCGCCATCTGAGACGCCAGATAGGGGTCTTCTGAAAAGTATTCAAAGTTTCTTCCACACAGAGGGGAACGTTTGATATTCACAGCAGGTCCCAAAATCACAGAAACATCCTCAGCCTGACATTCATCTCCCAGAGTCTCCCCCATTTTTTCTAAAAGCTCTCTGTCAAAAGAACAGGCAGTCGCGCAGGCTGTTGGGAAGCACACTGCCTTGATACTTTCATTTAACCCCAAATGGTCGGCCTCTGCCGCCTGTTTTCTCAGTCCATGAGGGCCGTCGCTTACCATAACCTCTGGAATTCCCAGGCGCTCCACTCCTTTTAAATGCCAGAAATCCTTGCCGGAACACATACCGGCTTTTTCCTCCAGAGTCATTTGTTTTACCAGTTCTTTTACGTTTCGGTTCATAATGTTTTACTCCTTTATCATCATATTTTATTTCCCCTGAACATGCAAAACCACAATCTCACTGTTGCTCCCAATCCTCATGGGCATCTGAAAATATCCTGCCCCGGAAGACACCACACTCTGCGTCTTCTCTTCCCTAAAATATCCATAAAAGCCCTGTTTTCCATAAGCCAGCTTTGTAAAAACATCTGCCGGAAAAAACTGGCCTTTATGAGTATGTCCACATACAATCAAAGCAGTCTCCTGTTCCACTGCTTCTTTAATTCCTGTTGGATTGTGGTCAAGAATAATTGCCGGCTTATTTCGATTTTGTTTCTGAAGCAATGTATATAATGGTTTTCTGTCTGGATTTGTGGTGCTGTCATCTCTTCCAATCAACACAAAATCCTCTGTTTCTATACACTCATCCACTAAAAATTCGATTCCGGCCTCTTTGTAAAACTTTCTCATTTCTCCGGTTGTTGCTTTAGGATCATGATTTCCCAAAACTGCATAAACGTTTCCTTTTGGCAGCAGCTTTTGGAGTTCTGACGCAATTTCCGCCTTCTTACAATAGGCAAACGCATCCACGTCAAATAAATCACCTGCTATCAGAACCATATCTGCCTGAATCTTATTTACCATTGCTATAATTTTTCGTAACTGCCTGATATCTACAAAAGTCCCTACATGAATATCACTTAAAAGTGCGATTTTCTTCTCTTTCTGGAAATGCTCCAGAGGAATGTCATATTCCCTGATATACAATTTTTTTGCATGACAAAAACCATACCCGGTTATAAGAACTGAACCAATAACCGGAATCATATAACAAGAATCCTTGTTAATCTGAAACAGCACATTTACAAAATCATATACCCACAAAAACATCACCAGATATAGTAAAAAGCACAAAAAAACACTGCACAATTCATACAGATTCCTGGATTTTTTCTTCTCCTTTTTACTCCTGATGTACACAAGCATATATCCCATAAGCGCCAGCAAAGCAGTCAGAATCCACCACTTGCTATTACAGGAAAACAGGCTATCCAAAAGTCTTCCCATACGTTCAGACACATAAAAAGCAGAAAGCATGGAAAACAAAGCAAACAAGGCTGCAAATCCTTTTCCCCGTACAAACTTTCCAAAAAATTTCATTTGTATATGCACTTCCTTTATATCAGTATTAATTTTCGGATATATTGTCAGTATAGCACTTCTAAAATCTCCCAACAATAGAAAAATCTAACCCAAAGGTAGAAAAAACTGCTGCAGAGAGTAAAATCCATTGATATTTGCTCTCTACAGCAGTTTTCATTGTCTCACTTTATTCATTACCGAACATACCTGTTATGCATACATTAAGCGCCCTTTCGGTTCAGGAATTTTCCTTCCAAGTTGTGTTGCTGTTTCAATCCATTCATCTATTATTTTCTCTACATTTTCCAACGCTTCTGCAGCAGTTGCTCCATCTGCCATACACCCTGGCAATTCTGGCACATCTACAATCCATCTTCCGTCTTCTTCAGACCAGAAAATAATTCTTTCATATTTAGCCATCTTTATACCTCCATTTTATATCGCAAAATTATATTCCTAACTTGCTTTACCTGATATGTTTTTCTTCTGGCTTGATATTAATTATTTCCTGGCTCACACAACCCACTTATTCCTATCCTTCAAGAGTTCCTGGGAAATTTGCGCTTCCTTTGTTGCTTCTTCCTTATCATCGTGATGTTCTGTCTTTTTTCCTCCGATTGCCCACAAAAAGATAAGATTCAGGCAATAGATTCCAAAAACCACCCATGCAATCCAGCTATGACTAAGTGGTTTCATAGCAGGAAGGAAGAAAATACCAAGTAGATACAAAATTGCTGCCACACTCAAAAAATATTTGATAATTTGCAGGTTTTTCTTCATATTTTCACGCCCTTTTTCTTTATCATAACATTCTCAAGACACTTTAACAACATTTTTATTTAACTTTTGCGTATATATTTTTGGCCTTTACCGCGTCCAATTTTCTCTACTTTACCAGAATTAATCAGTTGTTTCATAATTACATAAGTACGGGTCTCTTTTATATTTAAAAGATTTTGGATTTCTTCCAATGTTATTTCACCATTTTCAGAGATATAATCCAATATCGTTACCATTTGCTCTGTAAGCTTCGGTACAAATTCCTTTTTGCCAGAAACCACCTTGCTATCCGAAACTGCCTCAATTTTTCCAGCAACATTCATATTCGGCAACGTTATTTTAAAAGAATTAGGTGTAATTGATATTTCTGGTTGTGCTTTACATTCCTTGTACAAAGAAAAAATACGTCTGATACCAGTACCATATGCCTCGATAAAATGTAAGCGATGAAACAGTTCCGAAAGTCTGCTATTCCGCGACAAAGAAATCCCATTACGAATATCTTCAGGTGAAAGTCCCGACAGCAAACCTCCAATCGAAATAAACTCCATTTCTTTATCATTGACATTTATAATAATGCTTCCGCTAAAGCTGTAATCACGATGAATAAGTGCATTTAATAACGCTTCCCTCACTGCCTCCTCCTGATAATCCCAATGATCTTCTCGTTCAAGCCCATTTATTACCGCTTGGTTTTGATTGCAAAGCTGTAAGTAATTGTATGTCTCTTCCAGCTGTTCTAATAAGGAACCTGTAAATTCTTTTTTATCCTTAAATATGGTATTATCATCATCTGAAAATACAGCAACTTTTACCGTATGAGTACATTGATCAGACAGAAGAAGACCAAGATTGGTAAAAATTTTGAGTTCCGGACTTTTTATTCCAAGCTGATAATATTTTTCTTCGTTAAAAGGAATCCCTCTTTTTTCAAATATTTGTGATGCAAATTCAAATGTCAGTTTCTGATTTAGAGAACGAAGTTTTTCAAATGTATCACCATCAGCATATTTAATCATCTGACGAATCTGTTCCTGAGAAGCAGGTACAGAAGATGCCCCCTGACGGATATAGACACCCGATGGTTTTAAACCTTTAGATCTTAAATAATATGGCTTATATAATCCCTCTCCTATTTCTATTTTTATAATTTTTTCCTTTTCCAACGTATATTTTATGAACATAGTAACATTCGGAAGAATAGCATCCCGTATACCATTTGTTATTCTCGTGTAAGTATCATCAACATTTTCTAAACCAACAGGATTTCCATTATCATCAACCCCTACAAAAATAACGCCTCCGTCTGTATTCGCAAAAGCAATCACCTCTTTATATATATCTGGTACAAATGTTTCCTTAAACTCAATCTTTTCATCTTCAAAATGCATAAAATAGCCCCCTCACGTTTTAAAGGTTTTTCTTCATTATCATATGAAAATTCACTCCAGCCAAGTGAAAAAAATGAATTTTCACTTATTTTCACTCCAACTGTTCCTTTGTCACCTTCTCATAAGGCAGATACACATACTTCCCATTTTCAAAATCCATATTTTCTGTCCCGCCTCCTGTTACTAATGCCTCTGCCAGCTTTGCCATGGCTTTGGCCTGACCTTCCTTATCATTATAAACAGTACCAGAAAGGCGGGAATCCCGCACTGCTTCCAGCCCCACCTTGGTTCCATCAATCCCAAAGAACAGCGGCAGCGTAGATTCTGTATAGTTTAATTTCTCATAAGCATCCATAGCGCCAAGGGCCATCTCATCATTGTTCGCCAGAACCAGTTCTATTTTGGTCTGATACTGGCTAATCATCTGGGACATCCGGTTTTCCGCCTGTGCCCTGTTCCAGTTAGCCAGACCATAGCTTAATTTCTCAAGTTCAATTCCTCCGGCTTTCAGAGCTTCCACCGCGTTTTCTGTGCGGATAATGGTATCCTGATGACCAGGTTCTCCTTCCAGCACTACATATTGAATCTTCCCGTCTTTATTTCTATCTATCTGCGGGTTGGCTTTGATAGCTTCTGCCGCCATCTCCCCCTGCATGGTTCCGGATTCCTCTGCTTTTGCCCCTACATAATATAATTGTTCCCACTGGGCCATGTCCTCTGCCACTGGCTCCCTGTTGAAGAAAATAATCGGAATCTCGCTTTCCCTTGCCAGGTCAATAATTTCCGAAGGGTCTGTGCGATCCACCAGATTAACACAAAGTACATTACACCCTCCATCTATCAGCTCTTTCACCTGATCGTCCTGTGTTCTCTGAGAGCCGCCTGCACCTTGAATGGTCACACTGATTTTCTTTTCTTCTGACTCCAAATCCTGGATTTCTTTTTTAAAGCAATCCAAAAGCTCATTGAGAAAAATATCACTTTGGTCATAATAGGTGACGCCCACATAAACGTTCTGGGAATTATCGGAATCTGCCTGTCCGCAGCCATTAACTCCCAAAATGCACATGCAGCAAAGTATTCCTGCTGCAATCTTTTTTCTTCCCTTCATACCCTACCTCTGCTTTCTACTGACTCATGGTAAAAAGGAGTTCCTGGTTTTCCTTGGAAAACAATGTGTCCTGACGGAGAATGGTATAGGAAATTTCCTTCTCCTGCAACTGATATAAGGACCCCTTCACTTTTTTTGACATTTCAGTTAGACTCTGGTATCCCATGTTAAACTCGTCCGGTACTACCAGACACACCGCCACACCTGTATCCAGGTAATAAACCGCCTCTGTGGATTTTCCGATTCCATAAATCAGGGCGCCATGGAGATTGTTGGACGCCGCCGCTTCTCCAGCCTGTACCAGGCTGTTATTATCCAGGGCAATAACAAAGTCCACCTTAGGCTGCTGCTGCAAATCCCTGGAGCTCTGCCACGAAACCTCCGCCCCACTTCCCTGAAGGGCATCCGTAAAGCCCAGGACACGTTCTACAGTTGCCTGAGAGCCCATATTTTCTGCAGTAAAAGCGTAGGTTTTACCTGCAATATTTCCATTATAATCTTTTAAGAGCTCCTCCCCCAGAGCCATTCCCATAGCATAGTGGTTCGGCTGTGTAATGGGGATGGATTCCTCTTTGTCTCCCGAAATCCCATGCTCTATAAGCATCACCGGAACTTTTTTCTCGATTTTTTTCAGCATTTTTCTTGATTTTTCCCCCGGAACCGGCTGCACCAGAATCCCGTCCGCCCCCTTATCAATTTCCTTTTCAATCAGGTTTTTCTGCTCTTCTACGGTAAGACGGTCTCCTGTTCCTGCTACAAACAATTCTACACCCTGATCTTCGGCTGCCATTTTCAGCCCATATTGAAATGCAGTCCATTGATTGTCATCGGAATTTTGTATAATCACAGAAATCCTTTCTAAATCTTCCCCGTTTTTCTCCCGTATCATTAAGGAGGCCATGACAAGCACCATAATACCTAAAATAATCTCAATCAGGAGAAACACTCTTTTATTATTTTTCATTGTTCTCCCCCTGTACTTCTCTTTTTTCCATCTCTTCTTTGCTGAACAGATAACCTTTCTCCAGAATCTTGCGGTTTTCCTCTGTATACAAAATCGCCGGTATCTGAATGGATACTCTGGTTCCCTCGTCCGGTTCACTCTCAATCACCAGCCCGTATTCCTTTCCAAATAAAATCTGGAGGCGGTTATGAATGTTAATCAGACCCACGCCAGAGCCATGTTTTGGAACCCTGTTATTATCTGTAAGAAGCAGTTCAACCTCTTCCTCAGACATTCCGATTCCATTATCCTCTACTGAAAGCACCAGCAGCTCCCCTTCTTTTCTCACACAGATTCGGATTTCTCCGCAATCATCCATAGGGTCTACTCCGTAGTTAATGGCATTTTCCAGAATAGGCTGCAAGGTCAGCTTCACAGCGCAGTATTTTTCCAGCTCCGGCTCTACATCAAAAGTGACTGAAAATGCATCCTTATAACGTACCCTCTGAATATTCATATAGCTCTGGGCATGCTGTAGTTCATCTTTTACGCTGATAATGGTGTGTCCCTTAGATAAACTAATGCGGAAAAGCTTTGCCAACTGGGAAATCATAAACGCTGCCTCATCATTTCTCTCCCCTTCAATCATCCAGGTAATAGAGTCCAGGGCATTATATAAAAAGTGGGGATTAATCTGACTTTGCAGGGCATCCAGTTCACTTTTTCTCCTTTCATTCTGCTCCCATACAATTTCCTGCATGAGTTTCTCGCTTTTCTCATAAGAGCTTTGAATGGAATATCCCAGATGCCGGATTTCCCATGAACCTCCAATATAAATCTCCGGTTTTTTCCCTGCCTCATATTCCATGACAGAATGATTTAATTTGCGTATAGGTCTGGAAATCCGCTCTGCAACCACACGATTAATAATCGTAAGCATCATTGCCATTAAAAGAATCACCATGGCAATAAAATACCGGATATTCAGCATTTCATGGGTGAAAATGGAGTATGGAATCACGCCTACCAGCTTCCAGCCTGTATAACTAATGGTATTTACAATAACTTTTCTCTGGGTTCCTTCAAAAGTCTCGTCATATACACCGTCTTTATAAGAAGCTGCCTTTATACTGTTTTCTCTGGAAATTCCATCACTAATCTGAATCTGTCTTGGATGATAAATAATATCTCCGTCACTGTTGCACAGATAATAGTATTGTCCGTTTCCAACTTCATTAATCTGGTTCATCATCCTGGATATACTGGAAAAGTCCATATCCACCAGCAGCACTCCCATTTGAGAATCTCTGTTTTCTGTAAGCTCTACCACGCGGCTGGAGGAAATAACCCAGTAATACCGAAAGGTACTGTCTTCGAAAAGATTCTGAATATGAGGTGTAGAAAAATGAATATTTTCCATCTCTTCCATAGCGCTCTGATACCATTCCTGTCTGGTCACATCCGGATCTTCCTTCTGGGTAGCCACCGGCTCCGCTGCCATGAGGCTGCCATCACTGTTATAAATAGCAATGGTACGGAGTTTATCCCGGTTGGCCTCATACAGCAGATTCATGCCTTTTTGAATTTCTTCTCTGGCATCCTGAAAATCATTCTCTTTTACTACATTGTAATAAACTGCATCAGAAATCTGCCGCATATTTACCAGATAGTCCTCCATGGTCTCCCCTGTCTGTTCCATCAATTTCCTGGAGCTCTCAATAGTTTCCTGTCTGGACAAGGTGGAAAACCGCATGTACATAATAATTCCCATAAGGAGCATGGTAACCAGGGAAATGCCAGAAACCACCAGCATTAATGTAGTCTGAATTTCTCCTGGTTTCAATTTTTTTAAATATTGGAATAGTTTTCTCTTCACTGCTTTGCATACTCCGTTCTATATTTCGATGGTGATACTCCAAAGCGTCGCTTAAAAACATAGCTAAAATAATTAGCGTCTGTATATCCTACCTGACGGGCTATGATATAACTCTTTTCCTTTGTTTCAATCAACATGCGGGAAGCCTTTTCCATGCGATAATCCGTAAGATACCCGATAAAAGAGGTTCCCTCTTCTTTTTTAAAAATAGTAGAAAAATAAGAATTAGAAACTCCCAGTTCCTGACATACACTGTCCAGAGAAAGGTCTTCATCTCCATAATGATTCTTTACATACTCCTTTGCCTGTACAATAAAGGAATTGGTAGACTGATATCTGGCATGAATAATTCTCTCCTGGAACACAAGGCTTATCTGTTTCAGCCATTTTCCAAGCATTTCCGGTTCCATTTCCATGAGCTTTCCATAGAGGCTTCCAATATCCCCGCAAAGCTCTTCCACCGCAATGTCCTGGTTGGTTCCAAAACGATACAGGGCGCTAACCAGCTCCATCACTGCCACATGGTGCTGCTGCATGGACCTTTTGGGAGATGAAAGCTTCCTCAAATATGCGTCTGCTGCCTCTAAAATATCCTCTCTGGAACTTAAACGAATCATTTTAAACAGATTGGACAGCTCTGTGTCATTGGAAAAGTCCTGCCTGGTGATTTCTCTTGGAGCAATTTCCTGCATGTTAATGGCTCTGGAAGCTCCATATAATACACGATAGGAAACCGCCTCCCTGGCTCCGCTATAGGATTCTGACAATTCACTGATTTTTTCGCACACCGGACCAATGCCAATGGTGACTACAGCTCCAATAATACGTCCGGCATATTTGCAGAACCGGTCACATTCATCTGTAAGCTCTGAAACTTCCTTGCGGTCTGAAAGCTGTGCCAAAAGTACCGTATTTCCAAGATAAGAAAAGCTTTTGGCCTGCCACTTTTCCTCCAGCCGCTCCTCTGCCTGTTTCTGCACAGAAGTAATAAGAAGCTGGGGACTCATCCCCTCCTCATTTTGAGAAGAAGAGGTATGAATCACCAGACAGCAATAATACGGTCCTGTAAAAGAAATCTGGTAGTCCGACAAATATTTGGGGATTTCCTCTTCGTTAAGCCTCCCTTCAATCAATGTGGAGTAAAAATTCACCTGAAGAAGAGGCAGGGATTCCAGATAGTATTTCTGCAAAATCTCAGCATTTCGTTTTTCGCTGATTTCCTGATCCAGCTTGGTCTTTAATTTTTCAAAAATCTCTGTTAATTCCACTGCATTTAAAGGCTTTAAAATATACTCCTCCACCTCCAGATGAATGGCTTCTCTTGCATATTCAAATTCATCAAATCCGGTAAAGAACAAAATCTTAATGTCAGGATAACCGGCTTTTATCCTTTTCGCCAGTTCCATGCCATCCATATAGGGCATCTTAATATCTGTGATTACCACATCCGGCTGATATTCCTCCACCATCTCAAGGGCTTTTACCCCGTTATTCGCATGTCCGATTACAGAAAATCCAATTTTCTCCCAGGAAATCTTCTTCATAATAATCTGAACTACTTCTTCCTCATCATCTACCAAAAGTAATGTATACCGCTCCATGATTCCTCTCCATCTCATCTCTTCATTTGTCTAATCTGATTATAACAAGTGGAGTAACAAAAGTAAATGAACACATAAAAAGAGCTGTCGCGCCAGACGCAACAGCTCCGTTTTGTTTAAAAGTTTCATTATTTCTTCTGAACGTATTTCAGACAGTCAAGTGTTACTGCTACCAGGATAATGATACCTGAGAATACGAACTGCAGGTTTGTATCAATACCAAGGATAGTAAGAGAATAGGTCAGTGCTGTGAAGATGAATACACCAACTACAACGCCTGAAATCTTACCAATACCACCGGTAAAGGATACACCACCTACTACGCAGGCAGCAATGGCATCCATTTCCCATCCCTGTCCATAAGCTGCGGAACCGGAACCTACCATACGGATACATTCCAGCCAGGAACCAAATCCATAAAGGATACCAGCCATTACGAAAGCGCCTACTGTTACAGCAAATACAGAGATACCAGATACTGCTGCTGCTTCCGGGTTTCCACCTACTGCATACAGGTTTTTACCAAAGGTTGTTTTATTCCAGATAAACCATACAATTGCAATCGCTGCTACTGCCCAGAGAATAATGGTCGGGAAACCATTTACTTTAGGAATAATCATATTTGGAATCGTTGGCTCAATGGCACCAAAAGATACACCCTTTGTTGCATAAGTAACCAGACCAAAAATTACCAGCATGTTTGCCATAGTAGAAATAAATGGATGCATTTTAAACTTCGCGGTAAAGAAACCGGCAATGGTAGTAAAGAATGTACACAGTACAATACAAACAACCAGCGCCAGAACAACTCTTCCAACTACAGACATATTGGTAAAGTCAAAAATATGTCCGAACACACCACCAGTATTAATACCCTGATGCATAATAATGGTCGCTGCAGTCATACCCATACCAACCATACGTCCAATAGAAAGGTCTGTACCGGCAAGAAGAATCAGCGCTGCAACACCAAGGGCGAGGAACATTCTGGGTGACGCCTGCTGTAAAATATTCAATACATTGTTGTAAGTAAGCAACGGTGTATTTTTTACGATTGGAGTAATAATACACAGCGCTATAAAAATAATGATAATCGCAATATACAATCCGTTCTGCAGTAAGAAAGCTCTGCGGTTGAATGTATATTTGTAGTTTTCCCATTTCTGAGCTCTGGACTCCAGGAAAGTAAACTTAGATAACCGAAGCAGGTCAATCAGATGGAATTTGTGATTGTATGCTGCATGTCTGCGGTCTTTAATCTGCTGAAGATCTTTTTCTAATTCAATCTTAGCATTGGAAAGTCTGTTTTTGTAAACATATTTCTCATCTTTAATTTCCTGATGGTCTGTAAGCTTGGAGAGAATTTCCTGGTGTTCTTTTTCCAGGTCTTTTAATCTCTTCTGGTATCTTTCTTTTGCAGCCACCTTTTCAACCTGGCAGCTTGCCAGTACCGGCTGATAGTAATCTTTATCAAAATGTTCTTTCAGATAGCTTTCCGCCTCTGCAATTAATTTTGTGATTCTATCTTTATTCTTTGCTTCAACTGCTTTTGCTTTTTCTAATTCTGCTTTGCATTTTGCAATTTCTGCTTCTTTCTCTTCTCTGGAAATACTGCGGTCTCTTTTAAGTCCGTCAATTCTGTTCTGAAGAGCAACTACTTTTTCTGTTCCGTCTGCTCTTAGGCCATCGATTTCTTTCTGAATCTTGCCCACATAATCGTCGATAGGCTGACGCAGTTTTGCTTCCTGATCTGCAGTCAAAATCTTGCTATTTTCATTTGCCATATCTATTACACTCCCTCATTATAGGTATTTTGCACTGAGTCTTAACAGTTCTTCCTGATTGGTTTCTTTGGTATTTACAATACCGGAAAGACGTCCATTGGACATAACACCGATACGGTTGGTGATACCTAAAATCTCCGGCATTTCAGAAGAAACCACAATAATAGTCTTTCCTTCTTTTGCCATCTGAATAATCAGTTCATAGATTTCATATTTCGCACCAACATCAATACCTCTGGTAGGTTCATCCATCATAAATACTTTTGGATTTCTTTCCAGCCATTTACCAAAAATAACTTTCTGCTGATTTCCACCGGAAAGGCTGGTAATCATATCATCCGGTCCCATACACTTTGTATGCATGACTTTGATTTCATTGTTTGTAGCTTTTATCATCTTGGAATCTGAAAGCGCAATACCGGACTTATACTGATTTAAGTTTGCAATGGTGGTGTTAAAGGTAAGGTCGCTCTTTAAAAAGAGACCATTGGCCTTTCGTTCCTCTGTAATCATGGCAAAACCATGTTCCATAGCTTCCTTGGCACTGTTAAAGTTCATAAGATGGTTATTAAAGTAAACACGTCCAGCAGCTCTGGTTCTTACACCGAAGATGGTTTCCAGAAGCTCTGTACGTCCTGCACCAACCAGACCATACAGTCCAAAAATCTCTCCTTCTCTTACATCAAAGGAAATATCACTTAAATGAGGCTCAAATTTTGTGGAAAGATTCTGAACAGACAAAATAACATCCTTTGGTGTATTATCCACTGGCGGGAATCTGTTTTCCAAAGAACGTCCAACCATAGCTGCAATAAGTTCGTTCATGTTGGTATCTTTTGAACTCTTGGTCATAACCAGGTTACCGTCACGAAGTACGGAAATCTCATCACAAATTTCAAAAATCTCATCCATTTTATGAGAAATGTAAATCAGGGAAATGCCCTGGTCTTTCAACATTCTCATCATTTCAAACAGCTTCTCTACCTCCTGAATATTCAGAGAAGAGGTTGGCTCATCCAAAACAATAACTTTTGAATTATAAGAAATCGCTTTTGCAATTTCACACATCTGACGCTGGGAAACAGACATGTTTCTCATAGGCTGGGTCAGGTTTACTGTCATACCCAGCTTACGGAAAAGCTCAGAGGCTTCTCTCTTCATTCTGCCCTCATCAATAACCCCCATAGAATTACGTGGATAGCGTCCCAAAAACAGGTTATCAATTACATTTCTCTCCAGACACTGATTCAGCTCCTGGTGTACCATTGCAATACCATTCTCAAGAGCATCCTTGGGTCCGGAAAAACTGACCTCTTTTCCATCAAGGAAAATTTTTCCGTCATCCTTTTGATAAGTACCAAAAAGACATTTCATCATCGTTGACTTACCGGCGCCGTTTTCACCCATCAGACCCATAACAGTTCCCTTTTTCACATCCAGGTTGATGTGATCCAGAACTCGGTTTCGTCCAAAGGATTTACTCATATCGCGTATCGATAAGACGATATCCTCTTTCTTATCTGCCATATTTTTTACTCCTGTATCTTACTATTTTGAATATCCTTAATCGGCTGTAGGGAGAATTTCTTCTCCCTACAGAACCTCTTTCATGTGATTTGAAATAGACTTACTGATTCAGTAAAGCAGTGTAAGAAGCTGCGTTATCTGTTTTAACCATGTTGATAGCAAATGCATCATACTGACCTGGGTTTCCAAGACGGTTTGTGATGTTGGATTCTGTCTGTCCGTCACCACCGATGTATTCAACATCCAGGTTCAGAAGATCATCATAGTTCTGAAGCAGTGGCTGATATGTAGAGCTTAAGAAGTTATCAGAAGCATTGTAAATGTTCAGCCATACTTTCTTTTTCGGAGATTTGCTTTCGTCCAACTGATTGGATACTGCTTCAAATGTCTTAGTAGAATCTGTGAAGTCCTGATAGTTATCTGCTGTTACAGCAACGTTTAATGCATAGTAAGAACGTTCTTCTTCGCTGTATCTGTATTCGTTTTCACTCAGAACGTTTCCAGCTTCATCCGGTGTACCGATACCTGTATCAATATCAACACCGTCTAATGCGTTACGCAGTACACGAAGTGTCAGGTAAGCCTGTACGTCTGCATGCTGGCTGATAGTTCCGCCGTAGCCCTCTGCGATAGCTGCTACTGCATCGCTGTTAGCATCGTATCCGAATGTAGGAACTTTGTTATCTTTTGACCATGCATTGAACATGGACATTCCCATACCATCGTTGTTAGAAACAACAACATCAATATCTTCACCAAAGGAAGAAGACCATGTGCCGATTGCGTTACCTGCTGTTGCAGCATCCCATGTAGCACCTGCAGAGTTCTTCATTTCCTGGGAACCTAACTCACGAACTGTAAATTTCTTTCCGCCTGCTTCTAATGTACCATCCTGAACTGCTGTAGCTTTTCCGTCTACGTTTGTTCCTACTGGTTCACTGTTGATATTTCCATCTTTTTCTACGCCTGTTCCAAGAGCTTTACGAACACCTCTTGTACGTGCAATAGAGTCATTATGTCCGATATCACCGATTGCAAGAACGTATCCGATTACACCGTCACCATTACGGTCAATAGTATCTGCATGTTCTTCGATATATTCTTTAACCATCTGTCCCTGAAGTTCAGCACCCTGGTTTGCATCGAAACCTACATAATAGGTATCTTTGTTGAAGTTCAGAGCATTCATATCCAGTTCTCCTGTGGAGCTGTTGGATGGCTGACGGTTGAACCATACTAATGGTTTGTCCTTGTTTGCTACAGAAGAAGATTCTCCTTTAGAAGCAGTTTCTTCTTTTTTGGTTCCTTCTTCCTTTGTGTCTGTGTTTCCTGAATCACCGGAACCACCACATGCTGTAGCTGAGAACGCTAACAGAGCTGCCATTGTCCATAACACTAATTTTTTCTTCATAATAATCCTCCTTCGGCGCACCCTCACTGAGTGCCTCTTGTTTATAATGGCAGTATACACAATTATTCCAGGAAAAAATATAGAATATTTTTTTCTATTCATTCAAATTTTTAAGGTCTTTTCGGTTATATCCAATAAAACTATAGATTTTTTTGTCGAATTATGCACACTCTGGACAAAAGAAAAATCCGAACAGAGCCAAAATCAGCTCCATTCGGATTTTTCTTGTATAATTTGTACTAAAAAAATTAAATTTCTTTCCCTTCTTTTACAGCCGGCGCAATAGAAAGTTCCGGTGTGTGGTAGGGAATCAATGTTGCCTGGAATGCATGGTATAAATCAGATTTTCCCGGCCATACGGTTCCAATGACTTCATTTTTCTCATTCATCTGGTGGAACCAGGAACCATGTACATGATCCAGAACCTTTTCATCCAGGTATTCCATGAATTCTGCATAGTTTTCTGCATATTTCTCTTTTTTCGTTACATGATACAGTACAGCAGAAGTATTGATGGCTTCTGCCAGAGTCCAGTGCATCCTGTCATGAACCACTGGTTTTCCTTCCCAGTCTGTGGTGTATACAATACCAGGCGCCCCGTCTGCATTCCATGCATCTTCTACTGCGCGATTAAAGAGATTTTCAGCCGCTTCAATATATTTTTTCGCACCTTCCTGGTCATTTTTGTAAGTAGATAATGCCCACTGGGTAATAAGTCTTGACCATTCAATGCCATGTCCTGGTGTTGCTCCATATGGTTTGAACTGGTCTGCAGGCTGTTCCTTGTTGCATTCTAAGTCTGCTACCCATTCTTTTGTGAAATGTTCCGGAATTCTCCAGTTGTTCTCAGAAGCCCATCCAAGAACATGGTCAATGATTCTTCCTGCGCGGATGCGGTATTTTTCATCTTTGGTTACATCTGCTGCTGCCAGAAATGCTTCTACGGTATGCATATTGGCATTTAATCCTCTGTAGTCATCCAGAACAGTAAACTCTGTATTCCAGGTATCACAGGAAAGTCCTTCTTCTTCGTTCCAGAAACGCAGGTCATAGAGCTTTAAGGCATCTTCTAACAATTCTTTTGCCCCTTCTACACCGGCCAGCACACCAGAAGAAGCAGCTAAAATCACAAATGCATGAGCATAGCACTGTTTATTCGGAAGGATTTCTCCTTCAGCAGTAAGTCCTGCATACCAGCCGCCATTTTTGTCATCATGAAGCTCTTCTCTTAATCCGCGAATGGCTGCTGCTGCCAGTTCCCCACTTCCTTCATGTCCCAAAAAAGTACCAATGCTGTACACATGGGCCATACGGGAAGTAATCCATGTTTCACGATTTCTGTCTTTCCATGGAGTTCCGTCGTCTCCCAGATAATAAGAGCTTCCCTTTGGTGATGGAAAACCATGTCCAAAGCTCAACAGGTTCTCTGTAATTCCTTTTAAAAACCCTCTGTTTTCCTCGGT
>CATWQE010000002.1 GCA_958352855.1 uncultured Bacillota bacterium
CTGTACCACAGTCATCACCCATGTTACCAAATGCCATCATCTGTACGTTAACTGCTGTACCCCAGGAATATGGGATATCATTGTCACGACGATATACGTTAGCACGTGGGTTGTCCCAGGAACGGAATACAGCTTTCACTGCTCCCATTAACTGCTCTTTTGCATCTGCAGGGAAGTCTTCGCCGATTTTTTCTTTATATTCAGCTTTGAACTGTCCAGCCAGAGTCTTCAGATCTTCTGCAGTCAGTTCAACGTCAAGAGTAACACCCTTTTCTTCTTTCATTTTGTCGATAAGTTCTTCAAAGTATTTCTTACCAACTTCCATAACTACATCAGAGTACATCTGGATGAATCTTCTGTAGCAGTCCCATGCCCAACGAGCATTGCCGGATTTTTCAGCAAGTACGTTAACAACGTCTTCATTTAAACCAAGGTTCAGGATAGTATCCATCATACCTGGCATAGAAGCTCTTGCTCCAGAACGAACAGAAACAAGAAGAGGATTCTCTTTGTCTCCAAATTTCTTTCCTGTGATTTCTTCTAATTTTACGATAGCTTCCATAATCTGAGACATAATTTCGTCATTGATTTTTCTGCCATCCTCATAATACTGTGTACATGCCTCTGTTGTAACAGTGAATCCCTGAGGTACCGGGAGTCCCAGGCTTGTCATTTCTGCAAGGTTAGCGCCCTTACCACCAAGCAGGTTTCTCATGGTTGCGTTACCTTCGGTAAACATATAAACCCATTTTGCCATTTTGAACATTCCTCCTAAATGTACTTACTAGAAAAATAAACCTTTGTTTATGTTTCTTGGTGCAGGCAAATTGCCCGTACACATCTATTTTAACATAAGAAGGTGGATAGTCAAGCAAGATTTTTTAATTTCCTTCCAAAATAAGGTTTTTTTTCAAATTGAAATGCCAAAAGCAGCCTGGACCCCATTTTCCAGGCTGCTTTTCTCTATAAAAACCTTCTCCTTTTATCTCTTTGTCTGGTCAGCTTCCAGACTTATTCGCCTCTTTTTCCCTGTTTTTTGGTTTTCAATACCAAATGTCTTGGAAGACCGTTTACCATAATCGGCTGATAATCTCCCTGAATCAGAGGCTTGATATAATCAATAAAATCTTTTGTCACATAGTTTGCTTCCCTGTTCATCCATTCTCTTGGAACCAGCTTCTCCTCATTAGCAATTCTGTGTACATCATAAATTCCCGTTGCGCTCATATATGGATCATCGGATACACGATCAATCACAACCATTTTGCCAGTGTCACCTTCATCTGCCGCCTTCACAGCAGCGCCTCCTACCATAAAGGCTTCGTCAATATCTACACGAGACGCCATATGAGATGCGCTTCTTTGTAAGGTGGAAAGCTCCACTGCTCTTGTTTTGCAACTGCACTCTGCTGCCAGGAAGTTAGCAAGATAGGTTGCAGTTCCCTGAAGCTGTTTGTGTCCGAAGGCATCCACATAATCTCCTACGCTTCCAAGTTCACAGACATAACGTCCGTCTGCCAGCTTAATCCCCTCAGACACTGCAATAACTATGGAAGATTTCTTTTTCAGTAATTCTTTTACCTTATGCAGAAATTTATCAATATCAAAAGGAACTTCCGGCAGATAAATCAAATCCGGTCCGTCACAGTCTTCTGTCTTGGCAAGAGCTGTGGCTCCGGTAAGCCATCCTGCATTTCGTCCCATGATTTCCATTACCGTAATCATGCTCTTCTTGTAAGTCAGTCCCTGGGCGTCACGAATCACCTCTTTTGTTGAAGCGCCAATATATTTTGCAGCGCTTCCAAAACCGGGAGTATGGTCTGTAAGAGCCAAATCATTGTCAATGGTTTTAGGAACGCCTAAAAACTTCTGACTCTGCCCCGTAATAATCGCATAATCTGACAATTTCTTAATGGTATCCATGGAATCATTTCCACCAATATAAATAAATGCCTCAATTTCCAGTTTATTTAAAATCTGAAAGATTTTTTCGTAAATACTTCTGTCTTCATGAATTTCCGGAAGCTTAAAACGACAGGAGCCTAAAAAAGCGGACGGTGTTCTTTTCAAAAGTTCAATATCCAACTCCGAATGAATCTGGGTAGATAAGTCCACATACTGTTCATCCAACAGCCCCTGAACCCCATGAAGCATCCCATATACTTTATCAAAACCACGTTCAATTGCATTTTTATAGACACCGGCAAGGCTTGAGTTAATAACCGCCGTAGGTCCTCCGGACTGCCCCACAATAATATTTCTTTTTTTCGCCATTTTCACGCATCCTCCTTGTTCGCAAATAAATCTGTCATTTATTATAACAAAAAAAATCCACATCTTCAAGTAAGATATGGATTTTTTACCTATTTATTTTTGCTTTTTATCTGTATTTTTATATATTTTATACAATTCCTTAAATTTCTTCATCATTCCCTTTGCTTTTTATTTCTTCAAACAGCTTTTCATAGTATTCTTTTGAAAACTCTGTGGGATTTGCTTTATAAACAGAGTGCTTCTCAATCAGCTCATCTGGATAATCCTCCAGTTTGTAAATTGCCGCCGCAGGATTTTCTCTGTCATAATACATGAGCAATGGAATAAATTCATGTTCCGGTATCTCAATTTCTCCTGTTTTAATATTTTTCCGAATGGTTATCTTCGCCATAGCGCCTAAAAGACTGGGAAGGTCATTCTGGGTAGAAGTAAAGTTTCCAAGAGAATAATATACCAGCATCTTGTGTCCGTCTTCTCCTGTAAGTGTTTCCATAGTACGGACTACATGGGGATGAGAACCAATCACAATATCTACGCCTTCTTCCAGGAAAAGGTCTACCCACTGTCTTGTCTCATCATCTACATCCTGCTGATATTCTACCCCTACATGCATCACTACCATGACTACATCTGCCATTTCTTTTGCACGCTGAATATCGCTTCTTGCCTTTTCCTCGTCAAAAACATCTGCAAGATATTGTTTATCAGACGGAAGCTCCAGTCCGTTCAGCCCATAAGTATAGTCCAGCATGGCAATTTTTAATTTCTTACATTTTACCACAGTAATTTCGTCTGCAGCTTCCTGACTGTCATGAATTCCCAAAACCTTTGTGTCCGGATGGTTGGTTTTCCACCAGTCCAGGGTATACTCAATGGATTTTGTTCCCTTATCCAAAATGTGATTCGTCGCATGGGCCACTACATCAAAACCGGTATTTACCAGCGCGTCCCCGAACTCCGGTGGCGTTCCAAAAGTGGGGTAGCCTGAAACATTGTTTCGGTCTTCCACAAACACCGTTTCCTGTGTTACCAGAGACAAATCTGCTGCCTCTACATCCTTTTTCACATACTGATACACATGGTCATAATTCCACACATCATTTTCCTGCATTCCTGATTCCCGTATAGCCTGATGGGCTATGTTATCACCTACAGCCAGAAATTCTACGGTATTTTCTTCTTGTTCCTTTTCTTTTGCCAGCTTCTCCTGTTTTGCTTTTTCCCTGGCTTTATCAGCCTTTATATTTTTAGATATCTGCACACCTGCAAAAATCCCTGCAATCAAAAGCACTAATGCCAGAAGACTTACACCTGCCGCAATTTTCTTTTGCTTTTTCACCTGCTCTTCTCTTTTTTGCCGGAGTTCTTCTCTCTTTCGCTGTCGTTCTCTGTCCCTTTTCAGGGCTTCGTCTCTTTCGTCCATATTCCTTTCCCCTTTTCAAAAAATTCCTTATATGCATTTATTTTAGCAGTGTTTTGTCGAATTTACAAGATTTCCGTCAAATTCTTCCAGTGCTTTTGCCACAAAAAAGGATTGCTGCAGTATCCTTTTTACTGTAGCAATCCTGTATCTTACATAAATCCTTTGCTGCGGTTATAAGCCATACAAATGCTGTTTGTATTTTTAATGATAATGTTCATGGCAATGAATGGTCCGATACCGCAAAGCAATATACCAAACAAATCCCATAATAACACAGTGGTTCCATTTTCCTGGAAATTCATACCATACCGCGGCGCATTTGCAGCCAGGCGGTTTCCAAGAGAATACTGCCATATCCAGCTATAAATTCCGCAGGTAAGAATAGAAAGAAGAATAAACTGCAACAGTCCTCCTGTTGATTTTCCATCTCCTTCGCAGGCTGTGTTTACATCTCTGGCAACTGTATAAATAAAATAATAGCTGTAAATTCCGCAGGTAATCAGGGTAAGAAGAATGTACCCCAACAGTCCTCTGTCTGTTTTCAACGGTGAACCATTTGAATAATTCATATTATAATTTGTATAAGCTGTTTCCTGTCCCTGATAACCTGTATTCTGGTTATAGGAAGTTTTGGAACTGCGGTATGCATCTGCTTTTTCATTTACATCGGATGCCACATCCTTTGCAGCTCCCTGCACTGCATCTGCACAGTCTTTGAACACATTTGACATGGAATCCATATTTTGATAATCCTGTACGGTTGGAGCCTCTTTTGTCAGATACAATAATCCATACGTAACAGCAAGGGCTGCCGCAGTTCCAAACAATGGATTCAATAACATTTTAATGGCAAACAGAATATTTCCTCCTAAAACCAGAAGCAAAAGCATCCGAAGGAAGGCAATTCCAATAATCGCAATCCCCAGAATTCCCAGAACGGTAAACAGGGATTTTGCCTTTTCCCGCTGTTTGGAAAATCCAAGAAACACCAGAACTGCTGCCATGCCGCCATAGCAGGCGCCACTTATTAAAGTTAAAACCCCTCCCGGAATAGAAGTTGCATATCCCCAGGAAAATACAGACAACAGAGTGCGCACTCCATTAAACACATATCGCAATGCAAAGATTGCATAAATAAGCGCCAGAATTCCGGTTCCTATTTTTAAAATCAAGCTGCTGTCCAGATTTACTGTATTTGCCTGTCTGGGGGCTTCCTGTCCTGGCTGCTGGTATTGATATTGCCCAGTAGTTTGTCCATTTTGGGTTGTTTCCTGCTGCGGCTCATTTTGTGTACCGCAATAAGGACAGAATCTTGCCTTATCCGGTATGTCGTTACCACAATTTACGCATTTCATTTCAAACTCTTCTCCTCTTTTTTATTTTTGAATCAAGTGAAAAAACACTTTGGCCAGCATTCCGTTTTCAGGCTGAAATACCACAATGGTATCTGTCACATCCAGCATACGCCAAAGATACACGCCTAAAAACAAGATACAGGTAACTGCAAGCAGCGCCCTTTTCCATTTTTTCGGAATTCTGTCCCAGAAGAGGAACAAAATTGCTCCCACACCGGGAATCCAGAATAAAGGATGGTAATAAAATGCCCCGGCAAAGTCCAACTGCAGCAAACACATCCATGCCCTGGACATGCCACATCCGGCACAGGAAATACCTGTAAAATATAGAATCGGACATGTAACCCCTAAGACCAACTCTAAAAACAGATAAAACCCTGCGATTATGCAAATTGCCTTTACCGTTTCCCGCTTTTCCATCGCTGCTTTCTCCCTTAATTCCTCTTTATTTTACAAAATGTGCAAATTACTGTCAATTCTTTTCCTGTTTCGCCATAAAAAAGGACAAGCATTTTCTCTTTCATTGAAAATCTAAAGACACACTCCCCACATATTGATGTATGGTTGCCTTTACTGCCCCTTCCCCACGAAGCATTTCCCGAAACATCTTTTCAATTTTATCTCCAAGACCAGCTTCATAGAGATTTATGGCAAACAAACGCTCATTGGAAAGAATGGGTTTTAACTGATTTTTACAGGTTTCCGGCTGCCCTACTGTAATCTCCTTTAGCTGTTCCTGAAGCTCTTCCTTCATTGGGTCTGGCGCAAGCTCATACGCCTTTCCTTCATCATCCACAGCCAGCAGATATCGAAGCCATCCTGCAATACCAAGAGGAATGGCTGTAAGCCTGGAAGCATCTCCATATTTTTCTACATAAGCTTTTACGGTTTCTCCAAAACGGATTCCCACCATTTGAGACACATCTACCGCCAGACGAAGATTGGTATCTCCCAGATATTCATTGGGAAAACGTTCTTGAAACAGCTCATCCACAAATGCCTGAGGGGAAAGAATCCCCGGATTCGGCACTACCAAAAGTCCTTCATCATAAGCTACCATGCGGGCCATTTTCATCATATCCTCATTGGTATTTAGCATATGTGCAAACAAATCATATCCAAGCACCACCCCAAGAGGGCCAACTGCGGAATGCACCGGATTCAAGCATACAGTTACCTTCATACGTTCACTGAGATTGACCGTATTTCTGTCTGTCATATAAACGCCAAACCCTTTTTCCAGAGCCGGACGTCCATTGGGAAAACTGTCTTCTATAACAAGATACTGAGGCTTTTCCGCATTGACAAAAGGAGCAATGTAAGTTTTCTTTCCAGTAATCACAGGCTGCATATGTTCTACACCCATGCTTTCCAAATCTGCGGCAATCTTCTCACTTGGACGAGGTGTTATTTTATCAATCATGGTCCATGGAAAAGCAAGGACTGTCTCATCACTTACATAGCTTATAAAACCAGCTTCTACAAAACCGGCCTTTTGCCATTCCTGCGCTATGGTAAGCACAGACTGACGAAGTCTGGAACCATTCTGGGCACAGTTATCCATAGACACCAGCGCCAGAGGATATTTTCCGGCTTTGTATCTCTCATAAAGCATTGCTGTCACCACTGCCATTGCTCCCACTGCCCTGTCAGGCCCATTTTCTATATCCGACTGAACATAAGGAAGCCAGGTACCATCTGCCCCATACAGGGCATAGCCTTTTTCTGTAATGGTAAAGGAAACCAGTTGTAAAGATGGACTGGAAAAGATTTCTTTTAACCGATTCCACTGCTGCAAATCACAGGACCTGGCTTTTACTGCTTCTGCCAGGGCTCCTAAAACTTTGTATTCCCGCTTACCATCTCCATGGAGGATAACATTTAATCCCAGATTGTCATATGGTTCATAAATTTTATCTATCACATCATAGTCAAAAGTCTCTACGCAGGTGATTCCCCTGTCCAGCACACCTGCTTCTAAAAGTCCATCTGCAATCCCTCCCATAAATACACGAAAAATATTTCCAATCCCAAAATGAGCCCATACCGGCTCCTTCCTTGCTTTTTTGGCTGCTTCCTCCACATCATATCCCGGAAGGGTAATACCCGCCTTTTCCCACAGCTTGCGCTCTTTGATTCCCTGTCTTGTTAATTCCATATAAAAACCTCCTCTTTTCCAAAAATAGGGCTATTACATGTTTGTCCATGTAACGCCCTATTTTCTCTGGATTTTATTCCTTAAAATGCAAATTTCTCTTCAAAATATGCTTTCAAATCTTCAATCTTAATACGCTCCTGCTCCATGGTATCTCTGTCACGTACTGTTACAGCTTCGTCTGTTTCAGAGTCAAAGTCATAGGTTACGCAGAATGGAGTACCGATTTCATCCTGGCGGCGGTAACGTTTTCCAATGTTTCCTCTGTCATCAAACTCACAGTTGTATTTCTTGGAAAGTTCCGTAAATACTTTCAGCGCACCCTCATTTAATTTCTTAGACAGCGGAAGCACACCAATTTTCACTGGTGCCAGCGCCGGATGGAAGTGCAGAACAGTACGCACATCATTCTTCTCTGCATCCAGAACCTCTTCATCATATGCGCTGCACAGGAAAGCCAGCACCATACGGTCTGCTCCAAGAGATGGCTCAATAACGTATGGAATATATTTCTGGTTTGTTTCATCATCAAAGTAAGTCATATCCTGTCCGGAAACATTCTGATGCTGTGTCAGGTCATAATCCGTTCTGTCGGCAATCCCCCACAGTTCGCCCCATCCAAATGGGAACTTAAATTCCACGTCCGTAGTTGCCTTGCTGTAGAAGCAAAGTTCTTCCGGTGAATGGTCGCGGTAACGGATTTCCTCATCCTTTAAGCCAAGGCTGTGAAGCCAGTCTAAGCAGAACTGTTTCCAGTATGCAAACCACTCTAAGTCTGTGTCCGGTTTGCAGAAAAATTCCAGCTCCATCTGCTCAAATTCACGAGTACGGAAGGTAAAGTTTCCCGGTGTAATTTCATTACGGAAGGATTTACCAATCTGAGCAATACCAAATGGCAGCTTCTTTCTGGAGGTTCTCTGTACATTCTTAAAGTTCACAAAAATACCCTGCGCTGTCTCTGGTCTTAAATATACGGTATTTTTCGCATCTTCTGTAACACCCTGGAAGGTTTTAAACATCAGGTTAAACTGACGGATATCGGTAAAGTTGTGCTTTCCACAGGTAGGACATGGAATCTGGTGTTCTTCAATGAAATCCTTCATCTGTTCCTGTGTCCATGCATCTACGCTTCCTTCTAATTCAATACCTTTTTCTGCACAGTAATCTTCAATAATTTTATCTGCGCGGAAACGTTCATGACATTCCTTACAATCCATCAATGGATCTGCAAATCCGCCAAGATGTCCGGAAGCTACCCAAGTCTGCGGATTCATGAGGATGGCGCAGTCTACTCCTACGTTGTATGGGCTTTCCATAACAAATTTCTGCCACCATGCTTTTTTTACATTGTTCTTTAATTCCACACCCAGGTTACCATAATCCCATGTGTTGGCAAGACCTCCGTAGATTTCGGAACCAGGATATACAAAACCTCTTGATTTCGCTAATGCTACGATTTTTTCCATTGTCTTTTCCATGTTTACAATCTCCTCTATGTTTTGTTTTTCACTTTTACATCTTTGATTCATAGGCACTATTATAACGGTTCAAACCTATCTTTTCAACTACAAAACGCAGAAAGTGCAGAAAATCTCTCTATCCTCCATAATGATAGACCTTTTTTTGCCCTCTTAAATAGGCAATGGAAATAAACAAAGTAACCAGCTCTGCCAGTGGAACAGACAGCCAGACCCCTGTAATTCCCATAACTCTTGGCAGCAATACAATACTTGCCGTAATAAACACAAAGGTTCTGCAAAAAGAAATAATGGCTGATATCTTCCCATTGGAAAGCGCAGTAAACAGGGCAGATGCAAAAATATTGATTCCCGCGAACAAATAGTTAAAGGAAAACAAAAAGAATCCCTCCACTGCCAGTTCATAGGTATGGTTTGCCTCTCCTGTAAAAATTCTCACAATAGGCTCTGAGAAGAACAGGGCAACAGCCAGAATCACCATAGAAGAAAGGACAATAAACCATTTGCAGATTCTGTATATCCGTTTCATCTGCTCATGATTTTCATTTCCATAGTTAAAGCTGAATACAGGTCCTACTCCCATAGAAAAACCAAGATACAGGGAGGTAAATAAAAACTGTCCATACAGCACAATGGTAATGGCGGCAACTCCGTCTTCCCCTACCAGTTGCAGCATGGTGATATTAAACAAAAAGGTCACTACTGCGGTGGACAGGTTGCTGACCATTTCCGAAGAACCATTTCCACAGCTTTGCAAAAGGATTTTCCCGCGAAATACAGGTTTTACAAAATGCAGGCTTCCTTTTACCCAAAAGAAATACCCCACTCCTGCCACTGCCATAATAGCCTGTCCAAGTCCGGTTGCCAAAGCTGCTCCTAAAACCCCCATTTCCATTGTGCCCATAAACACATAGTCCAGAACCATATTGGCAACACCGCCGGATATGGTAAGAGCAAGACCAAGCCCCGGCTTACCGGCTGTTACAAAAAACACCTGGAAAAACATCTGAAGCATGGTCAGGGGGCCAAATCCCAGCAGAACTCCCAGATACGTTTTACAATCGTCCATAATCACCGGCGTTGCTCCCAGAATCCCGCATAAGGGTTCCAAAAATAACAGTCCAGGAACCAGAATCAAAATACCGACTGTCACGCTGACTGCTGCCAAAAGAGAAAAGTTCTCTCTGGCCTCCTGCTCTCTCTTCTCCCCCATCTGTCTTGCCACAATAGCGCTGCCTCCTGTGGACAGCATAATGCCGCAGGCAAACAACAGGTTTAAAACCGGATAAACAATATTCACTGCCGAAAGAGCATTACTCCCCACAAAGCGGGAAACAAAAATCCCGTCAACAATGGTATACAGGGACATAAAAACCATCATAACCATAGTGGGAAATGCAAATTTCAGCAGAGTAAATACATTAAATTTTTGTGCTATTGAATTCGTCATTCTTTCCTTCACCTCTTATTGCTTGATTTCTTATCCCATGTTAAACTATAGGGTAACACTATAGTCAAGACTTTTCTTTAGGAGACTTCATTATGAACCAGAACCAAAGCAGAACGTACTATCTCACCACCGGAGAATTTGCCAGACTGGCAGGGACTACCAAGCACACCTTATTTCATTATGATAAAATCGGACTTCTCTCCCCTGAGAGAACCTTATCCAATCAATACCGGTATTACTCTGCATCACAGCTTGAAATTTTTGACGTTATTACTATTTTAAAAGAAATCGGAATGCCACTGAAAGAAATCAAGTCCTACCTGGACAGCAGAACTCCAAAATTGTTTTTAGAATTGCTGGAAAAAGAAACCTTTGCCATAGAAAAAAGGATACAGGAATTAAAGGGAATGAAGGATCAGCTAACCAAAGAAAAAAACTGTCTGAAACATACGCTTGGCCAAAATTTCCATGAAATTTCCGTTGTCCATGAAAAAAAGCATTATCTTCTCACTGCCCCTGCCCCCGAAGATGCAGATTCAGAAGAAGAAAATGCCTATGTTATAAGCAGACTCATTGCCTTAGAAAAGGAGCATCATTTATTTAGTCCTTATGGAATCGGCGGAATTCAGCACTTGCATTCACCAGAACATTTAAATGAGCACTATTCTCATTACTACATTCTCCTGGATAATCCTGTAAAAGGCCTCCCTCTTCAGATACGCCCTGAAGGAGACTATCTCTGCGCCTTCCATCTGGGAGGCTATGACGCACTGCCAAAAACCTATGAAAAAATGCTCCAATATGCCAGACAGAACCATCTCTCCCTAAGCAGCCGCTTTTACGAAGATATTCTCATTGACAAGCTAACTGTAAAAACTGAGGAAGACTATGTACTTCGGATTCTGGGAGAGCTTTTATAAAACAGCTATGCATCTGTATAGAGACTTCCCATAAGATGCAGAATATCCAGACTTTTGAAATTTTTATCAATATAATGCTTCGTATAGGCGCGCATGACTCTTCCAAGCTCCTCCAGCACCTCTTTTTTCACTGTAAAGCTATAGAGGCGTTCCAGCTTGGCTGCAATGATAAACTGCAGGGTATAAAGGGTGGAAGGGCTTACATAAATCAGTCCATGCTCCTGTTCTCCGCAGTCTTTGCAATATACCCCTGCCTCTTCTGTGGAAAACCACTGGAGATTTTCTGTAGTTCCGCATTTGCGGCAGGCAAACACAGCAGGATATTCTCCGTTAATAGTCATGGCCTTTAGTTCAAAAATATACTGAATCAACTGGTTTTCCATCTTTTGTTTTACCAAAGCCTTCATGGTCACATACAGCAGATTCAGCATTTGTTTTTCATCCGTATTCTCACTGGCATAATAATCTGCCAGCTCCAGAAAATAAAATCCGTAATACACTCCCGGCTGAATCCCTGCAAGTTCAGAAAAATACTCCATCACAGAAGCAGAGCGAAGCTGATAGGAGGTCCGCCCCTCATAAAGAAAAAAAGACCCAAATACAAAGGGATTGGCTGCTGCCATTAAGGCGCTGTTCTGCCTTCTGGCTCCCTTTGCAAAAGCAGTAATCTTCCCTCTTTCTTTTGTAAGTATCACCAGTCTCTTATCATAATCTCCCACAGGCATGGCAGATAACACCATGCCTGTGACAGTAATGGAATCACTCATTCGATTTCCTTCTTATCATATCCAAAATTTTTCATGAGATAATCGCTGTCTCTCCAGTCTTTCTTCACCTTCACCCACAGCTTCAGATTCACCTTTTGTTCCAGCATATTTTCAATCTCATAGCGGGCAGCGCTGCCGATTTTCTTAAGCATTGCGCCCTGTTTCCCGATTATAATCCCCTTGTGGCTATCCCGCTCGCAGATAATGGTTGCGTCAATATCCACCATGCTTCCATCCGGGCGCTCTTTCATCCGTTCAATGGTCACTGCAATCCCATGAGGTATTTCCTCCTCCAGACATCGCAGAGCCTTTTCCCGAATCATTTCAGCCACAATCTGTCTCTGGGGCTGGTCCGTTACCGTATCTTCATCATAAAACTGCGGTCCATAAGGCAGATATTTGAAAATGCAGTCTAACAAAGTATCCAGATTCAGACTTCTGAGGGCTGACACCGGAACAATCTCTGCAAAGTCATAAAGTTTTCTGTATGCCTGAATAAATTCCGGCACCTCTTCCTTTTTCACTGTATCTACTTTATTGATTACCAGAATCACCGGAAGACTGCAGCGCTTTAGCTGTTCCGCAATGTGCCTCTCTCCCGCCCCGATAAAGGTGCCTGGCTCTACCAGCCATAAAATCACATCTGCATCCTTTAGGGTTCTCTGCGCCACATTTACCATATAATCACCCAGCTTATTTTTCGCCTTGTGAATACCAGGAGTATCTAAAAACACAATCTGCCCCTTCTCATCTGTATAAACGGTCTGAATCCGGTTCCTGGTAGTCTGCGGCTTTCTTGACGTAATGGCAATCTTCTGTCCGATTAAATGGTTCATTAATGTGGATTTTCCCACATTGGGTCTGCCGATAATTGCTGTAAATCCTGATTTAAAATCTGCCTTCATACACTCTCCTCTTATGGTACTCTTATAGTAAATTTCTTAATTGTCCAAATATCTGTTTTTCTTGTTCCAGTTTTTCCTCACTACCTACAACACAGATGCGGTTCTGCTGCATCATAGCGTCCACAATTCCTGCCAGCTTACGGATATCTTCCGGCTGCGCCTCCAAAATTTCCTGGCGCTCTTTTGCCATATCCTCTTGTGTCACCCCGGAAAACCAGGCATTTAAAGACAGATTTCCCTTACCGGAAGGCGTCATGGGAACATCCATCTCACTGATGGTTCCAATAATATACTTGGTCATTTCTCTTTCGTCTGCATCAAAGGAGCGGATAAACTCTCCTGTTTTCCTGAAAACTTCCAGCGTTTTCACAAGATTGGGGTCTCTGTAAGAAACCAGGAATCCCTCCCCGTTTCTACGAAATGAACTCATACAACCATAGGCGCCGCCCTTTACCCGGATATTGGTCCACAAATATTCATAGCTTAACATCACCTTCAAAATCCGAAGAGCTCCTGTATAAGAATATCCTGCCTCCCGGAAATTACCGGCTGCTGCCACATACTGCACCTGACCGGAAGTCTGGAAACCTTCATTTTTTACCTCCAGAACAGGAACAAAGCTTCCCGGCATGATTTCCTTTGTACAAAGAACAGCTTTCAATTTCTGAACCTCTTCTTCCAGTCCCCTGCATCCCTTCTGGTCTGCAGTATAACTTACTGTAAGGTTTTCCGGACGGAACACATAAACCATTAATTCCTTTAATTTTTCTTTTAAATCCTCTTTCTTTTCCTGGAAATTGGTTTCCAGTTCATCCAGAAATTTATAGAAATCAATGCCTGTCGTTTTTTCCTGGAAATAAGCATTCTCTGAGAAATAAGACAAGGCTCTTGCCACTGCGGTACTGTGACCTGCAGAAGCCATGCTCATCTGCATTCTGGATTTCATCTTTGCAAGAATTTCATATAAACGCTTATCATCTTCAAACTTAGAAGTACAGAGGATTTCCCGAATCATCTCAAATACGAAAGGAATGTCCTCATATAAAGCCTTTGCTTTTACGCCTACCATATGCTTGTTATCCTGAGGCTTCTCTGCATTTCCAAACACCTGAAGTCCGAATAAAATCCCGCCGCTTCTTGCATTAATTTCATTAAATAACTGGCTGTAGGTATAATGCTCTGTGTCCACATACCCCAATACCGATTTCAAAATCCCAAGATAAGGAATCAAAGATTCAGGCACTCCTTTTGTATCAAAGAGCAAATCCAGATATCCGATGCCATTGGTATACAAATCATGATAAAGCACCAGGGTATCTCCCACCTGTTTTGGCGTATTATAAAGCTTTGCGCCCTCTTTGCTGATATCCTTTCTGGTAAGCAGAGGAATGGTACGAAGGGCTTCCTCTGTCTCCGGCTCATCCTGGTATGCCTTTAAGTGCTTTGTCTCTGCTACCAGACGTTCTTTTTCTTCCAAGGTCAAACTGTCCTTGTAAGCTGCCAGCTTATCCTCCAATTCCTTCTCTCTCTGAGCTGCCAGTCCCTTTTTGGGATTCACTACCACAACAGAGGCATGGGTATTGGAAAGAAGATATTCTTCAATCAGTTTCTCAAAATATCCGGTTTTTGCTTTTTCTTTCAGGGAAGCAAAAATATCCAGACGTTTTAAATAATCAAAAGGCTTGTTGTCATCATAAAGCCAACTGTCAAACACATCAATTCCATACATAAGGCCTTTGGGGAAGGAAGAAAAATCAGCCTCCCGGAAACGGAATTCCATATAATTAATTCCTGCCGCAATGGCTTTTTTATCAATTCCTTTTTCTGCAATTTCCCGTAAGGTATCCTGAATCAACTGCACAAATTTTTCTTTATTGGCAGGATCTGCATTCTTTGCCACAATGGAGAAAAATGGCTGGTAAATCCCATCTTCATAAGACCCCATAATATCTTTTCCCATTCCCGCATCTAAAAGCGCCTGCTTTACCGGAGCGCCCGGAGCGCTTAAAAGAGTGTAATCCAACACCTCAAAGGCCGTACATCTCTCCACATCCAGACTGTCGCCGGTTACTACGTTGTAGGCAAGATAACTGTTCTGTTCTTCCGGTTCGTTTTCTGTAATGGGATATTCCATCACCAGTTCCTTCATTTCTGAAAAAGGCTCCTGGCGGGCAATAGCAGAGTTTACCGGCATGGCATCATATTTGGAAAGGTATTCTTCATCCATCCAGTTTAAGTGTTCCCCTGATTCCATATTTCCGTATAAATAAATATAACTGTTAGACGGATGATAATAGCGGCTGTGGAAGGA
Organism: uncultured Bacillota bacterium; assembly: GCA_958352855.1. Classification (GTDB taxonomy): domain Bacteria; phylum Bacillota; class Clostridia; order Lachnospirales; family Lachnospiraceae; genus Blautia. The sequence goes on from CATWQE010000002.1 coordinate 15,039, forward strand.
CAAAAATTCCGAATATTTTAAATCCGGGATACATTTAGGGTCTCCTCCTGATTCCACACCATAAGGAGTATCTGGAAACAGGGAATTAAAAACTTCTCTGTCCAGCACATCCTCAGGGGAGGAAAAGGCGCCCTTCATTTCATTGTAAACCACACCGTTTAAGGTAAGGGGACTGTCCACATCTTCCAGTTCATAATGCCAGCCTTCCTGACGGAAAATCTCTTCCTTTTCATAAATGTTGGGGAAGAACACTGCATCCAGATACACATGCATCAGATTTTTAAAATCCTGATCGTTGCAGCTTGCCACCGGATACATGGTTTTGTCCGGATAAGTCATGGCATTTAAAAAGGTGTTCAGAGAACCTTTCACCAGTTCCACAAAAGGGTCCTTTAACGGAAACTTCTTAGAACCGCACAGCACGCTGTGTTCCAGAATATGCGCCACACCTGTGCTGTCTGACGGCGGGGTGCGGAAGGCAATATTAAAAACTTTGTTTTCATCGTCATTTTCCAGTACCATTACTCTGGCACCGCTTTTTTTATGCTTCAGGAGATAGCCCACTGAATGTATATCGGGTATGTCCTGTTTTGTTACCAATTCATAAGCTGGTATCTGCTCCATCTTCATGGCAATAACCTCCAAATCAATTTTTGTACGTACAATAAGCAAATGGCACATTGCCCGGACTTTGCAATGATTATACCACAAAAATATTGTTGTTAATAGGGGATTTTTTTCTTGACGTAGCTTCCTGCTTGTGATATCTTTATCCCTAATTAAGAAAGGATGTGACGAGCCAACATGGAAGATGGACCTGGTTGTTGTAAAACCTCAAAAAATCCATGTATGAGTATGAATATATAAAGGAGCGGGGCTGCAATGTAACGTAGTCCCTGCTCCTTTTTGTCTATTTTTCTCATATATAACATGGATATTTTATTTTTGGAGGATTTTATGATTGGATCTATGATACTTTTAATTGTACTTATTTTATTAAACGCAGTTTTTGCCAGCGCAGAGATTGCGGTGATTTCTATGAACGAAGCAAAACTTCAGGCACTTACCCAGGCAGGGAATAAAAAAGCTGTAAAACTTACCAAACTGACCCAGCAGCCTGCCCGCTTTCTTGCCACCATTCAGGTAGCTATTACCCTGGCTGGATTTTTAAGCAGTGCCTTTGCCGCAGACTATTTTTCAGACCCTCTGGTTTCTGCATTGTTAAGTGCCGGTGTTCCAGTACCTGAGGCTGTGCTGAATTCTGTTTCTGTCATTGTAATTACCATTGTACTGTCTTATTTCAGTCTGGTATTTGGAGAACTGGTTCCCAAAAGAATTGCCATGAAGAAATCAGAAGCTCTGGCCTTGTCCCTGGCAGGTCTTTTGTACGCGGTATCCAGAATTGCATCCCCTTTGGTTGCTCTGCTTACGGTCTCTACCAATGGAGTTTTACGTCTTCTTGGCATTGACCCGGAGGAATCTGACGAAGAAGTAACAGAAGAAGAAATCCGCATGATGCTTTCCCAGGGAAGCCAGCAGGGAACCATTGAAAAAGAAGAAACTGAAATGATTCAAAATGTGTTTGATTTTAATGATATTTCTGCAGAGCAGATCTGCACCCACAGAATGGACGTCTTATCTCTGAATGCGAATGACAGTCTGGATGAGTGGAAGGATGTGATTTTCCAAAGCCGCCACAGCTTCTATCCTGTTTATCAGGACACCATTGACAACATCATTGGTATTTTGGACGCAAAAGATTACTTTCGCACAAAAGCCGTAACAAAAGAGGAGCTTTTGCATCACGCTTCTGACACACCATGGTTTGTACCGGAAAATATGAAGGCAAATATTCTGTTCCAGAAAATGCGGGAAACCAGACAGTATTTCGCTGTACTGGTGGACGAGTACGGCGGAATGTCCGGTATTGTTACCCTTCATGATTTAATGGAAACTCTGGTGGGTGATTTATATGAAGAAGATGAAGAAAATCCACAGCCGGAAATCCAAAAGCTTTCAGAAGACACCTGGAAAATCCTTGGAAGCACACCTTTGGAAGAAGTTTCTGAGGCAATGGGTATTCCCCTCCCTACAGAGAACTATGATACTTACAGCGGTTTTATCTGCGACATAATCGGACGGATTCCAAAGCAGGGAGAAACCTTTTCCTGTCAGTCTCATGGTCTGGATATCCAGGTTCATTCTGTGCTGAATCATCGAATAGGAGAAACCACGGTTCGTAAATTACATGAGGCTTCCGATGCAGCAGAAGAAGAAAAATTACATTCTTTTGTATAAACTCCAAAAACCCGGGTATACTACAAATAGTCCACGAGGGGATGCTGCAAATCCGCAGCGCCCCCCGCAGACGACAAAAGAAAAAGTAGAAATACTTTATCCTCCCCTTTTTAATGAGGCTGTGACCGTAAGCAGCCTCTATTTTCTTTCTTACAAACCGGCAAGTGCTTCTTCCCATACACCTCTGTTTTCCATAAAAATCTCTCCAAAGCTGGAAGCCGGAAGAGGCGATTCCAGCCTTCCGATCTCTATGGTAAGACTTGGAATTCCCATTTTTAAAAGTGCCCAGTCTTTGTATCCACCGGAACTTTGTTCCCCGTTTTTCCCAAGCACCTCATATCCTGTAATTTCTCCCATTGCTTTGGCAAATTTCCATGTGTTTAGACGCAGCTCTCCTTCCTGATAAAAATCCCAATAAATCACTGCGCCGGAAGAATGATAGCTGATTGTACGCAAAAATCCTTCTTGTCTGGTTAATTCTGCCAGTGCCCTGGATTCTGTTTCCGACTCTGGATTTTGGCCTTTATAGCATTCTCTGGAAGGCTGCTGCACTGCATCTTCACAGTTTTCCCACAAGGCATCAAAATTTCTGTTTAAATCCACACCTTTTGCATTGGCTTTCCACCTGTTAAAATAATTTCCCTGTGGATGCCTCCCTCCTTCCCGTAAGGCAATTTCCTCTACCATGCTTTTCAAATCTGGATTTTTTATTCCCATTGCTCCCATCTGGCTAATGGTAACTCCGTCTGGATTTGCCATAGGAACAATATGAATTGCTTTTCCCTCCATGATTTTTTCATATTCCTTGCACTTGGTTCTGCACAGCTTCATAAGAAATTCTGTGGTCTGCTCCATAAGCAGTTGGCTGGTCATATACTCCCGTCCATGTATTCCACCAAAAATCAGAACTTTTTTTGGTGCATTGGCACTACCAATCCGAAAGTGATACAGCTCTCTGTTATCTTCTGTCCGTCCCATACTGTCAATTTGTATAGTTTCCGGAAAAATGCGGGCAAAAATCCCCAAATCATTTTGCATATTTTCGTATGTATAACCTAAAAACCTGTCTGAGGATACTTTATACATTGACGATTCCTTCTAAAATTATTATAATAATAGATATTCTAAACAAGGGAGATTATGATGTGAAAAACTTAAAACGACTCTTGGCAGTCCTTGGAATCCTCCTGTTGGCAGGCATGTATGTCCTGTCTCTTGTTTTTGCCCTCACAGATCATTCCCAGGCTGGCAATATGCTGATGGCTTCTCTCTTTGCAACGGTTATCATTCCGATTTTGCTTTATGCATTTCTGCTGGTATATAAATGGACCCATCCAAAGGATGATATCATCGCGCGGATTGCTCCTGAGACAGACAAAATTGATACTTTGATTTTTGATCTTGGGAAAGTATTAGTTCGCTATGATTTTTGGAAATTACTTGCAGATTTAAAATATGACGAAAAAACTGCCCAGGCAGTGGCAGAAGCCATGTTTTTAAGTCCCCAGTGGACGGAGGGAGACCGCGGTGTCAAAACAGAGGAAGAAATCCTTCAATCTTTTATTGAGAACAATCCTGACTATGAGCAGGAAATCCGTCAGACGTTTCAGGAAATGGGAAAGACAATTTCTCTTTATTCCTATACCAAAGACTGGATAAAATATTTTAAAAAACGCGGCTACAAGCTCTACATACTTTCTAATTTTTCCAAACCACTGTATGACCGGTGCCAAAAGGAACTGAAATTTTTAGAGCTTATGGATGGAGGCTATATGTCCTGGCAGATTCACTGCCTGAAACCGGAACCGGAAATCTTTCAGAAACTGCTTACTGATTTCCACATTGACCCCTCCAGGGCGGTTTTCCTGGATGACATGATTGATAATGTAGCAGAAGCCAGGGCACAGGGATTAAATGCTATTCATTTCACAGGAAAAAAACAGGCTTTAAAACAGCTTCTGGAGTTTGGGGTGAAATAATTTTTTTCAAAAAATAAGAATCTCTCACAGCATATTAGATTTTAAAAACGCTAATTTCTGTGAGAGATTCTTTCTTTTAATGTCTCAGGTCTAAAAATTCTTTTCTAAAATAAATTTTTCAAAAAATCTTCTCCTTTTGAAAAAGGACCTGGCAAAGGACATGCTCCTCTGTGTTTCCCAAAATAATCTTCATCAAAGATGATTTCCGTTCCATCTGGATTTTCAAATCTCTGTTCAGGTTCAAATGCCTCTCCTAAAACTTTTGTAGAAATAACGGATGTAGAAAATTCTGGAATGCACTCTCCAAGGTTCGTATTCAAATGATACTTTCCTTCTTTTTCTAATATTTCAATATAAATCTCTTTCTTATCATCTTTAACAAAATTCTCTTCTTTATCACATGGCTCAGCCCCATTAAGATATACATTTCCTCCTGTATAAATCGGCAATTTCTCATAATATTTATTACGATCCTCTTGTGCCCCTCTGTCTTTTACATTAAAAAATCTGGAAAGATACTCTTCCTCTGTTGGATAACCATCAAAAGGATTTGTACCTGCAATTTCTTTTTTATCCTCTCCACAAAAAATCTTGCGGCATTCCACAAATTCAGAACAGGGTTCCTTATGTATAAAAATATTATTATAAAATCTATCGTCCCCATGAAGAAATGTCATAAAGCCTGCTACTTCTGTACCATGTGGCACATGATACGGTGTATAGCGCGGTTGATCCGTTTTCGCATTATTTGTTCCTTCGCCAACGCTGGTAAAAGGACCAGAAATAATATTATGAACCAACGCAACTCCCTGAGTAGCAAGTTTACAACTATATGCTGATAACATAATATTATTATCTATAAGCGTAGGGCCATGACTAACCTCAACAAAAATATCCTCTCCTAATGATAATTCCCCGCTAATTTTTGTACCTTGAGGAGGCATATTATCATGAAAAAGATTTTGGGTCACACGTGTCCCCTGAGCCTGCCAATCCAACCAAAGACCTCGGGTACAATGATGTATGTGATTTCTTCTAAAAACAACATCTATTGCAGCATGCATTTTAATACCACCGATTTCAGCACCTGTTAATTGTTGTTTATTATTAATATGATGAATATGATTATCTTCTATTAAAGAAAATACTCCACCCAAATGACCTACTATACCAGTTTGTTCACAGTGATGTATATTACATCTCCGAACAATATGAGAGCCTATATTATCTTTTGACCATCCTTCTATTTGAGCCTGGCAAATTGCATCTCTTTCCGTTTGTGTTCCATGTTTCAGTCTTTTTAATGACCATTTGTTTTCATTATTCGGTTGCAAATATTTTCCCAACGAAATGCCACAACATTTCGAATCTGATACTTCGCAATCTTCAATAATCCATCCCTTACTCCAATGCGGTCCTATCATTCCTTCCTGGTAAGCAGTGGGCGGTGCCCAAGTGGTGGCTGCCTGCTTTACAGTAAATCCAGACAAAGTAATATAATTTATCCCTGTTTTACTTGGATAAAAACAATTTCTTCTTACATTAATTTCCACAGTTTCCAGATTTGGATTTGCACCTTGAAAATTTGCATAAATTACAGTATTATTATCTTCCTGACAAGTGAACCACTTATATACCGTAAACTCAGGATCCCAAGATGACGAATTCTGCTTTGGAGAGAGAACCTCTTCCAGACAATCATCCTCATACATTGACTTTCCATTAAGATATACCTCTCCCGTATGAAGACATTTTTCTGAATAATACCAATCTCCCATCAATTCCGTTGTATATGGATTATAATCTCCAAATATTCCGTTAGGTATTTTTACTTTCCAAACATTCCCCTGATATTCTTCCCAATTTTTAATCACTTCACTACCTGCGATTACAGCTCCTAATGGCTCCAAGGAGTGATATACAATAGGATGTTCTTCTGTTCCACTATTTTGAGGATTTACATATTCTCTATATATTCCAGGTTTTACTAAAATCTCATCACCTGCTTTGGCTATCTCTGCAGCCTGTCCAATCTTCATAAAAGGTCTGTCTGGACTTCCATCCCCACCTCTTTCAGCACTGGATGATACATAATAAATCATTTCTTTCCCTCCAATCTCTGTTTTCATTTAACTAAACAGATATTTTCTTTCAACACTCTCTAAATATTCTCGATATTCTATTTCAGTCATGATTGGCTGAAACTCTTTTCTTATACCCTCAGCTTTCCCTTCTCCTTGAAACAATAAGTCGACTATCATTCCACAAATAATTTTAATGGGTATAATATAAGCATCTTCTTCGTTTATAATTTGATATTCCTCCGAATGCAAAGAACCTTTAATCCCCGAAGTAAGTGCATGAAGTACTGGCTTTAAAACAGAAACATCCCCCATATCCGAAGATGCCGACCAATCCATACATGGCAAGATCTCTTTCTCTCCATAATAATCGCCTGCGTTTTTTTTAAACAGTCCGCTTAACTCCTGATTTGCATAAATCGGAAGCTGACCTGGATTATCATGTATTTCAACTTTACCATTTAGAGCGATTGCAGCAGCCCTAAGGCTTCTATTAACCTTTTCATTTGCATCTATCATTGCCGGGATATTATTTGCACGCACTGCCATTTCCATTGTTACTTGTTCTGGAATGCAATTTACAATATTTCCGCCTTTCGTAATAATTTGATGTATTCGGACCATATCTGAATCCTTAAATGTTTCCCGCTGATATTGTATATTATTAAGTGCTATGGCAGCCATATTTAGGGCATTTATTCCCTCCCATGGAGTCTGTCCTGCATGGGATTGTTTTCCTTTAAAAACTATTTGTTTTTGTATCATCCCATTGCTTCGGATAAATGGAACAACTTTATATCCTTCTTGTTCAAGTGGATAATTATGAACCATAAGACACATATCTATATCTTGCAAAAAACCTTGATATAACATTTCCGTCTTGCCACAATAGTACCGAATTTTGCCTTGCTCTTTTAAGTTTTCCCGATAGTCAAATTCAATAGATTCCTCTGCCGGTACTGCAATAAAATCAATTTTTCCATCTAAATACTCTAATGCTCCAGACTCTACCAAGGCATTTGCTACTCCCAGCATTACTGCAAGTTGAATATTATGTCCACAGGCATGTACTGCATGTGTATCTTTCATACTGTCTGGATGACCTTCACAAATCAATGCATCTAACTCTGCAAAAACGGCGATTTTAGGTCCTTCCTTATTCTCATTTGCATAAGCCCTGCACCCAGTAATTGCCAATCCGTCTTCAACTTTTAATCCCATATTTTTGAAGCTTTCGGATACAGCAAAACTGGTTTTTTCTTCTTTGTATCCTGTTTCTGGTGTTAAGTAAAGCTGTCGCCCTATTTGAATGTATTTTTTGTAATTATGGTCTATCGTTTCCTGAATAATTTTTTTAATCCTTAATTTGTCCATGGTTTTGCTCCCAGTTTAAAACTCACCCTTTTACAGCACCTTGCGTCAAACCGTTGATAACTTTTTCTTGTGCGCAAAAGTATAATATAATAACAGGAAGCGAACCAACCAAAATAGCAGTCAACACTGCTGGTATATTTACTGTTTGAAATCCATAAAATTCCCGGATACCTAATGGTAATGTTTTCTTTGCATTCGTATTAATTAAAATATTGGCATTAATAAATTCATTCCAAATGTTTAAAAAAGTATATACCACAATTGTTGACAATCCTGGACCTGAAAGCGGCATAATAATCTTTGTAAATGTTTGTACTGTACTACATCCATCAATAATAGCTGCCTCTTCTATTTCTTTTGGAATTTCTTTAAAAAATTGTGTTAATATAAAAACTGCTATAGGAATATTATAACTAATATAAGGACCACAAAGTCCAATAAGGGAATCATTTAAGTTTACAGAACTTAACAATGTAAATGTAGGAATTAACGTTGTATGTACCGGTATCATCATACCTGCAATAATTAAAAAGTATAATACGTTTTTCCCTTTATACTCCATCTTAGCAAATGTAAACGAAATCATAGAAGAAACTACTACAATCAGCAATACACTGACTCCTGATACAAAGGCACTATTCATAAAATATCTTAAAAATGAAGGTTGGAAAACAGCCTCATAATTTCCAAGAAAGATTTCGCTCGGCAATGCCCAAATGTTTTGTAAGTATTCTGGCATATCTTTAAAGCTGTTTATTAAGAGAAATACAAATGGAAATCCTGTTATTACTAAAACAAACAGGCAAATTATATACAAAATAAAATGTATAAAATGTTTTTTTGTCTTCATGCTGTTTTCTCCTTTCTTTCTGTTACATATAGAAAAACACATGCAAATACAAAACAAATTATAAACATATATGCTGCGATAGTACTGGCATAACCCATTTGAAATTCTGTAAACCCTTTCTTATACATATATGTTGCCATTAATTCTGTATTTTCATTAGGAGCTCCTCCCATCATAACATAAAACAAATCAAAATATTTTAAAGAACCAACTAACTGCAACACCGCAGAAGTTCTAAGAGTAGGCATAATTAAAGGTAATGTTATATATCGAAATCCTTCCCAGGAATTTGCCCCGTCAATCTTAGCCGCTTCGTATAATTCAGTCCCAATATTAGTCAATCCTGCTTTTACAATAATCATATAGAACGGAATAAATTGCCAGCATATTACAAACAAAATAGCGGGTAATGCTGTAGAACCTTGTAAAAATGCTGTAGAAATATTTAATCCTAGCTTTTTGACAATCAGTGCAAGAAGTCCAAAATTAGGATCATAAAATAAAATCCACATAATTCCAGTTGCTACAGTAGACAATAACATAGGCATAAAAAATACGGTTCTGAAAAACTTACTGCCCTTCAAATTTGCATTTAACAACAACGCTAAGATGAGCGCACCTGGAAGCTGTATAAATGTTGATACAATTACTAAAATCAAATTATTTTTAAACGCCGACCAAAACATTCCATCTTTTGCAACAGCTATATAGTTTAATAATCCGATAAACTCTTTATTCTCGCTTATGCCTCTCCAGTCCATAAAACTATAGTAAAAAGTTCTGGCAATTCCCACCAGATTAAACAAACCATAAAACAATAATGCAGGCAAGACAAAAGCTAAAATCAATGCCCATTTATTTTTTGATTTTTTCACATTCTTTACCATATATTTTCCTCTTATCCATCTCTCTTTATGAAAATTTAAGGTACAGACAGACTGCAATCTGTCTGTACCTTAAATGCATTTGTAATTTACTTTACTATTTATCCAATACTTCTTTTCCTAATTGCTCCATATCGGCAGCAGCTTTTTCTGGTGTTGTTGTCAAACCAAAAATGTCATAGGTTGTCTGTTTATGTAAAGTACCCATTTCTGTAGGTAAGAATTGATCATAAAAATTCTGAATGTATTCTGCACTATTCAGCATATCATCCACCTGCTGTGTAAGTTCATTTGGCATTTTAACACCTTTTGCACCAGTAACTACTCCTGCGTTATCAACATTGTCCTGTGAGAACTCTTTGTCTGAAAGATATCTAATCAATGCAAATGCTTCCTCAGGATGTTCACAAGCACTAGTAATTGACCAGCCATTTCCACCTCCAAGAATTTCTTTTTCATTTCCCTTACCATCTTCAGCAACTGGGAAATTAAAAATACCAAGATTATTCTCATAAAAATCTGGAGCTTCACTGGTGCAGTTTGCAAACATTCCATTTGTCTGAATAATATGGGCAGCAGAGCCTCCATAGAATAACATTCTGGATGCTCCTGTATCAAAATTCATAGCATTATATCCATCCGGATAATATCCTTTCTCTACCCATTCCTGAATTTTATGTCCGGCTTTAATGAAAGATTCGTCTTCAAAAGTTCCTCCATTTTCCCTATTATATGCATTTAAAAACGCCTCTTTTCCACCATATCTCAGAGAAAGCCAGATAAATGTAAGGGCTCCTGGCCACTGACTGGAGTTTGCCAAAGCAAATGGTGTAATTCCAGCCTCTTTAATCTTATCACAATTTTCTTCTAATTCTGCCAAGGTCTTAGGAACCTCTAATCCTAAATCTTTATATATTTGTTTATTATAGTATACCGGTGCAGGTCCGCAAGAAATTGGAAGCGCATATTTCTGCCCATCAAACTCAAATAAACTTAAAGCAGATTCATAATAATCATCTGCAACTTCTTCTATTTGATCGTTAATGTTCAAAATTTTTCCTTCATCGATATAGGATTCTAGCCATCCGCCACCCCAGGAGACAATAATATCCGGTTCTTCTCCTGCTGCCATGGCTGTAGCTAATTTTGTCTTATAAGGATCATTTTCATTTGCAACTTCTGTTACTTTTACATTAGGATATTCCTCATTAAATCTTGCAATAGCATTTTTCAAAACTTCCGCACGTTTTGAATCAGTATAAATATGCCAAACATTTAACTCAATTTCTTCATCTGAACTTGCTACTTTGTCTCCCTCCTTTTTTTCTTCTTTTGTTGTGTTCCCTCCTGAACAACCCATCAAACTAGAGAGTAGCATTGTTGATGCTAATAACACTGCAATAACCTTTTTTTTCATACTTTTTTGCCTCCTTTGTTTTGTGTGTTCGTACACTTAGTTTTATGGTTAAACTATATCACCTCTTATTAGTTTAGTCAATATACTATGTGTATTTTATATATTGATTTGTTTATTTTTACCATATTTAAGTCTCTTAGTCTTTATTTTACGCTATCAATTTTTATTTTATTTTGATTTTTTTGTGCAAATATTATAATTCAAAAAAAATCAAATTAAACTATTAATTTTTTTTAAATAAACTTAAATTAATCTATCTTTTACTTGAAATTTTATTGGAAAAAGTTCTAAATACTAAAGTCCTGTACTTGTTTTGCACAAAGGAAAATTTAGGGTTGATTCTTCCAAAAGAAATCCTTTATAATAGCAATATAGAAACTAAAAGTAAAAAATCAGCCCCCTAAGGAAGGTGATTCAGAAAATCTCATACAGTTTTACAGAAGAAAAACAAGCAAGGATATTGAACATTCCAGAGAAAATACCATTAGAAACCGTAATAAAAAGTACATGAGATAACACAATATCAGTAATGATGATAAGAAGCTTTTAATTTAAAATGAGCGAGGTGTTAATGTGCAAAAAATCGAACGGAATGCAATAAATGAAAGCGATTTACAAAGGATAAAAGAACTTCGCCTGATGGATGATGACTTTTTTTCAGAAGCTTTGGATGGAAAAAAAGACGCGATTGCGTATATCTTGAATACTATTTTAGAGATGGATGATATAAAAGTAAAATCCACAAAGGCGCAGGTAGAATATAAAAGTGCAACGAAGCGTTCCATAATCCTGGATATCCAGGCAGAAGATGTGAATGGAAAACTCATGGATATAGAAATTCAGCGTTCTGACCGGGGCGCAGGAGTAAAAAGAGCAAGGTTTCACAGTAGCATGCTTGACCGGTCATTACTCTGTAAAGGGGGCGATTTCGAAGACCTGGTTGATACATATGTAATCTTCATTACGGAAAATGATAAATTTAACAAAGGGATTCCACTCTATCACATCGAAAGAACAATCACCGAGATGGATAATGCATTATTTGGCGATGGCACACATATCATATACGTGAATGGTGAATATAGAAATATGGAACATCCAGTAGGGAGTTTAATGCACGATTTCAACTGCAAAGAGGCAAAAGATATAGTGAATCCATTACTTGCAGAAGAAGTCCGATATTTAAAGGAAACAGAAGGAGGTCGAAGCCAAATGTGTAAGCTTTTGGAAGAAATGAGAAAGGAAGCCGCAACAAAAGCTACTATTGAAGCTACTTACAACCAAGCGGTGAGTACTGCTCTAAAAATGTTGGAAAAAGGTTATTCAGTAGGTGAAATAGCAGAACTGAACGGTTTATCTTTGGAAGAGGTTCAGGAATTGGCAAATAAGCAGACTGTATAAATAAAATTTTCCCCGAATTATGTGTAACAGCATAATCCGGGGATTTTTTGAAAAGAAAACTCACTTCTCTCTCATATTTTTCCACTCTTTTAACAGCTCCAGGTCTTCGGGGCGAACTTTCATATTGGTCCGCAGCACCTCTCCGGCTGGCGTTGTTACAGAGATATCTATGATACTTCCCTCCTGCATTGCCTTTTCTGAGGCAGCTTTTAGGAATGGAAATACTTTGGGATGGTTTTTCTTAAATTCCTGCTGCATTCTGGCAAGTTCCATCATCTTTCGCGGGTTCATACAGCGCCTCCTGTTTTATCTTTTCTTTTTCTGCGTGGATTTGGAATTTTACTCAATGCATCAAGAATCCCGTTTTCCACTTCTTTTGGAAGCTTTGCATAACGCAGGATTTCCTTCAACATTCTGTCATCTGCTATGGCATAAAAGCATTCTTCTCCCTGTTCCTGAACAGTTTTCGCCGGTATCAGTCTGGTATGCTCCATGATTTCTGCCAGATGTTCCTGTATCCACCCCAGAATAGGTTTCATAACGGGCCAGGCCTCGGGACAGGTTCGTAAATATCCAAAGGTACAGTCTCCTGAAAGCATGGGCTCAAAGTCTCCATTTACATGGCTTTTGCATTCCGGCTCCTCCATACAATTTTCTCCAAACTCTCCGAATACATCCCGAAGCCATCCAATACTGTCCTCTACCCAGTTTGGAATACGACTGCACATCTGTGTTTTCGCAGACTGGACAGAGGTATCCCCTGTAGAAAATCCATGTGGTCCATAAGCATAAATATGACTTTCAAAGGTCACCCCATGTTCAGCCAGTGCCTGCAAAAATGCCAGGGAATTGGAAACTGGCACAATCTGGTCATTGCAGGTAGCAAATACAAAACAGGGACAGGTATATTCATCCACCGCTGCATTTACATCCGGTCCTTCCGGCTCACAAAGAGCCACATCATTTGCTCTTGTCACAGCATATCCTAAAAGCGCTGCATTTGGTTTCTCCTTTGCCATCGTAGCCGCGCATCCTGCCAGATGTCCTCCTGCTGAAAACCCCAGAACAGCAATTTTATCTTCATAGACCTTCCACTCTTCTGCATTTTGGCGAATCAGGGACATTGCCTGCTCGTAGTCATTTAGTGGATTCGGCCATGGGCTGTGGCAATTTACAGAATAGCGGAGAATAAACACCTGAAACCCGGCCTTTAAATAAGGCATGGCAACCGGGTCTGCTTCCCTGTCTGAACAATACTGATATCCTCCTCCAGGCAAGATTAAAATTGCCGGTCTTTTCAAAATATAAGAAAAAGCGCCTCCTGTCTCCTGCAGATATGCCGTCAGCGTCACCTGGCGCTCTTCATTTAAGGTAATAACTTCTGTTTTCATGATGACCCTCCTATTTGTAAGTGCCTCCGTATTGCACTTCGCAATCTATATCTTCAGTATAGCACAAAAGGCTTCGGCATAAAAATGAATTTTTTTAACTTATTTCATAAAACTTTCAATACTCTTATTTAACTTTTTAAGGCCTTTCCCATCCTTCTCCTTTAATTCTTCTTCCATGCACTCATTCAGATATTGTTTCAGCATCTCTTTTCCGGCTCCATTTACCGCTGACTTCACTGCCGCAAGCTGAATTAGCACTTCACTGCAGTCCCGCCCTTCCTCTACCATATTCCGCACAGTTTTCAAGTGACCTGTGGCGCGGGCAATCCGGTTCACCATGGCTTTATCACAGGTTGGTTTCTTTTCTTTAGCTGTAGACATCGGTATCTGCATCCTCACTCCATTCATATCCAACAGCCTGTGCTGCTTTCTCTGCCTCCACAATATCCAGAATATCAGAAATTGCCCAAAGAGCTGTGTCCAATCCGTTCATAGTATTGTTACAGGAATACAGTTTCCCATCTATCACTGTTTTTACTCCTGTTATCCTGTCAATTCCTGCTGTAAACATCCTGTTCCAGTTTGCATCCATAGGAAAGTCCGCAATGGTTCTGTGATACAACATTCCCGTCTGGGCCAGCAGCGCGGAGCCATTTCCAATCATAAGGCAGTAATCTGCGTTTTCTGCGGCTTTCCGAATCAGGTTTAAACTTCTCTCATCCTTCCACAAAAGGCGTCTTGCTCCTTTTCCTCCCGGGATGAGCAAAATCCCATCAATTTCATCCGGTACCAGGAAATCCGTCCAAATCTTCAGCCCATGAACACTGTTGATTAAATCACCGGAAACAGACAAATACCGGATATGAAAATGCTGAGGCAGTTTTCCGAAAAGCTCTACCGGCCCAAAAGCGTCCAAAGTTTCAAAATCATCAAACAACACTACGTTTACATTCATATCATCTCATCCTTTCGATTCAACTCTGCCAGATTAATGGTTCTGGTACAAATCTGTTTTGCCAGCTCCTGATTATGCGTTACCATAAGAAGTCCCAGTTTTCTCTGCTCTACTTCCTTTAACATCAGGTTCCAAATCTGAGCCTGGGTAATCACATCCAGCATGGTACTCATTTCATCCGCAAATAAGAAATGTGTGCCCTGAAACAAAGATCTTGCCACACAAAATCTCTGCAATTCACCACCGGAGAGTTCTCCTGGATATCGTTCCAGCCAGTCTTTTTCAATTCCCAGGGCTTCCATCACTTCATCCCGAAACATCCCGGACTCCTGAAGCACCTTCTTCATTTTCCATCTGGGATTAATTGCTTTCTCCGGATGCTGATAAATCAACTGCACCGGAGATACGCCTTTTCGCGGCAATGGCTTTCCATCCAGAAGCACTTCTCCTGACACTGGTTTCAAATATCCTGATAAAATTTTTACCAAAGTGCTCTTTCCATATCCGCTTGGTCCTACCAGACCTACCCGCTCCCCTTCTTTGATACAAATGCTTACATCTTTCAAGATCCAGGGACGGTTTTCTCCATATCGAAAACTAATATTTTTTCCTTCAATCTGCATGGATACACCTCACCAATCCCCCACGCACTTCTCGCATGGGTATGTTTTTTTCACATTCTTCTGTTTTATGCGGACATCTTGGAGAAAACAGACATCCTTTTGGCAGATATTTTGCATATGGCTGAAAACCTGAAATCGGCTGAAATCCATTTTGAGGAAGAGCCCTCCACAAGGCTTTGGAATAAGGATGCCGAAGAGCCGTTGGACCTTGACGAAAATCTGCGGCATCTGCCAGTTCTACAGTAGTTCCCGCATAAAATACAGCAATACGGTCTGCAATATGAAAAGCCAAATCAATGTCATGGGTAATGAGCACCACTGCCTTCCCTTCGTCTGCCAGTTCCCGGAAAATCTTCAGGGCCTCCAGCGCCATCTCCAGGTCTAATCCAGGTGTCGGCTCATCAGCAATAATCAGCTCTGCACCGCTTATCACAGCAGTAGATACTAAAATTCTTCTGGCCATTCCTCCTGATAACTGAAATGGGTAGAGTTTTTCTGTCTTTTCATTAAGATGAAAACGCTGGAAAATTTCTTTTTGCAGTTTTATGACTTCTTTGTCTGGTTTGCTTCCTCTTACCTGTGCTCCCACCTTCATAAGTGGATCCAGGTACGAAACAGACTGAGGAACAAGGGCGATTTCTTTTCCTCTTAATCCTTCTTTATCTCTTTGCTCTAATACTTTTCCCTTATAGGAAATTTCTCCCGATATGGCAGCGTTTTGCGGAAGCAGTCCCATGACTGCGTGAGCCAGAAGACTTTTTCCTGAGCCGCTGGAGCCTGCTATTGCTACAATTTCTCCTGGCCGCACATCCAGACTAAGATTGGAAATTACCTTTAAATCATACTGCTCTAATCCTGTATCATACATACGGAAGGATACAGATAAATCCTTCACTGATAAAATTGCTTCTTTTTCCATCTCTGCCTCCTATTCATGACTGCTGTAAGGGTCAATAATTTTCTTCATATGCTCTCCCAGCTTATCAAATAGCAACACAATTATCACCAGCATAAGCCCCGGGAAAAAAGCAAGCCACCACATACCAGTTGATAAGTATTTCATAGATTCTGACAAAATAATACCAATAGCAGGCTGCTCAGGAGAAAGCCCAAAGCCCAGAAATGTAAGACCTGATTCATGCATAATCGCATGGGGAAACATAAGTATCAATCCAATGAGGAACTGGGGAACCATATGGGGTAAAATGTGATGTACCGTAATCCACCAGTTGGAATGTCCCAGTTTTCTGGACACTTCTATGTATTGCTGGGAACGAATCTGAAGCACCTCACTGCGGATAATCCTTGCAAGTCCGGTCCAGTGAGTGACAGCCACACCAATGAGAACACCCTTCAGCCCTTTTCCACAGGCAAAAGAAATCAAAATCAAAAGTACCGTATGGGGAATTCCCATTACCAGATCAATGAGCCAGTTCATAAAATGATCCAGCCAGGATTTTCCCGTAGCAGCAATGACCCCTACAATCAGGGCAATCACTGCACTGACACTGGAAGCCACCACACCTACCACAATGCTCACAGAAAGCCCCTTTATGGTTCTTACCAGCATATCCCTTCCCAGCATATCTGTTCCAAAAGGATGCTCCAGGGAAGGAGGCAGTGCCTTTTTTGAAAAATCTGCTGCAATCTGTTCTTCGCCTAAAAAAGCGCCTGATACGTAAATCCCCAGAAGAACCAGAAAGATAACTGCTGCATAAACGATGATTTTGGTACGCCCATTTAGTCCCCTCTTGGATATCTCACGATTCATTTCTGTATCCCTCCCTTATCTGCGGATCTACAATTCCATATATAATATTTGCCAGCATATTTCCCAAAAAGACAAACAAGGTACTAAATAGCGTAATTCCCAAAAGCAGGGGAATGTCAGAACCCATGCCTGCTGCGGAAGCCGCCGCCCCAAGTCCTGGATAAGAAAATACATTCTCTGCCAGCACAGAGCCTCCAAACAATTCACTAAAGGAGCCAAACTGCATCGTCACTGCCGGAAGCAGGATATTGCGAAATCCATGGCGTTTTAAAATGCTCCAGGAGGACTCCCCTCTTGCCTTAGCAAACAGCACATAGTCACTTTCCAGCACATCCACCAGCTTTTCTCTGGTATGTAACGCTACATTGGCAAAAGATAAAAAGCTAAGTGTAAGTGCAGGTAAGATCAAATGGTGAATCCTCTGTAAAAGAGTGACCTCATCTGCCGGAACTCCAGCCGGAACACTCATTCCCATGGGAAACCATCCAAGCTGCACAGAAAAAATCATGAGAAACACAATTCCAATCCAAAAAGTCGGAATAGAACACATGATTAAACACAATTTCTTTAAGATTTTATCCGGCCATCTCCCATGAAATACTCCCATAATACAGCCCATGGCAAAACCAAAAACACCGGAAAAAAACCAGGCTGTCAGCATAAGCGCCAGGGATGCCACAAACTTTTCTTTAATAATATCCAGGACCGGACGGCGGTAAAGAAGGGAAACTCCAAAATCTCCATGAAGTAAAGAATTTCCCCATGCCAGAAAGC
Source organism: uncultured Bacillota bacterium (assembly GCA_958352855.1). Lineage (GTDB taxonomy): Bacteria > Bacillota > Clostridia > Lachnospirales > Lachnospiraceae > Blautia. The sequence goes on from CATWQE010000002.1 coordinate 32,837, forward strand.
GTTCCACCGGAGGGTCATTTAAGCCCCAATATTCTGCTATTTTTTCTCTCTGCTCCACACTCACATTTGGTACAGAGCCCACATACTGCTGTACTGGATCTACTGGCGAAAGGCTCACCAGAACAAAACTGATAACACTCACTGCGAAGAGAAGTGTTACCATTCTCAGCAGATATTTACCAGTAAATTTCAGATAGTATTTACTCTTCATATGTATTCTCCTGTTTTTATTAGGCTTTAACCAGAATTAGAGGGGCCGCCGCAATCAAGCAGCAGCTCCTCTGTCTCTCTTTTATTCCCACGTCCATTCTTCCAGGTTGGCAATCAGCGGCCATGCCTGTCCATGTGCATGAATTCTCTGGTTTCCAATGTTTAAGCCATCTTTTACATAATACAGGTGGGTCATATTCACATAGAATGCCCATGGCGCTTCCCCTCTCATGGAAGTACCTGTGGTACCATCCCACTGAGCTTTCTTCCACCATTCATAAGAATCTTCAATAGTAATGGAGTTCATTGCCTTATCCAGATATTCATCTGTTTTTTCACTGGTATAGAACTCCGGATTATACCAGTCTGTCTTCCCTGCATTGCTGCTGTGATACAACATATAGGAGGTCATGGGACTGTCTGAGCCCCACCCCATAATCATAGGTTCAGAAAACATCCGCTTAATGGTATCATCCTCACTTACGCCTTCTACTGTGATATCGAATCCCATATTTTCTTTTGCCTGATTTGCTACTGACATGGCAACTGCCTGCCGCATAGAATCTCCTGCAAAGTACATCAGATTAAAAGCAAGCTTTGTTCCGTCTTTTTCTCTGATTCCGTCTCCGTCTTCATCCACCCAGCCGGATTCTTCTAAAAGCTCCACTGCATAATCCACATCTGTTTCAATAACATCTTCTTCATTCCACCAGGGAAGCCCGTCACATTCAGAATAAGCCGGATTTGCCATACCGTTTAACGCTTCATCAATAATCTGCTGTCGGTCAACCCCATAACACAGGGCTTTTCTTACATTCACATCACAGGTAATGTTGTTGCCAATTTTATATCCATCCTCTGTTGTTTTTCCTTCATCGGGAACCGTAGGAAGGGTAATTCCTCTGTTATCTACTGATTTTACCTGTTCTACATGCATTCCGGGAATTTCTGTTGCAGCCAGGGTTGCCGAAGTCAGGGCTAAATCAACCTCTCCTGCTTTTGCCGCTACAAATCTGGCATCTTCCTCCTGAATCAGGAACACTGCTCTTTGAATCTGAGGTTTTGTTCCATAGTAATCTTCATTTGCTTCCAGAATAAATTGCTGCCCTTTATCCCACTGAACCATTTTGTAAGGACCTGAGCCAATAATCTGATCCGCAGAAAGTCCAAATTTATCTGTATATGCCTTTTCCGGAACAATTCCCATCTGGGCAACTGTATAGCTAAAGGTCACACAGGGTTTATTTAATTGAAACTCCACAGTCGTATCATCCACTGCAGTACAGCTTTCCATCATGGTTAAATCCATATAGGTTGCCTTTTCCTTGGCTGTCTGAAAGGTAAAGGCAACATCTGAGGCTTTTAATGTATCACCGTTTGTAAACTTCACATCATCCCTGATTTTAAAGGTCCAGGTCAAAGCATCATCACTTACCTTATACTCTGTAGCCAGGTCATTTACCAGCTTGTCATCACCATTTACTTTTATTAAAGTGGAATACAAGGGTGAGCCTGTATAGCCAAAACCTGTACAGGGGTCAAAAGAATCTCCTTCCCTGGAAAAGCCAATGACTACTTCTGATTTCTCTTTTCCTGTATCAGATTCCTTTTTACTCTCTTCTTTCTGATTCTCCTGCTTTACAGATGTGGTTCCTGAATTTCCATTATTTCCACAGCTTGTGGCAAGCATGGCTGTACACAACAGCATAGTAAGCATAACGCTTTTCTTTTTCATACGTTTTATCCTCCTGGTATCTGTCATTGAAGCCAATTATAAACAAGAAAAACCCAGGGTGGAAGCCACCCTGGGGGATAAATTTTTCATTTTCTTTTTTCTTTTACATTACCTGTAATTTTGGTGCTTTTTCTCATATAGCATCCCCATCCGGGGGTTTTCCTTTTTTAAAACACTGACTCCACCAGCATCTTCGTATATTCCTCTTTTGGATTCAAAATCACCTCATCCGGTGTTCCTTCTTCCACAATCCTGCCATCCTTCATCACCAGCACCCGGTCACAAAACTGCTGTACCAGAGCCAGATTATGGCAGATAAACAAATAGGAAATCTGATATTCCTTGCGAAAAGCATCCAAAAGCTCCATAATCTGCTGCTGCACTGTCACATCCAGGGCGCTGGTAGCCTCATCACAAATCACGATTTTGGGTTTCACAGCCAGGGCTCTTGCAATGGCTGCCCTCTGGCACTGTCCACCACTTACCTCATGGGGATAACGGTCATAAAACTCTTCCGAAAGCCCACACTGTCCTAAAAGCTCCAGAACCCGTTTCTTCGCTTCTGCCTTTGGCACACCACTGTTTCTCAGGCTCTCTCCGATTCCATGCCCCAGGGATCTCCTGGGATCAAAGGAAGATACCGGATTCTGGAAAATCATCTGCATATTTTTATAGACTTGCCTGAGTGCTTTTCCTTTCTTCCCGGTAATCTCTTCTCCACAGAGGAAAATACTTCCTTCTGTAGGATCTATTAGTCTGGTAATTGCCCTTGCAAGCGTGCTTTTCCCACTTCCGGATTCTCCTACAATTCCCAGAGTTTCTCCCTGAAAGAGCTGAAACTGAATATGTTTTATTGCTGTAAAGTCTGCCTTTCCCTCTGTTACAAAGGTTTTTGTTAAATCCTTCACTTCTAAAACTGTTTCCATCTATGACCTCCGTAATCTGGGTACTGCAGATAAAAGTTTCCTGGTATACTCATTTTGGGGATTCTGCAAAACCGCTGTTGTCTCTGCATATTCCATAATCCGTCCTTCCTTTAACACCAGAACAGTGTCAGCAACTGCAGAAACCACACCAATATCATGAGTCACCAAAATAATGGCTGTGCCAAACAGCTCTCTTAGAGCCAGCATTTCCTGTACTACCTGCCGCTGCACTGCTACATCCAGGGCGCTGGTGGGCTCATCTGCCAGAAGCACCGGTGGTTCCATAAGCATGGCAATGGCAATCCCCACTCTCTGGTTCATGCCACCGGATAATTCAAAGGGATAACTATTCCAGATTCGTTCCCCATTCTGAAATTTCAGTTTTTCAAATAACCCCAATGCCTTTTCCTTTGCCTGCTCTCTGGACATTTTTTTGTGAGCAGTAATACTTTCATAAATCTGCTCTCCTATGGTGCGGATCGGACACAGGGATGCCCCTGCGTCCTGAAAAATCATACCAATCTTTTCTCCACAGATTTTCTGCATTTCTCTCCTTGACAAGTCTGGAAGATTTTTCTCCTGAAACCAGATATCTCCTCTGGTCACCATTCCGCTATTTCCCAGAAGACCCATGGCTGCCTTTAAAAGCGTGCTTTTCCCACTTCCGGATTCTCCTACGATTCCCAGAATTTCTCCCGAACGCAGAGAAAAACTCACATCATGAATCACTGCCTGTCCGTCAAAAGAAATGTCCACAGAATCATAACTTAGTATTTCCTTCATGTCCTCTTTCCTTTTCATCAAAAGCTTTACTCTGCAGGAGCCAGCTGGGCTGTAATTTCATAAAAATCACATGGATGTGCTGTTAAACCTTTTACAGAGGACTTGCTGATCATGCTCATTTTCAAATGAGAACAGAATACAAAGGCATTATCATCCAAAATCGTCTGCTGCATTTCTACTGCCAGCTCACTTCTTCTTTCTGTATCAAAGGTTTTTGCCATTTCCTTCTCTAATTCTTCCAATTTGTCACTGTGGTATTTTCCGTTATTCACTGCGGAGCTGTCCAGGCAATGCGTGGTAAAGAAATATTCCGGATCTCCTGTAGGCGCTGTTACCATGGCGCTTGCATACACATCCCAGGCTGTGGAATCGGTTCGGATGCTGTTGTGATCGGCTGTACTGTTAATCTGTACATCCATACCAATCTCTTTTAACGTAGCCTGTGCGGATTCTGCCAGAAGCGGTAGTTCCTGGCGGCTTGGATAAGTAAGCCAGCGGATGGTTAAATCTTTGCCATCCTTCTCTCTGATACCATCTCCATCTTCATCGACCCATCCTGCTTCTTCCAGTACTTTTTTCGCTCCTTCTGCATCGCAGGTCTCCGTAGTAACCGCGTCTCCTCCAAATTCAAAGCTGTCGGGATAGGTTCCCACTGCCGGATAACCATTTCCCTCTAACAGGGTATTTACAAAGCCTTCCTTGTCAATTCCCATAGCAATAGCTTTTCGTACTGCCGGATCCTGAATCACAGGACTTTCAAAATTCATATGAGCGAAAAATGCCCTGCTGGTAGCGCAGCTTGAAAAGGTATAATCATCATTTTCAAACAAAGGATAGCTGGCGTAAGGCATACCGTAAGCCCCATCGATTTCTCCTGACTGCAATGCCATGGTAAGGGTATCTCCATCAGAAATGGTGCGTACTGTAATTTCGTCAAAACCAGGCTCTCCATCCCAGTATTCTTCATTCTTCACCAGATTTAACTGTTCTCCGGAAACCAGAGATTTTGCAATATACGGGCCAGTACCGGCTACAATACCATCCTCAGTAACCCCTGCTTCCATATCAATAATGCATCCATATGGATCGCTTAAATAGTTCAGGAGGGTTGGCTTTGGCTCTGTGGTTTTAATGGTCACAGTCTGTCCTTCTGCAGTAATGGTATCAATCATTAAGTCTCCTTTTGCACGCTCATGGACTTCTATCAGATGCTCCAGACATTCTTTGACTGCCTGTCCGTCCAGGGCTCTTCCACTTGAAAACTTCACCCCATCCTGCAAGGTAATTTTCCAGGTAAGCTCATCCACATTTTCGTAATCCTTTGCAAGCCATGGCTGGATTTCCATGGAATCTGAATACTTAAACAAGGTTTCTCCCACTCCGTAGCGGATGCATGCCCATCCGGCATAAGCATTGTGGGGGTTCACATCCGGCTCCTCATTTTCCGGATTAAAGGTGGTATCTCCAAATACAAAGGTTTTCTTTTCTGCAGTCCCCGAAGCACTTCCAGAATTGGTATTCTTTTCTCCAGCGCCGCATCCCGCCAACAGTCCTGTGCCCAGGCATACTGCCATGAAAAGCGCTGCAAATCTCACTTTGTTTCTCATTGTTTTTCCCTTTCGTAATGTTTTATTTTCTGCGGCTGTTTCTTGGGTCCAGATAATCCCGGACTGTATCACCCAGCAGATTAAAAATAACCACAACAATAAAAATCGCAATTCCAGGGCCCATAATAACCCAGGGATAGGTCTGGAGCATGCTCCTTCCCCCGCTCATCATATTTCCCAGCTCCGCAGCAGGCGGCTGGGCTCCTAATCCCAGGAAAGAAAGTCCGGCAAGCTCCATAAGCATGGTTCCAATATCCAGCATGGCCGTCACCAGAATCGGTCCTGCGCAGTTTGGCAAAATATGTTTTACAATGATTTGCCAGGAGGTATTTCCCGCCAGTTTTGCCGCTGAAATATAGCTGGCATTCTTCTGCGCCAGAGTCTGGCTTCTGGCAATTCTGGCATATTTAGGCCAGCTAATCACAGCCAGAGCCAGCACTGCATTTTTCAGTCCCCCATTTAACAAGGCTGCGATTGCCATGGCAAAAACCAGGCCTGGAAATGCCAGACAGATATCGGAAATCCGCATTACAACTGCATCCAGCATTCCTCCATAATACCCACATAAAACTCCAACTATAGTTCCCGCCACAGTGATAATCACCACCAGAGAAAGGGTTGCCAGCACACTGGTTTGAAGTCCCACTAAAATCCTGGAAAACATACCACGCCCAAAGCGGTCTGTTCCGGCAAGATGCTCTCCTCCCGGGGGCAGCAAGGAAGCCGCCATATCCTGGGCATTGGTGTCATAGGGACATAGCTGTTTTGCAAAAATCGCTGTCAGAAGCAAGGCTGCTGCCAGTGCAAGAAATACAAGCAGCCTTACTTTTACATAGCTTTTCTTCACTTTCTGTTTCCGCACAGTTGGTGTACGTTTTCTCTCATTCATGCTGCTTCACCTCCCAGGCGGATTCTCGGGTCCAGGAACCGATAGGAAAGGTCTGTAATCAGATTGACACAGACATAAATAATTGCCATCCACATCACATAGGCCTGAATCATGGGATAATCCCTCATATTAATGGCATCCACTGCCAGCTTTCCCACACCGTCCCACAAAAAAATAGATTCTACAATAGCAGTTCCCCCAAGGAGACTTCCTATGGACAGGGTAAGCAAGGTAAGAATGGTCACCAGACATGCCCGAAGCACGCTCTTCCAAAGAGTAACCAAAAAGCGGACTCCTCTTGCCTGTGCCCCTACCACATAATCCTTACTAAGTTCATCCAAAACCGCTGCCCTTACCTGTCTCAGATATTTGGCAGACATGGCAATCGCCAGGGTAAAAGCAGGAAGTGCCACGCTCTGTATACTAAGTCCATTGGCAATCACCGGAAAGATGGGGATGCGTATGGAGAAAAAATACATGAGCAACAGGGCTACGAAAAAGTTCGGCATGCTATTTCCAATAAAACTGCATACTCTAATCAAATAATCTGTAACACGATTCTGTTTGACTGCCGCCAAAATCCCAAGCGGTATGGAAATCACAATGGTGAGCAGTATGGATACTACAGTAAGTAAAAGGGTTGCCGGCAATTTAGAAAGAAAGGTGGGAAGCACTTCCTTTCCTGAAATATAGCTGGTTCCCATATCTCCTGTCAGCAAGTTTCCAAGCCATACAACGTATTGGGTCAGAAAGGGTTTATCAAGTCCCAGCTCTGCCCTGGCATTGTCTATTACTTCCTGAGAAACCACCATCCCTGTATTTTCCATTTTCTGCAGCACAGCATCACTGCCTGCAAGCCGCATCATGCCAAAGGACAGAAAGGTAATCACCAGTAAAATGGGAATCAACTGCAACAGGCGCTTTACCACATATTTTTTCATTAGAAACCTTCCTTCTTTCCGCACAGAGTAAAAAGAGGTACCGGATTATAAAACTCATCCTTTTCCACATAAATCCGCCTGCTCACTCCCAAATCCAGAGAAAGCTCCTGGATTCCCAGTTTTCCCAGAGTCTCCACATCCCATGCCGGTCTTACATAATTGCTGATGGGAAGCTGCTTCTTTATATTTTCGTTTTCCTGAAGCATTTCCATTCCCAGGGTATTATGCGTATGTTTTTCTGGAAGGCTGGCAGTATCTGTGGCATCATAAGCCCCATAATTGGCGTCAAAGTTTAAAAGCACCCCGCCTTTTTTCAGCACTCTGCACCATTCCTCATAAGCCCTGGCAGCATCCGGCAAGGTCCAGGTCAGGTTTCTGGAAATAACCACATCAAAGGTCCCGTCTGGAAAGTTCAGGTTTTCAGCATCCATAACCTCAAAAACACATTCCACCTGTTCCTCTTTTGCCAGCTCTCTGGATTTCTCAATCATTTCAGGAGTTAAATCAGTACCAGTCACCTCATGTCCCTGTTTTCCAAGCAGAATGGTGAAAAAACCGGAACCACATCCCACATCTAAGATTTTCAGTTTCCCTTTTGGCAAATATTTCCGGATTTCCAAAAGCCAGCGCTCTGACATCACACTGTGAAGCTCTGCCTTTCTCTGAAGCTTAAAGCTGCTGCTTCGTTTACTCCAATACCCTGCAATCCGTTCCTTCCTGCTGTCCGACTCCCTGGAAATCCGTCCATAAGCAATCACAGAGCCAGACTCCTGTACCGGCAGACAGCCTGTCTGATATAAAATGACACCACCGTATTCTGCCCGGCACACTTCCAGAATTTCCCCTTCATAATTCTTAATCACACCCAGGATTTCTCCCTGTTGTATCATATCCCCAGGTTTCTTACCCGGATACCACAGCCCTTGCTCATTGGCTGCCTGATAGCACACATCCTTTACTTCCAGAGGGTAATAATTGCGATAATCCTTTTCTCCCTGATAAATTCCAAGATGGCAGAGAATATTCCGAACATCTCTTCTGGTGGAATGACTCTCTTCTTCTGTCCATCCTCCCATTTGTCCCCGCTCAATGAGGATACTCGGAATCCCAAGAGACGCCGCATAATTATAACAGCCGCCCATAGGAACACTGGAAGCCACCATATAAGGCAGGTCTGCCTGCTGCGCCATTTCCCTGGATGCAGTCACCACTGCTTCAGATGCTGCCCCTGCATAGTACACATAAGGAGTAAGCTGTTCATTGCTGTCTCCGCTATGAAGGTCAATATAGTAATCTGCAACACTTAAAAGCTCTTTTTCTATGGCATAGGCCAGACGTTCTGACCAGGTGCCTTCTTTTTTCCCTGGAAATACCCGGTTCAGATTCTTTTTGTCAGCATAAGACTCACTTCCGCTTCGCTTTTCAAAAGCCTCCCGGTTTACCACTTTTACAAGAACTACCGTTCCTGCTATCTTTCTAACGTCCAGCCGGTCTGCCAATTCCATGGCAGCCTGGATTCCCACATATTCCTCCGCATGAATTCCCGCGGTAATCAGAACTGTTTTTCCCGGCTTTTCCCCATGCAAAATAGCTGCCGGAAGCTGAAATTCTCCCTCTCCTATTGTCAAAAATCCATTCTTCTTCTGTCCTGGTTTCACAATAAAGTTTCCAAGACAAAATGCTTTCTTATTTTCCATATATCTAAACGTTCCTTTTCTATTTCTAACCTGCGGTACACTTTCTCTATTGTACCGCAGTAAGTTTATCAAAAATACGCTGCGCTCACAAGCCCTGTAGGGGGATATGAACCTTCAAAATCTTTGAAAACAAGCAAAAAATCTCCTGTTTTTTACAGAAAATCCTTATTTTATCTTGCATACCGGCCCATTTCAACGTATTATATAAGAGGCGGAATGTGTTCCGCTTCGAAATCTGATTGAAATCAATGGAGGGCACATAAAATGGAATCTGTAAATCGTATGGTTGGAACCGTATCCAGAGGTGTGCGGGCACCGATTATCCGCGAAGGAGATAATCTGGCTGAAATCGTAGTAGACTGCGTATTAAAAGCAGCAGAAAGTGAAAAATTTGAAATTCGTGATAAAGATGTCATTGCTGTAACAGAAGCAGTTGTAGCAAGAGCACAGGGCAACTATGCCAAGGTAGATGATATTGCAGCAGACGTAAAGGAAAAATTTGGAGATGACACTGTTGGTGTTCTGTTCCCGATTTTAAGCCGTAACCGTTTCTCTATCTGTCTGAAAGGAATTGCAAAAGGATGTAAAAAAATCGTCCTGATGTTAAGCTATCCTTCTGATGAAGTAGGAAACCATCTCATCGATCTGGATGTCATGGATGAAAAAGGCGTAAACCCATGGTCTGATGTTCTGACTGAAGAAAAATACAGAGAACTCTTTGGCTATGAAAAACACGTATTCACTGGCGTTGATTATGTAGAATACTACAAACAGTTGATTCAGGAAGCCGGCGCGGAAGTAGAAATCATTTTCGCAAACAATCCAAAGGCAATCCTGTCCTACACCAAGAGTGTTCTCACCTGTGATATCCACACACGCCAGAGAACCAAACGTATCTTAAAAGCAAATGGCGCTGAGAAAGTCTATGCTTTAGATGATATTATGACACACAGCATCCATGGAAGTGGTTATAATGATGCTTACGGTCTCCTTGGCTCTAACAAAGCTACCGAAGATACCGTAAAACTTTTCCCAATCAAATGTGAGGAAGTGGTTTCTGCTATTCACACTGCTATGGTTGAAAAAACAGGTAAAAATGTGGAAGTCATGATTTATGGTGACGGTGCATTCAAAGATCCTGTAGGAAAAATCTGGGAGCTGGCTGACCCGGTTGTATCTCCTGCCTATACCAAAGGACTTGAGGGTACTCCAAATGAAGTGAAATTAAAATATCTGGCTGACAATGATTTTGCAAATCTCTCCGGTGATGAATTAAAAGAGGCCATCAAAGAATACATCACAGAAAAAGACGAAAAAGCTGCCAGCTTAAAAGGTACTATGGTAACACAGGGAACTACTCCAAGACGTCTCACAGACCTTCTTGGCTCTCTTGCTGACTTAACCTCCGGCTCCGGAGATAAAGGTACACCAATTATCTACATCCAGGGATATTTTGACAATTACGCAAAATAAGGGTTTACACCAGAACCTGCTTCGGAGTACAATAGACTTATCAAAATAACAGGAGGTAAGAACTATGGCAGTTATGGAAGGTTGTGAAAGCCAGTACAGAACACCTGTACCAGAAGACAGGACATGCCCTGTATGCGGAAAAGAAGTAGAAGTATTTACCAACAGAGGACGTATTGTAGAAGATGCAGTTTGTCCATGTGGATATGTCTTTAAGGCAGAAGAACAGGAACCTCTGAAAGTAGAACGTACAGAAGAATAAGGAATAAGAAGTGCCTCCCGCCCATGGAAATCATTCCCGGGGCGGGAGGCAGTTCTTTCTTCTGCTTACCTCTGGTCTTTTCCTATCAGCACTTCTTTCCCGCGAAAAGCAAATCCATACTTCCGGATTCTGTTTTCCGGTATGCCTTTTTCCACTAATGACATCTCATACTTCTTTTCCTCAATCTGTTTTAACGCGGCCTGCACAGTGTCTTCTAAGGTTTTCAAATCCATGGTAAAAACGTTCCGGCTCTGACGCTTCTGAGGGTTTCTTACCTCTGTCAAAAAAACTGAACGTTGCCAATGCCGTCCGATTCATATAAACATTCATAGCTTTAATATCATCTTGTAACAGTGCTTTCAGAAATCCATTGTAATTAGATGCAGTGGAAGCAAACCAGCCATGTACCATATTGCGGAACATCACCATAACCTCAAAATTCGTTATAGATAATTCATAAACTTCCTGCCATTCACTCCATCCTGTATCTTGTTTCCCCTGCTCTGTAATTTTCAGATACCCACTTGCCAGCAAAAGACTCCAGACTGCATTTTCGTCTAAATCAAGCTGATGATACACAATCTGTTCGTCCATTTGTGTGATAATACTTTTCCTATAAGACTATTACTGCTTGTATTGGCCCAATATGATCCTGCTTTTCTTTTGTCCAGATAATTAATAATGGACCATGGATTATAAATATCTGACTGACGCCCAAAGGTAAAACCATCGTACCAGCGTTTTACTTCCTCTTTTTTTTCTGAAAGTCCATGTTCTTCCAGGGCAGAGAAAACTTCTCCTTCTGTAAAACCAAAAATATCCGCATATTTGTCTGAAGTAGTTGTCACCACTTCCAGGTTATTCAAGTCTGAAAAAATAGACTCTTTGCTTACGCGGGTAATTCCTGTAAGAATCGCACGCTCCAGATAGGGGTTTGTTTTAAAAGAAGCATTTAACAGACTGCGTAAATATGAGGACAATTCATCCCAATATCCATTTACATAAGCTTCCTGCATAGGTGTATCATATTCATCCAATAAAATGATGACTTTCTTTCCATAATATCTGCTGAGAAAATCAGACATTTTATGAATTGCCAGAGTAGCAATGGTCTCATCCATGTCCATAGTAACGCTCTTATAAAAAGCTTTTTCCTCCTGGGTTAATAAATTTCCCTCCAGCAAAAAAACATGTTTGCTATACAAATTTTCCAGAATCTGCCCAATTCTCTGTTTTGCATTCTGAAAAGTACGCTCTTTTACAATCGCAAAAGTAAGATTTATCACAGGATAAGTCCCCTGGATTTCCTCATAAGCTTTCTCTTCCCAGATTTCGGTTCCTTCAAACAAATGGCTTCCCGCATAATCAACAGAAAAAAACTGTTCTACCATACTAAGAGTCAATGTTTTTCCAAAGCGCCTGGGGCGTGTAATCAGTGTTACTTCATCCCTGGAGTCCCACCATTCTTTAATAAATCCGGTTTTGTCTATATAGAATACGTTCTGTTCTCTGATTTTTTCAAAGCTTTGAAGTCCGATTCCTACTGTTCTTGCCATACCATAGCCCTCCTGGTTTTATTATAACCAGTTACCCAGTGGAAGTGCAAACAGAAGTTTCTTCCTCAAATGGCATATCTACATGTTCCCACGTTTCGGGAAGACTTTCCTGAATTAATAAGCAGCCCATACGCCGTCTCCGGCCAAATCTTCTTGGGAATTTTTATACCAATATCCACCACTGCTGCTTTCTGCAAATATCCATTCATCGCCTTCTTGTCTTATCAAATTCCAGGTGCCATTTTCCGCATGTCAGTTCCTCTACCGGCGTTACGGTTTTCCGGCTCTTTTTCTTCTGATTACCATAGGCATCCACAAAAATATTCTTCGGCTTAATATGCCGGTGAACGATTTTGCTCTGCTGGCAATATTCCAGAGCCCTGCAAAGGTCGATTCCCAGTTTCACCACATCATTCTGACTCATGGTGTGATTTCTCTGATAAGTATCCAGATTCTCCCAGTTCTTCCCGTCTTGCCTTGTAAACCTGGCCAAAGGCTCCATGTCCTATGAGTTCTACCTCATGCCAGGCAGGCCAAATCTCATTAATTTTATCCATCTTTGTTTCTCACTCTCTCCTAATTTCTATGGAACTGCTGCTGTTCTCTACACCAGATTCAGCATCACCTCCAACCGCCTTTCTTCTGGGAATGCCGGTTTTCCTTCCCTTTTCATAATCCTCCATATAAGCCTGTAACTCCCCTCTATGGGTGGAGTCACAAATTCAATCCGCAGATTGACCCGCTCTCCTGGTTCGACTTTCTTTTTCATAGAAATCCTCAGTTCATTTCTGGAATATCCCCAGGTTTCCCCATTAATACATTCACAATAATAATCTTCCCAGGTGATACTTCCTGTATTTTCCACAATCCAGTTATGCTCATAGATTTCCCCTGCCACAAGTGTTGCCGGAATTGCAGGCTTCTCCTCCAGAACCCTGTAATTATTATTCACATCTTCACAGATATGCTTCTCTTCTTCAAGCACTGTAAAATGTATTCCAAGACCGGTCTTTTCAGTAAAGAGTATGGCACCTGCCTTGTTCTTCATTTTCCAATTCAAAGCATAATGTCCGGGAGTATCGGGAACACAAAAATGCACAGTAAGAGAGACCGTATCCCCTGGATAAACAACTCCCTTCATTTTAATCCTTCTACTCTCCTCATTCATCCAGTCCGGAGGAGAGATGCACTCAAACCACCGATTTTTCCAGGGAATCTCTCCTGCATTTTTCATGACCCAGGTATGCGTAATCCATTCCCCTGGTCTATGTACGCTCATATCCGGCGGATATTCATATTGAAATAAAGAATCATCGCGTTTTCCCTGCTCTTTTGTATCAGAAGCTACTTCATTTTCTTTTCTATACAGATATGGCATATATATCTGATTCACCTCTTCCGGAAATATGGAATAAAGAATCCAGAAGGCAAGTATGTTTCCCCACTCCTCCTTTAGACTATTTTTATCCTCCTCTATGAAGTAAGACCTCAAAGCTGGTGAAAGACTGATTTGTTCCTGCATCTCAATTTGAAAGAAAATCCGGTTCATTGCCTGTGGAAAAATATCTTTTTTCAGCATCAGATTCCCTTTGTTCTCCATTCTTGAAATCACCATAGGATTCTGCAAAAGATAATTCTTTAACACAGAACTATAACTTTTTTCTGCCTTGCTATCTGCGAAAAAGCGGCTTCTCCGCGCTTTATCACTCCAAATCTTAATATTGAGCCACCGCATCTCCATTGGGAAAATTTCTTCAAAAAAATCCTTCTTTGAACGATATTTTGGTTTTTCTCTCCATACTGGTGGATTCGTTTCTGTTTTTCCCGGATAAAAGATTTCATATACCCCTTTTAGGTTCATTTTTGTCTCTCGCTTTCTCTGGTATCTCTTCTGAGTATAATACATTCCCCGGAAGTTCTTCTATTCTAAGGGAATATATTGTAGTTCAAAGCTGGTGTTATCCAGACGCATGTAATCCGTCCCCGGCTGAAGCATACTGTATACTACAAGAGAATCATCTTCTCTTGGAATTGCATGATAAAAAGACCACATAACATACTCTGTCTCTTCCTGATATATAGTTTCATCCATTCCATACATTTTCTTTAAATCTTCCAAAAATGTTTCATCATAAGAAAGTTTCACTCCACTATTTAAAACAAAGGAAACTTCTGAATCATAGCATACGCTAACGCCAATAACCTTCTGGCATTCCTGAACTGTCTTATCCTGGTCTGTGTCGTTTAAAATTTCTATATAAATATATTTGTTCTCATCTCCATTAGGGTGAACCTTAATCAATCCTATAGAATGTTGTGCTGATACTGTTTCCTGTAGATAAGAATCAGAAATGGTACAGCCATTTTGCATAAACTCCTCTACCGTACATGGAAGTTCATAATGTGCCCCTTCTAAATCAAACTGATAAATTTCTTCAATATCTTCATAACTTGTAATTTCTATTTGAGAATGCTCTGATGTCTCCTCTTTTTCTTCTTTCTCATCTTCCAAACTTTCTTGCCTCACACTATCTTTACTACTGTCTTTTTTGGAAGCACCACCACAGCCTGTTACTGCAAAAGCCATTATACACACAGTTATCACAATTACTGTTTTTCTTTTCATCTTTTTTCCTCCTCATCTTTAATGGTAGTATTCATTCTATCATTCTAAGGTTGATTTTTCAGTATGATTGAGGTTGATTTTTTCATCCGGAAATACTGCCATTGATAAACTAATTCTTTAGAACGATCTGAAAAATTGAGGGGATAACGCTCCGAATAATTCAACAATATGAACACAACTGCAAGTCACTTGGTTGTAAAGCAGAGGATTTGTTAGAATAACGAAAAAGAATACAGTGTAACCCAATTTTACTGAGTCACACTGTATTCTTTTTATTTCACACATCCAATTAATTCATGAATGTCTTCTATCTGATTTTTCTCCATATACTTCTGAATGCCATCTATCACTTCTATGGTTGTATATGGATTGGTAAAGTTTGCTGTTCCCACAGACACTGCGGTTGCGCCGGCCATAATAAATTCCAGAGCATCCTCTGCATTTTGAATACCACCCATGCCAATGATTGGAATCTTCACTGCCTGAGCTACCTGGTATACCATCCGCACAGCAACCGGCTTCACGCAAGGTCCTGAAACTCCACCTGTTTTATTTGCCAGTGCAAAGGTTCTTCTGTTAATATCGATTTTCATTCCTGTAAGGGTATTAATCAGCGAAACCCCATCTGCACCGCCGGCTTCTGCTGCTTTTGCAATCTCTGCAATATCCGTTACATTAGGAGTCAGTTTCATAATCACCGGCTGTTTTGCTACTTTTTTAATCTGAGCTGTCAGCTCCTCCACATGCTTTGGATCTTGTCCAAAAGCCAGGAAATTGGCATTGACATTTGGGCAGGAAATGTTAATTTCCATCATATCAATAGGCTCTTCTGCCAGACGCTCCACCACTGCCAGATATTCTTCTGGTGCATGTCCACATACATTCACGATTACATTGGTGTCAAACTGCTGTAAAAATGGAATATCTCTTTCACAGAACACATCAATTCCCGGATTCTGCAGTCCAATGGCATTCATCATACCGCTGTGAACCTCTGCAATACGTGGAGTGGCATTTCCGGCCCATGGTACATTTGCTACGCCTTTTGTCACAACACCGCCTAATTGGTTCAAATCTACAAATTCACTGTACTCCGCTCCTGAGCCAAAGGTTCCGGAAGCTGTCATAACCGGATTCTTAAACTCTACACCGGCAATTTTTACCTTCATATTCATTACAGCTCCACCTCCGTACTAAGAAATACCGGACCATCCTTGCAGATTCTCTTATTGTGTACACGAGAATGATGATCCACTTCCCTGGATTTGCACACGCAGGCCAGACAGGCGCCTACGCCGCAGGCCATTTTTTCTTCCATGGAAATATAACAGAGAATTCCCTTTTCCTCTGCATAGGTTTTGATTGCCCGAAGCATAGGAGTCGGACCACAGGCAAAAATCACATCTGCTTCCAGATGGTTTTCCCGGATAGCGTCCATCACATTTCCTTTGGTTCCCACGCTTCCATCTTCTGTGGCAACCACTAAGGTTCCGTTGGCCTCCAGTTCTTCCTTCAGGAAGATTTCACTGTTACGGTATCCTGCAATCACTGTAACCTCTGCCTCTGCTTCCTTTGCAGTCTGCACCATAGGAGGAATTCCGATTCCGCCTCCCATCATGAATACACGTTTTCCCTTAATCACATCCATAGGAAATCCGTTTCCCAGTGGTCCTAAAATATCAAGGGTCTCCCCTGCTTTCATACCGGAAAATTCAGCAGTACCCTTTCCTGCAATACGATATACAATACGAAGAGCGCCTTTTTCCCTGTCAATTTCACAAATACTAATAGGCCTTGGAAGTACCCTTCCGGAATCATTGCTGTATACAGAGATAAACTGTCCCGGTTTTGCCTGGGAAGCAATTTCCGGTGCATCCAGCCATAAGCTGTAAATATCTGTACCTATACAGTCCTGCTGTAAAATGGTACTTGTCATTTTCACTTTTGCCATGATGTTCCCTCTCCTTATTTCGCTGCTTCCAATGCGCCTGTAATATCTGCCACCATATCTTCCACTGCTTCTCTGGAAGCCTGTGCAAAGTTTTCTTCACCGAATTTTGCATATTTTTCCTGTTTGTAAGCTGCAATAATACCTCTGGAGGAGTTTACAATAGCGCCAAGACCATCTTCATTAAAGAAGTGTACCAAATCTTTTCCCTGACCACCCTGGGCTCCATAGCCAGGAACCAGAATGTATGCTTTTGGCATAATCTTGCGGAGAATTTTACCCATTTCCGGATAAGTTGCTCCTACAACTGCTCCTACATAGCTGTAAGAATCTCCCATAAAGCCTTCTCCCCACTGTGCTACTTTTTCTCCCACTAATTCGTAAAGTGGTCTGCCATTTACCAACTGATCCTGGAATTCACCGCTGGATGGATTAGAGGTTTTCACCAGTACAAACATACCTCTCTTTTCTTCCTTACATGCATCAATAAACGGATTGATACTGTCAGAGCCCATATAAGGATTCAATGTAACAAAGTCCACATCAAATCCAGCGTATTTCTTAGAACCAACCTGTACCTTGCCTACATGTCCTGTTGCGTATGCCGCAGAAGTGGAACCAATATCCCCACGTTTAATATCTCCGATTACTACCAGCCCTTTTTCCTTACAGTAATCTACGGTTTTCTTATATGCCATAAGTCCCGGGATACCAAACTGTTCATACATGGCAATCTGTGGTTTCACAGCAGGAATGATATCATAAGTTTCATCTACAATGGCTTTGTTAAACTGCCAGATTGCTTCTGCTGCTCCTTCCAGGGTTTCTCCGTATTCTTTAAAAGCTTTCTCCTGCACCTGTTTTGGGATATAGTTCAGCATAGGGTCTAATCCTACAACAATAGGTGCGTTGGTTTTCTGAATGTTTGCAATCAATTTCTGAATCATAATGTTCCTCCTAGTATCCTCTGTATTTTTCTCAGTCCTTCTGATATACCACGTTTCCGTCACAAATAGTAGCCACTACCTGGCCTTTTACCCTGCGTCCGTTAAATGGCGTATTTTTTCCTTTTGAAAGGAAGGTCATGGCGTCAATGGTATATTCTGCATCCGGGTCAATAATAGTAACATCTGCAGGGCTTCCCACTTCCAGACGTCCCCTGTTGGAATGAATCACCTTTGCGGGATTGTAGCTCATTTTCTCAGCCATCTGCATAGGTGTCAGAACGCCTGTATGCACCAGCTCTGTCATGGTAAGGGCCACTGCTGTTTCCAGGCCTACAATACCAAAAGGCGCTGTTTTCATGGACTGCTGCTTTTCTTCCCTGCTGTGAGGCGCATGGTCTGTGCTGATAACATCAATAATATCCTCTTTCAGCCCCTGAATCAGAGCATCTCTGTCCTCTTTTGTACGAAGAGGCGGATTCATCTTATAATTTGCATCATCCTCCAAAATATCTTCAGAAGTCAGGGTAAAGTGATGAGGGCATACTTCTCCTGTTACCGGAAGCTTTTCTCCCTTTGCAAGTTGAATCATGCGGACGCTGTCCTTTGTAGAACAATGGCACAGATGCAGTCTTGCACCGGTTTCTTTTGCCAGGACAATATCTCTGGCAGCAATAACGTCTTCTACTGCATTGCTGATTCCCGGAAGTCCAAGCTCTCTGGATTTGGCATCTTCATTGACGCAGCCTCCGTTTACCATGTTCTGGTCCTCGCAATGAGCAAATACCGGAATATCATGTTTAGCCGCAATTTCCATGGCTTCCTTATACAGCTTCACGTTCATAACGGATTTTCCGTCTTCACTGATAGCCGGAATACCAGCCTGAATCATGCCTTCAATATCTGCCAGTTCTTCTCCTTTTTGCTGTTTTGTCACAGCCCCAAGCTGCAATACATGAATAGGCGCCAGGTTTTTTGCCTTATTGTGCACATATTCTACCCGATCCGGACTGTCAATCACCGGTTTTGTATTTGGCATGGCTAAAATCGTGGTAAATCCGCCTTTTGCACCGGCTTTCGCCCCTGTCACCACATCTTCTTTATAGGTAAGACCGGGATCTCTTAAATGAACATGGAGATCAATCAGTCCTGGCATGACATAACAGCCTTTTGCATTAATCACTTTATCCGGTGTTTCCTTGGTTTTTAGGGTTTCCCCCACTTCTTTAATCACACCGTCTTCAATATAAAGATCTCCTATGATATCTGTCTTATCAGAAGGGTTTAAAATCCGGCCCCCTCGAACTATTATTTTCATATAATTTCGCATCCTTTCTTCCGCACAATTCCTTCAAAAATCCACTGTACGGAAACTCATTATCAATTAAATAGTAACATACACATTTTCTTTCGTCAATTGAACTTTTTCCCTTGACATATCTGTTTTTAAAGCATATACTAGATACGTCAAAGGTATATTGGATATTAGTATTAAATGGTTTTTAGAGATTGTATTAATATTTTTATACACAATATTATCTCTAAAAACCATTTAATTTTCTATCCAAAATTTTTATTTATTTTTATGGAGGTAACACTATGAACAAGGGAACTGTAAAATGGTTCAACGCTGAAAAAGGTTATGGATTTATCACAGGAGAAGACGGACAGGATGTTTTCGTACACTTCTCTGCAATCAACGGTGAAGGATTCAAATCCTTAGAAGAAGGTCAGGCTGTAAGTTATGATTTAACAGAAGGCGCTCGCGGAATGCAGGCAGCTAACGTAGAAAAATTATAATTATAAATGACAAAGTTAAGGGCAGCAATTCTGTACGCTACAGATAGCTGCCCTTTTTGTTTTATTCTGCTTCTTCAGCATCCCCTGCAAGCTGGGATAAATAGTCCGAAATTGCTGTGGTATCCATCTCTGTGGTAACCACTGTTTTTTCTTCGTCAGGGTCTTCCCTTGTAAGTACTCCATAAGCAGAATAGCCAATCCATCCCACCATAACCAGAGCCACTGCACCAATGGCCAGTTTTTCTAAAAAGAGGGTTCTCTTTTCCCTTTTCTGAAGCTTCTCCCGGTTTGCTTTCTCTTTTTTATATTTGTCTACTTTCTCCTGACTCATGACGTATCTCTCCTATCTCAATAAATTACTGTTCATTAGTATAGCACAATTTCTCTTATCTTTACAAGAACCCCTTGACCAGTTCTCTCCTTTTTGTATATACTAAGAGTGAAAAGAGCATTTGCGGATTATAGCTTTATAATTCGTGAGGGCTCTTTTTTCTTTCTACACGTTTTGAAAAGGAGGGTTTGTTACATGAAAACATCACATTCTAAAAGCTGGTATGTAAAAAAATGGAGTCTGGACATTTTCGTGGATATTCTGGGCGGGATTTTTATTGCCCTTGGCACTTATAATTTTGCTGCTGCTGCCGAATTTCCCATGGTTGGCGTCAATGGAATTGCCCTGATTTTTTATCATCTATGGGGACTGCCTATTGGA
Source organism: uncultured Bacillota bacterium (assembly GCA_958352855.1). Taxonomy (GTDB): domain Bacteria; phylum Bacillota; class Clostridia; order Lachnospirales; family Lachnospiraceae; genus Blautia. The sequence continues at coordinate 52,943 of CATWQE010000002.1, forward strand.
CGCACCGCCATGCTTCTGAACATCCCCATTGCCCTGCTTTGTTTTAAGGTGCTTGGACGGCAGTTTTTTCTCAGGTCTGTGCGGACCATTCTTATTACCTCATTCCTCATGGATTACGCTGCCCCGCTGTTTCCTCTCTATGAGGGAGATCGGATGCTGGCAGCCATCTGTACCGGGATTTTATCCGGCCTTGGCTTTGCCCTTATCTATATGCGGGACTCTTCCACCGGAGGCGCTGATTTCATTATTTTAAGCCTGAAATCCTTCCATCCTCACCTGACCATTGGGAAGATTTCCTTTGCCCTGGACGCCGCCATTGTGCTCCTTGGGGTCCTGATTGTATCAAAAGATGTAGACAGCCTGATTTATGGTATTATCATCAGTTTCCTCCTATCTACCATGGTAGATAAGGTGATGTACGGTATCAGCGCGGGAAAGCTGGCGCTTATTGTCACCGACTATGCGCCACAGGTTGCCGCAGAAATTGACCGTACAACCGGAAGAGGCTCAACCTTTTTAAAGGCTCAGGGCAGCTATTCCAGGGAAGATAAAAATGTGGTTCTGTGTGCCTGCAACAACAAGCAGATGTATGGCATTCGCAGTGTAGTCAAGGAGCTGGACCCCAACGCCTTTGTTATCATTATGGAATCCAATGAGGTCCTGGGAGAGGGCTTTAAGCCTCACTGACCTCTTCACAGAACTGGTTCTCATATTGGATTTCCATTAACGTCAATCCCCTGGCAGGAGCTGTAGGGCCGGCCATTTTTCTATCCTTTGCTTCCAGAATCTCTTTGATTTCCGAAGGTTTTAAGGCGCCGCTTCCTACTTCCATAAGGGTTCCTGCCAGAATCCGCACCATGTTATAAAGAAATCCGTTCCCGCGGATTCTGATGGTAATCATATCCTGTTCCTTCTCAATGTGAATATTATAAATGGTGCGGACTGTGGTTTTCACCTGGGCATTGGTACCGCAAAAGCTTTTAAAATCATGTTCTCCTATGAGATATGCCGCGCCTTCCCGCATCTTTTCCACATCCAGCGGGATATAGGTAAAATGCGCGTAAAACCGCTGGGTTGGAATAGGAAATTTCCGGTTCAATATCCTGTATTCGTAGGTTTTCGCGCTTTTAACATACCTGGGATGAAAATCCATGGGCACTTCTTCTGATTTTTCAATGCGGATATCCTCTGGAAGTCTCTGATTCAGAGCATAAGAAAACTTCTCCCCAGGCATCCGCACATGGGTGTCAAATACAGCCACATTTCCCAGGGCATGAACTCCCGCATCCGTTCTGCTGGCTCCAATGGTTTCAATTTTCTCTTTCGTAAGCTCAGATAAATGCCTGTTCAGCACCTCCTGCACTGTGATTCCATTGGGCTGTACCTGCCACCCGCAGTAATTGGTTCCATCATATGCTACTGTGAGCTTTACTCGCTTCATTTTGCAGGCTCCTTTTCAACAAACTCATAATAAAATCCTGATGGCAATGTCTGCGCCCAGATATACCAGGATAACTCCATACGCCCAGTAATCTCTGGCTTTATAAAGCAAAGGCTTCATCTGGGTTCTGTTCTCCCCGCCATGATAGCACCTGGCTTCCATGGCCATGGCCAGATCATCTGCCCGCCTGAAAGCTGAGATAAAGAGCGGCACCAGAAGGGGTATCAGATTCTTTGCCTTTTGAATCAGGTTCCCACTTTCAAAATCAGCGCCTCTGGCAATCTGCGCTTTCATAATCTTGTCAGTCTCTTCCATGAGAATTGGAATAAAGCGCAGGGCAATGGACATCATCATGGAAATCTCATGGACCGGAACCTTAATTTTATTCAATGGTTTTAAAATTCTTTCCAATCCATCTGTCAACTGGTTGGGTGTGGTGGTAAGGGTCATTACCGAAGAGCCAATAACCAGATATATAAGCCGGATTCCGATTTTAATTGCCTGCCGGATTCCCTCATAGGTCAGCTTCAGAAATCCAAACTCCCAGATAACCTCACCGGGAACCAGAAACAGGTTAAAACACAAGGTAATCAGGAAAATCAAAAACAGGGGCTTTAAGCCCTTCAGCATGAATTTCACCGGTACTTTTGACAATCCCACAATGCCTGCTAAAAATACAGTAGCCAAAACATATCCCCAGAAGCTGTCTGCCACAAATAAGGATACTAAGAACAAAAAGGTTCCAATAAATTTCACTCTGGGGTCCAGACGGTGCAGAATGGAATCCGCCGGATAATATTGTCCAATGGTAATATCTCGCATCATGATTTCATTCCCCCAAGTACACTTAAAATACTCTCTTTTGCTTCTTCTATGGTAATAGCCTGGGTGTCAACCTTCAGTCCTGCGTCATACAAATCGTGCATAATATAGGTAATCTGTGGCGCTGCCAGCCCTATAGCCTCCAGTTCTTTATATTTGGCAAAAACCTCCCTGGGCGTCCCGTCAAAGGCTTTTTCTCCTTTGTTCATAACCAGAATACGTTCCACATATCTGGCAATGTCTTCCATACTGTGAGAAACCAGAATCACTGTAATCTTTCTTTCTTCATGAAGACAGGCAATCTGATCCAGGATTTCATCTCTCCCCTTTGGGTCCAGTCCGGCTGTGGGCTCATCCAGAATAAGCACCTGTGGATTCATGGCTAAAACTCCGGCAATGGCAACCCGACGTTTCTGTCCTCCTGATAAATCAAAGGGAGAACTGGTATAATATTTTTCCTTTAATCCAGCCTGCCGAAGGGCTGCAACAGCCCGTTCCTTTGCCTCTTCCCCGGATAACCCCAGGTTCTTAGGACCAAAACACACATCAGACAGCACATCCGCCTCAAAAAGCTGATGCTCCGGATATTGAAAAACCAATCCAACCTGGCTTCTTAAATGTTTTAAGGAATATCCTTCCTGCCAGATATTTTCATCCTTATAATACACTGTTCCCACTGTAGGGCGCATAAGTCCGTTAAAGTGCTGAATCAGTGTTGACTTTCCACTTCCCGTATGACCGATGATTCCCAGAAACTGTCCTGAGGGAATCTCCAGATTCACGTCCTTTAGGGCATGGGTTTCATAAACGTTTCCTGGATTATAGGTATATGTAACATGTTCTAATTTCAATGACATAAGGCATCCACCAATTCCTTTGCTGTAAGTATTCCATCTGGAATGATAATTCCCGCTTTTTTCAGTTCATATGCCAGCAAGGTAACCTGAGGCACATCCAGCCGGTAATGCTTTAATTCTTCCACTCTGGAAAAAATCTCCCTGGGTGTCCCTTCCATTACAATCTGCCCCTGATCCATAACAAAAACCTTGTCCGAATCAATGACCTCTTCCATATAATGGGTAATGAGGATTACCGTAATTCCCTGGTTCTTATTCAATTCATGGACAGCCTGCAGTACTTCCTTCCTTCCGTTTGGGTCCAGCATGGCTGTTGGCTCATCCAGAATAATGCACTTTGGCTGCATGGCCATAACCCCGGCAATGGCAACTCTCTGCTTCTGTCCTCCGGAAAGTTTATTGGGAGAACGGTGGCGAAAAGGTGTCATTCCCACAGCCTCCAGGCTTTTATCCACTCTTGCCCAGATGGCATCTGTCGGTACGCCCATGTTTTCCGGTCCGAATCCCACATCTTCCTCCACCACAGTACCAATAATCTGATTATCCGGATTCTGAAATACCATTCCCGCGGTCTGTCGGATTTCCCACAATTCTTCCATGGCAGCGGTATCTTTTCCATCTACCCACATGGTTCCCTCTGTGGGTATCAGCAGCGCATTCATATGCTTTGCCAGTGTGGACTTTCCTGAACCATTGTGTCCCAGAATGGAGATAAACTGCCCTTCCCGGATATCCAGATTTACGCTGTCCACAGCAGTCTGGCTCTCTTGTGTCTGTCCGTTATCATCATATTTGAAATACTCATATTTTAAATTTCTGGCTTTTATGATTCCCATTTTGCTGTTTCTCCTTAACTACAGGTATATCTCCAGACTTCCATATCCTCACTGTCCTGATTTAAGCGGTAATCTGTTTTTACAAAGCCCAGCTTTTTTACAAGCTCTACAGACGGCTGATTGTCTCTTTTAATCCTGCAATGAAGATATCTTGCGCCGCGCTCTCCCGACACCTGCAAAATTGCTTTACATGCTTCGTAGGCAAACCCCTGGTGACGGAAGTGTTCATCAATGATATATCCCATTTCCACCACTGTTTTGCTGTCATTCCAATATTTAGGCTCCACGCCTGCCCTGCCGATGATTTCTCCGGTATCCTTTTTTATCACACACCAGTATCCCATGTCACACAGTTCATACATATATCTGCGATATGTCTCAAAGCCTTCCAGCTCCTCCTGTAAAGGCTTTGCAATCCCCTCACAGGCATCCTGGGAAGTTTCCTGGGAACAGATTTCCATAAGTCTTGGAATATCCTTTTCTTCCATTTCTTTAATCAACAGCCTCTCTGTTTCACACACCAAAGCCGGAAGATGGTGATGGTGGCAGTAAATCTTTTCTGCAAACATGGCGTCAATTTCCTCAAATCCCTCCACCACAACAGCCGCTGTGTTAAGCTTCTGTTTGCCGGAATCCGGATTATAATATGCCATACAGGTCATATTTGCAGCCTTTGCTGCCTTACATCCATTTTCTGAATCTTCAATAACCAGACATTCTTCCGGCAATATTCCAAGAATTTGCGCTGCTTTTAAAAATACATCCGGCGCCGGCTTGGGATGCTCTACCTGCTCACCGCTGACCAGAATCTGGAAATAATGGTCAATCCCCCAAAAAGCTGTTACCTGCTCAATGTATGCTTTCGGCGAAGAGGAGGCCACTGCCATGGTATAGCCTGCCTTCCGGAACCGTTCCAGCATTTCCTTTACATAAGGAATCAGAGGAGGGTAGCCCTGCTTCTGAATCATTTCTTCTTTGGTAGCTTTCACCTGTTCAGGAAGGCTCCTGTCGTTTTTGTCTACTCCGTAATGCTCATGGAGAATCTCCATTAAAAAGCTTACGGTAGAGCCAATACATGGTTTGTAAATTTCATAGGAAATTTCAATTCCCCTCTGTTTCAGGACTTCCTTCCATACCTGATAATGGAAGGGCTCGCTGTTAATCAGCACCCCGTCCATATCAAAAATAATCCCTTTGAGCATATTATACCTTCTCTTCCTGTGCTAAAAGCTCCTCCACCAGATTCCAGATTTCTTCCCGCCCCTGTTTACTCTGGGCAGAAAAAGGAATTACCACACTTCCGGGTCTTAACTGCAGCCCTTCCTTAATTGCCTTTACATGCTTCTGAATCTGGCTTCTTTTTAGTTTATCTGCTTTGGTGGCAATAATAATAGGCTGGTATCCATTATGTAAAATCCAGTTATACATGGTCTTATCATTTTCGGAAGGGTCATGGCGGATATCTACAAGGAGGAACACCGCTTTTAACTGTTTTGATTCATGAAGATAACGCTCAATCAGCTTTCCCCACTGTTCCTTTACAGACTGTGATACCTTTGCATAGCCATATCCCGGAAGATCCACCAGATACATGGCATGATTTACATTGTAAAAATTAATTGTCTGAGTCTTACCCGGTGAAGAACTGGTTCTTGCCAGGGCTTTCCGGTTCATAAATGCATTAATCAGGGAAGATTTCCCCACATTGGATTTTCCTGCAAAGGCAATTTCCGGCACCTGATTTTTCGGCAGTGTACTGGTGATTCCGCAGACAATATCCAGAGCTGCATGTTTAATTACCATTTTAGTTCCTCCGCTTATTGCTGATTTATGGCTGCTGTACCAGAGCATGCTCCAGTACCTCTTTCATAGTGCTGACTGGCACGATTTCCAGTCCTCCTGTAATTTCTTCATCCATTTCCAACACATCTGCCTGATTTTCCTGTGGTATCAGGACTTTTTCGATTCCCGCGCTCTTAGCTGCCAGAAGTTTTTCCTTTAGCCCGCCAATAGGAAGCACTCTTCCTCTTAAGGTAATCTCTCCTGTCATAGCCACACTGGCTTTCACCGGAATTTTGGTGATAGCGGAAAGCATGGCTGTTGCCATGGTGATTCCCGCAGATGGTCCATCCTTTGGCACAGCTCCCTCTGGAATGTGAATGTGCAGGTCATGCTTCTGGAAAAATTCACTTTCAATATGATAGGTTTCTGCCACAGACCGGATGTAACTGATTCCCGCCTGGGCGGATTCTTTCATCACATCACCCAGTTGTCCGGTAAGGAGAAATTCCCCTTTTCCCGGCATAAGATTTACTTCAATCTGAAGCGTATCCCCGCCAACACTGGTCCATGCCAGTCCTCTGACAATTCCGATTTCATCACACTGATTTTTCTTCTGGTATGTAAATTTTGCCCGTCCCAGAAACTCTTCCAGATTTTCTCTGGTTACTTCTACTGTTTCCTGCTTTTCTTCCAGAATCTTACGGGCTGTTTTCCTGCAAATTTCCCCGATTTTCCGTTCCAGATTTCTCACGCCGGCTTCTTTTGTATATCCGGTAATCATTTCTCTCAGCGCCTCATCATCAATGGAAAGCTGCTGTTCCTTTAATCCATGATTGCGAATCTGTTTTGGAATCAGATGTTCTTTTGCAATATGCTCTTTTTCATTTTCTGTATAGCTGTTAATTTCAATAATTTCCATACGATCTAAAAGTGGTCGCGGAATGGTCTGTAAATCATTTGCTGTTGCAATAAAAAGCACTTCTGACAAATCCAGTGGAATCTCCACATAATGATCTCGAAATTTGCTGTTCTGCTCTGCATCCAGCACTTCCAAAAGCGCGGAAGAAGTATCTCCTTTATAATCGCTGCTCACCTTATCAATTTCATCCAAAAGCATCAGTGGGTTCTTCACCCCTGCCTGAATCAAACCGTTGGCAATACGTCCCGGCATGGCGCCAATATAGGTTCTTCTGTGTCCCCGGATTTCAGCCTCATCCCGGACGCCCCCAAGAGACATTCGCACATATTCTTTTCCAAGTGCTCGTGCTACTGACCTTGCAATAGATGTTTTTCCGGTTCCCGGAGGTCCTGCCAGACACAAAATAGGGCTGTCCCCTTTTTTAGTAAGCGTGCGGACTGCCAGAAATTCCATAATTCGCTCTTTTACCTTCTCCAGTCCATAGTGATCCTCTTCCAGAATTTCCTTTGCCTTTTTCAGATTCTTATTATCTCTGGAGGTTTTATCCCAGGGAAGGCTTAACAAGGTTTCAATATAGCTTCTCATAACACCGGCTTCTGCCTGAGAACCCGCTGTGTTTTTAAACCGTTCAATTTCTTTTTTAATTTTCTCTTTTACTTCCTTAGAAGCTTTCAGCTTTTCTGCCTGTTCTCTGAACTGATCTGCCTCTGAAACAGTATCCTGGTCTCCCAGTTCTTCCCTGATAACCTTTAACTGTTCTCTTAAAATATAATCTCTCTGATTCTTGTCCACCCGCTGCTTTACTTTTTGATTCAAATCTACACGAATCTGCATGATTTCAATTTCATTGCTGAGAATCATGCCAAGAACCTCATAGCGCTCCTCCAGGGTAACTGCATCCAGAATTTTCTGCTTGTCTTCGTAACGCATAGGCAGATTCACTGCAATCTGGTCAATAACCTTCTGCACTTCTTCCTGCTCTAAAATCTGGCCTGCCAGATCCTTACTAAGCTTTGGATTCTCATTGCAATAACGAATAAACAGCTCCTTCATGCCCCGAATCATGGCTTCTTTTAAGTTTTCGTCCATGTCCTCTGCATGTTCTTCCTGAAAAAGAGCAATTTCTGCATCCAGATAATTGCTGTTGTCCTCAAACCGCAGTAATTCTGCCCGCTCTTTTCCTTCTACCAGTACCTGAATCATATTATTCTTGGTTTTTACCAACTGTTTAATTTCAGCTATGGTTCCGATTCTATATAAATCTTCCTGAACAGGTTCCTCTACCTCCGGGTCTCTCTGGGTAATCAAAAAGACCCTCTGATCCTGCACCATGGCTTTTTCAATGGCTTTGATGGATTTTTCTCTGCTCACATCAAAATGCACAATCATATCAGGAAGAATGGTGGTTCCTCTAAGGGCGATTGCTGGTAAATTTTCAATCATGTCACTCATACTCGCTCCTCCTTAATGCTTGGTATTTATGCTATTTCCGGCGCTCTTCCTTTGTTCTTGCGGGCTGCTGCTTTTGCCCTTCTGCTGGCAGGAAGTTCTCTGCGCTCCAGCAGTGCTTCTCCATTTCCCTCTACTACGTCTTTGGTAATGGTACATCCTGCAATGCTTTCATCGGATGGTACTGTATACATTAAATCCATAAGAGAATTTTCCATAATTGCCCGTAGTCCTCTGGCTCCGGTTTTTCTTTCCATGGATTTGTCTGCTATGGCCTCCAATGCTTCTCTCTCAAAATCCAGTTGGATACCATCTAATCCAAACAAGGTCTGATACTGACGAACCAGAGAATTTCTTGGCTCTGTAAGGATTTTTACCAATGCTTCCTTATCCAGTGCATCTAAGGATACCACTACCGGAACTCGTCCTACAAACTCCGGAATCAGCCCGAATTTCACCAGATCCTGAGGCATAACTTCTTTTAACAGTTCTCCTACATTCTTCTCTCCTGTTCTTCTGATATCTGCATTGAATCCAATGGAGCTGGTATCTTTTCTTGTCTCAATAATTTTATCCAGACCTTCAAAGGCGCCGCCGCAGATAAAGAGGATGTTGGTGGTATCAATCTGAATAAACTCCTGCTGAGGATGTTTTCTGCCTCCCTGTGGCGGCACATTTGCAACCGTTCCCTCCACAATTTTCAGAAGTGCCTGCTGTACACCTTCTCCTGATACATCTCTGGTAATGGATGCATTCTCTGATTTTCTTGTAATTTTATCAATTTCATCAATATAAATAATACCGTACTGAGCACGCTCAATATCATAATCTGCTGCCTGAATAATTTTCAGCAGAATATTCTCCACATCTTCTCCCACATAGCCTGCTTCTGTAAGTGTTGTTGCATCTGCAATAGCAAAAGGCACATTTAACAATCTCGCCAGTGTCTGGGCCAGTAAAGTCTTACCGGAACCAGTTGGTCCCAGCATTAAAATATTACTTTTCTGCAGCTCCACATCTGTATTATCCCCAGCCAGAACACGCTTGTAATGATTATACACTGCTACAGAAAGCACCTTTTTTGCTTCGTCCTGTCCAATAACATAATCATCCAGAAATTCTTTGATTTCCTGTGGCTTTAACAGGTTAATCTCATCAGACATTTCCCCATATTCACTGTCCATCTCTTCCTTGATAATTTCAGAACAAAGCTTCACACATTCATCGCAAATGTAAGTCCCTTCCGGACCTGCAATTAATTTTGTTACCTGATCATCGGTCTTTCCGCAAAAGGAACATCTGAATTTTGTATCATTCCCTTTCATTGCCATATGTTTTCCCTTTCTATGAACCTTTCTATAAATCTTTCTGATTTTTTCCTAAAACCTTGAAAGACTCCCGCAAATTTTTGCAGGAGTCTTTTCTTCTGTCTATTCTATCCTTTGTGTCCTTATCTGTGTTCAATTACAGAATCAATCAGACCATATGCCAGAGCCTCCTGGGCTGTCATATAGTTATCTCTCTCTGTATCTCTGGCAATCACTTCCAGAGGCTGACCAGTATTCTGAGCCAGAAGAGTATTTAAACGCTCTTTTGTTTTCAGAATCTGTTTTGCAACAATATCAATATCTGTTGCCTGTCCCTGTGCGCCGCCAGATGGCTGATGAATCATAATTTCCGCATTGGGAAGAGCCATTCTCTTTCCCTTTGTTCCCCCTGCCAGAAGGAACGCGCCCATGCTGGCAGCAAGACCCATACAGATGGTAGATACATCACATTTAATATACTGCATGGTATCATAAATCACCATACCGGCTGTTACAGAACCGCCCGGGCTGTTAATATACAAATGAATATCTTTTCCCGGGTCTTCGGACTCCAGGAAGAGAAGCTGCGCTGCAATCAGGTTCGCTGATACATCGGTTACTTCTTCTCCAAGGAAAATAATTCTGTCTTTTAATAATCTGGAATAGATGTCGTAGTTTCTCTCTCCACGGCTTGTCTGTTCAATGACGTATGGTACTAAACTCATGAAACTCCTCCTATTCTGCAGAGTACAGTCAATTATTCAGCAGCTTCTTCTTTTTTCTCTACTACTTTTGCTGATTCTGCCACTAAGGTAACTGCTTCCTGAACAGCGATATCTTTCTTCATCTGTTCTTTTTCAGCATCACCCATTAATTCTTTTAATTTTTCGACTTCCATCTTGTACATGTCAGCCATTGTCTTTAATTCTTCTTCAAATTTCTCATCGGAAATCTGGATGTTTTCTACTTCAGCAACTTTCTCTAATACCAGGCGGCTCTGGATTCTCTTCAGCGCCTGTGGTCTCATCTGTTCCTGGATTTTAGCCTGGTCAAGACCTGTAAACTGATAGTACTGGTCAATAGAAAGTCCCTGTGCCTGCATTCTCTGAACAAAATCGTTCATTAACTGCTGAATCTGGTTCTGAATCATTGCTTCTGGAATATCCATCTGTGCATTTGCAATGACAGCATCCACCGCTTTGTCTTCTCTTTCACGTTTTGCAACGCCTTCTTTGCGTTCTCTTAAATTCTTTTCAATGTCAGCTTTATATTCATCTAAAGTATCGAACTCAGAAACATCTTTTGCAAATTCATCATCTAATTCCGGAAGTTCTTTTACTTTGATTGCTTTTACTGTACATTTGAATACAGCAGGTTTTCCAGCTAAATCATTTGCATGATAGTTTTCCGGGAAAGTAACGTTTACTTCTACTTCTTTGTTCAGTTCAGCGCCTACTAACTGGTCTTCAAATCCTGGGATGAAAGAGTTGGAACCGATTGTCAGAGGATAGTCTGTTCCTTTTCCGCCTTCAAATGCTTCGCCATCAACAAAGCCTTCAAAGTCTAAAGTAACCATATCGCCTTCTGCAACTGCTCTGTCATCTACGTCAATAGTTCTGGAGTTATTTTCCTGCTCTCTCTTTAATTCAGCAGCAACTTCTTCTTCTGTTACTTCTACAGGAGCAACTTCTACTTCAAGGCCTTTGTATTCGCCTAAGGTAACTTCTGGTTTTACAGCTACTTCTGCTGTGAAGATAAAGGATTTTCCTTTTTCTACCTGTACAACGTCGATTTCAGGATAAGAAACAATGTCTAAACCACTTTCATCTGCTGCCTTTGGATATTCTCTCTGAATCAGTGCATTTGCAGCGTCCTCAAAGAAGATTCCTGTTCCATACATTTTTTCAATCATCACACGCGGAGCTTTTCCTTTACGGAATCCCGGAATTGTGATTTTGTTTTTGTTCTTCATATAAGCAGCCTGTACTGCTTTTTCAAATTCTTCAGCGGCAACTTCGATTGTGAGTTTCGCCATGTTCTTTTCCAAGTTTTCTACCTGTACACTCATTGTTAATAATTCCTCCTTGAATTCTATATGCATTCTGTTCCACTTGGGAACAGCGCGTTTTTACATACTTACAGTCATTGAAACAGTATAGCACAAGGAACATAAAAACGCCAGTATTTTTTTAGGGTTTGTTAAATTTCTGCCTGAAAAATAATAGATTTCCTGATTTCCAGGGCTTTTTCTTCCCCATATAACTGTGTAATGAGCTCTAATGCAAAAGGAATTGCTGTGCCAAGTCCCCTGCTGGTGGTAACGTTGTCCTGTTTTGCCACTTCCTGTCTTCCTACTTCCGCTCCGGTAAGCTGTTCCTCAAAGCCCGGATAACAAACAGCCTGTTTTCCCTCCAGGATTCCCAGTTTTCCCAAAACGCTTGGAGCTGCACAGATAGCGGCAACTTTCCGTCCCTGTCCTGCAAATTCCTGCAATAAGCGGCAAAGCTGCTTATGTTCACCTAAGTAACGTGTCCCCGGCATTCCACCAGGCAATACCAGAAGATCCACTGTATCATAATCCACATCATCAAAAAAAACGTCCGCTTTGATTTCGATTCCATGAGAGCCTTTCACTGCCAGATTGTCACTGATAGACACCATAAGAACCTCTGCCCCTGCTCTTCGAAGCAAGTCCACAACGGTAAGTCCTTCTATTTCTTCAAAACCATCTGCGGTAAATACACACACTTTTGCCATCTTCATATCCCCCTTTGAAATTTGTTATGCTTATCATAGCACACATTTTTCTTTCTTGCATCTAAACAAATCAGTGACTTTCTAAATTTTCTATAAAACTACAGAAACTGCTTCTTACACAGAACATAGCGGTCCAGTCCCCCATAGAGGCTTTCCCTGGATACAATCTCATAGCCATTCTTCTCCATGGTATGCAAGCTGCTGTGATTATCCGGATGGACGGTACACATACAATACTGTATACCCTGTCCTTTTTCTTTTTGCTGTTCTTTTAACACTTCCTCTGCTTTTTGAAGCATACGTCCCTGCAGCCCATTTCCCCGGTAGGCTTCCCTCACTGCCGCAGAATCCATATACACTACCTTCCCAAGCTCTTCCCCTGTAAGACCTGCATATTGTCCAAGATTATCCTGTGTGTTGGGGTAAAACACCATAAAAAAACCTGCCAGTTCTCTGCTTTTTGCCTCTCTTGCTCCTACCAGAAAGCCTTTTCCCTCCAGCACCTGTCTTACGTACTCTTCCTCATCTGATACAAACCATTCTGTTTTCTTCACAGACTGCCTTGCGTTTTCCATAACCTCCATGATTTCAGATAATTCCCTTATGGTCATTTTCTCTATTTGAAACTCCATATTTTCCTCCTGATTCTGCCTTGCCTTTTTCTTCTGAAAATTATAAAATATCTGAAAAGAAACTGCAAGAATCACATGCACAGGAGGATTTATATGGAAATCGAAAAAAAATATCTTATCCACAAACTACCTAATGATTTAGAAACCTACCCACGTAAAAAAATCCAGCAGGCTTACTTATGCACCGATCCTGTGGTTCGCATCCGAAAACAGGATGAAGAATATATTCTCACTTATAAGGGCAAAGGACTGATGGTTCGGGAGGAGTATAATCTTCCTCTTAATCAGGAAGCCTACGAACATTTACTGCAAAAAGCAGATGGTATTATCCTTACGAAAACCAGATATCTTCTGCCACTCCCCCAGGGATTGACCATTGAACTGGATGTATTTGATGCGCCTTATGAAAATCTCCGGCTGGCAGAGGTGGAATTTTCTTCTGAAGAAGAAGCCAATTCATTTGTGCCGCCGGAATGGTTTGGGGAAGACGTAACTTTTTCCAAGAAATATCACAATAGTGTGCTGTCCTTGCCAGAAATCTCCTGAAGTCTTTTTCCTAAAGTCTTTTTTATTTCCCAAAAAGTAAATTATACTTGACTTTTTATCACCTATATTGTAATCTATGTTTGTAGCTGACAGATTTGCAAATGAGGAGGTGACCAAGTGCCGAAAAACATTGCAATAAAAGTAGCCCGGGCAGAAAAGGACATGACCCAAAAAGCGCTGGCAGAAGCGGTTGGCGTATCACGCCAAACTGTAAATGCCATTGAAAAGGGAGAATATAACCCTACTATTAAACTATGCAGGAAAATTTGCAGGGTATTAAACAAAAGTTTAGATGATTTATTTTGGGAGGATGATGAAAATGAAACTGACGAAAACAATTTTAGATGAAAGACAGGAATTAAAATTACTGAATATTGAACATTATGGCTGTTGGATTGCTTATTGGGGATTAGTAGCTGTAATTTTTATTCAGAGCGCTTTAGACAAGGGGAATCTTGAACATCTTTTTGGAGAGCTCATCGTGCTTTTTTGTCTTAGTGTTTACCTTCTTGTCAGTTGCATAAAAAATGGTATCTGGGATCGAAAATCAAAACCAAACGTAAAATCAAATCTGCTGATAAGCACCATTGCAGCAACGGTATCAGGAATCTTTTGGTTTTTGAAATCTTACTACAATTATCATAATTTTCCCGGTTCTATTGCAACAGGAATTTTTATATTTCTTTCTACTGGTTTTCTCTGTCTGGTGGTATTAAGTTTCTTTTCTCATATTTATAGAAAACGCGAAAAAAAGTTGGAAGATGAGGAAGATGAATAACCTGCATTTTAAAATATTGATACGTTCCGCTTTTATGAGAGCGTATCAATATTCCCTCTATCTATCAATCTATTTGCATTTCTTTTTTCTATTCTTCTGCTGCTCTTTCTGCAAAGTCTGTATTTACCAATTCCTCATAAGGTACTCTCTCTTCTAGTTCTCCCGCGCTGTCCAGAATATCTTCCAGCAATTCAAAGCTTTCCTGTTCAAAAATCAGATTTTCTTTCCAGGTATCTTGCTCCTGATATCGTTTCACAATGGTCATGATGGTATCCAAATCATTTTCTTTAAATTGTGGCTGGATAATGCGTGCAATTTCTTCTGGAGTGTGGGTATTTACATAATCCATACCTTTTTGCAATGCGTTGGTAAATCCCTGGATAATCTGTGGATTTTCTTTCATATAGCTTTCTTTGGCGCTATAGGCTGTATAAGGAACATATCCTGACTCTACGCCGCAGGATGCCACTACATATCCTGTTCCCTCTTTCTCCAGGGCTGTGGCTGATGGCTCAAATTCCACGCTGAACTCTCCCTGTCCTCCGGAAAAAGCTGCTGCAGTAGAACCAAAGTCAATGCTTCTGTCAATATTCATGTCTTTATCCGGGTCCATGCCATGCTGTTTCAGAATGTACTCAAACACCATTTCCGGCATACCACCTTTTCGTCCCCCCAGAATATCTTTCCCTTTCAAATCTTCCCACTGAAATTCCGACATTTTCTCCCTGGAAACCAGAAAGTTTCCTGCTCTTTGGGTAAGCTGGGCAAAATTCACCACTTTGTCATTTGCTCCCTGCTGATAAGCATAAATGCTGGATTCCGAACCCATAAATCCGATATCAGCATCTCCTGAAAGAACTGCTGCCATAACCTTATCCGCGCCAAATCCGGTAACCAGTTCCAGCTTAATTCCCTCTTTCACAAAATATCCTTCCTCAATCGCCACATACTGAGGTGCATAGAAAATGGAATGCGCAACCTCATTTAAGGTCACTTTTGTAAGCTCTTCCCTTGTTTCATTTTTGGTATCTTCCCCTCCATTGTCACATGCTGAAAGTCCAAAACTACACAGCAAAGCACACACCAAAACCAGAGCAAATTTCTTTTTCATTACTTCCTCCAAAAACTTCTAATTATCATACCATATGTGAAATATGAAAATTTAGTTCCTGGACTCCTGGATATTCTGATTATTTCATCTTGATATCTAATTCATTATTGTCCTCCAATGATACTACTAAAATCAGAATACCTATGCTATAATTGATTTATGTCAAATCGGAGGGAATACGAATGTCAGAATACGGTTTTACCAAAAAGGATTGGACCTTGTTCCGAAAGAACATTGCAGACTGGCAAGAAGCCTATATGGATAAATTGAATAAAGAATATATTGAACTGCTAAATGGTGAAGGAAGTCCTTCCGAAAAATTCCGGGCTTTAGAAGAGCGGATTCGCAATGATAAAAAAGATACTGGTGTGCAGTTAAGAATGAGCCGTTCTAATTACATCTCTAACATTGTTTCACTTTTAAATGAAGGTGCAATCACTATGGATGATTTAGAGGAATTTAGTGATGAATTGAAAGAAACGATTTATTTCCTTACAAAATAAAAAACCATCTGTTCAGAACAGAGCATTCATACTTTATAGTTGAAAGAGATTATTTAGCAGGCGTCACGGTCTCCTTTTAACCCATAAGATGCACCTCAAATAATCTCTTTACTGTCTTATATTACAATTCATTATTCCAAGACTGTGAATTACAACATTCTTTAAATTTTTATACTCCACTCTAGCAGGGCAATATTCTCAATCAATTCATCAAATTTCCTCTTACTATTCACCGTCTTCCTCTGATGAAACATCAGTTATCTCAGCCGTCGATTTACGATCCGGCAATTTCTGTGCTTTATCTGTTTCCAGCAACATTCTGTCAAAATCGCTTTGATAAAGCTTGTCCTGACGAACACGATATTTTTCAAATTCACTCAATGCGTGTTGCTGAGCGATTTTTGCAGAAATCGTTCCGGCACCCGTTAATATCTCTTTTCTGCTCAAACGTAAAACACCTTCAAACTGCTCTGCCCAATCCTCCATTGTCATAGGCACTTCTTCTTCAGCTCTCAACTCTGCCAAGTCCAAATAAGCATTGACAATTCTCGCCATAGCCGAAAGTTCTTCCTTTGTCAGATAATTTTTGGCAACTATCACATCAAAACGCTGGATTTTTCCATCCGGTGCGTCTTTCCATGTGGTCAGCCCCATGTTATCTTTCGTGCTATCAGCACGGCGATATATGGTTTCTGCTGCTGTTTCTCCATGAATTGCCCAATGAAGTTGATTTTGCACTCTTGCAAAAAACTTTTTTGTTGTTTCAGCCTTGGAATCGTAATCGATACTGGTAGCATAAATATCCGTAATTTTCTGATAAAACCGCCGCTCCGAAAGACGAATTTCACGAATCCGCTCTAACTGTTCCCTAAAATAATCTTTCGTCAGAACCGTACCGCCGTTTTTCAGCCGTTCGTCATCCATTGCAAATCCTTTTACTGTGAATTCCTCAATAATTTGGTTTGCCCATTTACGGAACTGGACTGCACGAGGAGAATCCACTTTGTTCCCCACTGCAATAATCGCACTCAAATTATAATGATTGGTATTATAGTTCTTTCCATCAGCAGCAGTTATTCGAAATTTTCGAATAACTGAATTTTCCTCAATCTCTCCATCCGAAAACAGTTTTTTCAGATGGTAGTTAATGGTATGAGTTTCCACATTGTAAAGAAAACCCATCATTTTTTGCGTCAGCCATACATTTTCATCGCAATAAACGGCATTTACATCACTTTCCCCTGTAGCAGTAATAAATGTCAGGTATTCCGCTGCTGAGGAGCGAACAATATCGATCTCCTGTTTTTTCATTTTCATACACCCACCTCAATTTCTATGATAATCTTCACAATTCCATTGCGAAGAATTTGTTCCTTTTTGTATCAATCATGGTTTTCTTTCTCCGTTTCATTTTATCAATCATTGTATCACGCAGGTATGAAAGTTTCTTGATTTCCAGCCGGTGACTGCCTGTCCACGAAAACGCACTCAGGCAAAGTGGGTTCTCTATTTCCATCTGCATTTGCTGCTCTTTGGTAAAATTTTCATAAGAAGCATTCTCCAGACTCAAATTTCACTTCTCCATGAAGCCACAAATTCTTTCTCAATTCTAATTTCTTTTCCTGCATGTTCTCTGCTGTGATGTCCCCAGAAGTTCCCTTCAAAATAAACCTTCCACGAAGATTTTCCGTATTTTTTATCCATTTAATTTTCCCTGTTTATATGCTCACTTCTATCCAATATCTTTGCTGAACATTTCCATCAGGATTTACCACTTCATTTTCCAGAATTCCCCCGTTTTTGATAATGGATTTTGCAGAACCAATATTCGTCTTATCACAGGTAATCAAAACTTTATGAATCCCCAGCTTTTTACATTCTTCTAACCCTAATGCAATCATTTTTGTTGCATAACCTTTTCTTCTCTCACTTGGTCTGATTCCATCGCCAATGTGCCCGCCATATTTTAATAAATAATCATTTAATTCGTGTCTGATATTAATTGCCCCCACCATAATATTCCGTTCTTCGTCCAGGCAAAAATAGGTTGAGTCCGGAACCAGACCTTCTGTTGGTATTTCCACATCCAGATGCTTTTCGTAATATTCAAAATCATGATAATCATTTTTGAAAATGGACCAGGGAGAAGTATTTGCTTCCGGATGCTCCCTGTTATAGTCAATCCACTCCTCTAACATTTCAACAATCTGTTTCTGATACTCTTGTGATGCTTTTATTAGTTTTAATGACATGTTCATTCCTCCCTCTCAAAAAACAGTGTACGGTTTATCTTTTTTCGCATTATACTACATTTGTATACAAAATAAAACTGCATTTTTTCTTTTTTCATTGACACTTTTCTGCCCGACTTCTATAGTATACTTGAGAATTGTTAAGAAAGAGGATTTTTTATGGATATTAGTTTTGAGCTTTATAAAGTATTTTATTATGTAGCTACCACCCTGAGTTTTTCCGAAGCCTCAAGGCAGCTCTATATTTCCCAGTCTGCTGTAAGCCAGTCTGTGAAGTCCCTGGAACAAAAACTGGGACACCCTTTGTTTCATCGGAGTACCAAAAAGGTCACCCTGACCCCAGAGGGAGAATCTCTGCTTCGTCATGTAGAACCGGCAGTGAATCTTTTATATGAAGGAGAAAACCAGATTTTAAATTCTCCTTCCCTGGAAGCGCCTTTACGCATTGGAGCCAGTGATACCATTTGCCGTTATTTCCTAGTTCCCTATTTCCAACGTTTCCACCAGGAATTTCCCAATATCCACATAAAAGTCACCAACGCAACCTCCAAAGACTGCGTGTCCCTTCTTCACAACAACAAGGTGGACTTTATTGTGGCAAATACTCCAAATCCCTATTTAACGGAAAAGGATACCTCCTATGTCATCCGGGAATTTCAGGATATTTTCGTGGCAGGCAAAAAGTTTTTTAATCTGGAAAATCAACCACTTTCCTTACGTGAACTAACCCAATATCCCATTCTTATGTTGGACAAATCCAGCACCACCAGCGAATTTCTCCATCAGCTATTTGTAAAACATGGGCTTTCCCTGGCACCGGAAGCAGAACTTTCCAGCAATGACCTGCTCCTGGATTTCGCCCACATTGGCCTTGGCATTACCGTTGTTCCGGATTATGTCTTACAACACCGACAGGAAGAATTTTATCCCTTGAATATAAAGGAACCTATCCCTACCAGAAAGCTGATTCTGGCTTATCAGTCCCAGCTTCTCTCCTCCCCTGCCTGCGAAAAATTTCTCCGCTACCTACTGCCGGAAATACAACTTTAAATACGCAAAAAACACCGCGGATTTCATATCAATAAACGAAAACTGCGGTGTTTTAGGTGGATTCTGGATTTTTTTCAAATTTCCACCTACATTTTTTACTGCATAATAAGGTAATTTTTGAAACATCCCTATTTTAGCCTATCTTTCGCTGTCTAATAATAGGTCAAAAAACATTATTTTCCATTTCCTACTTATTTCTCCTTCTTTTTTGTAGGTAGATAACTACGTTTTTTTCTTTTCCACTTATTCTGCCTCATTTTTCATAGGTCAGCAAATAGATTTTGACATTTCCAACCTAATTCACCGAATGTAAAAATGCAGAAAGAAAGGGGCTGTCGGGAAATAGATAGTTCCAAACAGGGGCAGATTTGACTCGCATGAGTCAAATCTGCCCCTGAAACTTTTCTATAACAAGAGAAAAAGATGGCTAACGACAACCATCTTTCACTCCGTTCCATGTTATAATAGAACTATGCAAAAACAAGATTATTATAACGAATTTTTTGAAGTAGGGCAACAGAAAATTAACTTCAGTTTCTTCGAATTGTGTTTACCTGACGACGATCCAGTCTATACCCTGAAAAAAGTGATGGAGGACTTAGATTTTTCGGGCTTATTAGCCAATTGTTCAGATAAGGGAAGAATCGGGTACAACCCAATTATGATGTATGCTGTCGTTACTTACGCAAACATGCGCGGAGTTCGGGCTGTTGACCGTATTGTAGAATTATGTGAAAGAGACCTTGCTTTTATCTGGCTTACCAAAGGACAGAAACCAAAAAGAGATGCTTTTTATGAATTCAAAAACAAAAAACTCACTGCTGATGTATTGGATGAACTGAACTACCAGTTTCTTCGTCGCCTGCAAAAAGAAGGATTCATTACGTTGAAATCACTTTTTATTGATGGAACCAAAATAGAAGCCAATGCAAACCGTTATACATTTGTCTGGAGAGGGACACTCAACTACCATCTTGCAGGATTGTTAGATACGATTGATTCTCTGTATCAGAAATATAATGTTCTGATTGATGAAAGTGAGTATGGCATCAAATATGACATTCCACATGCCCATATGTTTGTGATCGAAGGAATGGAGAAAGTAAGGGATGTCATTGAAAAGAACCGGAAACGAAAACTGGCAAAACATAAAAAGCTGTCAAATAATACAATTATCGAAATTGACCACTGTTCTCCCTTGGAGGTTCTGAAACTCCAGAAAAATCTGCTTCAGATTGCAGAACAGGAACACATCACATTTGTTTATGGAAAAGGGAAAAGAAAGCCGGAAATCCAGCAGCTATATGAGGAACTGGAAGCCTGCGGTGAACGCCTGATGGGATACAAAGAATGCTTTGAGATCATGGGGACAGACCGGAACAGTTATTCCAAAACAGATTTAGAAGCTACCTTTATGAGAATGAAAGAAGACCATATGCTAAATGGGCAATTAAAAGCAGCATATAACATTCAGATAGCAGTAGAGAATTATTTCATTGTCCAGGCATATGTAAGTAATGACCGGACAGACTATAACACGCTGATCCCGGTCCTGGAGAAACACAGAGATGCATTTGGGGATATTTTGGAAGAAGTTACAGCAGACAGCGGCTATTGCAGTGAAAAGAATCTTCTGTATTTAAAAGCGCAGA
Source organism: uncultured Bacillota bacterium (assembly GCA_958352855.1). GTDB lineage: Bacteria > Bacillota > Clostridia > Lachnospirales > Lachnospiraceae > Blautia. The sequence goes on from CATWQE010000002.1 coordinate 73,637, forward strand.
ACATTTCCAGTTATATCAAACTGCAGGATCATGAAAAACGGAAAACGCGTGCTTACCAGGAAGATATTGGGAAATATTACAACATGAAAACGCAGATGTTTGAGGATGAACTTTATTATGTCTGCCATGATGGAAGGGAGCTTCATCATCTCAGAAGAGAGACAAAAGAACAGGCTGGTTACACCCAGACGTTTGAGGTGTATGGCTGTTCTGATTGCAGCGGCTGCGAACACAAAGCAAAATGTCTTTATAAATATAATGCAGAAAAAGATACAGAGAAAAATAAAGTGATGAAAATCAACGAACAATGGGAAGCTTTGAAAGAAGAATCCCATGCAAACATCCAAAGTGAGAAGGGGATTTTGAACCGGAAGATCCGTTCCATTCAGACAGAAGGACATTTTGGGGACATCAAAGAAAATGACGGTTTTCGCCGTTTCAATTACCGGACAGCAGAAAAAGTATATAAAGAATTCATGCTGTATGCAATCGGAAGAAATATAAATAAATACCATCGTTTTCTTCATGATGAGATCAAGAAATTTGAAGGAAAAACAGAAGAAAAGGCTGTTTAGAAAAAGGGTGCTTTTCAAAAATGCAGCCAAGGGGTTTTTGTGCCCTAAAATGCATATAGAAAAGGGAAAATACGAATCTCCCGGAGAAGTTCAAGTATTGAAAACACTGATTTCTACGGGAGATTCGTATTTTAAGGTTTAGAGCCTAGAAATCGGTATTAACCGACAGCTCCTTATATCTCTTCTTCTATTCTGCTTCTGCAATAACTTCCACTTCGCAAAGCACGTTTTTCGGCAAGGTTTTTACTGCCACACAGGAACGTGATGGTTTCCCTGTAAAATATTTACCATACACTTCATTAAATGCAGCGAAGTCTCCCATGTCTGCCAAAAAGCAAGTGGTTTTAATGGTTTTTTCATAGCTGCTTCCAGCAGCTTCTAACACAGCGCCCAGGTTTTTCATTACCTGTTCTGCCTGTTCTTCAATGGTAGTTCCCTGGATTTCTCCTGTCTCTGGGTTTAAAGGAATCTGTCCAGATGTGAACACCACACCTTTCACTACCATTGCCTGGGAATAAGGTCCGATTGCTGCCGGCGCTTTTTCTGTACTGATAACTTTCATGATATACTCCTCCTGGATTTCTTTTCCATTCATTATAGTACACCCAAAAGCCCAAGGCAAGCTTTTTACCTACGCATTCCAGAACCGCCCTATCTTTTCCCCCACCTGGGAAACCGTACACACCTCATATCCCTGCCATTCCGCAGGGAACAATTCCTGATAAGACCTCTGCAAAAACCGCTCATCCAAAAGCAGCACCACACCTCTGTCTGTTTTGGTTCGGATGACTCTTCCCGCTGCCTGCAACACCTTATTCATCCCCGGATAACGATAGGCATAGGCAAATCCCATATTTCCCTTCCGGTCATAATATTCCTTCAAGATTTCCCGTTCACTCCCTACCTGTGGAAGTCCGGTTCCCACAATGGCTGCGCCAATGAGTTTTTTCCCTGCCAGGTCGATACCTTCTGAAAAAATTCCTCCCATCACGCAAAAGCCCGCCAGCGTCTCCTCCCCTTCCTCCTGAAATTGTTCCAGAAATTCCTCCCTCTCCTGTTCCGACATGGAAGGGGTCTGATACAGACACTGCACCTTGCAGTGTTCTTTTTCCAGTTTCTTCTCTAATACCTCACAAATATCCTCCATCATACGGTAAGAGGGGAAAAACACCAGATAATTTCCTTTCTTTCCCAACAGCATCTGCAGAATATACTCTGCCATTTTTTCATATTCCTCTGCATCCCGCCTGGTATACTTGCTGCTCACATCCCTGGCTACCAGAAGCTTCAGGTTTCCCCTTGGAAAAGGAGAACTGGCGCAAATGGCATAATCATCCTCCCGCATGCTAAACAGGGAACGATAATAAGGCAAGGGAAGAAACGTGCCGGAAAAAAATACTGTAGCTTTTCCTTTATTTAAGCACTCCTGAAGATTTCTTCTTGGATTTACACAAAACAAAGTAATGAGAAAGTTTTCCTGCTCACCGTAATGGGTATAAATTACATAGTTTTCATCTGTAAGCTCATACATATTCAGGAAATGACGAACCTCAAAGGAAAATTCCAAAACCGCCTTCTGCACCTTTTCCTCATGCTCCTGCTCCAGAAAATGCTCCATTTCCCCTAACAGATTCATAAGCTGCAGAGAAAATCCTGCAATATTTTCCAGCACCTCATAATTATCACATTCCCTTTTGTATTCCAGCAGATGCTTATTGCACTTCTTCAAAAGCAGGTACAGCTTCCCACTGACTTCTTTCACTGTTCTTGCCAGTTCCAGAAAATCCTCCTTGCACAAGGTTGCGCTGTACATCTTCCGCCCCCGCTCCACCAGGTTGTGCGCCTCGTCAATGAGAAAAAGATAATCCCCGCGCACACTGTCTCCGAAAAACCGCTTTAAATGTACTTTGGGATCAAAGGCATAATTATAATCGCAGATAATAGCATCCACCCAGGTGGATACATCCAGACACATTTCATAGGGACATACATGATACGCCTCTGCCTGGGCTAAAAGCTCTTCCCTAAGAAAGGTGTCCTTACTGTTTAAAAGGTCAAACACCGCATCATTGACCCGGTCAAAATGCCCTTTTGCATAGGGACATTTCTCTGGATTACACTCTGTTTCCTCACACAGACACAATTTTTCTTTTGCTGTAATGCTTAGGGTTTTATAAGAAAGTCCCTTGCTCTTTAAAATAGAAAATGCCTCTTCCGCTACGGTTCTGGTAATGGTCTTTGCGGTAAGATAAAAAATTTTATCCCCATATCCTTCCCCAACTGCCCGCACAGCGGGAAAAATAGCTGCCATGGTCTTCCCGATTCCCGTAGGCGCCTGGATAAAAAGCTGTCTTCCCTTGTGAATGGTGTGATAAACTCCGGTCACCAGCTCTCTTTGTCCTGCCCGGTAAGGGTAAGGAAATTCCAGCCCCTCCATGGAAATCCGTCGCCTGATTCTCCTGTGGTACTGAAATTCTGCCCATTTATAGTACTCTGCCATTAAATCCTCAAACCACTTTTCCAGATAGGAAAGTGTAAACCTTTCCCGAAACCGCCTGATTTCTTCTGTTTCAATCTGGCAATAGGTCATCTGTACCTGGATTTCCTCTTTTTTCAAAGGCTTGCCATACATGTAGGCATAGCACATGGCCTGGGCCTTGTGGACGCCTATCGGCTCCTCCAGATAGGCAAGGTCCATATACACACCTTTGATTTCATCAATGACCGTTTCCCCGTCTTCCTCTATGATTCCATCCGCCCTTCCTTCCACACGAATGATAAATTCATCATACTCCTGATCCCAGCCAAGGGGGACTTCTGCCCGGTAAGAGGCTTTCATTTGTTTCTGTATTTTTCTGTGTATTTTACTGCCCTTTAGCATGGCTTCTTTATCTGCCGCAAAGCTCCTCCTGTTATCAAGACTTCCGCTTCGCAAAATAAACTCCACCAGATTCCGGACAGAAATTTGAATCATTTCTTTTTTCTGTTTTTCCATCACTCTATTCTAACACAGCCCCTCCCCGACAAAAAGAAAAACAGCTTCCCCTGGAACTTCTTCTTTCCCAAAAGAAACCGTTTTCTTATTTTCTCTGTTCTTTATACCTGTGGAAGAAACTCTCCAGCTCCAGACAGGTAAGTATTCAAAACACCTGCAAACTGACCTGCATCTACTGCTGCTGCAATATCAGAATCCAAAGGCATCTTGCCAATTACAGGAACCTGTACTTCTGCTGCCGCTGCATCAATTTTGCTCTCACCAAACACATAAATCTTCTTGCCGCAATCCGGACATTTCACATAGCTGTAGTTCTCCACCAGTCCAAACACCGGTACGTGCATCATTTCTGCCATGTTATAGGCTTTTTTCACAATCATCTGAACCAGTTCCTGAGGAGAAGATACAATAACAATTCCGTCAATAGGAAGAGACTGGAATACAGTAAGAGGCACATCTCCTGTTCCCGGAGGCATATCTACAAAAAGGTAGTCCAGTTCGCCCCAGATAACATCGGTCCAGAACTGTTTTACCATGTTTGCCAGAATCGGACCTCTCCAGATAACAGGAGCATCCTCCTGTGGCAGCAGCAGATTAATAGACATTACCTTAATGTCATTTCCTGTTACCATAGGATAAATTCCCTTTTCATCTGCCACAGCAGAGCCTTTCAGCCCATACATTCTTGGAATGGACGGTCCTGTAATATCTGCATCCATGATTCCAACCTTAAATCCCTGGTATGCCATTTCATTTGCCAAAGACGCGGTTACCATGGATTTTCCAACGCCGCCTTTTCCACTGACAACTCCAATTACCTTTTTAATTTTTGAATGTGCATTTAACTGTTCTTTTGGAACTCCATTGCCTTTTGCATGGCTGCATCCGGCACAGCTTTCCTTATCACAGGTTGCGCTGTCACATTGTTTCTTTTCTTCGCTCATGTTTCCCTATCCTTTCTTTTCCATTTATCATTTCATAAAGCGGTCAATGGCTTTATTTAATTCTTCTAACGCTTCATGGTCACCGCTTTCAATGGCGTCTACAATACAATGTTCAATATGATCCTGTAAAATCACTTTTCCTGTATTATTTATAGCAGCCTTCACAGCAGACAACTGAATCAGCACCTCACTGCAGTCCCTGCCTTCTTCCACCATTCTGCGGATGGATTCCATGTGGCCAATTGCACGGGAAAGCCGGTTCAGCACAGCTTTGGTATGCGTATGGCTATGAGTATGTCCATGGTGATGTACTACAACGGTTCCGTCTTCCAGGACATGGGTATGCTCCTGCCTTGTTTCCTCCATTTCTGTGTCCTCCTCTCTCGCACTTCTTCCATTATATCAAACCTCTCTGAAAAAGCAACGGAAAAACCACTAAAACCGGGAAAACGTACATTTCTGGTGGATGGCAGCCGTCATAATGTCAAAGACCACGCTGCCGTCTGCTCTGTCTGTACGCTCGATTTTCAGTTCTCCCTCACTTTTAAATTTTTCTCTTACATATTCCTCCAAATCCGCATCCTTGGGAAGCTGGATTTCCTCTATAAACACATCCCGCATCTGATTTCCCGGACACAGGTTCAAAATCTCGTGAATGACTTCGTAATCTACCATGACACATCTCCTTTTTTGGACTTTAATACTCCATATTATACCACAAAATTCCCCTTTGGAAAGATTTTTCATAAAAAAAACAAAAAAAGAAGTTGCCAAGTGTCGCATTATGTCATATGATGGTTAGTATCAAAATTTTATTGTATTTGTATAAAAATCGGGAGGACACCAGATATGCAGCTTTTAAAAGAACGCATTTTAAAAGACGGAATTGTAAAACCAGGAAATATTTTAAAGGTGGACAGCTTTTTAAATCACCAGATGGATATTCCTTTCATTAATGAAATTGGAAAAGAATTTAAACGTATCTACGCTGACGCACCTATTACCAAAATTCTTACCATTGAGGCATCCGGTATTGGAATTGCCTGTATTGTAGCACAGTATTTCAATGTACCTGTAGTATTTGCCAAGAAAGCCCAGAGCTTAAATCTGGATGGAGAAATGTACAGCACAAAAATCGAATCCTTTACCCATAAAAAGGTTTACGATGTCATTCTTTCCAAGAAGTTCCTTGGACCGGAAGACCATGTGTTAATCATTGATGATTTTCTGGCAAATGGCTGCGCCCTGAAGGGACTGATTGAAATTGTGAAGAATTCCGGCGCAGTTCTGGAAGGCACTGGTATTGTCATTGAAAAAGGCTTCCAGCATGGCGGCGATATGCTTCGTGAAGAAGGTATCCGCGTAGAATCTCTGGCTATTATTGATTCCATGACAGATGATTCTCTGACCTTCCGGTAAATCTTTTAGCTCTTCCTTAACTGGCTTGGTTGATTTTTCTAAAACTGGCTCTTTATCAAAGTCCACTTGCAGTTTATAGTAAGAAAAACCAGCAAAAAGGAGGAGCATTTTTTATGAAAGTAAATACGAAAAAACTGATTCTGGCGGCATTATTTGCAGCCCTGTCCTGTGTAGCTACTATGGCTATCCGCATTCCTACCCCAGGTACTGGCGGTTATATCCATCCGGGAGACGCCATTGTGATTCTCTGCGGCGTAATTCTGGGACCTGTGTGGGGCTTCCTGGCAGCAGGCATGGGCTCCTGTATGTCTGACCTTTTAGGCGGATATCTTATGTATGTGCCCATTACCTTTCTCATAAAGGGACTGGTTGCCTTTAGTTCCGCTTTCGCCTACCAAAAACTGGGCAAAACAGAGAAATCCCGCTATTTTGGCGTAGCGGCAGGGGGAATCCTGGACATGATTTTGGTTGCCGGAGGCTACTTTATCTGCGAATACTTTATGTATGGTGCAGGCGCCTTTTCCAGCATTCCCGCCAACCTTATTCAGGGCGCCAGCGGCCTCATCCTCTCTCTGGTACTCTACCCTATCCTCATGGCAGTCCCAGAAGTAAAACACATGGCCACGCCCCACCATACCTGAGGTATAAACACTTTTTTCAGACGTTTTATATGGCAAAAAACATGGGAGATACCACACATTTATTATGTATCTCCCATGTTCACAAAAACTCCTTATGTTAATAGCATTCCTTCGTTATCCGGCATATAGGATTTCCCTGGTTTTTGAGGATTATACTTGATAAGCACAGCATCATTTTCTTTTAAATGCCCCAATGGAGCCTGTGATGTCATACCAACTGGAATATTTGCTATTTTATGTGTTTTTACTTTTTGATACCGAAGTTGTTCTGTCCGTTTATATGTTTTACCTTCAACCATGTATTCAGCAGTTAGAAACCATACATTTCCATTCCATCTTTTTTTTATCACTTTACCCATGATTTCATTTGTACATTTCTTCTTTTGGAACTTGAACATTCCATTCCTCCTCCTTGCCAAAATGACATCCTAATGATTCCTTATGTCTTTTTATCTATCCTTTATCATCTGATAATAATTCAGTTCCTCATACCCCAGCTTCCGGTACAGGGAAATTGCTCTTTCATTGCTGTAGGTTGCCTCCAGTCGGAAACGTCTTGCTTCCGGATATTCCTTTTCCACCCAGGCAAAGGCTTCTGTTCCATACCCTTTTCCTCTGTATTCCGGCTTAAAATACAGCTCATCCAGCCAGATAACCATGCCTCCGGCTTCATTACTCCAGGTAATTGCCAGAAGAAAATATCCTGCAACCCCTGTTTCATCTTCTAAAATCAAGGTTCTGGAATACTCCCTGCTCCGCAGACATTCCTTAAGGGTATCCTCAAAATGCTTCTGGGGAATCTCATGGTCACAGGCAGGTCCTCCGTAGAAGTCCTTAGCCATTTCAAAAAATATTTCCCTGTCCTCTTCTCTGATATCTCTGATTTTTAACATATTCTACTCTCTCCGTTTCTCATTTTCTTGTTCCATAAACGCAAAAACCTGTTTCATCATCTGGCAGCTTTCCCCATGAATACAGGTTCCATAATCACAGTCAATCTGGTCTAACACCAGCTTTTTATCTTCCAGACGAAACTCTCCCACTGCAGTCCGCGCCATATCACAGGCTCTGCAATAGCCCTGGAAAAATTCTTCTATTATTTCACTCATGTTTTTTCTCCCTCAGTGTTTTTAAGTTCACCTGTCTTCCATCCGGGTGTCCGCCTGTCATGTTTTCAACCTTCTTATTGTCCAGAAAAGAAGCCCGCATAATAGCATCATTGCCAAACTTTTTCCGGATGGCGTCTACCGCCTGGTCCATCTTCTCCATTTTCTCATAGTCTGTGTTGTCAAAGAGGCTCATCTGCCGCCCCCGCTCTTCCCTGGAAACCCGGCTGGTATGAACTCCCAGGTGACGGATGGGACTTCCATCCCACAATTCATCAAACAGCACGCACACTGTCTGGTAAAGCTCATCTGTAAGATTGGTAGGAGCTGCCATAACTCTTTGATGAGACACTGTTTTCAATTCATAGTCCCGAATCGAAACAGAAACCACCTCTGCTTTGGTATCATCTTTGCGAAGCCTGGACGCCACTGTTTCGCACAGAGACAGCAGCACCATTTTGGCAGTTACCTCATCCGTCACATCAAAAGCAATGGTGGTACTGTTTCCATAGCCTTTATTCTCCTGAACCGTTCCCTCCACCAGGGAAGCGTCTCTTCCATTGGCAAAATTCCAGATGCTCTCTCCTTGTTTTTTCAAATGATGCTTTAAAATTTCCACGTCTGTATTTGCCAGTTCTCCAATAGTATGGATTCCCAGTTTTTTCAAAACTCCTGCAGTGGCTTTTCCCACAAACAAAAGCTCTGATACTGGCAGCGGCCACATTTTCTCCCTGATTTCCTCTGGAAACAAGGTATGGACCTTATCCGGCTTTTCAAAATCCGAAGCCATCTTTGCCAGATATTTGTTGCTGGAAATTCCCACATTTACCGTAAATCCCAGTTCCCGGCTAATCCTGTTTTTCAGTTTATGCGCAAACGCCACCGGTTCGCCCAGCAAATGCTCCATGCCGCTCATGTCCATAAAAGCCTCGTCAATGCTGTACTGCTCCACATCGGGACTGTATTCTCTTAAAATCCTCATAAATTGCGCTGAATATTCCTTGTACATTCCATGGTGAGCAGGAACAATGGTAAGCCCAGGACACTTACGCAGCGCATCGGTAATGGGTTCTCCTGTACGCACGCCATAAGCTTTTGCAGACAGGGATTTTGCCAGAATCACACCTCTTCGTTTGGTCTTATCGCCCCCTACCGCACAGGGAATCTCCCTTAAATCCACAGTCCCATCCTGCTCCTTTAACCGGTAAACCGCCTCCCAGGATAAAAAGGCGCTGTTTACATCAATATGAAAAATCACCTTGTCCAAACCTGTCTGCCTCCCTTCTTATTGGCTGCAAACCTCAAGGAAATATTCTCCTTTTTCCTTTACTTGTCCCACAATGGCTGCTGGTGTGGCAAGCCCTCTGTCTTTTAAAGTTTTCAGCGCCTCCCTGGCATACTGCTCTTCCATACACACCAGAAGCCCCCCGCTGGTCTGGGGGTCAAAAATCAGGTCCTCCATTGCTTCTGAAATCTCTGTCCCAAGCCTTACCTCCTGTTTCTGGAAGTTCTTGTTCCGATAAGTTCCTTCTGGAACCAGTCCCATAGCCGCATAATCCAAAGCTTCCCAAAGGATGGGAAGCTCCTTTGCCCACACTTCCAGGGTCACATTGCTTGCTCTGGCAATTTCCAGTCCATGCCCTGCCAGAGAAAAGCCTGTCACATCAGTGCAGCAGTGCACTGGAAAGTGGGAAAACACCTCTTTTGCCACTTTATTCAAGGTTGTCATACTGTTTCTGGCCTCCTCCATGGCTCTTTTAGATGCCATATCTGCCTTTACTGCAGTATTTACCAGTCCGGTTCCCAAAGGCTTAGTTAAAATCATCAAATCCCCTGGCTTTGCCCCGTAATTTTTCCACACCTTCTCAGGATGTACAAAACCAGTGACAGCCATGCCATACTTTGGTTCTTCGTCATTAATGGAATGTCCTCCTGCCAGCACCGCGCCAGCCTCTTTTACTTTAGAAGCCCCGCCGCTAAGCATAGCTTCCAGGGGTTCCGTTCCCAGACAGTTGGGATAAGCCACAATGTTCAGAGCAATTTTAGGCTCTCCTCCCATAGCGTAAATATCGCTCATGGCATTGGCAGCCGCAATCTGTCCAAAGGTATAAGGGTCATCCACCATGGGAGGGAAAAAATCCAGGGTCTGAATCAGCGCCAGCTCCTCACTAATCTGATACACAGCCGCATCATCAGAGGTTTCCACTCCCACCAGCAGATTCTTATCCTGAAAGCCAGGCAGCTTCCCCATCACCTCAGAAAGAATCTGGGGACTTAGCTTTGCCGCGCAGCCTGCGCTTTTAGAAAGCTGTGTCAGCCTTACTTTGTCTGTCATAATGCAATCTGCACCTCCACAGGGCAGTGGTCCGAACCAAATACTTCCGTATGAATTTTCGCAGAAATCAGTTTCTCCTCCAACTCCTTTGACACACAGAAATAATCAATCCGCCACCCTGCATTTTTCTCTCTTGCCTTAAACCGGTAAGACCACCAGGAATAAATCCCTGTTTCCTCCGGGTAAAAATACCGGAAGGTATCAAGAAAGCCTGCTTCTAAAAACTGGGTAAACTTTCCTCTTTCTTCATCTGTAAATCCCGCATTATGCCGGTTGGTTTTGGGATTTTTCAAGTCGATTTCCTTGTGTGCTACATTTAAGTCTCCACACATCACCACTGGCTTTTTCTCATTGAGCTTTAACAAATATGCCCGAAAATCATCCTCCCATTTCATGCGGTAATCCAGTCTTGCCAGCTCATTTTGAGAATTGGGGGTATACACAGTCACCATATAAAAGTTCTCATATTCCAGAGTAATCACACGTCCCTCCTGGTCATGCTCTTCTATCCCAATTCCATATGCCACTGACAGAGGCTCTTTTTTTGCAAAAATAGCAGTGCCTGAATATCCTTTTTTCACTGCATAATTCCAATAACAATAATAGCCCTCCGGCGCAAAATCAATCTGTCCTGCCTGCAGCTTTGTCTCCTGCAGGCAGAAAAAATCCGCGTCTTCTTTCTCAAAGTATTCGGTAAAGCCCTTCTGCACACAGGCGCGAAGTCCATTCACATTCCATGAAATAAATTTCATTCTAATCTCCTTTTCTTGTCTATTTGCACATCTTTGCACCTATTATACACTATTTTTTCTCCCTTGCGAAGGGAAAAAGTTGCGGGAAATGTCTTTACGAATCCTTTTCAAAGAGTATATAATAAATGAGTATGACGAAATCCAACGAAATACAAGAAAAGGAGAATAACAATGGGCGGAATATTTGGAGTAACCTCTAAGTCCAGTTGTACCTTGGACTTATTTTTCGGAACAGACTACCATTCTCATTTAGGTACAAGACGAGGGGGGATGGCCGTATACGGCTCTCAGGGTTTTCATCGTTCAATCCATAACATTGAAAACACACCCTTCCGTACAAAATTTGACGGAGACTTAGACGAGCTGGAAGGAACTTCCGGCATTGGCTGTATCTCAGACAATGAGCCACAGCCACTTATGGTTCAGTCACATTTGGGAACCTTTGCCATTACCACTGTAGGAAAAATCAACAACATGGACGAGCTGGTGGATATTTCTTACAAAAATGGCTGTACCCATTTCCTGGAGATGAGCGGCGGCGGGATTAATCCCACAGAAATGGTTGCCTCTCTCATTAACCAGCAGGCAACCATTGTAGACGGTATCCGTTATGCCCAGGAACTGATTGATGGTTCCATGACGCTGATGCTTCTCACCCCGGAAGGAATCTATGCTGCCAGGGACCGTATGGGACGTACCCCTCTGATTATCGGTCACAAAGACGGCGCTTACTGCGCTTCCTTTGAGAGCTTTGCTTACCTGAATCTGGGCTATGAAACCATGCGGGAATTAGGTCCGGGAGAAATTGTATTCCTCACACCGGAAAGCATACAGACACTTTCAGAACCATTAAACGAAATGAAAATCTGTTCCTTCCTGTGGGTTTACTATGGATACCCTACCTCTACCTACGAAGGAATCAACGTAGAAACCATGCGGTATGACTGCGGAAAACTTCTTGCCAAACGTGATGCTATGAGAGATGATGTAAATCCTGATCTGGTAGCCGGAGTTCCGGATTCCGGTATTCCTCATGCTATTGGCTATGCAAATGCTTCCGGTATTCCATTTGCACGTCCATTTATCAAATATACCCCAACCTGGCCGCGTTCCTTTATGCCTTCCAGACAGGAGCAGAGGAACCTGATTGCCAAAATGAAGCTGATTCCGGTGGAGGCTCTCATCAAAAACCGCAGCCTTCTGCTTATTGACGATTCCATTGTCCGGGGAACCCAGCTTCGGGAAACCACAGAATTTCTCTACAGCAGCGGCGCGAAGGAGGTACACATCCGTCCTGCCTGCCCGCCTCTGCTGTTTGGATGCCCGTATCTGAACTTCTCCCGTTCCAAATCTGAAATGGATTTGATTACCAGAAGAATCATTGCAGAACGGGAAGGAGAAAACGTCAGCCGGGAGGTTCTGGATACTTATGCAGATCCGGATTCCCAAAATTACCAGGAAATGCTGGAGGAAATTGCAAAGAAATTAAACTTCACCACCCTGCATTACCACCGCCTGGACGACCTGCTGGCAGCGATTCCTATTGAGCCATGTAAGGTATGTACTTACTGCTTTAATGGAAAGAAATAAATGACAAAAAAGTGCTGCAATTCTCATCCCAAACAGGATTGAACATTGCAGCACTTTCTTTTTGTCAATAATTGGATTTCTGATAAAATCTACCAATCAACGTATCCGTCTTCACCACGTTTACAAAAGCCTTTGGGTCCGCTTCCATAACCCGCTGAATCAGCACCTTGGCTTCCATGGTAGACACCACAGAATAAATCATTTTCCGCTTTTCGTTAGAATACATTCCTGTGGCAGAAAACTCAGTGGCACTGTGGTTTGTCACCTCTGAAATCGCCTGATATACTGCCTCCGGCTCCTCTGTCACTACAAACAACGTAACTTTTTTCTGAACCTGATACAGAAGATGAATCACCTGGGTTGAGGTAAACTGAAAGATAATGGAATACAGCGCCTTATCCCATCCGAAAAGATAACCGGCAATCATGAGCACAGCCACATTCCCTACAAGAATATAGTTCCATACATCTTTGTTCTTCTTTTCTGCAAAGTAAATGGCAATAAAATCCGTACCTCCTGTAGAAGCCCCTCCCAAAAGCGCAATGGTAATAGCAACTCCGTTAATCAGTCCTCCGAAAATACAGATAAGCAGAATATCCTCCGTAATAGGAATTGCCGGTACCATATCCGTAATAAAACTGGTTGCCAAAACCAGGATACTGGTCACCACTGTAAAGCGCTTTCCAATGGCTTTGAAGCTGATAATCGCAGGAATTGCATTTAGTGCCAGACTGATGGGGGAAAATGGAACCGTAATATCAAAAAACCGGTCACAAATGGTCTGTATCAGCAGGGTGACTCCATTGAAGCCCCCTGGATACAGCCCACCTGCCCGGACAAAGGTTTTAATATTCACTGCCATAATCACAGCACCAATCAGACCAAAAATCAACCGCTTACTTTCTTTTTTCCAATCAAATTTCCGGCCCAATGTTCTTACCTCGCTTTTTCTACCTACAGCATATGAGCCCGAAGCTCTTCCGGAGTCTGGGCGCTTAAATAAGCAGGAGCCACATCAAAGACTGTTTTGCAGCCTGTCTGTCCTTCCTGGCTTAAACGATATGCTGCTCTTGCGTATGCTGCAATTACAGAAGAAGTAAATTCCGGATTAGAATCTAACTTCAGACTGTATTCAATCACATGGTCATGCTCATCCTCCCAGCCGGTTTTTCCGGTACGGATAACAAAGCCTCCATGTGGAAGTCCCTTATGTTCCTTCTCCATTTCTTCTGCTGTAATAAAGTGTACCGTTGTATCATATTCATCAAAATAATTTGGCATGGTTTTGATTTCGTTTTCAATACGTCCCTGGTCTGCACCTTCTTCTGCCACTACAAACACTTCTCTTGTGTGTTTTTCTCTTGTTGTAAGCTCCGGATTCTCTCCGTTTCTTACTGCATTCAGAGCAGCCTCTACCGGAATGGTATACTGTCTGGCATCTATCACACCCTGAATCCTTCTTACCGCATCAGAATGTCCCTGGCTTACCCCTTTTCCCCAGAAGGTATAATCTTTTCCCCCTGGCAAAATAGCATTGGCATATAAGCGGTTCAGGGAAAACATACCCGGATCCCAGCCTACAGAAATCATTGCCACATGTCCGCCTTTTTTTGCAGCTTCATCCACAGCAGCAAAATGCTCCGGGATTCTGGCATGGGTATCAAAGCTGTCCACCACATTAAAGTATTCTGCATACCTGGGTGTCTGTACCGGCAAGTCTGTAGCGCTTCCACCGCAGATAATGAGAACATCCAGTTCATCCTTCATGTTCACTGCTTCATCTACATGGTACACCTTTGCTGTCTCTGTTAATATCTTCACATCTTCTGGATTGCGGCGTGTAAAAACTGCCTTTAATTCCATATCAGGATTGTGCTTTACCGCGCATTCCACGCCACGTCCCAGATTTCCATATCCTAAAATTCCAATTCTAATACTCATGTCAAACACTCCTATCTTTGGCTGGATTACTTTTGTCTATTAAAGTATATCAAAAAATCTTTTCTTGTCAATCCACGAATTCACCGAATCACCCAATGCCTCCGTAAAGAATCCCTAAAATATATACAAGAATCGTAAGCCCCACGAAAAAATATCGTGTGGCAGGTTCAAACCATTTTCCCAGTTTTTTCCACCTTCCAAGCTGTACCTGTTCTCTTGCAAAGCCTTTGGGACATACCCAGAAAAACATCACTGCCGCCAAAAGCGCTCCAAGAGGAATGAGGTAAATAGAGACTACATCCATCCAGATGCTCACCATATCCCCGCTTTCAATAAACACACCAATGCCGCAGGCTCCTGCTGCCACGATTCCAACTGCCGCTGCCCTGGACAAATGGAATTGATTCTGCAAAGCCTCAATAGGCGTTTCAAAAAGATTCATCAAAGAAGTAATGGCAGCAAACAAAACCGCAATGAAAAAGACGATTGCAAAAATCTGTCCAAAAGGCATCTGCTGAAACACACTGGGCAGAGTAATAAACATAAGCGGCGGTCCTGCCGACACATCCATGCCAAAGGCAAATACAGCCGGAATCACTACCAGACCAGCCAAAAGCGCAGCGCAGGTATCAAAAAACGCCACATTTCTGGCGCTGTACACCACATCCGTATCTTTGGAAAGATAGCTTCCATAAACAATGGTACCGGAACCAGCTAAAGACAGGGAGAAAAAAGCCTGTCCCAGGGCATATACCCAGGTCTTTGGATTTTTCAGATATTCCCACTTTGGCACAAACAGATATTCATATCCTGCGGTGGCATGCTCCAGGGTAAATACCCGAAGCATTAAAAGAATAAAAAATACGAAAAACACAGGCATCATGATTTTATTCATTTTCTCAATGCCCTTGGAAATTCCAAAAATCATAATAAGGAAGGTCAGACCAAGCCCCAGGAAATGCCACCCCACACTTCCAAAGTTTCCCGAAATCTCTCCAAAATATGCGGCTGTATCCCTGGTTTCCATTAATTCCCCTGTGACTGCTCCCCACAGAAACCGCAGAAACCATCCAACAACTACCGAATATCCCACTGCAATGGCAAAGGAGCCCAGCACCGGAATCATTCCCAGCAGCTTTCCGCCCTTTTTTCCACGCATTTCCATGGCTTTTCCAAAAGCCCCCAAAGGGCCTGTTTTCATGGCGCGGCCAAAGGCCATCTCCCCAACCACACCGGAAAATCCCAGAATTACTACAAAAATAAAATAGGGAATCAAAAAGGCTGCCCCTCCGTATTGTCCTGTGCGGTAAGGAAACATCCAGATATTTCCCATTCCTACTGCAGAGCCGATACAGGCCACAATAAACCCAAACCTGGAGCCAAATACTTCCCTCTTTGGCTCTGCTTCATTTCTCTTCATATATTGTCCTCCTTCTTTCACACTTCACATTAGTATAACACAAGAGGCACCTCCCAGGGAAGTGCCTCTTCATACTTTTCCTAATCTGTTTTTAGTGGTGGAACAGACGAATACCGGTAAACGCCATCACCATGTTATATTTGTTGCAGGTTTCAATCACTGCATCGTCGCGGACAGAACCGCCTGGCTGGGCAATATATGCCACACCGCTCTTATGAGCGCGTTCAATGTTGTCTGAGAATGGGAAGAAGGCATCAGAGCCCAGGGTCACCTCTGTGAGCTTATCCAGCCATGCTCTTTTTTCCTCTCTGGTAAATACAGACGGTTTCTCTGTAAATACCTTTTCCCATGCCCCGTCTGCCAGCACGTCCATATATTCTTCACCAATATAAACATCAATGGCATTGTCACGCTCTGCTCTGGTAATGCTGTCCTTAAATGGCAGATTCAGCACCTTTTCACTCTGTCTTAACCACCAGTTATCTGCTTTCTGTCCTGCCAGGCGGGTACAATGTACACGAGACTGCTGTCCTGCTCCCACACCGATTGCCTGACCGTCTTTTACAAAGCATACGGAATTAGACTGGGTATATTTCAAAATAATGAGAGATACTTTTAAGTCCCTCTTTGCCTCTTCTGTGAGCGCTTTGTTTTCTGTTACAAGATTGGAAATCAGCTCATCATCAATGGCAAGCTCCTGGCGTCCCTGTTCAAAGGTAATGCCAAATACTTCCTTGTGTTCCAGGGGAGCCGGTACATAATTCGGGTCAATCTGAATCACATTGTAATTTCCTTTTTTCTTCTGTCCCAGGATTTCCAGAGCCTCCTCTGTGTATCCAGGAGCAATGACCCCGTCAGAAACCTCACGTTTAATCAAAAGGGCTGTGTCCTTGTCACACACATCAGAAAGAGAAATAAAATCTCCAAAAGAAGACATACGGTCAGCGCCTCTGGCTCTTGCGTAGGCACAGGCAACAGGAGAAAAATTCTTCCAGTCCATATCATCTACCCAGTAGATTTTTGCCAGTGTCTCAGTAAGAGGAAGTCCTACTGCAGCGCCTGCAGGAGATACGTGCTTAAAAGAGGTCGCAGCCGGAAGTCCGGTGGCTTTCTTCAAATCTCTTACAAGCTGCCAGCCATTAAAGGCATCCAGAAAGTTAATATAACCTGGTTTTCCTGATAACACCTGAATAGGCAGTTCCTCATTATTTCCCATATAGATTCTGGACGGTTTCTGGTTTGGATTACATCCGTATTTTAATGCTAATTCTTTCATGATGATTCTCCCTTCCCTTTCTTATTTGTTTTTATTCACGATTCTGGTTTCATAAGTACCTGTTGCAATATCAATAAAACGTACAAATAAGGAAACCTTGTTTTCCTCATTCAGACCTTCCCATACTTCTTTGGTAAAGGCATCAATATCATTTGGAATACCAACTAACTTTGGTTCTCCCTCAAAGCTTGGAAGAGGATTTCCGTCATGCATATAAGTATGAATAAAATGTCCCTCTCCTGCAACTGGATTTTCATAAGCAAAGGTATAACGGTTACATGCATCTGGATTTCCATTATTGCTCTTTAAAATAGACATGGCATAATTATATTTCCCATTTTCCACATGCATAATACCGGAAATTCTTGGTGTATAGTTTGGAGCATCTGGTTCAAATTCTCTGCCTCTTAAGGACTGCTCAAAAGTCATCTGTTTATCCATTCCTTCATAAATGGTATCAGTCTGGTCTCCATTTGTCACAATAGTCTTGTTTCCCAGCACCCGCACAGGAGCGTAGATAATCAGGCTTGGGTCCACCAGCTTGGAAGGGTCAAATGCCTGTGTGCGAATTCCCTGTCCTTCTTCCACAAAAACGCGGTTCCGGCTGTTTTCACTTCTTCCCATAATAAAGTATGCAGCCACTGCCTTTTTTCCATCCTCTGATTTTCCCAGCACAATGCCTCGTCCCGGATAGGTATTTTCTTTCAGCTCATTTACCAGTGATAACATTTCCATAAAATCAATCTCCTTTATATTTGGAATTGCGCACTCACAGAGTGCAGTGAATAGATACCCGGCTGCTTTTTTATAAATGTAACATGCAAAAAAGCCCACTGCCCGGGCATATATGCCCAGACGGTCGGCTTCTCTGGCTTATACTCCCTGTGGTCATTTCCACTTCCGTCAGTCATATAAGCACTTAAAACATACCATGTTCAATTTGCCTTGTCAATCCTTTTTTCTGCAAATCCTAATAACAAATAACTTCATATCCATTCTCTGTCACCAGCACCATAATCTCCCACTGTGCAGAAGGCAGACCATCTTCCGTATATACAGACCATCCGTCACTGTCATCCACATAGATTTCATAGCTTCCCATATTAACCATTGGCTCAATAGTAAACATCATGCCAGGCACCAGAAGCATTCCGGTTCCCGCCTGCTGGGTATAGCCTACCCATGGATCTTCGTGAAAATCCAGTCCGATTCCATGACCACCAATTTCCCGCACTACAGAATATCCATTGGCATGGGCGTGTTCATATACTGCCTGACTCATATCTCCCAGATACCCCCAGGGCTTCACCTTTGCAAGACCTTTTTCCACACATTCTCTGGTCACATCCACCAGTTTCTGTTTTTCCGGACTCACCTGTCCAATGCAGAACATTCTGGAAGAATCCGAATAATAGCCATCCAGAATCGTAGACACATCCACATTAATAATGTCTCCACTTTTCAGTACAATATCCTCTGATGGAATTCCATGGCACACCTGTTCATTAATGGAAGTACACACACTTTTGGGAAATCCATCATATCCAAGAGGCGCTGCCACAGCTCCTGCTTCTTTGGTAATCTTTGCTACCCAGTTGTCAATCTCCTGTGTGGTAACTCCTTCCTGAATGTGTTCTGCCACATAGTCTAAAATGGCGATGTTAATTTTCGCACTTTCTTTTATTTTTTCAATCTGTTCCGGTGTTTTAATGAGTTCATGGGAAGGCACCAGAATTCCCTGATTCTCATACATCTTTAGTTTTTCATCAAAAGCCCAATGGCATTTCTTATATTTTCTGCCGCTGCCGCACCAGCAGGGCTGATTTCTCTCTGGTAATTGCATTTCACTTCTCCTTTATTTGATTCTCTGATAAGCAATTCGCGGCGTTCCATCCTCCACATGGATAATTCCACACCTCTGGAAGCCATTTTTCTCAAACACACGCTGCATCACATAATTATCCTCGTGGGTGTCGCCTCTTAGATTGCCGCACTGCTTAAAGCACCAGTCCAGGCAAAAGGAAGCAACCCCTTTTATCTGTCCAGAGGATGCCATTCTGTGCATGGTTCCGTAAGCTCCCTCCTGAATCCACTTTCCTTCATAAATCTTCTGATAGGTGGCATCCGGCTCTGTGCAAAACATAAAAACACCAGCCAGAGCTTCCTGCTCTTCGCATACATAGAGCCATCCCTGTTTACAGTCCCGTTCCACCAGCTCCCTGGAAGGGTATCCGGCTTTCCACTGAGTGGGATTCTCATGCTCCTGCATAAACCTTCTGGCTGTATCGTAAATTTTCATAATCTCCGAAATCTCCTCAAGCCTTGCTGTTCTGATTTTCATATCTATTTTCCTCTCATGATTTTTTCTGAACTAATGCACATTATAGCACTCTTTTCTTTGTTTTTCTACTTTTTCACTTTCGCAAATTTTCAGATATTTTATAAAATTAAAACAGTTATTTTTATCTATTTAAAACTTTTTATCTTTTTTTCTATTTTTATATTGACAGATAGGATATATGCTGTTATAATTCAATTATCAAATAAATCAAAGGACAAAAACACAGAAAGGATTGATTCCACCAAAACATTTACGATTTACTTCATAATATAAAAGAAAGGACGGTACGGACCACCAGAAATAGTAATTAATTTCCAATAGAAATTTTATAAAACAAATTTTTCAAACGAGGTAAAGTCCAATGGATAGCGAAATACGTTAAAAAGGCATCATTCAAAATAAATTCAGAATGATGCCTTTTTCATATGCTTTTTTATTTTTTACTTTTACTCTCCACCTAATTTACTTGCAATAAACCAACCTAACCCAAAGGTAAGTATGCCCATTCCCAGCATCAGAACAGAGAAGCCGCTCCAGTCTGTTTTCATTAAAATGGCAATGGGAGATGCCAGAATCAATCCGATGATTCCATAATAAGCATGGATTTCAGCTTTTGAGAAAATAAATTCTATGAGCTTTGCAATTAAAAAGATACCGATTACAACACCAATACCAAATGGCGCCAGAATACCCACACCAGCTGCAAGTCCGCCCATATCAAATTTCACCAGGGCATCTACAAAGTCATTGATTGCCTTTAAAATGGTATCGTAATAGCCCAGGAGCATGAGCATCATGGAGCCGCTGACTCCCGGCACGACCATGGTTGCCGCAGCAATAACGCCTACGCCAAACAACTTGAGAACATTCAAAAAGCCAAAACTCACATCTGCGCTTGCTCCGCCTGTTTCACCTAAAAGCGCCATCAAAATAACCACGCCAAAGAAAATCAAAAACGGGATAATTTTGCTCACTGTTATCTTATGTCCTTTTACTTTTTTGAAAATAAAAGGAAGACTTCCCGCAATCAGTCCGCAGAAAGCAAAGTTTGTGGGAATAGGCCAGGTTGCCAGCAAAAACTCAAACAGCCTTGATAAGGCAATGATGGCAATTCCTGCTCCCGCAAAAATAGGAATCAATAGCTTCATGCTTTCTTTAAACTCACTTTTTAAATGCGTAATGGCGTGAATCAGTCTGTCATACAGCCCCATGGCAACCATCATGGTTCCACCGCTGACTCCCGGAATAATATTGGCAATTCCAACCACCATACCCTGTAATATTTGTTTCATCATATTTTACCTTTCTTCTGATACTTTTCTAAATTGTTCTCTCATCCCCCCAGAAGAACAGTGCTACTGTTCCCGGACCTGTATGAGAACCAATGACGGTACCAATGCTGTTAATCACTACTTTTCCATTCAGATTCGGGAATTTCTCTTCAATCATATCCGCTACTTTTCTGGCGTCCTCTTCACAGGCAGAGCAGGACATAAAACACTTTCCGTTATAGGAAAGTCCGCCCTTTGCATGCTCTTCCATACGTTTCACCATTTCCCGTATCACCTGTTTTTTCCCTCTGTACTTATTTCTTGGAATGAGTTTACCTTCTGAATTTACATTCATCAAAGGGCAGATATTCAATGCCTGACCCACAAATCCGGAAACCCTGGAAATTCTGCCTCCCCTGATAAAGCTGGTTAAATCCGTAGAGAAAAACCAGTGATGAAGTTTATTCTTATTTTCCTCAGCCCATGCAGCGTTTTCCTCCAGACTCAGACCTTCCTCCTGTTTATCCAAAGCCGCATCTACCAGCATGCCAAAGCCAGAAGAGGCTGCCAGCGAATCAATGACAATCACCTTTCTGTCCGGATACTTTTCTTCCATCTGTGTTTTGGCAATATTTGCAGAATTCACACTTCCAGAAATTCCCCCAGACAGGGTAAAGTGCAGAATATCCTTTCCTTCTTTTAAAATCGGCTCAAAAAAGTCCATATACTGCTGTGCATTAACCTGGGCAGTAGTCGGCTCTGCTCCTTTGGAAATCCGGTCATAGAATTCAGCAAAAGGCATGGTCTTTCCTAAATCATCTGGATACTCCACTCCATCCATCCGGTAGTGAAAACACACATAGGGAATCTTTCTCTCTTCAAAATAGGCTGCCGGCATATCCGCGGTAGAGCAGCATGTAATCTTATATTCGCTCATTAAGGTAGTCCTCCTTATCTCCTTCTTGTTGTGGCTGCTGCCAACAGCCTTATTTTAACACTGATTTTCCTTCTTGGAAAGTTTTATTTGAAAGCAGCCTGATTTTTATAGTTCAGGGCAATATAGCTCTTTCCTCTGTTTATCTTAATTTCACTGCCATTTGTATCATAAAATCTCAGGTAAGAATTTTCGTTGTTTTCGTCCTTTGACCAGGTAATTTCCTGCACTCCTCCATTGGAAACATAGTAACCTTTTGCGTCACTTGCTCCGTCCCAGTCCAATTCTTTATGTCCTACTTCATCCCTTACTGAAATCTCGGTCTCCAGCACAAACACATTGGTAAAAGCAAGCTGTTCTCCTGTTTTTCCGTCAATCTGGGCAGAGCCATTGATATTTTTAAGATATACCTGTTTCTCAGCATCATAGGCAAAAGAGGAGGACTGAGCGCCAAAATCAATATCCACCTGGATACAGTCTTTTCCTTCCGGCTTCACCTGCTCTTCCATGCCATAAAACTGGAAAGCAGCCCCCTTCTTATCCTCTTTTAAATCTGTTCGAAGTCCCTGGGCTTCTATATAAGACGCTAATTTTGTTCCATCGAAAAATCCGGTGTGCTCCAGAGCATAGCCCTGATTCAGCTTGTCCTGATCCCTGCCAAAAAGACCGCCTGTATTAGTAATTCCTTCAATCTGGTCTAAGTCCAGAGCTTCCAGATACTCTGCTATGGTATCGTCAATGCCCCAGTTCACGTAAAAGGCATCAAAGCCCTGGGAAAGAGCCGGAAAATAATAACGGCAGCTACGGATAGGGCATACCTTTGGAACCTTGGTATAGTCTCCATACATTGCCATAAATCTGGTGGCGTCTCCCTCTACCGGAATCTCAAAAATAAGGTCTGCCTGTCCTACTCCGTACTGAGGCATGGCTTTCTCCACATTATTGACCATAACAGCCACAGGCCGCTTCCCAATGGCTCCCTCCGATAAGTCTCCCAGTCCGGTAAGGAGATTCTGATTCGCCGGAACCTCCTGGGCTTCCTGTTCCACCTCTGCTCCTTCCACTGCATTGGTCTCTTCCTGCTTTTGTACTGTCTCCTGCTTTACCGGCTCCTCCTTTGGCGCCTCTTCCTTCTTACATCCCATAACCCCTGCCAGCATAGCCAGCACACTCATTATCACCAATACTTTTTTATACTTCATGCATTCACCCTCCCACTGGCAAAATTCTTTTTCTTTAACATACCATAGACGAAAAAAAGTTGCAAGCAAAGGGAAAGCGAAGCATAGAAAAATCCGGCAGCCACCGGGAAAAACTTCCCGGATAGTCCGCCGGATTTTTATACTGCTTTTTAAAAGCTTTTACTTTTTTTATCTTTCGCCGCGACGACGTGCCAGTTCTGCTACGTTTGCCTCTACACGTTTCTTGTTCAGAGGATAGATGAAAATCAAAGCAAGAGCCACTGTAGTCAATCCGATAATCGGTACAATACAGGAAATTCTAAAGATATTTTCTGTAACAGCCGGATCAAAAGCTGTTTCTGTAGAATATCCTGCCAGAGACAGAAGCGCGCCTACCAGACCAGAAGAAAATGCCTGTCCCAGTTTTCTGGCAAAGGAATAAACCGCATAAATAGTACCATCTTCACGAATACCATTTTTCACCTCTGCATCGTCAATAACATCTGTAATCATAGCCCAGATAATAGTATTGAAGAATCCAAGACCAATAAAGGATGCCACATAGAAGATAACATAAACCCATACATTGTCTGGATGTACAATAAAGCAAACTACATAGCTTGCAGCGCCAAACAGACAAGATACGGTTGCTAATTCTTTTTTACCAAATCTTGCTGCCAGTTTACTTGCCAGTGGAGCGCAAATAGCAATAATGGATACATTACTAAGCAATGCCACTGCTGACTGAGCCTGTGTGCTTCTGTAAACATTTGGGAACACATAAGCGGACATTCCCTGCATACCCAGCATAGCCAGAAGCAGAAGAAGCGCTGCTGCAATAATTCCCAGAAGAGAACGGTTGGTAATAAGGCTCTTTCCAAGTGCAAGAAGATTCAGTTTCTGATCATTTGCAGGAACCGGAACACGTTCACGAACCAGATTATAGCAAAGTAAGTAACAGATAACTGCTAATACAGAGAATACACCTGCAATAATTGTCATACGGCTTCCGGAGAGTACCGGATTACCATCTACTGTAACATAAGCAACTAACGGTGTACCTGTACCAATTACAAGGCTGGCCAGAGAAGCTCCTACGGAACGCCAGGTTGACAAAGAAGCTCTGTCTGTAGGGTCTGATGAAATTGCAGAAGCCATAGAGCCATATGGAATGTTAATAGAGGTATAGAAAATAGAACCCCATAACAAATAAGTTACTACCATGTATGCAACCTTTACTCCATATGCCATATCTGCAAGTCCTGACTGATAAATCAGGAAGCTGGCAATGGCTACAGGTCCGCACATCCGTTTAATCCATGGACGGAATTTACCATCTTTAGTTGGTTTGGAACGGTCTACAATCTGTCCCATGGTAACATCTGTAAACGCATCCACAAAACGGGCTGCCATCATGAGCATACCTACCACTCCTGCAGATAAGCCCATTACGTCTGTATAAAATTTCATCATGAACATGGAGGATAATATGAAGGTGAAGTCGTTACCGAAATCACCAAACATATAACCCAGCCTGTCCTTCATTCCGAATGCCGGAACAGAAGAATTACTTGTTTTCGCCATCTTATTCTTCTCCTTTTCTATTTTTTATTATTCTCATACTTTTTTAATTTTAATCAGTTTTCCATTGAGACTTTCTATAAATCCTTCCGGCGCCAGGCTTCCTGCCATTTCTCCCAGTCTCTCCAAAGTCATGCTCTTCATCATATCCCACATACCTTCACCTGGAGAAACTACCATGTTCATAGTCAGTTTCACTGCTTTTGACGCAATGTCAATGGCTTCCGGACATTTTGCCAGCTCTTCCATTGTATCTTTGATGCTGTACATGCCTTCCGGAAATTCCATTGGAGCTTTTAAGTCCATATCTCCAACTGTGCTGAACCAGTTTGCAACACCTTCTGCACGTTCATTTACTTCTGGAAGCACATAGATAGAAGGCTCTTTTTCTACTTTTTCCAGAGTCATGGTATCTTTTAAGTCACCTGCCTGTGCAGTGATAATATTAAAGCCATCTTTTAAAGCTACGGTAAATACAAACACTTTTTCTGCTGTCTGCTCTTCTACCTTTTCACCGTTTAAGAACAGTGTTACAGAAGGCTGGTTAGAATATACACGAATTTCTGTTGTCTCTCCTGCGCGCTGTGCATAGCGTTTTCCGCAGAGATGAACCATTGGCTCTTTGTTCCAGTATGCTTTGTAGATATAATAGCTGTCCTTCTTAATCTTTCTGTCCATAGTCACAAGACCTTTGTTATTTCTTCCTGCTACGCCGCCTTCATCACGCGCTGCACAGCCGAAGTCAAACATATTCCATACGTGGCTGGACCAGATCCATGGACGCTCATCTAATACTTTTGCCATATGTTCATGATACAGAGCCTGATACTCTTCACTGTAATCCTTGCACGCCGGATTTGGTCCATGATAAGTAATAATGCCTTCACATCCATACTCAGAAACACCAAGACAGATGTTCGGATGAATCTTGTGGAAGTTATCCAGCCATGGACCATTGTCCTCCATCTTTCCGCCATACCATCCAAAGTAGTGGTTGTAGCTTTCGGTATCTGTGATGTAGTGCATTGGTCCTTCAATTGGTGTCATGGACACATGTGCAATGGTTGTCAGACGGCTTGGGTCAAGCTCCTTTGCCAGAGCATTTAATTCTTTATGATTTTCTACTAACTGCTCAGAAA
Source organism: uncultured Bacillota bacterium (assembly GCA_958352855.1). GTDB lineage: Bacteria > Bacillota > Clostridia > Lachnospirales > Lachnospiraceae > Blautia. Next base: position 99,078 of record CATWQE010000002.1, read on the forward strand.
TACCACCGATGAGGATTTCGTTGGAAATTCCCCAGAAGCAGATAGAAGGATGGTTGTAATTCTGGATAATCAGTTCTTTTAACTGGCTGATGCAGTTCTGATGCGCTTCAGGGTCCTTGTTCATCACACTGATAAATGGAATCTCAGCCCATACTACAAATCCTAATTCATCGCAGGCATCATAGAAATCCTGTGAATGCTGATAATGAGCCAGACGAATGGTATTTGCACCCAGCTCTTTGATGATTCTGGCATCTTCAAAGTGATCTTCTCTTGTCAGGGCGTTTCCCTTGTATAACTGATCCTGATGACGGCTTACACCACGAAGAGGAGTTTCTACTCCATTAATAATAAATCCTTTGTTCGGGTCACAGGAAAAGCTTCTCACACCAACACGTGCGGAAATTTCATCATAAGTCTCATTTCTTCTCTGTAATCTTGCTGTTACCGTATAAAGATAAGGCGCATCAATTTCCCATTTTGTCACTTCTGGAACATATACGGCAACAGATGTGCTGTCTGCCGGACGACATGCGCTTGCAACTTCTTTTCCTTCTGCATCATAGATGGAATATAATACTGTAAAGTTTTCGTCAACTTCTTTTACATAAGAAACAATGTCAAAGGTTGCTCCGCCGCAGTCACATAGCTTTGGTGTCACCTGGATTCCAGGACCTCCGTAATATTCCAGATCAAAGTGTGCATCCGGTACGCTGATAAGATTTACTCCTCTGTACAGACCGCCGTAGAAAGTAAAGTCTGCTGACTGAGGATATACGCTTTCCTTTCTCTCATTGCTGCATGCAACAACCAGAAGGTTTTCTCCCTCTTCCCTGCAAACATCGGTAATATCTGCGCGGAATGTTGAATATCCGCCTTCGTGATATACCACTTCTTTTCCATTTACATAAACTGTTGCCTGCTGTCCTGCTGCCAAAATCTCTACAAATACTTTTCCACCGGCTAAAGGCTGCTTTGGTGTTTCAAAAGTCTTGGCATACCAGTATCTGCCCTTGTCATAGCTGCCATTTCCGTCATGTCCGTCAATAGCATTCCAGGTATGAGGCAAATCAACAATCTGCCAGTCTGCAGGCATCACTTCCGGAAGTCCTGCATCCTGCTGGATAAATGCCCAGTTTTTGTTTAAATTAATCACATTACGCATGGTTCATTCTCCTCTTCTTTGTATTTTTTTCATGTTTTCGTGGATTTTTTCTACTTCCTTTTGTATAATATTATATGTAGTTTTTTTGTAAAATAACAGTGATGATTTTTATTCTTTTTTGTATTATTTTCAGATTGTATGAGGAAAACTTATGAAAAATGAACAATGTATAGATTTAATAGAAAATATCTTACAGGCAAATTACATACCGGTATACCGTTTTACCCTTCCATGCGACAATCCTGAACAACTGGACCTGGGACTTCGCAGCTATATTTTAGGCATCCGCAACACTGTAGACTTTTTCAATGATGCCTTTGAAAAACTAAAACCCAAGAAAATTTATTTTACTACAGATCAATTTCTCTGTACTTTTGTCTTCCTGCTCCTTCCTGATGAAAAAACAGTTCTCCACTGCGGTCCGGTGTTATTTGAGAAAATTCAGGATGAGCGCTTTGAAGAGGTCTTTCAAACCCTGAATCTTCCAGATACCTACCATGACGGATTGGAATCCTATTATAAGCAGCTTTGTTATCATGCATCTTATCCTATGTTTGAAAGTCTCTTTCTGGAGCTTGGGAAAATCCTCTATGGAAGTGCCTGTGAAATCGTTCACTCCAGCGCTGATTTTTTTGACCACTGGAATGCAGCCTACGAAAATTGTCTGCGGGATACAGAGCATCCCTTTTCTAATATTGACATCATTGAAAAACGCTATGAATCAGAAAATGCTTTGATTAGCGCTGTGGCCTCTGGACGGGAAACGCGGGCTATGGAGCTGGCTGCTCAATTTGGTACCCGCTTTTTGCCCAGGCGTACTACCAATAATCTGAGAGATGTTAAGGATTACACCATTACCTTAAACACCCTTTTGCGAAAAGCAGCGGAAAAAGCCGGCGTGCATCCTATCCACATAGACTCCTATTCTAACTGCAACATCGTAATGCTGGAAAAGCTTAACTCTGTGGAGCAATGCATGGCAGCTCAGCGCAAAATTGTTCTTGGTTACTGCCAGATTGTAAAAGAACACCAGCATAAGGTACACTCTCCGCTGATTCGAAGGGTCATTGCTTATATCGAAACCGATCTGGGCGCTGATTTGACCTTGAAATCCCTTTCCAGTCATTTAGGTGTTAATGCCAGCTATCTGTCCACACTATTTTCCAAAGAAATGGGAACTTCTCTCACAGACTATGTGAATAATCTCCGTATCTCCCACGCTAAAACTCTGCTGGAAAATACAGACATCCCAATCAAATCCATTGCTCTTCGGTGCGGGATTGGAGACATTCACTATTTTACCCGTCTGTTCAAGCGGATTTGCGGTATGACGCCAAAGGGGTACCGAGAATCTGCGGGAAATATAAAGGAAAAAGCATCGCCTGAGGTGGAATAAGTTTTTCTTATTCCCCTCCATTTTTTTATCCTTTTTGCTTCCATCACACACGTAAAAATGTTATAATTGCACTATTAATATTATAGTGAAAAGGAGTAACCATCATGAAATTAAAAAAGGTAGCAGCCACCAGCTCTGCGCTCCTGCTTGCGGCAACCACTGCACTCACCGGCTTTCCTGTTACTGCCCAGGCATCGCAGCAAACCAACCAGCAGATATCAGAAGCTCTTCCTGAGAATGCTCCAGAAGAATCCCTTTCTGATGAAACCCAAGAAACAGAAACATCTGATACAGCAGAAACCCCTGGCGAAAATCTTCCTTCCACCGAAGATGAAGCTCCGGCGCCTCTTCCTGACAGCGAAAACAACGGTGCGGAAGAAAATACAGAGGAAATTCCAAAGCCAGAAGAAGAAACCGAAAATAACGCAGAACAAAAGGAGCCCGCTGAAGAAACACCATTGGCAGAAGGCATTCAAATCAATGAAACAACCTTTCCGGATTCTGTACTTCGCGACTATGTAGCAAACCGTTTTGATTCTAATCGCGATGGGTTTCTTTCCCCAGAGGAAATCCAGAAAGCAACGACTATTTTTCTCACAAATAGCAGTACATCTGTATCCTCTTTAGAAGGGCTCCAATATTTTACAGAGCTTACAGAATTAAGTATTGCTTACAGTAATCTTACATCAATCAATCTTTCCGGTTTCTCCAAGCTGGAGGAAATTAAGATTTATAATAACTCAAATTTGAGCTCTCTAAGTGTTTCTTCACCAGTTGCAAGAACCATAGATTGTTACAAAAACGCTTTAACCTCACTGACCTTAAATACCCCTGTACTGGTTGCTTTAAACTGTCATTCCAATCAGCTCTCAGCTTTAGATGTTTCAAACATGAAATATTTAACCCGGGTAAGATATGAGAGCAATCCACCATTAAAGACCCTGGATTTCAGAGGATGCACCAATCTGGTATACGGATATCATTCTGTAAAACAGGAAACAGTCTATATTTCTGCGGGAATGACACAATACAGAGGATGTGATGCTGTACAGCATCATACCGGAAATCTGGTTATTGATTTAGATGGTTATTATACGGTGAATCCTGACGGTTCAAAATCTGTAGATTTAAGCAAGGTAATTTCCCCTACCTTCCTGAAACTTCTGGCAGCAGAAAACCATCCTTCTTTTAATGCAGAAACCAATATTCTCACAATTCCGGCTACAGAAAAAGTAACGATGCTTCAGGCGGGCAAAGACGATTCCTGGCACCCGACCACCTGGACTTTCTACACAGATATTACGGCTGTAGATGACTGCTCTGTAAAATTTAACAGCAATGGCGGAACACCTGTAGAGGACCAAATCATTCCAAATGGTGGAACAGCTACTGAACCTGCTGCCCCTACCATGGACGGGCATATATTCTGTGGATGGTATCTGGATGAAGCCTGTACTATCCCTTATGATTTTACATCCCCGGTTACTACAGACATCATTCTGTATGCTCAATGGGAAAAAGTAGAACAACCTGTTCTGAATACACCTCCTGTTATTACAGCAAAAGACGTGACCCTTACAGTTGGTGATTCCTTTGATCCATTAAAAAATGTGACTGCTTCAGATAAAGAAGATGGGACTATTACGCTGACCAAAGAACATATTATTGCAAATGATGTAGATACCTCCAAGGCTGGAACCTATCACGTAACTTACAGGGTAACGGATAAAAATGGAGCTTCTGCTGAAAAAACCATTACCGTCACTGTAAAGGCAGCCACAAAACCTGCGCAAAAGCCAGAAAGCAAACCTCAGCAAAAACCTCAGACAACTAACTCCCCTAAGACCGGTGATGCATCCAGTCCAGGACTCCTTGCATCTATGTTTGCCGGTTCTTCTGGAATTCTGGCTGTATTAGCCGGAAAAAAACGAAGGAAAAGATAGAAAAAATTTAGTTTTTCACTAGTCAAAACCACCGGCTTTGGTGTGCTACCTGTCAAGAGGACAATAAAAAATAATAATTTTTGTATCGTCAGCCGAGTTATGGCTGGCGATATTTTTAGGCTGCTTTTATATATTGATTATGATATTCCATTGGTGTCATCACATTTAACTTCCTTTGCAATCTTTGATTATTGTAGTAATTGATGTAATCTGTTATGGCTACAATTAAAGTACTTCTATCATTAAAATGTTGGCAATATTACATTTCTCGCTTTAGAATTCCCCAGAATCCTTCCATTGGTCCGTTATCGATACAGTGGGCAACTCTGGACATACTTTGTTTCATATGGTGTTCTTTTAACCTTGTATAGAATTGTGCACTTGTATATTGAAATCCCCCACAATCGGAATGAAACAGTGGATGTGCATTGGGCTCCAAACGAACAGCTTCATCAAAAGTGCTCATAACCAGTGGATTATCATTATAATCGCTTATTTTAAAGGCTACAATTCTCCAATCATATAAATCCAGAATTACACTCAAATATACCTTGTGAATTTCAATTCCATTGTAGTATTTAAATTCAGATACATCGGTGAGCCATTTCTCATTCGGCTTATTGGCTTGCTTCAAGCTATCCTACTATTTGTTGCATACATTAAACAAGATGTAGTCCTAATTGTTATAGAGTCCGATGATACATAAATAAAACTGAATATTTTTTTCACACAAAAAGTTCTAATTCATCTAATACTTCAAATTTAAGTCCGTAATTTTCTGCCAAACACCTAAGCGAATCCAAATTATAACGCTCTCTACAATATACTAAAAACTCTATCTTTTCATTCATAATATACAGTTCTTTGAGAATCTTTGCATAAGAAGCTATCTGGCTTTGAATTGTCTTATATGTTTTATTATCATCCCATCCTTCCATCCATATTTTTACATAATAATTTACAACATCATCAGAACCAGAATAATATATACGTTTTCCCACAACATTTCTTAATAGAGAACTACAAATTAGAACGCTCTGCTCTTTTTTATCCGATTTGCCGCCCATATATTCACAAGCGACATAATCAAAAACGTCTTCATAATCTTGCATTTCCCACTCTTCACAATTCATCTTTGTCAAAAAATATTCATTAATTAGATAACGTATATATTTCGCACATAAAAATATACTATCTTTATTTTTAACTAACTTTTGAGTCAATACTTCCGGTTCTTCCTTTTCCACTTTTTGGGCAGTTGATATTTTAATTTGTGCTGGACCTACCGAAATATCTTTTTCAATTGCACTATTAGGAAAATATCTACACAGAATATATTCCAGCATCTGATTCGCCATGTTGCCTCGATAATGGCGTTCTAATTTCAGTATTGTATTTATCCATCCTAATGACAAATCATATTGTCTAGCAGCCTCATTTATAAGATATCTATTCTTTTTATCAAATAAATCATAACTCTTTAACTGCCATTGCATGATATACAACTCTTCTCTAAAACTATCAATTGTCACAGGAGCAATTACCTTAGAATATTTCACAATTAATTGTTCTGCAGAAACAGGTATTACCATTGTAAACAACCAGAATAACAGGCTTACTCCCTGATTATCGAAGAAGTAAATTGACTCTTCTCCTCGAAGCAATGGAAAAATTTTGTCTATGGTTAATATTGATATTAATACTGATATTAAAACGAATAGAACATATCTAAGCAACAACATCCACTTCATTTTATCTTTAAAAAATTTCAATAAACGATGTTGCACAATTGCTGGCCATACATTCAAAAAACTTGTTAAAAATATTCCACAAGCAAGCTGCATTTTTGAAAACCCTAATAATTCATGAAAGAACATAGTGCCAAGCATCAAATATAGTATCCTAATCACTGTACTCTGTAGAGTTTTTTTCTCATCTTCTTCCATCTGTAAAACAGAACTATACTTGGATGAAAGCACTGTCCGATGTATCATAGCAAACCAAGAAAAACAAATTGAAACAATAAGAATATAACATGCATCTCGTAATGTGATTATAATCATTCTTACCTCTTAAGCTAAATATCTCTTTTTCTGATAACGTATAATTATTTTCGCAAAATTAATTTCATAAAAACAGACATGGTCTATAGCCGTTTGGTAGAATTAAGTTACCACACAAACTTTTACTAAGAAGGCTAAAACCATGCCTGATAACATTATACAACTCAACGAACATTTAATAAAGCATGATTTAAAAAATTTTGTCCGCAGCAGCAGCGTTGAAGAAACTTTGAACGCTTTGTATATTCCATTTAAGTAGTGCACCTTTTCCGGGAATTCAGAGCATCTATTTTATCCAGACAGGGCCAATTGAATATTTTTCCAGAAAACCTATTTTGTCCACATAAATTCTGGCATTTAAAGCTCTTTGAAAAGCACTGTTATCAGGATTAACAAATATTCCCATTGTGGTACACCCCTTCTCTATTGCTTTGTACCATGCTCATACTTTCAATATTTACTTGAATCTTATATTCTCCTGATCCGACTGCTTTCTGTTGATAGGATAATCTAATAATGTTTGGTCTACCAGCCACGGTGCATTGATAAACATAGAATCTTTTTCTCTTGTTATTGGATAAACATCTAATGTGTGGTGCATCTGTAGAATCCTCCCTATTATTTCATGATTATTACAACATCATCCATTATCACTTATCGAATGATCTCTTTCCAGCCGCAACAAACGTAGCTTGTCCCCTTTTCGATACCCAAAACAGCGCATCACCTTGCTATATCGAAACTTCATAATTGTTTTTCCTTTGTATTTTCCATCTCGAAACCAATTATTTTTTGGTGATGGAGTATATTTTTTATATTCCAGACCATCATCACGTCCAATGCTTTCCCATGATTCATGTTCTACAAGTTTATCCAACGTAGAAATCAGCATATTAAACTCACTTTTTTCCAAAATATCAGCACCATACTCCGTTTCTAAGGTTGTACAATCAATCCTGGTTCCCTCATATCTGATTTTTAGCATTGTTTTCCTATCTATTTCCAACACATCACTGCACTGTTCTATCAAATATTTAGGAGTATGTATAGAAAATATTTGATATAGTTTTTCTTTACTCCTTATGGGTATTACACAATCCATAAATTTTTCCAGTGCAAACGACAGCAGTGCATCTTTTCGAACCGCTGCTTCTGCCAGAGAAGTACAAGAAACATTTTCTCCCTCGTACAAATATTCCTGTTCTAAATTCTGCTGTGGATTGTTATCCCAAAACGGATAGGCATACACTTCATTATCCAAACTCAATTGAAAATTCAGCAATTCGTCAGAGACCTGACATCTTGCCAAATCACAAATCCGTTTATCTTTTGTGATTTTACATTCACTAAAATTCATTGTCTTATAGATAATCATTTCAGAATATTCATGTATCTTACGTATGCATTGAATTACAGGTTTTGCTGATTGCAAAAACTCCTCTGCATTTTTAAACTGCCCTTGCAAAGATTGTTCATTTAACAAAAAGTTCATTCTACCACCCCAATATAACATCCAAATCCTTCTTTATCTGGTCAAACAATCCATCCTGGTATGCCAATGCCTTTCCTTCATTATCCACTGGGATTTTAACCGGAACACTACAGCCCTTTTCGTCCTGTTTAAAAAAGTAAATACTAACATTTTCCGCATCGATTTCATCCAAGCTGATAGATTTCCGAATTCCATTATAGATATGGTCACTATGCGTTTCTACAATAATCTGCACTCCACATTGTGCAAGAAATGCAAGAAATTTAACTAATTCTGCTTGACCTGAAGGATGTAAATGGATTTCAGGATTTTCAATAATCAATAAATCGCCTTTCTTACAAGCCAAAGCTGCAATCACAATTTCTGCAATATAAGTTACACCTGTACCCACATTTTTAGGTCTCATTTCCGAAAACATCTTTTCATTGAAATACAACACCTGAATAAACTCTGTCTTATCTATCTCTCTTGCTTTAATATGATATCCCATAATTTTATGAAGCCAATAATCCACCTGCCCGCCAAAGGTTAGTTTAGACTCTGCATTATACACAAAATCTTCATCCGGATTCCACTGGTTCTCATCATGCTCCACCAGATAATGAAATACATGCTCACAATTCTTACCTGTTGAAATTTCATCTCCTAAATATTTTTCATAAGTATCCCGGACTCCAATCCGGTCTGCTGAACAATAAATTGCCTTTAACTTATTTGAAAAATCCCCTGAAACCAGCGTTTCATTCTTCAATATACGCTTTGTCCTTTCCAATTTCTCCCCGTCACATTCATACTGCATTGAGAATTCTATCTCTCTACTGCCAACAATCGCATTTTGCAGTTCACTTGCTGCTCCGATATTCATATATTCCCCACGAAAAGGATTCTTCCCATCCTGCAACATTGCAAAAACAGACTGTATCACCGTTGTTTTTCCAACTGAATTCTGTCCTGCCAGCAATGTAAAGTTCTGAAAATCCAATTCCACATGGTCAAAAGCTTTAAACCCCGAAATACGAATTTTATTTACCATAAAAATCTCCTCTTCTAAGCATATCCATAAGTTTCATAATGTCTCCATAACTCATATCGCATTTCTCTATTTCTCTTTTTAAAATCCGATTTTCAAATATATCCGGCATATCGTACCAGCCTTTTTCCATCTTTAAAAACCACAGAAAACATATATATTTTGTCTGCTTTTCTATTTGCATATGCATAAAATATTTGCTTGACCTGTATATATTTTGAATAGCACCATACATATCATCCAAACTACGCAATATTATCTCTATTTCTTGTGGACTTTCCTCACACATTTTTTGAATAACTTCTTCTAACATTTGAAATTTATCAACATTTCTACTTTCAAAAACCTTTAATTTCTTTTTATACACATAATAAAACATAGAAAAATAGAAAAATATATATTGATTCCTTAAATTGCCTCCTATAGCATGCAATCTTCGGTAATCCAATTCACTGTAAATCCAATCCAGTTCCCGCTTATAGACTATATTACGCACACTCTGTTCCTGCAATGCTGTCCATTCTTCTATGAAAGAACCAATTTGCATATGCATATACCTTGGATTTATATAATCAATGACATGTACTAAAATAGGAGCATAATAAATATCTTTTAATTCAAAATTGTTTACTACATTATTTTTCGCAAGAAATTCTAATAAACATCTCAGTCTGTCACTTTTGTCTAAAACAAGAAATTCTCCTGTTTGAAGTTCCGAAACATATACTGGCGGGAATGGAATCCAACGGTTCAAAGCATCCAGAACTTCTTTTGTAATCCTTTCCCTCTGATACCCAAAGCTTCGTGGTTTATTATAGAAAATCAGCATTCCTCTTTTATATCTTTCAAAAATTTCTTCAACATGATATTGTCTTGTGTCAATTCTTGCTCTCTCACTTATATACATAAGCTCTCACCTTTACCTTATAATAATCGAGACGAAAGAGGTCTCCATAGCATTAAACCCAGTTTCATATGCAACATTTCATCATCAGCTACTTGCAACATTCAATTCATACACAAATTTACCATCTTTCTATCTAAGTATCATTCGTATAACTATTTTTCTTCTCTGCTCCTTACCATTTCAAAAAACCTGTTAAGTATTCCTATCTCATCCCATGGACCAATCGAACATAAAAATCCCGGATTCTCTCGATTTGCTTCCATACGTAGCTTATCAATGAGCAAAATGTTATCAACCTGAATCTGTGATAAGCTTTGAACATCTTTTCTGCGCTGATTTACACTCGTAGAATTTATGTATTTAAACAGTTTGCCCAGAATCCCTGCTACTACATCCGATAACTGTACGAATATGTCTGCCTCTGATTTCACAAACTTGAAATTATCTTCCATATTCTGCCCTTGTGCTATCTGCTTTTTTACTATGTCCTGTACTGTCGTTTCCTCATCAAATATATGTGTTGACTTTTGATATTTTCGGATAGGATCAGCATAAAATTCTGCATAATTTTCCTGCATGATATAATCATCATTATCATGCAAAAATACTAATTCATCACTCTTTGATGCTCTTGAAAGCATTCCGGCAAGAAACTTTTCTTCTTCCTTCATTTCTTTCCTACTTCCAAGTAAAAAAAGTAATTCATTACAAAATGCTTCTACATCCTCTCGCTGTATATTTGGATACTTATACTTGAACATCAAGATTTGCAGCTCCTCTGCTTTCCCTTTAAACATGTGATAAAATACACTCTTCATTTTAAAATAGTCATACCCAAATTCACTTATCTCATCAGGTTTTACGATAGAATCAAAGATTTCAACAAGTGTATAAAATAGATTGTTCACATTTGTGTAGTGAATATAAAAGGGCGATTTATCTATCCATGATAAAGTCTCAAATAAGCGTTTTTCCTTCACGCACTGTAAAAAATCACCTTTTGCATACAGTTTTTTAAACTTAATCTCCTCTACATTCCCCTGCAACTTCAAAGGCTTCCTAAATGTTTCAAGTGACACATCAACAGTGTCTTCTTCTTTTTTTACCAACCCTGCCAATACAAAATCTGCTGTATAATCCGTATTAAACTGCTGTTTACTGTCATCAACCCAAAACTTTCTGCAATTATTGCTTTCATCATAATAAAATACATACTTTGTTTGATTGTTAATTCCCCACATCTCACACAGTTCCTGTTGCATGGAAACCAATGGATCTATATTCTTTTCTCCATCCATAGAATGAATACCTCCCGAGTCTTTATATTTTCAACACAAAACTTAAAATCTATTGTACTTACTCATTAATCCCTCTATTTTTTCCTTATCCAGAAAAATCAAGTTATTCTTTAAAGGGTATTCCGTCACACCTTCTATTATTTTTTCCACTGCATTTTGCGTAAATTTTCCTGAAATCGCAATAATAACTTTAGATACCCTTACTTTATTTCTTGAATACACATCATAATATGGCATTGAAAAAGAGTCTTTCGCTTGTTGAATCAATTCGTTAATCTCTCCCTGAGCACCACCAGATACATCTCCATACTTTACCTGCACTCCATAATACTCATAATCATCAAATTCTGTTCTGCGTGCAAATGTAATATCTTTTCCAAATTCCTTGTTTCCATGATTATATTTTACATTTGCAAATCCCAACTTACGAAACAATGGAAGTAATATCTTAATTGTAAATTCATTTTCTTTTGCACAATCATCTATTTTAGAAAACGGAGAACCTAAAGTAATATCTGTTGCACCTTCTATTTCGCCATATATCTGTTCCATATTACTCAGCAATTCACTCATATCATCCGTATAAATTTTTGTACTATATGCCAAATGGATATAAGCTCCATCATCATCATAGTTTTCTAAATGGACATCTCCTACCTCTTTTGAACGCTCTTCTATTACATCCCTTTTTGTCTCCATATATAGTTTAAGTCCTATTGGTCCATCCCAATATTTTCTAGTAATAAGTTCATCATAAATAACCTGAAACTCATTTTTACCAACTTTTACAAAAGTCATAGGAACAGATACCATTATTACTGAAGAATCTTTTGACTCACATACTTCAATTTGAAAATTATCCGGAATATCCTCAACTCTTATTTGTTTTAATACAGCTTTGGGGATAATTGCCCTTTCTTCATCTTCAACATATTCTTCTCCATCTATCACCAAAGAACACATATCATCTTCTTCATTAGAATACACAACCGTTGCCATTTCTCTGCCTCCTAACTTTATATCCATATTTCTATATCGGAATATATTATCTCCTTCCATACTAAAACTCCAAACTATCCTCATTGAGCAGAAAATATTTCATGCCCATGATCACAAAGCCTTCCTCATTTCTCCAAGGCTTTTTTGTTCCATTTACTATAACAATCTTCTTAAATGAATCCGGAATATTTCGGAGTGAATTAAGTTCCTGTGTTTGCTTTTCCTCAGAAGTCATATCATAAGCCACCTGAATGTAATATCTCTGACTGCCCTGGTTTACTACAAAATCAACCTCTAGCTGCTTATGAACTCTCTTTCCTTCACTATTCTTTGCAAATACATCCACAATACCAACATCTACATTGTAGCCACGCACAAGCAGCTCATTATAAACAATGTTCTCCATAATATGCGTAGGCTCCTGCTGTCTGAAGTTCAGTCTTGCATTTCTAAGTCCAACATCTGAAAAATAATATTTCAGATTTGCCCCCACATATTTTCTACCTTTAATATCATACCGGCCCGCTTTAGAAATCAAAAATGCCTCTGCCAAATAATCAATATGGTTAGATATGGTTTTATTACTATAATTGACACCTCGTTCACTTTTAAAGGTATTTGATATTTTGGTTGGATTTGTAGGGGCTCCTATGGCAGAAGCAAGAATATCCACCAAAGTTCCAATCTCATCAACATTTTGAATTCTGTTTCTCTCTACCACATCCTTGATATAAACATTGGCAAAAATATTTTTAAGATACTCCGCCTTCTGGCGTTCTACAGAAAATTGTGCCACTTGTGGTAAACCACCGTATATCATATACTCTTCCCAAGCATCATCATAATCTCCATCATAAGCCGCATAGAACTCTGCAAAAGACAACGGATAAATTCTTATCTCATCTCCTCTGCCTCTAAATTCAGTTACAATGTCACTAGATAAAAATTTAGAATTACTACCGGTTACATATACATCAATATTGCTTATGCGTAGCAGACTGTTCAGTACCTCTTCAAATCGTGGCATAAACTGTACTTCATCCAAGAGCAGATAATACTTCTGTTCATCTTTCATTGCGTCTTTAATATGCTGATAGCACTTCTTTGGATCTCTCAGCTCCTCATTTTCAATGCCATCCAATGCAATCTCAATGATGTGTTCACTATCCACACCAGTCTCCAGTAAATATTTCTTAAACAACACGAATAACAGAAATGACTTGCCACATCTCCTGATTCCAGTAATAATCTTAATCATTCCATTATCTTTTCGTATCTTTAACTGTTCAAGGTATGAATCTCTCTTAATTTCCATAGTGTCACTCCTTGTTTTTGTGCATTGCACGAATTTAGGTAATAATATTTTACCACTAAATTATTTTTGCTTCAATAGTCATTACTATTTTTTGTGCATTTGCACTTTTTTATGCTGATGACAGTATACAGGTCAATTCAGAGACAGGCAAGTAAATCAGTATTT
>CATWQE010000003.1 GCA_958352855.1 uncultured Bacillota bacterium
TGTGTATTCTCTCGTCTCCAATTCCTTATTACATACAGAACATAATACAGCTTCTACTCCTGGAGTTACTGTTCCATCTCTATTCACTTTATAATCTTTTGTTACAGTCCATTCCCCCGGTGTATGATCTGTCATTGGGATTTCCTCTGATAAACCTTTTTTACATCTTTTACATATTGCTTCTTTTTCCCCAACTGCCGTACATGTAGCTTCTTTTATTATAGACCATTTATCTGGATTATGCCCTAACTTCTCACCCTTTGTTCGATTACATACGGAACAGATTTGTGGTTCCGTACATGTTGCATCTCTCCATTTATGACCCAATGCTTCCCCCTCAGTTTTTCCGCAGATACTACATTTCTTTGGTTTTGAACACGTTGCCTCATCCCATGTATGATAGCCAATATATATTCCAATACCTGATATTGTTATAATTGCAACAGCAACTAACACAATAATTAAAATTTTTTTCTTTTTATCCCTCATTTGTTTCTCCCTCTTTCTTTATCGTTTTACAAACTAGCTATAACTTGATTTGCTTTTTCAATCAACTCGCTAATTTCTGCTTTTTCTTTTTTTAGTTTCTGCACCTGCGCTTCAAGTGCTGCCTTCACTAAAATATTCGGTGCATCAATAATGCCGATAATCTCTTTAATAGAAAATCCTAACTGCTGATAGAACTTAATTCGTGCAATTCTCAACATAGCAGCTTCATCATAGAGTAAGTGTCCGTACTTATTCCGGTCTGTTGCAGACACAAGGCCTGCTTTCTCATAACCTTGAACCGCTCTCCTAGACACCTCTAATACTTCACATATTTCTCGCAGAGTCATACCTTCCATACCTTTCTCCTTTTACCCTACAACTGCACGTTGCGTGCAGTCAAAGGCTTTTTACTCGGAAGATTCGACTTGTAAAAGTCAATATTCAACTGTGTTTTCTAATCTTCCATAAGAGGAAATGTTTTTTTCGCGAGAATTTTTTGCATAAAAAAAGGCATTAACACCCTTATAATTGAATGCAAATACCTTATAATCCTTTCTTATTCTACCACCTACACAAAACTTTCTTTTGTATTATATTCATATCTCCAGTCCTTTTACTGACCCCAAATTTTTTATAAGTTTGTTCTCGACTACAATAAATAATTCCATAAAAGTATCGGTCACATTTTCCCACTTTCCCATACACTTCTATCTCCTTTCATTTCTTTCACATCTGTAATACCAAACGCAATCTCCAACAACTCTGCAGCTACCTGATGATTTTTAATCCTCATCAAATTATCCCAAACATCTTCCTTCCCCAGCAGATTCATGCCTCCATGCCACACCAGTTCCTCATCTATGACAGCAAACCGTTCCTCAACTTCTTCTTTTGTCACGACATTGATAGCTACCTTCTGCATCTCTCGGATCAGCTCGTAACACATCTCTGCATTGCCATATATAACTTTCTCCGGATCCGTTGTAATGACCTTAACACTCACACCATGTTCCTGACGTTCTTTCACCAGATCAATCAATCTGTTAATCTTCTCCTGACGGATATTTGAACTGGAAATCACGATGGATTTTTCTGCTTCTACCAAATCCTGCTCAAATTTTTCCGTATAATTTCCAGAGTCAAATATCGCATGAACACTCTGCTTCTCTTGCGAGTCTCCTGCCCAGATAGAGAATCCTGTTTTCTTATAGGTTCTGAGTCGTTTTCCATACATTTTGTTAAATTTCTTCATATGTGCATCAATATAGTCATACACATAAACCGCTTCTTTCCCCTCATAATCACGATTCAATCTTCCAATATACTGTATCAAACGTCCTTCCGCCGATACCGGCGCGGCAAGCATCAATACATCCAGTCTCGGAAAATCAAATCCTTCTCCAATCTTCTGTCCTGTCGCAATCAGTATAAGACTTTCTGTACGCGGAACCTTTTTTAATCGTATCCGCATTTCTGCATTTTCCTTATCCGAATTATCTCCATACAAAAGAAATACATGGTCAGCTTCATTTTTTAACATATCATATAAAATTTTTGCGTGTTCCTTGTATCGGGTCAATATAACAGGAGTCTGCTGCTGTGAAATACTTTGTTTTACATCATTTGCAATCATTTCATTTCGCACCTTGCTGGTGCTGATCAAACTATAGGCTTTATTAATATCATTCCTACTATCCACAGTATCGATCACTCTCGTATATCTTGGAACAAAATAATGTCCGATTCCCTGTTCTTCGGCTCTTTCTAATGCAGTAAAACGATGTCTTAATGGTCCCAGCATCATATAGATAATTTTATCCAAATGATCGCCACGTTTGGGCGTAGCAGAAACTCCATATACATATTTTGCATTGATTTTCTGTAATACTTCCATGTACATGTATGATGCTGCATGATGGCATTCATCTACAATTACCATTCCATAAGAATGTTTCAAATTTTGAAACTTTCCTTTGCTGTACATGGAACCGACCATCGCAATATCTACAATACCTGTCAATGCATTCTTATTTCCATGTAAAATACCTATCACACTGTCTCTCTTTTTCTTTCTTCCTGTCTTCGTTTCATACTCCGGCGGTTCTTCCCTGATATCGAGAAACTTATTCAATTCAGCCATCCATTGACTAAGCAAATCCTTGCTCTGCAGCAAAATCAGTGTATTCACCTTTCGTTCCGCAATCAAATAACTGCACACAACTGTTTTACCAAATGCGGTTGCAGCTTCTAATACTCCATCCGAATGCCGTAATAATTGCTCCGCTGCAAGTTCCTGCTGCAGTCGTAAGTTACCATTAAAAGAGACTCTGATTGGGCGGCCGGTTTCCCTTTGATCAGATATCTCAACCTGGATTCCTGCTTTCGCACATTCCTCAGTAATTCGTTCTCTTAGTCCCCGTGGCACTCGAATATAACCATCAATATCTTTTCCTAAGTAAACCGCACTGAAATTATAGTAGTTTGAATATCCTAATCTCTTATTCTTATAATACTCCGGATTATCAAACGCCGCCAGACTCCGAATTTGATTTAGTATTCTCGGCATAAGATTCAATGCGTCGACATAAACGCCATTGCTGAGTACCATATGAAGTTTTCCAACCACATCAGCTTTCACAAACTCGCACTTCTTTTTCCATGGCTTTGGTCTGCTATTTATATTAGTACCTACAAGTTCCCCTCTGCTTTCTGCCAATTCCACCTGCCACTTCGCCATATACTTTTCTATATCTTCTATACTGAGTTTTTCTGTTTTATTAAGTAAAATGTCCCATTGATCCGGATAGGCATTCCAGTTTTCATCTACGAATGCACTATTTCCATTTTTAAGTGCCTGACCTTGCAGGGGCAATGCAATCAAATTGCCAATACTGCTCGCCACATCCTGAGATGGATACATTCGGTCATAGTAATGAAAAGACTTTAAGTTGACCGATGCAGCTCCCTTATCTAACAATAAAAATCCGAAGTTTCTGGCAACGGAAGCCGATACTGCTTTTTGAAAAAATATCCATACATGAGCACCTCTCCCTGAACGCGATCGTTCCACTAATGGTTTAATTCCATTTATCTCGCATATTTTTCTAAGAGCGTCCACTTCTTTATGCCACTCACTACCCACGTTGGCAAAATCTGTTGTTTCTGCACCTTTTTCATGATTATCAAAATCAAACACGATAAATCTGCATGTCCCATCCGACAACAACGGATATATACCGATTACGTCCGAACCATCTTCTTTATATCCCAGCAGATGTCCAACGATTTTCTTCACTTCCAGTTTTGTCCATTTTTTATTTTCACACTCATCGCAAAATATCTTTTCCCCACGCTGTTTCAGACAAAGTTTAACATCCCATCTATTATCACATTGTGGAAAATAACCGCCGTTCTTACCACGTCTGGCATAGACATCCTCTCTGCCCCAAAACATAGAAAAAAAGCGTATCGCCATCTTCTCTGTAATAAACGTAGGATGAACAATACGTGCTCCTTGGTCAAGATCATACTCTTCTGCATTTTCTATCGTCTCTTCAAAAGGATTAACCTCGTCATATGGAATATTTTCTTTTTTCAACTTGTCTTTCAGTATCCTATTTTCATATTCAAGTAATCGAACAATCTTTCTCAAAGATTCCGCATCATATGCTTCTATATTCATACCGCCACCTGCAATTCTCAACACACAAGTTCCACTTTATATATACGGTTTTATCGTAAACACCGTCTGCTCTCCGACCTTTTTACTTACCAATTCAAATAGATTTTCTTTCGTTGCGAACAGATTCTTAGGATTTCTTCCGATAATTAGATACTGATTTCTATCATCTAGCGAAATATATTTCCTTGTATCGTCATTTAACAAAATATCTGCATTATCAATGACAACCAGTTTCCCCTCTGTCTGTCTGATTATTTCTTTTATATCTTTCTGATAATCATAATTATCCAAACACAAAATCCTAGGATTAACTGCCATACATTCTCTGATAAATGAAAATGTTGCTGTCTTTCCTGTTCCTGAATCTCCCATTAAGATTGTTATATTATTGGTAAATGTAAAGTCCACCACAAACGAGGTATGCACTGTTGAAAAATGTTCCATTACAATCGGTTTACTCTTCATTTTCCCACCACTCCTTTAGTTCTTCGTAATCCTTAATCTCTTTACATCCTCTACTAGTCTGAACCTTCACACGTCCCATATTAAAAGGAATCATTGCATAATCACTATATACATATCCCTCTTCGAAACCATATAATATTTCCAAAGCATTATTTCCACATTCTTTTAAACAAAACACTTTATTTGGAAAATATAATATATTCAATACCGTTTTACAACCTGTAGAAAGCTGATCTGTATTCAATGTAATATCCTCAAATCGTGATCGGATTTTATATTTACTAAGAAGTTCTGAACCATCTATCATTTGAATATATTTTGCCGCCGTATCATCAAGTTTTGTTGCCGTATTTTGATTAAAAAATATATCATTCAATTCTATATATTCTTTATTCAGAGGTATGTCTTTCTTGTTTTTAAAAATCGTTATCATGCCACTATCTCCAATCCAACTTTAGAAAATTGTAGTTTTAATGAACTTCCCACATAGATCCGTTTCATTTTATCAAACACAGACAGTTTGTTATTATCCAATCCACAGATGTCATCTTCCTGTCTCTCTTTCCATTCACAGCAAGACTTTATCCAACATTCTCCAAGTACACTTTTTGACACTTCAAATCCAGTATTTCTTGTCAAATCGAATAGTAATTTTGCTGATAATTGTTCAATGTTATGTTCTTCAATATTTTTATCATATTCCACAATTTCTCGTATTCCTTTATAATCGAAATTATCATCCTGCAAGGATTCTACAAGTTTGTGTCTTGCTGTGATTGTTCCGGCTCTTTTTTCTAAAAACTCATCATCTGGAGCATAAATCCATTCTATCAATTCTTTAAACTCTAAAAGAATATACTCAAAGCAAATAATATCCAACAGAAAAACATTTTTCTTCTCACTCACATATCTCTTCAAACGCTTCTGTTCCATTACAACCTGGAGATTATCAAAAGAATTATCAAAAACAATAATATATTTATTCTCTATATCCTGCAATGCCTTTATTGATTTCACCAATTCACTATTATTCTTTTTACTTTCAACTATTACATCCGGATAGAGTTGTTTCATGAAATTTTCCCAAAATATATAACTTGCTTTTCCTTTCCGATCTTCTATCCATAAAAAAGTTTTAGCCATGATTCTTCCACCTGCTTTCTATTGTCTATTTTAACCGATTCTCAACCATAACACAATAAAATCACCAAAAAGAAAAAGACCGCATTTCTGCGACCTTTCCTTCCTCTATCCTCTATTTTTATTTCACCTCATAAACAACCTTCACAAAAACATCTCTTTTGTTACATCTTTATGAACTGTAGACTTACTAATTCCAAACTTCTTCGCCGTCTGCCGCACCGTAGCCTTTGTTTCTATAATATATTCCGCAATTTCAACCGCCCGTTCTTCAATATAATCTTTCATGAAAAACCCCTGCATAGCTTCTTTGTTACAATCTATGCAGGAGTGTAAGCCGGTATGTGGGGCAATGGGAGTTCTATTCCTCTGTAGCTTATATATGCTCCCTCACCTTCAGCTTCCTACCAAAAACCCAGAACAACAATCCAACCGCACTGATTATTTCCCCTGTTTTCAGCCCCGGAGAATGGTATATCATTTCAATATCATGTATTCCCTTCTCCACCTTTACCCCAAGAAACGCTGTATTTACTTTTTCAGTCTTTGCCTTTTTTCCATCTATAGAAACAGTAAAGTTTTCATCAAATGGAATGGATGTAATGAGCGTTCCCGCTTCTTTTCTTTCTATTGTACCAGCTATTTTGTTTCCCTTTGTTGCCTGCTTATCCAGAACAAAATCTGACTGACACAATGTCTGATTTTTTGAATCCTCCTTATCTTTTCTCCAGATATAGCTTTTTAAATTCTTTATTTCATAGGTTCCTTTTCCAAAGTTTATCTGAATTTGTGTCTGTCCTTCTTTCAACATCACAGCATAAGTAAAGGTTTCATTTTCGTTATAATAGATGTGCTCTTTTTTCGTTAATTTGTTGCGTATGCCTTCTACATCTACAGATATATCCTGTGATATGTTATGATTCTCCACATCAAATTGAAGCAGCAAAATATCGCCTTCCTTTGCTTGCGGAATAGGCAGACTTTTTGAAACAGCTTGTTTGATATCTATTTCTTTCTGCTTAAATCCAAGGTCTGTTTCCTGAATCTTTGCTTGAAGTTTTTCCCTCCATCCGGCACAGGAACTTCCGTCTTTTACAATAGCAAAATCGAGAAAGGCGGTCTGATTATACGGAAATTCTAAGTTGCTATAGTCCTGTTCAGACAGATATTGGTTGGTTGCATAGGCAACCGGATATACCTCTGGATTTTCATAAACATTTTCTTCTATTTCCTGATAACCTGGAATATCTTCTTCCGATAAAATGTATTTCACTCCCATCAGCTTTTGAAAGATAGGATTCTTGGCTCTTGCCTGCATAAATATATTTCGATAGGGCTGTTCTACCTGAAAAATATCTTTTCGAAAGCTCTGATAGACTTCGCTATAAGTGGAAGAATATACAGAAGAACTATACTGCTCTGCGGACCAGATTCTGTTTAAATTTGCTGCATCTGTTTTCCTTGTTCCTGCCTGTTCCATGCGGTAGAAACCTTCTTCTTTTTCCAAAATCTCCTCTGTTATATGGCTGTAATCCTTATCTGTAAGCTGAAGATAAAAGTCTTTTTCTACCATTTGACTGCTCTCTTTTTGCATAACAATTCCATACAACAGAAGCAATCCTATGGGTACAATAATCACTATTTTTTCTTTATGCTTTTTACCAAAATATTGGGAATAAAAAAGCAGCCCGCAAAAAAGCATAAGTCCTGCATCTATAAGCAAAAAAACATCTGCCTGCGTTATTTTTTCCGGCGTCTTTCCTCCCCATATCATGATAAGCGTTACCATAAAGGGTAAAATCCCCTGCCAAAAAGGTATTTCTTGTCTTCTTTGTTTTTCCAGATACATGGCAATTAAATAGCACAGCAACGGAAGCACTGGTATCAAAACCTTGCCTCTGATATACAGTCCTCCATTTAACACATACTGAAAAACAGGAAGGAGAATAACAAGAAAACAGGCAATATGAAGATACTTTTCTCTCCACTTTTTATAGGTAAATCCACTAATCAGAACAGTCAGTGCAAAAGTCGTAAGGCCAATACCATAAGGAGAATAAAGAACCTGCATGTAATCTGAATCCGGTAAAAAAAGTTCTTCCAGGGAAACAGATGGAGCAGCTCTGTGCTCACCCTTTAGCAGCGCCATAGCTGTAGGTATCACCAAGAATCCACTCATCATAACTGCTGTTAAAATAGGAATACAAAACAAAATACCAGCAAAAACAAAACTCTTTGCGATGACTTTTTTTCTCTGTTTCTCCTGAATATCCAGGTATTGAGACACTCCATAAATGAACAAAACCAGGATTCCGCCTATACTGAAATAGAAGCTGGTCATAATCATAAGAAACACACTGCCTGTCAGTAAATCTGATTTCTTTTTTTGAAAATATCGGTCTGTTCCCATGAGACTTAAAATCAGAAAAGGCATATAATTTACAAACATAATATGCGTATAAGAATGAAAAATCATAGGACCTGCCAGCAAAAACAGCATAGCGGTTAAGATACTGTTTCCCTTTGACACTCCATGATTTCTGAGCCATTTATAAAACAGCAGTACATCTGCCGCCAGGCAAAAGAGACTAATAAAAATAATATAATCACTCATTTTGACAAAGGGCAAGAAATATGCCGGAAGGAAAAGCGGATTATATAAGCCATAATAAGCAAAATTATAGATGTTTTGTCCGCCTCCAATATTCGCTGCAAATTCTGGAAAAACGGTTCCGGTTTCATAAAACTGCTGCCGGAAATATTCAGGAAATACGCTGTGCTGACTGAGCCAGTCTACATTGGAGCCAAATATCTTTTCTGTCACTTTTCAAGTTCTCCTTCGCTGCTTTCTTTTAAAATATAGATTGGTCTGTGCTTTGTTTCCAAATAGGTTTTTGATAAGTACTGTCCCACGATTCCGGTACAGAGGAGTTGAATTCCTCCCACAAAAAACATAATGCAAACCAGAGAAGGCCAGCCGGACACCGGGTCTCCCCAGATTAAAGTCCGCATCACAATAAAACCAATGGTAACAAAAGACAGGAGACAAAACAGTACCCCCATAATAGATGCCAGAGACAAGGGCGCCACTGAAAAACCTGTAATTCCTTCCATGGAATAGAAAAATAATTTTTTTAATGACCATTTTGTTTTCCCTGCTGAACGCTCTACGTTTTCAAATTCCAGCCATTTTGTACGAAAACCAACCCATTCAAAAATCCCCTTTGAAAAGCGGTTATACTCACTCATATTCAAAACCGCATCCACCATGTTCCGTTTCATTAAACGATAATCTCTTGCACCGTTTACAATTTCCGTCTTAGAGATTTTATTGATGAATTTATAAAAACTACGGGATAAAAAGGAGCGTATTCTTGGCTCTCCTGTTCTGGTAGAACGTTTTGTCGCTACACTGTCATAGCCTTCCTCCTCCAGAATTTTATACATTTTCGGCAGCATATAAGGAGGGTCCTGTAAGTCCACATCCATTACAGCCACATAGTCTCCCACTGCATTTTTAAGCCCTGCATAGATTGCCGCTTCCTTCCCAAAATTTCTCGAAAAAGACAGATATTTACATCTTTTATCTAAGATATGCAAATCCTTCATTACACTCAAAGTCCGGTCTGTAGACCCATCGTCTATAAATAATAATTCTGTGTCTACTCCCCTCAAATCTGTCATAACCTTACTCATTTCCCTATAGTAAATGGGCAGAGCCTCTTCTTCATTAAAACATGGAATAATCACTGTTAATTTCTTCATTTTCTATCCTCCTGAAATATGTAAAACTTGCTGATTATATAGTTCATTCCAATTACAACAGCCTGTAAAATAACCTTTGCATCCAGGTCCGGTACAGAACTTACTTCTGTTAATCCATACATGCCTAATACCTCTACTCCCATAGAAATCATCCGCATACTGACAAAACGAAAGCATTCTTTCCTGAGATTCTCTGTACTTTTCTGTCCAAACACAAAGCTCTTATTGATAACAAATGCAAAAGCAATAGCAACTAAAATCGAAATCACATTCGCAATCTGCGTTTCCATATGCACACCGTATTTTAAAATAGAAAACATTACAAGATTTATAAATGTAGTACTAATACCAGCCATAATGTACCGAAGCAGTTCCAAGTTCATTTTCTGCACCTCCTGCTAATGAACTTAACAATTTTTTCTTAACTTTCGGACAAATTATTTCTTAATATTTCCTTAAGTTTTCTTTATTTACATTTATTTCTGTTATAATGTATTCTTGAAATCAGGAGGTAAATCTATGGACACATCAAAGATACTCATTGTGGATGACAACCCGGAAATTAGGGAAATTATAGAAATTCTGTTAAAGGGAGAAGGATTTGAAACCTTTCAGGCAAAAGATGGTTTGACTGCCCTGAATCAGTTAAAAAAACAGGATTTTGACTTGATTATTTTAGATATTATGATGCCTGGAATGAATGGTTATCAGACATGTATAGAAATGCGGAAAAACAGCAATGCCCCCATACTCTTTCTAAGCGCACGCACCAAAGACAGTGATAAAACCCTTGGTTTCTCCAGCGGAGGAGACGACTATCTTGCAAAGCCCTTTTCCTATAATGAATTAATCAGCAGGGCAAAAGCGCTTATACGCCGCTACCACGTATATAAAGGAAAAGCAGAAACCAGGCAGCCTTCAAAAACAATCACTTATCATGAGCTTACCATTGATGAACAGGCAGAACAGGTCACGAAAAATGGAGTGACCATAGACTTGACCAATACAGAGTACCGTATGCTTGTTCTTTTAATCAAACATTGCGGACAGGTATTTTCCGCAGAACATCTCTATGAATCCATATGGGAAGAGCCTTATTATTATGGAGCAAATAATACGGTAATGGTACACATACGAAATCTGAGGAGAAAAATTGAAGAAAATCCAAATCAACCTGAAATTATAAAAACCGTATGGGGAAGGGGGTATCGCTGTGACTAAGAAACTATCAGCCATGAAAATCCGTACAAAACTGGCCTTTCTCATTGTGCTTACAGGATTTTTTTGTTATTCTCTGTTTCAGTTTCTCTGGTATAACAAATACACTGTATTTGAAGCCCTTGACCCTGTCTTTCATTTTTCACCTCTTCATGGTGATGAAAACTTTTTAGACCAGCTTTATGAAGAAGCGGCAAAATATAATCTTCCTGAGTCCGAAACAGACACCGAAGCTATTCAAAAGCTCCAGCCCTGGTTTGATTTAGGGGATGACTATACCAGCATTTATATTTATGGTTCTGATGGCTACTATCGTGCCGGAAAATATGCAAGTGCCATGGAAGATAGTACTTTTCGGACTTTTTTTGATATGGGTTACCGCATAACAGGAGGCGAAGGTGAAAACTCCCGGGAATTTCCAGCAGAATTTAAAAACGGTTCCGGAATCATCCGGGTGTACTTTTATCATAATTCCATGTTTCTGTACCCTTACGTTTTATTCTGTTTAGGTATTTCTTTTTTACTTTTTTTATCCGTTATCCTTTGTTTTGTCTCTCACAAAATGAAACAGATTTCTAAGATTGAACATGGTATTTTGCAAATGGCATCCGGAGATTTAAAAACAGCCCTGCCAAAGTATCCCGGGGATGAAATCGGTATCCTGTCCTCAGAATTAAACCAGCTCCGTATCACACTGGCTGATACCCTTCAGCAAGAACAGGAAAGCCGCCAGGCCAATCAGGATTTAATCACTGCATTATCTCATGACCTGCGGACGCCCCTTACGATTCTCAATGGTTATCTGGAGGTATTACATTTAAAAAAATCTCCTGAAATGGAGGAAGAATATCTGAAACGATGTCTGCAAAAAACAAAAGACATCAAAGATATGACAGACCGGATGTTTGAATATGCATTGGTTTATGAGGAAAATGAAACACCAGATATGGAACCTTTGCCTTTCTCTTTCTTTTATGACTGTTTAAAGGAAAATATAGACTATATTCACCTTGCAGGTTTTTCCTGCGAAATGACTTCCGCATCAGCATCGAAAAAACAAGAAGTTTCTTTCACCAGTGACACAACTATGATTAAACGAATCTTCCAAAATTTATTTTCTAATATTTTAAAATACGGAGATAAGTCTACCCCTGTTTTAATTGATGTTTCTTACGAATCCAGAGAATTAAAAATCCGTATCAGAAACAAAATCAAGGAAACAGACTCTTCTGTGCAAAGCACTCACATTGGTCTGAGAAATGTGGAAAGAATGATGTCTCTTCTGAAGGGGCAGATATTGTATTCGGAGCAAAAGCAGGAATTTGTCATTCAACTTACTTTCTTTGCAGATGCTTTGTAAAACTATATTTCGGGTATGGGGATATTTCCCACTTTACTTTTATTCGTATAAATCAATCACAAGCGTTCACGCACCATCATCAGCGTATATCCAAGGAGATTTTGACCGTTCCATTTGGTTCGGTCAAATCGGTCTGGGTTTTTCATCGATAAACCGATGCCCCAAATTCGATCTTTTACAGCACATTCCGCTAATACAGCATTACCTGTAGATTTAAGTTTGCCTTTCAGATCCTCATTTTGTGAAAATTTTGCAAGCAGGCCCTTGTAAACAACAATCTGCCGAACACCGTTCCAATGGTTTTCATCATAGTTTGATACATGTCTGCCAAGCAATTTAATCTCTGCAACATCTTCTGTAGCAAGTATCTTCGCCGCTGAAGGTTCGTCCTGAAAGCATATTGCCTTACAGTACATCATGTACTGTTCCATAGAAGAAAACGACATACCGTCCACCATAAAAGGCGATGGATACCAATTACTTAAATATCCATTCTCCTCGTTCGGATTGTGAAAACAAATAATCTTCATCATACTTCACCAACCTTTTGTACCGCCAATTCAAGTTCCAGGTCATGTAAACCATAATAAGCTTTCTCTAAGAAATCAAGCGGCACTTTTTTCAAAACTTCAACGCTTGGAATACTGTAGTACCATTGATAGTAAGCGTAAAACTCACCAATCCAATCGGGCATAAAACCCTTAAGAGCCTTACCGGATTTCAATGAATAATTTTCTGTCTCGGTAAAATATTCCCACAATTCTTTGGCACTCATTGTATTAACATAGGCTTTCGCTTCATCAATGCTTTTTCTTGTTTTACTTGCCATGTAGGTCTTAATAAAATCTTCGGTATCCATATCAGGATAGCTTTGAGCAACAAAATCAAAAAGTTTACCCTGATTTTCTACCACATCATTCAAATAATCTTGTGCATATGCTCTCATAATCATCACTCCTCAAAAAGTGTACTAAACACCTTTGTTACCTTATTTGCATCAGAATCAATGAGTTCACGCATTTTTTGTCTTGCAGAAATGTCACGCTGATTGTACTTTTCATTAAATTCTACATAAGAAACCGTCTGCAAGCTGCCTTCTATTTCTTGGAGTTTGGAATATGCAGGTTCAGTCTTGATGCAGTATTGGATACCAAATCCACCAAGAGATAAGAGTTCTTCAAGAATATCCATATCTATATTGTCCCTGACAAATTCCTTTGCGATGTAAAAATAGGAGGCATTGGCTCTCCACCCTTTGATAACATCATATTCTTCAGTGTTTACACCATATTTTTTAATAAATTTCTGTGCCAGCATACGATAGCGCTTAGAGTCAGCAGCATCTCTGTGCTTCATCAACTCTGCAAGCCAGGCAAGAACACCTTGCTCTTGAAAATCCAAGATTTTCAAACCATTGGTATCAAGTTCGTACTGATGAACATAACCCTTTATTTCGTTTGGTCTGCAAACCGCCCACTCTTTTGCAAGCTCAAGGTTTTCTGTAAGATAAAACCCTTGTCCATAGTCATGTTTTTTCTCACCTTTACCATATGTCGGTACTACAATTTCATCAGGCGTTCCATGAAATAAGATGATTTTTTCCATTTTCAGTCTTCCTTCCTAGACAAACATTTTTAATTCATCTCGTCTTTAAAAAGATCATACACATATTCTGAACTTTCCATATACAACCCAGTTTCCTTGTCCTGAAGTTTTTCAAAGACTTCTGAATTATAAAATCGATTCATTGCCTCATCATATTCTATATTCTGATCTGAAGAAAACATATCAACAATATCCTGAATTATATATTCAATCAACTGCTCCTGCTTACCCATATTAAATTCCTACCTTTCGTAAAAGTTTTATACTTTTTTCTGTATGAAAAGAATACTGTGATGATGTCTTTTTATATATCATTCCTCGTATTATAAAGTAGTAGTGTTTATAGTCCCTCTCCAAGGACTGTATGCTATACTGTTGGAGATACTGTGGATTGTTTAATCACTCCTACCACCTGATGGTTTTTGAAAGGCTACAACCACAGTCTCTTTGTATAATTGTTAATCAGTTAGATACCGCATGACGGTTTATTTAGAACGAGGTTACAATCACAAGGAGTACCTGTGGCTCTAAACAGTATCAAATTTATTCAAAGGAGTTTTCTTATGATTTACGTTGGAATTGATGTTGCTAAAGACAAACACGACTGCTTTATTACTAACTCAGATGGTGCAGTATTATTTAAATCCTTTACCTTCCCTAATAATCGTGATGGTTTTGAAACCTTATTTCAAAGAATCGAATCTGTATCAGATGATTTAAACAAAGTAAAAGTAGGACTGGAAGCCACCGGACACTACAGTTACAATCTTCTGGGATTTCTTCTTGATAAAGGTCTGACCACCTTTGTTATTAACCCGCTTCACACAAATCTTTACAGAAAAAGTCTCAGCCTTAGAAAGACGAAAACGGATAAAGTTGATTCCCGTACCATTGCCACTATGATGATGTCTGACATGAACTTAAAGTCCTACTCAGATACATCTTACCACAATGAAGAATTAAAGTCACTAACCCGTTATCGTTTTGATAAGGTCAAAGAACGGGCAAAATTGAAAAGTTCTGTTTCAAGACTTGTCTGTATTCTTTTCCCGGAACTGGAAAGACTTGTTCCTACGCTTCATATGGCATCCGTCTATGCTTTGCTTTGTGAATTTCCAAGTGCAGATGCTGTTGCAAATGCACATCTCACAAGGCTTTCCAACCTGCTCTCTGAGAGTTCGAAAGGCAGATACGGGAAAGATACTGCGATTATGTTTCGTGACGCTGCAAGAAGTTCTGTCGGTTCCTATATGCCTGCAAAGTCCTTGGAACTAAAACACACCATCAAGCTCATTCAGGAATTAACGATTGGGATTGATGAGATCGAAGCAACCATCAAACGAATCATGGATGAAGAAATTCATTCTCCTATCCTTACCATTCCTGGTATCAGTTACCGGATGGGCGCAATGATCATCGCTGAGATTGGGGATTTCTCCCGTTTTGATTCCGCAGATAAGATACTCGCATATGCAGGAATGTCTCCCTCCACTTATCAATCGGGACAGTTGGATAACTGTTATTCCCATATGGAGAAACGAGGCTCCAGATACCTCCGGTATGCCCTTTATAATGCCACAAAATATGTCTGCCACTGGGACGAATCTTTTCGTGTATATCTGGAAAAGAAACGTTCAGAAGGCAAGCATTATAATGTTGCATTATCCCATGCCACCAAGAAACTTGTTCGATTGATTTTTGCAATGGAGAAATCCGGAAGAGCGTATCTGCCAACAACTTAATTCTTTTCTGTAAATATCTCCTTTTAGAGTGCCAGCAATGACACTCTGCTTGTCATGCAGTTTTCAATGTTCAAATATATCTGAAATGCATTTCTGCAATTCATTCAAAAAACTTTCATTTTAGACTTGACTTTTAATAGTTAGTCTTTCAACAATGTTTCAAAATCAATAATTTCATTTTCATACTGACGAAATAATAATGCCATATTATCATCCACAACAGGTCATATCACAATGTCATATTTATTGTCCTTATTACACAAAGTATCTTTCAGATTTGTAAATGTTCTATTTCTATTATTCATGACAAATTTCGCCCATTCTTCTGTTGTTTCTAAACCAAAGTCTTTAATCTTGAGAGATTCTATTTTCCTGAAATCATCTTGTATTTCAAATATATTGACAACAGGAAAACCTCCATAAATTTTTGACACTCTTACAGCCATTTTTTCTGCCTGCTCTTTTATATCTGTCAAATAAAATCCTTTTCCAAAATCTTTATATGGTCTGCACATTGCTAAATTTATCTATCAATTACAATATTACTTCCATGATATAGTTTCATAACATACCTCCGTTTTTTCGGCATAGGATTTCCAAATCTTCTATTATTGTTCCAAAATCTAAAGTATGCTCAACTTCGTAGTTTTCTTTTATAAATGCAATGCCTTTGAATTGGAAAAGGTAGCGAAATGCTTCTTGTATACTGAGATTATGATATTGTGCAAATTCGTTTACACATGCAACAGTAAAACCTATTTTCTTTTTCTTTTCACTCATGCAAAACCTCCTATTCTTTAGCAAACGATTGTTTACCTCATAAGGTCTCTATTCTTCTCATGTCATTTCTCTTTATATGCTTCTTATTTCTATGTTCCTGCTCTGCCATTCTATTATCCTCCGTTTACCCGCACTAAAGCCTTTTCGTGCTTATATGCATTATTATACAATAATAATGGCAATATAAAAAGACCTTCTAAAATGCGGAATCATGAAATCTTCCGTATTTCCGCACATAAAAAGCCCGGGCTGCACCGAGCTTTTCTACCATATTTTTGTACAACAACTTTTTACTGCCTCATCTTACAATGTGAATACACCGCCATCCCTAAAAACACCGGTATCTGAATCACTGCAAAGAACACTAACGCATAAGGTGTCCATACAGCTAAGTTTCCCAGATTTAAAAACTTGAAGTCAATTAACGCATATAAGAAGCTATTTCCCATACCGATTCCGCCTCCTGGAAGGATGCTTTGCAGCCACAGTCCAAGCTCTCCCGGAAACACATTCGTTGCCAGCATAGGCAGAATACAGAACAGCAACGCAACTGCCAGGGCAGAGACTGTGCTGCGCATTTTGGTGGATATGTACAGTA
Organism: uncultured Bacillota bacterium; assembly: GCA_958352855.1. Taxonomy (GTDB): domain Bacteria; phylum Bacillota; class Clostridia; order Lachnospirales; family Lachnospiraceae; genus Blautia. The sequence continues at coordinate 16,845 of CATWQE010000003.1, forward strand.
CAAAGCTAAGGATTGCAAGAAACAGCAGGAAGCTGGCTGCTAAATTTACCCACTGTGTTTCCCCTACAGTCAAATCCGGCAGGCTGGAAATGGAGAAAATAAACTGGAGAGAAGTCTTGGTGCTTTCCCAACTAAACAACGCATTTGTTATCAGAATCCATACAACAGAACAGAGCAAAAAGGCCCCGCCGCAAATCAGCAGCGCAGATAAGATTTTGCAGACTGCCATTTTCCCACGTCCATGTTTTGTACAGCGCAGAATGTCATCTGCTCCTGTTTGATAATCAGAGGTAAAAACCGGCGCTGCAATTACTACGCATAGAATGGTAATGATATAAATCAATAAGATCTGATAATCCATGGAATTGCTGGATATTCCTGAATAATACTGAAATGGTTTTTCTACTTCATTATACATTGCAGTTGCCTTTTTCTGAGCTGATACAGAATCCGGCTGCTCCATTTTCAGAAGGGCTTCGGTATGTCTGACTGTTTTTTCATAATATTGTTCTGTATCCTCAAGATTGATTTCTGTTAATGCCGGTGCAATACCAGTCTCTTCATCTGCAAAGGCTTCTCTGATTCCATGTACATAATCCCAGTATGGAAGCAGTCCTTCGGTATCTGCCTCCTCCGGCAGTTCATAAGTATCTGTCACCCCATATTTGGTGAGGCATTCCTGAAATGCTCCAAGCGCTGTCTTTACCTTTTCCGGCGTAACTTCACCTTCCAGGTCTATACGGATTTCCTGCAAATATTTCACAGCATCCACGCCTTTTAGCCGAACCGCCTGTCCCTGGTCTCCTGTATAGGTAACTGACTCAAAGGTAACCGGAATATATGCCATGAAAATGGAACATAAGATTGCCACAGACAGTAAAATCCAGGTTAGTCTTGTTGTGAGTACACGTTTTATTTCTAATCCTAAAAATCTCATTCTACTTCACCTCTCCTTTTTCAGAATCTACACCGCCCTCCTGAGGGAATAGCCACAAATACAAATCCTCCAGCTTTGGCTCTGCCGGACAGGAATCTGGTATCAGTGGAGTCTCCGACAGATAACGCAAAGAAGTCATGTCATGTTCTTCATTTCGCAGATTTACTACCCGCATTTTCTGTTCATAGGAAAACGCCTCTCTGGTTGGAATCATGGCGCTCCAGACTTTTCCGCTGACTAACTGGGTCAACTCATCCGTAGTCCCTGTCTCAATAATTTTCCCTTGTTTCATAACGGCATTTTCCGTTGCAATATACTCCACATCCGATACAATGTGAGTGGAAATCAGAACGATGCGGTCCTTGGCAAACTCGGACAAAAGATTACGGAAACGAATCCGCTCTCCCGGATCTAATCCGCTGGTAGGCTCATCCAAAATCAACACCTTGGGATCATTTAACAGAGCCTGAGCGATTCCCACCCGTCGTTTCATTCCACCGGAAAGCTTACTGATTTTTTTATTTTTCACATCCGATAATGTAAGACGTTCCAGCAATTCTCCGATTTTTTTCCTGGTAGTGGTTCTGGATAATCCTTTCAAAGATGCCACGTATTCCAAATAGGATTTCACTGTAAATTCCGGATAAAATCCAAACTCCTGGGGAAGATATCCGAAAACTTCCCTGTATTTCTCCTTTAATGTCCAAATAGGAAGCCCATCATAGAGAATCTCTCCGGAAGTTGGCTTCACAATTCCTGCAATCATCCGCATGAGAGACGTTTTCCCTGCTCCATTTGCCCCAAGAAGCCCCCATACCCCCGGCGTCAGAGTAAGGGACACATGGTCAACTGCTTTCTTGTCTTTATAATGTTTGGAAATTTCTCTAATTTCTAATTCCATATTGACCTCCTGTTTTATTCATATACACACTGCTTCACCTCATGAAACAGCGCAAAACTCTGGTGAATCATACTTCCAATCAGTAGGATTACAATACCTCCTGTAAAAACTGTAAATTTCACCTGATAAAATTTCGGGTAAACAAAAGTAATACCTCCGAAAATGCCGCACAGGAACATACACATGCCATAAGCCCATTTTTGAAAATGCACAAAGGTGACTTTTCTCAACAAATAAATCCCTCCATTGAATGCCAGCAAAAATGGCAGACACAGACAAAAAATCGTCTGCCATACCGTAAGGCTTGAGTTTTTTGAAATCTGCCACACAATACCAACAAGCATAAGCAAATCCCCTGCGCTGACTATGAAGATTCTGGTCAGAAGCAACCTTCCAATAGAATATCTGGCAGTAGCTTCGATTTCCAACATTCCATATCTTTTTGCCCTGTATAAAAAGGGAATTGCTGATGAAAACAGAAAAATCCCCAGAATACCTGCCAGAAAAGCGAACTGTCTTGGTGTAAAAAAAAGGAACTCTACTCCTGTCATAAAATACACAAACAGGAAAACAGCCAGAACCATCCCTGTTTGTCCTATCCAGATTCGCATACCTGTCATCCGCATCTGTTCGAATAAAAATGCGCCAAATCCCTTTTGTTCTTTCTTTGGTTTTCTATCCAATTCCAATTTTGCCAGAAGAATCGTTTTTTGCATTGCTGCATTTTCTTCCGAAAAATCTTTTCTTTCACCAGGTGTATTCTCATAGTGTGCGCGAAGTCTCTCCTCTATCCTGTTCATTTGTTCCAGCCTCCCTTCTGCTTTCCATCCATCTGCTGAAATTCTGTTTTCAGTTTTTTTAATATGCTCCTTAATTTGGATTGTACTGTCCTAAGAGGCAGTCCCATGGTCTGTGCTGTTTCCCTGATGGTGAGATTTTGTCCGAACCGCAGCAACAAGATTTCCTGCGCTTCAAAATCCAGATTCCTGATAAGCTGCTGCAGCCAGACATCATCCTCTGTCTGCTCAAACCCGGCTTCCAAATATCCCGGCTCCTGCTCCAGTTCTTCCAGATTGGTATCATCCTGACATCTCTTTCGTGCCAGGTCAATGCAGGTATTTCTGGCAATTTTATAGATAAATGGACGAAATTCCCCCTTAAAACCAGTAGTATCCAGATAACGCACTGCTTTCAAAAAGGTCTCCTGTGTGGCATCTTCTGCATACACTGCTCCAGATGTATGCCAGCGGCAGTACCGTAAAATATCAGCATAGTACATTTCAATCAATTCCCCAAGGGCGCCCTTGTCTCCATTTTCTATTTGTCTGATTAATTTTTTCTCGCGCGTCAAAGTATAATATAACCTCCTCATCTATTACAACGAATCATAGCATAGAAAATGATTTAAAAAACAAAAAAACTTGCAGAAAATGCAAAATAGCAATTCCCTGCAAGTATTTAGTCAGATTCCTTTTATGGCCGAATGGCCACCTTAATCACATGTTCTTTCCTGTTTTCAAAAATATCATACGCCTCTTCAATTTCCTTCAGCAGAAATCTATGGGTAATGAGCGGTGTAGTATCTATTTTCTTCTCCTCAATTAATTTTAAAATCTCATCGCAATCGCAGCCGTCCACGCCCCCTGTCTTGAAGATGAGATTCTTTCCATACATCTTTGGAAGGGGAAGTATCTGGTTTTCTTCATAAAGCGCTACCACTGTCACAATGGCATTGGGTCGGGCGATTTTCCAGGCCAGCTCAAAGGTATGGGCTCCTCCCGCAACCTCAAGAACCCGGTCTGCCCCGCCATGCTCACTGTGTTCTCTTACAAATTCCTCCACATCACACTCTGTTGGATTCACCACCAGTACTTGTGGATAGTGTTCTTTTACAAAGGCAATTCTCTCTGGGTCTACCTCGCATAATATAATTCTTTTCGGCTGTTTTAGCATCACACACAAAAGGGTGCAGATTCCGGTAGGTCCTCCTCCCAGAATCACTACCGTATCCTGATCACTGATTTCTGAGATTCTGGCAGCCCAGAATCCAGTGGCAAGTACGTCTCCTACAAATAAAGCCTCTTCGTCTGTAATAGAATCTGCTATTTTATTTAACCCCTGATTGGCATAGGGCACGCGGACATATTCTGCCTGTCCTCCATCAATTCTGCATCCCAACGCCCATCCGCCATTTTCATCTGTGCAGTTATTCACAAAACCCTGTTGACAAAAGTAACATTCTCCACAAAAAGTTTCCACATTTACAGTGACCCTGTCTCCTGGTTTTACTTTTGTGACCTTACTTCCCACTTTTTCCACAACGCCAACCATCTCATGGCCTACTGTAATTCCCTGAACCGCTCTTGGCACTGCCCCATGTTTGATATGAATATCACTGGAACAAATGCTTGCAAGAGTCACCCTGACAATGGCATCCTGTTCTTTTAAAATCTCAGGTTTTTCTTTCTCTTCTAATACAAATTTTCCCTTCTCCTTATATGTATATGCCAGCATTATTTTCCCTCCCTAGTTTATCTGCATACATTTTTCCCACGCACAAAGCTTCGGTAAGCAAGTCCGCAGAACAGTAAGATTATAATACCATAAATCACTGGTACATACTCATAGTTTTTCAGATACATTCCTCCCAGCTTCCAGAATTTCTCATCAAATAAGCTCTCACAGCTTGCAAAAGGTCCCGGCAACATGGAAGCAATTTTCCGCATGGTTATCATCCAGGAAGGAATCATTTCTTTTGCCACTGATAATAAACTTAGGAAAACACCCACCAGAACCGGTCCAAAAGAGCTGTTCATTCTGGCTGAACAAAACATTACCACAGCCGCAAGAACAAGCAATGACATTTCACTGGCAAAAAATAGCAGCAACAGCATTTCACCTGTGGTAAAAGGATAACTGCTAAGCAAAAGAGTGTCTATTATCTGTATTGGCGCGCCAAGGCTTCCTGCACCGTAAATCAAGATTTCTGCTGCCAGGCTGACGCCAAAGGTAACAGCGCCCAGAAGCAGGGTAAAAGAACATCCTGTTATCAGTTTCGCTGCCACCAGCTTCCCTCTTCCTTTTCTGGAAGAGCGCTGCAGCACATCCATGCCCGTACTGTATTCTTCTGCAAAAACAGGCGCCACACACACTGCCACTGCCATGGCTAAGACAATCATATTAGAAACCCAGTACAGGGCAAATTTTTCATAGCTTTCACAGTAGGAATAGGTAAATGGCGTGGCAATTCTCTCATTCTGCTCTCTGTGCGCCTGAATTTCACCAGAGCTAAATCCTGCTGCCTTCCAGGACTCCTCCATGCTTTCCTCTCTCCTGCTGTAAAAATTATCTGCCGCTATTTCCTCCTGGACCCCAGGCGCAAGCCTTTCTACCCACCAGGAGAGAAGCTGTGCAGACGCCACCTCTTCTTGTGCTGTTTTATAATTTTCCCAGGTAACGTTCCCATTGTCCCTGTCTGCTAAATAAGCCTCATATTCCTCTATATTCTCTTCCAGAAAGCCCTCTTCCAGCACAGCACCATCAAGCTTTTCTCCCCCTTCACGCCTGATTTGGATTTCTTCAAAATGGCTGAACACCTTATGGTCATCCACATAAACACTCCCCAAAAGAGACAGATTAGAGCAAAGCAGCACTACAAAAAGCATAGCACACACGCTAATCCATACCGATTTCCGTTTCATCATCTTCTTATACTCAAAGAAAACCAGCTCTCTCATACACTATTCTCCTCCTTCTCCTGCAAAATAATAAAGATACAAATCTTCCAAAGCAGCCTCCACACTCACAGCATCCTCAGAAGGACTTTCTTCACCTACAACTCTCAAAAAAGTACCCTGTACGTCCTCTCTCATATTTACCACTGTATACTGCTCCAGAATCTGCGCTTCTTCAGAAGGATTTACCCTGCATTCCCATACCTTTCCCTCAATGGGCTTTAAGATTTCCGGCAGGCTTCCCTTATGAAGAATACTCCCCTCTTTCATGAGCAAAATTTCATCCGCAATATATTCCACATCTGAAACAATATGGGTGGATAATATCACAATGCGCTCCTTTCCAAGACGGGATATCATATTTCTGAACTTTACTCTTTCTTTTGGGTCAAGACCGGCAGTGGGCTCATCCAAAACCAGCAGTTTGGGATTATTTAAAAGCGCCTGTGCAATTCCAAGTCTCTGTTTCATTCCACCGGAAAAAGCCGCAATCTTTTTCTTTTCTGAACCTTTTAAATTCACTGCTTCTAATAATTCCTCAATTCTTACCTTTGCCCGATTTCTTGGAATCCCCTTTAATGCCGCCATATACATGAGAAAATCCCAGGCTGTAAAGTTTGGATAATATCCAAACTTCTGGGGCAGATACCCCAGACAATTTCTATATTCTTCTTCCCTTACTGAAAATCTGTCCAGAGAAATTTCACCGCTGTCTGGGGTTAAAACACCGCAAATCATACGAAGAAGCGTGGTTTTTCCTGCGCCGTTAGCACCCAGAAGCCCATAAACTCCTGGCTTCATGCTAAGAGACACCCTGTCCACTGCAATTTTCTCCAAAAACTGTTTTGTCACCCTTGAAATTTTTAATTCCATACATATCCCTCCAGATTTGTTCTATATTGTTTCACCTGCCTGGTAAGAACTACTGTCAAAACCAATAACATGCCCACCCAGAAAATCAAATACGCCTTTTCGTACATCCATGCCATTCTCTCCATAGCAAAAATCTGAAGCCCTGCCATGCCTGCGCTGATTCCAAGACTCACATCCCTTATTTCCAGAGAAGGTATGCGTCTGCAAATCCAAAGAGAAGAAACTGCATTAAGAAGCAGGGGAACGGTGAGATAAAAAACACAGGGAATCATACCAGACCCAGAATTTTGGGAAATGAAAAGACACCCGCCAATAATCAAAAGAGCTGCTGCCCCGGATAAAAGAAGAAGCCTTGCCAGAAGAACCTGTTCCAGACGATGTCTTGCGCTCAGTTCCAGCTCCTGCATTCCAAAACGTGCTGATTTTGAAACCTCTCCTGCCAAAAATGCTACTACAAATGGAAGTACCGCGCAAAAGGACGACAGCATCCCGCCTGGAAAACCATGCTTCATAAGAAAATTCCCTAAAAACACACCTGCGATAAACACAGCAAGATTCCCTGCCCACACCAATTTTCCAATATAAGCTGCCTGGATGCGTAAAAATTCCCAAAAAGAAATTTGCGGATAAGAAAGATTCTGCAAAAATTCCTTCTTTTTTTCAGGCAATGGGGGAGAGTACAATTCCTCCAGTTTTGTTTTTAATATTTCTTTTCTCATTCTCACACCTCATTTCCATGAGAAAAATAATCCCTCAGTTTTCTCAATGCTTCCTTTTCTCTCCGATACACTGCAAATCTGGACAGTTCCAACACTTTTCCAGCTTCCCCGGGACTTAGTCCATCCACATATCTAAGCAGCAACAGTTCCTGGGTCAGCCTGTCCATATGAAGAATGGCATCCTTTAAATCCAGCCGAAGTTCTGTCTGCTCCAAAGGCCAGTCCTGTTCTTTTGCCTTATTTTCCAAAACTTCTCCCGACAATTCCTCTCTTTTCTTCCGATAAGCATCCGTACAGAGATTTTTTGCAATGGTATACAGGTAAGCAAGCTGTTTTTCCGGATGCAGAGAAGGATTCCTGTGAAAAAAGCGCAGAAACGTCTCCTGTGTTAAATCTTCTGCCAATTCTTTTCTGCCTGTATGAAAATAGCAATACCGGTAAATGCGGTCATACAATTCTTCCAGTTCCATGCTTCTGCCCTCCTTCTATTAAGTATAACGAATCTACATCTTAAACTGTGCGGAAAACAGGAAAGATTTTTACACAAAAATTTGACGGTCACACAGCCTCAACACTGTATGACCGCCATCTAAACTTTTAAGGCTTACAATTTCCACATTCTGTATATCCATTATCCAAAAGTGCCTGCTTATTCCCTTTATAATATTCCTTATTATCTTCATCCATAGTTTTCACAGAGGAACAATCCGGCAAATGAATTTTTTTCGTATGTGCATTTAACACATAGTCACAGTCCTCCGCTCCTGCATTTTCCATGCTTCCGGCTGCCTCCTCCTGCTGGGAATTACCGCCTCTGCTTCCAGGTGTATAATCATTACAGGGTTCCTGTGCAAAGGTAATGTCTTGTCCATTGCTGCTTATGTCTATGGTTCCCTGTTTATCAGTACGAAACAGAGGTATCTGTTCCTCTTCTAAAAGCTTTGCGGTATCCTGTCTTGGATGCCCATAACTATTGCCCGCGCCGCAGCTAATAACTGCATAGTCCGGATTTACTGCATGAAGAAATTCATCACTTACATGAGAGCCATGATGATTCATCAGCATCACATCTGCCTGAATATCCGTTCCCGCATTAAGAATTTCCTTCTCGCTTTCCAGTCCAATGTCCCCTCCAATGAAAAATTCGTTCTCTCCATTTTGAAGAACAATTCCCACAGAATCCTGATTCTCATCCTCATGTCCATAGGCAACAGGGGAAATCACACGAAAGGTTGCTGTACCAAAAGTAAACTCGTCTCCCACCTTGGGATGAATGGCCTGATACTGCTTCTCCTGTACCACCTCTGCATAAGACCGATAAATAGAGGAGTCCGTCTCATAATCCGGTGTAATCAACTGTTTCACCGGAAATTTATGCAAAGCACCAATGGCTCCTGCCAGGTGATCCTCATCAAAATGAGAAATCAGCAAGTAATCCAGTTCCTTCACTCCCTGTTTTTCCAGATAGCTTACCACAAAAGAAGATGCTTTTCTGGCGCCGCCATCTATGAGCATATAATGCCCCTGGGATTCCGCCAGCACTGCATTTCCCTGTCCCACATCCAGATAATGAAGGTTCAGGCTTCCAGAAGGCTTCTCCTGATTCTCCTGTTCCTGGGTTTCCTGCCCGGACGCCTGAGCTGTGACGCTGTTCATATCTTTGGGGCTGCACCCTGCAAGGCACAGAAGCAGCATCAACAAACCTGCGGTCAAACTCCTTCTATATCTTTTGTTTCTTTGAAATATTTCTCTCATTTTGTCTTCCCCTTTGCTGTCCTTTATTGCATCTGATTCCAGATTTCCACATCTTTGTTTACTACATAACCGCTTCCGCCTCTGCCTTTTACGTCTTCTACCATGTTCAGCATAAGGATTGTATCGCTGTCTGCAACTCCTGTATTGTAAACTGCAAACCAGCCAAGTTCTGTTCCATTTTCGTCTTCCTGGGTGGCTTTGATTTCTGCTGTTCCGGTCTTTCCCCCAAGAGTAACTCCCGCCGCCTTGGAAGCAGCATGCCCGGTTCCATTTGGATTGCTTACTACTTCTTTTAAATCTTCATAAATGATATTTGCTGCTTCTGGTGTGAAAACTCCTTCGGCCCAGTAGGAGGCTGTTTTTCCTTCCTCATATTCCAGATAAGGGGCAATCATATTTCCCTCATTGAAAAATGCGGAATACATACAAGCCAGATGCAGAGGATTTACCAACACCTGTCCCTGTCCATACCCACTGTCTGCCAACTGCACTTCAGAATCCATGGTCTCTGAGTTGGAATACTGAGAAGAGGTCATGCCAATATCAAAAGGAATTTCCTGATTAAATCCCATTTTGTCAAGCTCCTCTGTAAAGGTTTCTGCGCCTATCTTTAAGGCTGCTTTTGCAAAATAAATATTGTCAGAATAAATCAGGGCATTTTTAAGCACTGCGCCGCCGCTATATTCATGAAGCGTAGTTACCTTATAATTTCCCCAGCTCTCATCCTTTTGCCATGCCAGCCCGCTTGCCCCCAGATCTTCCTCTTCTGTAAGAGCTCCTGTAGTAAGCCCCATAGCCCCTACAATGGGTTTAAAAGAAGAACCCGGCGCCCAGGTCTCTCTTACCCTGTTGTACATAGGTTTATTGGGGTCATTATTCAAAGCATCCCAGGTTTCCTGGGACATTCCAAGGACAAAATCCATGCTGTTATAGGAGGGTGTGGAAACAAGAGCCAGTACCTCTCCTGACTTTGGATTCATAACTACAGAACAGCTCTTATCCTCCTGATAAGCCTCATAGAGCTTCTGCTGCCAGCGGATATCAATATTCAGCCTAATATTCTCCCCATCTTCTGCCGGCTTTACAGCCAGTGCCTGTTTTTCTTCACCCTGCTCGTCCAGAATGGATATCCGATAACCCTTTTTCTCTCTCAGTCTTTCTTCATAGAGTTTCTCAAGGCCGCTTTTTCCAATGACGCTCTGCTCATTGTAGCCCTTGCCTTTCATTTCCTCCAGTTCTTCTGCATTAATCTGCTGCACATATCCCAGTAAATGTGCGGTACATTCTCCATAAGGATAGACTCTGCTCTCGGCTTTGGAAATCAGAACACCGGGATATTCCAGCAGCTTATCCTGAATACTGCCACCAGAGCTTTCTGCGCCTTCCTTTGGAATATAAGTCTGGTCTAATTGCTCCTGCGTCATTTTCTTCAATGGAACAAAGCTATCCTGCTGCACCCAGGAAGCATCTAGCTGTGTTTCAATAAATTCTGAAGTTGTCCCAAGAATTTCCGCCAAATCCTCAATGTCTTCCTCTGCCTGAATATTCATTTTCCCCGGCACAAGTCCCACAGACTCTACTTCTCCCTGTCCTGCCAAAAGCACGTCATTTCGGTCATAAATGCTGCCTCGTTTCGCCTCCACAGAGGAAACGCTGACCTTATCCTTGCTTTCCAGCCCTGGAAAAATCACAGAATCATCCCACACCAGATGCCACTGTCCTTTCTCTTTTTCAAAAAAAGTATCTGCGTCGTAGGTAATCTCCCCTGCCAGGGTGTCCATAGTCACCCGATAGGACAGGGGCTGGTCCTTATCCTGTTCTTCTGGAATATCCAACTGAATCTTCTCTGCTTCGATCCCTTCATAAATGTTCTGATTTCTGGTAATAAAATCCTCTTGTTTCACCTTATCCCTGGAGGTTTCATCTAAAAGAGCATACATTTTCTCATATTCTCTTTTCTCAATATAGCCCATGTACTCTTTTATAACATCTTCTCTGGTTTTTTCTGTCATTTTCTTATACAGCAATACTCCGCCTGCGCCAACTGCTGCCACAAGTACAACGCTTATAAGACAGAGCATTCTCTTTTTCTGTTGCTTTCTTCTCTTTTTACTTTTCTTCTTTGCCATAGCTTTTCCTCCCACTTAGGCATGACGTTCTTTTTCCAAAAAACCCCGGAAAGATAGACTTTTCTATCCAATCCAGGGGTTTTTCTTTTGTCATGTCTGCTATTCTTCTGTGCTTGTTTCTTCTTTAATCGTTGCTGTGGACTGGATAATGTCGCAGGCTGCCTCCCAAAGTACATTTTCCTTAATGGTTTTGGCATCTGCATAGCTTTCCATAGTTGCTACATCCGGAAAACCGGCAGATTTTGCATATTCTTCTTTTTCCTTTTCGTATTCTTTCTCTGTAAACTCCACACCTTCTTTATCCAGGATTGCCTGGACTACTAAGTTCTGTGTTAAATACTGCTGTGCAGACTCTTCCAGCGCCTTCTCAGTTTCTTCTTCTGTGATGCCCTGCTGCTCAATATAATCATCCAGAGTAATTCCTGCCTGAGCCTGGTACATCATGTCCAACTGCTCCCGCACTTTCACCTTTGCATCTTTCATTAAATCTTCTGGATATTTTGTGATTTCTGAGTTCTCTACTACCAGCCCAAATAAATCTGATTTCACCTGTGTATCATAATCACTGTCCAGGGAAACCTGAATAGCTTCCTTCTGTGCGTTCCTGAACTCCTCTACCGTCTTAAATTCTGTATTGGCGGCTACCCACTCATCTGTCAATGCAGGAGGAGCGGAAATCTTGTTAATTTTCACCTTAAACTGTACTGCTTTTCCACTGAAGTCCGGATTCGGTTTGTATGGGTCCGGAAAAGTCAAATCCAGGGTAACTTCCTCCCCTTTTTTGTGTCCAACCAGTCCATCTTCAAAACCATCAATAAAACTGCCGGAACCAATACGCAAATCTGCTCCCGTATCAGCGCCTCCCTCAAATTCTTTTCCATCCATATAACCGGTATAATCAATATTTACTGTATCGTCCTGCTGAATAGCCCGATCCTCTGTGACCTCTACAGGTTTATAATTATTCACCAGCAAATAGTGAATATTATTTTCAAGAACCTCCTCTGTAACTTCCGGTTTTGGCTGCTCGGTCACTTCCAGATTCTGATATTCACCCAGTTTCACATAATCCTCAATATTCTCCACATCCACAGCAACCACAAGCCCGTCCGCATTGGTCAGGGATTCCTCAGCCTGCTTGTTATCCTCTGTTTTCTTACTGTCCTCTTTATCCTTACCGCATCCCGCTGCCATGCCAAGAATGCCAAGTGCCAAAAGCAAAATCGCTAATTTTTTTTTCATACCTCTATGTCCTCTCTTATTATCAAAAATTCAGCAGCAAGCCAATGCCTCATTGGCTTGGATTGCACGTAGTGCAATCATTATACTCCGCGCGCTGAAAAGGAAGCGCCTTGCAAGGGCATTTACTTTTCAAGCCGGAGATTACCGGTAGAATCTGTCACGCCAGTGACAGCAAGCCAATGCCTCATTGGCTTGGATTGCACGTAGTGCAATCATTATACTCCGCGCGCTGAAAAGGAAGCGCCCTCACAAGGGCATTTGCTTTTCAAGCCGGAGATTGCCGGTAGAATCTGTCACGCCAGTGACAGCAAGCCAATGCTCCATTGGCTTGGATTGCACGTAGTGCAATCATTATACCACACCCCGCCGAAAAAGGAACTGTTTTTCTTGCCTTTTCCAAGAAACAATGCTAGAATTGTAGAAGTATGAATTTATCGAATTTTAGGAGGGTCAACACAAATGGCTGGAAAAATCTTTCTAATCGTTTTAATCGTCTTGCTCATTGTGCTTGTTGTTCTATATTTCCTTGGCAAAAAAGCTCAGAAAAAGCAGGAAGCACAGCAGGAACAGATGGAGGCTGCAAAGCAGACCATTACCATGCTGATTATAGACAAAAAACGTATGCCAATTAAAGAATCAGGACTTCCGCAGATGGTCATTGACCAGACGCCAAAGCTTATGAGACGTTCTAAACTTCCTATTGTAAAGGCAAAAATCGGTCCAAAGATTATGTCTTTAGTAGCAGATGAATCTATCTATGATTTGATTCCTGTGAAAAAAGAAGTAAAAGCTGAAGTAAGTGGTATTTATATCCTGAATGTAAGAGGACTTCGCGGCGCTCTTACACCACCGCCAAAGAAAAAAGGCTGGTTCAAACGCATGAAAGAAAAGGCTCTGAAGTGATTCAGAGCCTTTTTATTGCATAAAATCCCATCATAAGATAAAGTCTGGTTTCATGCAATTCCAGATTCAGATGTGTCAGTGTTTGAATGTGCTTTAACCGATATGGCAGCGTGCTTCTGTGAATCTTCAAAATCTGTGAAGTGAGTGTACTGTTTCTTTCAGAAGTAAGATAAACCTCTAAAGTTTCCAGAAGTTTTGTTCCATTTTCTTTATCATAATTCTTCAAAACAAGTAATTCCTGAGGAAAAAGGGAATTTTTGCTCAACTTTCCTATTCCCTCTGTCATCCAATATTCCAGTGCATAAGTTCTAAATTCATTATACCAAATAGTAGAAGCATGTTTTTCACTATATTCCAAAGTAATCATAGCTTGCCTCAGATACACCGGAAATTCATAAACATCCTGAAAGACATTAGACACGCCTACATGCATAAGCCCTTCTCGAATGGAATATGCCATTTTCATTCTCAAATTATCTGCATCTAAACCACCCTTTGTGAGGTTTACCAGCATATAAATATAACCTTTGTGATAGCAGGCATAACTCCCTGGGATTTTCTCTTCTATATCCGTACAAATACTGTAGAGAAAAAATTTAGATACATCACAATCCAAAGGAGAAATCACTCCGCAAATATAGGAATCAAAAGAATCCCATTGAAGGACTTCCAATTCCTTCAACATTGCCATGCGCTCCGGTTCTTTCTCATAAATAGCATCAATCATCATGTTTTCTAAAAATTGTACATTTCCCAAGATATTGTTTCTATATCTTACTAAGACACTGATTGCCTGAGCAAAAAAAGAGATTTCATACAGGTCACTTTTCCGATATTCCCTGCCTTCCTGCTTCAATACCAATCTACCTCTATAAATATGGTTTACCCACACATTAGCATACACCGCTTTTGTATTATCATAATCACTTTCCCACAAGCTTCCTCCTTTTGTGTTCATAGTTTCCTTATAAGACTGGCTGGTACGAAACTGATTAATTACCTCAACACTCTGCACATAACCACTTTTTCGTTCATTATAACGAATATCCTCTTCAATACTGTTATAATCAGAACAAGCCAGTATATGATAAAACTCATCATGGTAAAACAGCGGCATCTGAAAATGCTTTGCGGCAATCTTGACAATGGTGTATAAACTATTTTCACTATTGAGCGCTTGATTTACTTCTCGCTCTAGGTCTCTATAATAAGAAAAAATCTCCTGCACGCAATTGAACAAAGTAAAAAGATTCTCTTCTCCTGATACCCAGATATAAGAGCATCCATCTGGCAGAGAAAGGCGAATGGGTTCTTCATGCGATACAATCAAAAGACTGGCTTTTTCCCCAATGGGATAGCTATTCAAATTCTCCTGTGAAACTAAATAAATCAGCCCTTTTTGCAAATCCTCCTGTCCTGTATAAAACTGTATATCTTTTAAACACAATTCATTATTTTGCAGAAACAGAGAGGCTGAAATGCCTCTCTGTACCATCTGTTCATATAATATTTCCAGATTTAGAAAAAAGCCTGTCAACGTTACTAATCCTCCTGTTTTAACCGATATCCAAATCCCAGAATTGCCGCTCCCGCAAGAATGACCAACGCAGGTAATATCATAAATCCAATACTAATTCCCCTCTGCATTTCCTCTGTTGCTGCTAAAGGATCCACCCCGACATCAAAATGGGCAAGTGATAAGCAGGCGCTAATTAAAATTCCCCTCATAATAATTCCTACTTTAATAGGTACTGTCAACAAACCCATAACGATTCCTGTCACATCATAGCCTAGTTTAGAACCGCTATATGCAGCACATTTTGCATATAATTCCGGGTCGCAGGAATTTGTCATATTCATAGAAAACAGTAAAATACACATAAGTACCATAACTGCCATTGTATTCTTGTACACCAGGAATGCACTGATTCCAGATACTCCCATAACAAGATATCCCAAAATCACAGTTCGTTTTGCACTAAATTTCGCCACAATAAACCGGGAGCAATAAGAAGCTCCTATGCCAAGAAGGTTTGCAGCAAACAAAAATCCTGTCAACAATCCTTTATCCTTTGACACGTATTCAAAATAATAAATAGCAAGTCCGTTTACCAGGAACAACACAATGTATTTTGTAATATTTGAGGCGAAAAGAAAAATCAAATGTGGATTACAGCCAATAGCTGCAAGAGCGCTAACTTTCTTCTGCTTTTGCTGTTTTGTTCTTGCTGTTTCTTCCGCTATTCTTTTTAATTCCTCTTCTCCGGTCTCCTCATAACCCTTTGTCATTCTAAAATGTGCGTAATATCCTGCCGCCATCAAAGCTGCAAAAGAAAATGCAGTTGCAGCGTAAGCATTGGTCTCTCCTAAAAATCCTGCGAAGGCTGCTACCGTAGCCGGTCCTACATAGGAGTATACCACAGTTGCCAAAGATGTCCACACCATTCTGGTAGAAGAAAGTGCCATGCGTTCCTTTTGAGTCTTTCCCACAATATTAATCATAGAAATATTAGCAACAAAAGGAATATTCCAGGCAATCCTGCTGGTAATCATAGCCAGGGTTATAAAAATTGCTCCTGCTATCCCATTGGATATCTTCACGAATTGCATTGCGTATAAAAAAGGAACCAACCAAGGGGTAAGAATGAGCCAGGAGCGGTAACGTCCCCATTTTCTGGGCTTTATCCGATTTAAAAGGGGGCCGTAAAGACAGGATAAAACGGCATCTACTACTGCCGAAATAGTGGTCATTACCGTAACTGCACTCAAAGAAAATTTTGCAATATTCGTAAAGAAATAGCTTGCATAAAACGTGTCAATATTAGACATTAGAGTAAATCCAAGGTCTCCTACACCAAAAAACTTTTTTAAAGACCTACTTAGTCCTTTTTGATTCTTCATTTCTGCCACAAAATCACCCCTTCTCTTTTTTTTCTAAAAAATTAATACTTAAAGTATTGTTCCGATACTCTTGCAATCTCTTCTGAAATAGTATCATAAACTCCCGGATAAATAGACTCCGGACCACCCATGGTATTACAAGGAATATAAAATCTGGTGCCATTGCTCTGACATGCCTCTTCTACTACTTTTGCAATAGCTTCTCTTGTCCAATCCTTCCTGTCTACTTTTCCACTATCAATACCGCCCATGAATGTAATTTGACCGCCATATTTTTCAACCAGTTCCGGTATATTATTTGTACTCATGGTTCCCTGCCAGATATCAATTCCCATGCGAATCATAGAAGGTACAAGATTTGCGGCAAAAGAATCCGAATGGTGAATAATCAGTTCCACTCCATGTTCCTTATAATAACCATATACTTTTTTATAGGCTGGTTCAAAATATTCCTCAAACATTTCTGCTGACATAAAAGAACTCTGCTGTGTCCCCCAGTCATCGTGATGAAAAATGGCATCTGGTTTCAGATACTTACAAATCTCTGCTGCGTACTGAAGTTCCCATTCTGTAATATAATCCACTAATTCATGCATGGCTTCCGGCTCTTCATAAAAATTCATCATACAATTTTGAATCTCCTGTAAATAATGGCACTGTTCAAAAATTCCAGGAGCTATAAATGGAGCTACAAAATATTCTTTCCGGTCTATTTTTTCTACTTCTTTTATAAAAGGTTCCCACTCTTCTTCTGAAAAAATAACATTAGGAGCTTTTACATAATCCCGCCAGTTAGAAAGGTCTTTACAAACAATATGCTCTGCATCATGTACAGGGAATGGACCTGGCATTCCTTCTGGAAAAGAAATGGTAACGCCCCAGGCATTTTTTACATTAGGTCCTCCTTTCTGTGGCATTGGATTACGCACAGTATATGGAGTTCCATAAACCAAAGCAATTGCCTCATACTGATTCACATACCTGTCTGGATTTCCTCCATGAATTGTTTCCAATAAATTCTGTTTTTTTGTCAACATATCCGTTCTCTCCTTTCGCTTTTGTTTTATGCACTTTTTCTATAATTTATATTATAAACCACCTTGTTTCTACACACAATTAACCAATCAGTCGATGAATACAAAAAGGATTCGACACAGTGTCGAATCCTTTCTCATTTTCCTTTTATTCACTTTTCCCTATCTGCTCATACACCTTCACTGCATCTGTTACGTGAAATCCCTCTGTGTACAAATTTCCATCTGCTTTTGCTGTAACCAGCACATATTTTCTTCCGTTTATCTCTGCAAGGCTGGCAAGGCACAGGCCTGCTGCGTCTGTATATCCTGTCTTTCCGCCCAGAATTTTTCCACCTGTCACTTCCATGGTATCCAGATTCTTATATAAGGTACTTTTCAGTTCAATACCTTCCGGATGCTCCTTAGTTGCCGTAGTAGTATAAGTATCTGTGGTAAAGACTTTGTAGAATTCCTCATTCTGCAATGCTTCCCTTAGGAGTTTTGCTAAATCTTCCACTGTCGAATAATTATCTTCGTGATGAAAACCGGATACATCTGCAAAATGGGTATGTTTCAGTCCAAGTTCTTCTGCTTTTTTGTTCATGAGTTTTAAGTATTCTTCTTCGGTACCTGCCACTTCTCTGGCTATGGTCATACAACAGTCAGCTCCAGAAGAGAGAATAGCTCCATAAAGCAAATCTTCTGCTTTTACTTTTTCTCCCATTTCAAAACCGGCTACAGACGCATGATTTTCAATCAAGGCGCCCTGGATTTCAGCGGGAATAGTAACTTCCTTCTGCAAGTCCTTCAGATTTTCTGCTCCAACCAATACCGTCATAATTTTTGTAAGAGACGCCGGGTAAATCTTATTGGTACTGTTTTTCTCCGCTATTATCTTACCTGTTTTTTCATCTATTAAAATAGCGTTTTCGCTGTATAAGCTCCCCAAATCCACCTGTAACTTGGGTATTGCTTCTTCTTTCACTTTTACTTCCTGTTTCTTCTCCTGCGGTTTGCTTTCTTTTTCTTTTTTCTTGTTTCCGGCCAGTGTCGCACCCAGAATCACCACCAAAAGTAAAATACCAATTCCGGTTGCCAGCAATATCATTTTCTGACGTCTCACCTGGCGCATCCGTTCTTCTTTTTTTGACATTCTGCACTCTCCTTCCACTGCTTAATAGCTCTTTAACTCTCCCTTTTTCCCTGGTTCATAAATCAGTTCACTGATATCCTCTGATACAAACAACTCCAGATTCCTCATAAAGTCACTGGCAAGTTTATATTCCGAAATCCGCTCCATTGGAACCCAGAAGACTTCTCCTTCTTCTGAGGATTGCAGGTTTCCCGAAAAACAATTGGTTTTATAAAAGAATACCATAGAACGTACTCCATCCTCAAACCATTCCTTTACACCACACAGCTTCACATTTTCAATATCAAGCCCTGTTTCTTCTTTAATTTCCCGTATCACAGATGGCACCAAAGCCTCCCCCGGCTCCACGTGCCCTCCCGGAAAGGTCACTCCGGGCCAGCTTTTCTTACGCCGGTTCTGCATAAGGACATTTCCATTATCGTCATATATCATACAAATATTCATTAATTCCGTAGTTTCGTATTCATGCATGACCCTGGTCTCTCCTCTTACTTTCTAATCTTAGCATTTGGATAAATATGATCCATTCTTGCATCATCAAAATGAAGGTCTAAAAATTCTTCCAACGCATTTTCTGCCTTGGGATTTACCTGTCGGTCACTATAACGGTATAACGCCAAAGCCGAAATACCAATATTTACCGTCATAAGCACCACTGCAATCCAAATCATTGGCTTTCCAACCTTCTTTGGTATCTTTTCAATCCATTTTGAAAAGAATGGATATAGAAACTTCAACCACACAACAGCCGCAATTCCCCAGAAGAAGCAAAACAGTAAATTAATTCTGCCGCCTAGGTTAAAGGGAATCTTGCTGTAATCCCAAAATACAGTGCCAAATACCAATTCAGTAAACACACTGCAGATATATTCATAAGCGCCTCCAAGTACAGTTCCTGCCAGAAAAATCGTACTGTCCCGTTTATCCTTATATTTATACAGAAACGCTGTTAAAAAAGCACATCCCAGTCCCCACACAATGCTAAAAGGACCATATACCACACTGCTTCTGCTCATCCATACGCCAGCAGTAATTCTACAGAAAATGGTCTCTGTAATATCACCCAGAAAAGCGCCTAAGAAAAACAGAGCAGCCAATTTATAAAAGCAGCAGCCACTGGCAAATACGTCCTTATTTCTCTCTTCACAGGTTTCTTCCGGATTCGTTTGTAGGATGTTTGGGAAGGCATTCACCATACGCCGCTGAATCCGTCTGGTCAGAGCATTTCCGAATCCGTCTGTGACATCCTGAACATAATCCATAAATCTCCGCATCTCTATGGAATGATGAATTTTCAGTACCGTCAAAACACAGCATATCGTATCAATGAACAAAAGCACGCTGAGAATGAGAAGTATAATCTCTTCCACCTGCTTGGGAATCAAATCTGCCAGACTGAAAATCAGTGGATTAAAAAACCAGATACAAAGAGCTGCAATTATTCCAAAAAACACCATAGAAAGCAGGTTCAAATAACCTTGAAACTGAAATCTGGACTTACTATAGTCCCACCATTTCCGCTCAAATACATGCTCCAGAATCATGCTGGTAATCAGAATCAGAACAAAAGCAATGACGCTGCCTCCCAGAATCAAAAAGAAAATATGGTGCTTTAATTCCGGCAGAAAAATACTATACGCAAGCCCAATGACACCATATATGGGACACAAAGGAAGATTCAAAAATCCTGTGTTTACAAACCTTTTCCTTCTAAGGGCATTGGCAACAACTCCGGCGCACCATCCTACAAAGGAATAAATATAAAAAATCCAAAAAAGTTCCCTCCAGGTATAAATCATACAATACTCCTACTCTTTCATAATTTATGTTAAAAAACCTCGAATCGTGTCAAGTATTGTAGTACAAGAACGAACTGGTGTCAACCAAAGAATTTCTAAAGAAAAAAGCAGAACGAAATAGCTTTCTCTCACTATCCCGCTCTGCTTTAAGCTTTCTATATTCTTCTGTTTTTTAGACTGCTTATGCGCCTACTTTACCAAGACCCATTTCCTGTCCAATATTCAGGATATGGTCACCGATTCGCTCAAAGTCTGTAAGCATTTCTGAGTAAATAATGCATCCCTCTTCTGAGCAGGTTCCTTTTTGCATACGTACCAGTTGTTTCTGACGGTAATCGTCTGTCATATCGTCAATCTGCTGCTCCAGCTTTTCAATGGCTTTCACATCCTGATTATCACCCTGCTGATTATGATGAATTTCATTCAAAAACTCCAACGCTTTAATACAAACCTCTTTCATTGCATCAATTTCCACACGTACTTCCTGTGAAAAACTGATTCCCTGCTTTTCAATCAGTTTTGTATACCCACAGATGTTCATGGCATGGTCGCCAATTCGCTCTACATTTCCGCACACCTTAAACAATGCGCTGATATACTGGGAGTCCCTTGGATTGCTTTCATTAACCAGAACCTTGGAAATATACTTGGAAATTTCCTTATTCAGATAGTCAATGTATTCTTCTCTTTCCTGTACTGTTTCCAGATTTTCTGTAGTTCCTGCTTTCACAGCCTGGAAACTGGCCTCTACATTTTCTTTCGCCATATCAATCATACGATGAAGTTCTTTTTTAATACCAGTTACTGCAATGGCAGACAGACCAATCTGAGTATCTCTTTTTGTTTCCATTGGACGGATAAATTCCATATGCATAACATCTGCCTGCTCGTCCTGTTTCTCTGGAAGAATCCGTACTGCCGCTTTTGCCAGATAATTTCCAAAAGGCAGTAACAGCAATGTTGTCACAATGTTAAACAGTGTGTGCATATTTGCAATCTGTGACGCCACATTGTCTGGTGTCAGGCTCTCTACCAAACTTGTCAGCGGAGTGGTAATGCAGACAATTGTGAAAATAGTTGTACCAATTAAGTTAAACATCAAATGAATAACTGTAGTACGTTTTGCGTTTCTGCTGGTACCGATAGCTGCTAAGATGGCAGTGATACAGGTACCGATATTCTGTCCGAACAAAACATACACAGCATTGGATAATCCAATAAGGCCGCTTCCTGCTAATGCCTGAAGAATACCTACCGATGCGGAAGAGGACTGAATCACTGCTGTAAATACCGCGCCTGCCAGAATACCCAGCACTGGGTTTGAGAATTTTGTCATAAGAGAGACAAAAGCTTCTGATTCACGCAGAGGCATCATAGCGCCGCTCATCATTTCCATTCCAATAAACAAAATACCAAGTCCGGCTACAATCAATCCATAGTGATGAACCTTCTGTTTCTTTACAAAGACAATCAGTGCTACGCCACAAAAGGCAAAGAGCGGAGCCAACTGTCCCACATCTAATGCAATTAACTGTCCTGTAATGGTAGTACCAATGTTAGCACCCATAATAATCCATACTGCCTGTTTCAATGTCATCATACCGGAGTTTACAAATCCTACTACCATAACGGTTGTGGCAGAGGAGGACTGAATCACCGCTGTAATTCCGGCTCCTACTAAAACTCCAAGGAAACGGTTGGCAGTTAGTTTCTCTAAAATCTGTTTCATCTTGTTTCCGGCTGCAGCTTCCAGACCATTGCTCATCATCTGCATACCGTACAGGAATAACGCCAATCCTCCTAAAAGGCTAAAAAAATCTGTAATCTTCACGTTTTTTCCTCCCATGTGGTTTACTAAAAGTTTACTATTATTTTATCTCTTCCTTACCTTTATACCTTTTATGGGAGGTTCCTGCAATATTTTATACAGAGATTTAACATACTTTACAGAGATTTAACATTGGTTTATCCCAGTTCTTTTTCCCTGGTGAAAAACTGACATTTTATACCTTTGCAACAGCATGGTTCCTTATAACATGGATTTAATTTGCTCTTGGTATACTGTGCTGGTGTATTTCTGGTAATTTCAGTTAATAGGTTGGTACAATATTGTTCTATGCTTGGATACTCCGTTCCTATTTTTTCTGGAGATTTTATCAATATTTCTATTCGCTTATCATGAGAAAACATCTTGTTCTGCAGTAATTTCCATTCAAATGACTCTGGTAAGTACAGCTTTGCCTTTGTTAAAATCAAATCCTGTATAAAAGGTCCTATAGCACAACCATCACCAATTAATAAAGCCTTTTCATTCCCGTATTTCACCAGATTACTATTGCCATGACTAGAAGCTACTTTATTTCCATAAAAAGATTGATAGTATTCTAATCCTGCATCTTCATCCTCTATAATAATAACATCTTGTTTTTCAAATTGATTGTATTCTTCATACATCCTCTCCAATGTATGAAATTTACCAGATGTTTTTATCCTATAAATTTCTTGATAACTGTACGGAATTCCTGGAAGAGATTCTCTTGTAATAATAATAAAGCAATTCTGTGATTTAAGAACCAGGGCTGCAAATTCTTTTGTTTTCAAAGGTCCAAAATCTTCGTCTATAATATAAATATTCCCGCTCTCATTTTCCAGTTCATATTTATATCCATTTTCATATAATGCAATTACAGGAACAGTACATGAAACAGTCACTCCAGATTGTCTGGAAGAATTTGAATCACTTACCATCTGAAATAGTGTTGTTTTTCCTGTTGCACTGTTGCCACGAATAATTGTAATTTTCCTGTTAATGGAAAATTTAAACTGTACCTCTCTCTTGTTCTGAATCAAAATATCATATTTTGTCTCCATAACAAATACTCCCTTTCGAACTCTTCCTTACAATGGCAAATAGTTCCCGTCCTTACAATTTCCATATCAAATACATACTCCCCAAAATCCATGGGATAAGCCAG
This sequence comes from uncultured Bacillota bacterium, assembly GCA_958352855.1. Classification (GTDB taxonomy): domain Bacteria; phylum Bacillota; class Clostridia; order Lachnospirales; family Lachnospiraceae; genus Blautia. The sequence goes on from CATWQE010000003.1 coordinate 39,882, forward strand.
GAAAACAGAAAAATCCTTTCTTTTGCTTAATTCAGACAACAATCCTGCACAATTATCTCCGCAGCTATTTGCATTGCTAATTACCGAATCATCTGCATTCATAATAATAAGTGCTTTTGCACCGCTGCTGATTTCACGAATAGTAATTGGTCCTAAAACAGGACTGTCTACAATTCCAGCGGAAATCAATTTTGAATTATCAATTTCTCTTATCACACGCTCTGCCCAGTCATCCAGCCATTCGTCAGTATAAGCATTATTAAAATATTTTGATGTAGAGATAATCTCATCTTCCGGTAATTCAAAATATACTTTAACCATAGCTACTCCTCTCTGCTTTCTTCCAGATTTCTCTACAAATTCTCATACTCAATTCTGCGTTCCTTAAAATAATACTCCCTGTCATGTTCTCCAATCTCCCGCATGACTCTGCATGGATTTCCCACTGCCACCACATTCGCCGGAATATCTTTAGTCACCACGCTTCCGGCTCCAATAACCGTATTATCTCCAATGGTAACTCCCGGCATAACAATAACCCCGGCTCCAAGCCAGCAATTTTTCCCAATGCGAACAGGCATATTATACTGGTATGCCTGCTCCCGAAGTTCTGGCAGAATCGGATGCCCTGCTGTAGCAATGATTACATTAGGTCCAAACATTGTAGCATCGCCCACGTAGATGTGTGTATCATCCACAAGAGTTAGATTAAAGTTAGCATAAATATTTTTTCCGAAATGTACGAAGTGACCGCCCCAGTTAGCACGAAGAGGTGGCTCAATATAGCATCCATCTCCTATCTCTGCAAACATCTCTTTTAATAACTTGCTGCGTTTTTCTCCTTCAGAAGGTCTTGTCTGATTATAATCATAAAGTTTCTCCTGACACTGAAACTGTTCCTCCAGAATTTCATCATCTCCCGGCAGATAAATTTCTCCCGTATGCAGTCTTTCTTTCATTTTTGAACTCATTTTATCCATTTCTCCTTTTTTTCTTGACAACATTTCTCAATTCCACTAAAATAGAACTTAAGAAATGGGTTTGTTACCGTATAGTGTAAGCTTAAGCGGGTTGCTCGTTTCTTTTTTTTATATTGACCATATCATACAAGTATAATCTGCCATCTCCCGAACACTGCCTGATGCATTAATAATTCTAAATATCCTATGCTTTTTCCACTGGCATTTCTCCGTTTACAGTACAATCCCAACCCATTCTATGAGAATCCCCCACAAAACACTCACTCCATAAAGGGTTCCTGCAATGGTCAGATTCTCTTTTATGCCTTTGTTGGTCCGAAACAATACCAAAAGCCCAACTCCTGCGCCTGCCAGAAGCCCTGCAAGCATCTGTCCCACTCCCAAAATACCGCTTAAATACATCTGCGTAATAATCACAGATGCCGCGCAGTTTGGAATCATACCCACAAGACCTGCCAGAAGCACGCCTAATACCGGCTGATTTACTATAAAGTCCGCTATATGCTCCTGTCCAATGCTTTCCACCAGAAAACCAATGGCAAAAGAAATCAGAAAAAGAAAAATTGTAATTTGCACTGTATGAATGAATGCGGAATGAAAAATTCCGCCTTCTTCACAGCCGCAATGGTCCTTCTCACAAAGATCGTGAATGGTCTTTTCATGTTCCTCTCCTGCATGATGATGGTGCTGATGACCATGGTGCTCTTCATGTTCATGGTGGCTGTGCCCAGTATGATGGGTATGCTCATGGTGCATTTTCTCCCCCTCTGCCTGTCCCTCTTTTGAAACGCCTCTTCTCTTTTTCAGGGTTCTCCATACAAAGTCAATAGCAAAGCCGGTCATTGCCCCGATAACTACCTTCAAAAGCAAAATTTTCCCGATTACAGAGGGCGCCACAGATTCTGACAAAAAGATGGGCAGCATTTCATCCGAAGTGGAAAGAAATATTGCCAGCAAAGTACCAACCGAAATCACACCTCCTGCATAAAAACCTGATGCAGCCGCTGAAAATCCGCATTGAGGAACCATTCCCACTATACTTCCGATGAAAGGGCCAAAGCGTCCCGCCTTTTTTACCATTTGTTTGGAGGTTTCTTTTGTTCTATGCTCCAAATATTCCATAGCCAGGTAGGTTATGAACAAAAAGGGAACCAGTTTTACAGTATCTAACAATGCGTCCATGCACAAATCAATCAGCATATCAATCTCCTTTTCAAATATATCATTTCATGCTCTCATAAATATCACTGGAAAGATTTACAATAGCCTCTCTGGCTGCTACTGCATCTTTTAAGTTCTCAGACATCACACAGAGAATATACGGGTGTTCCCCTGCAAATACAATGGCTGCATCATTTTCCACGCTTGATAATTCACCGGTTTTATTGGCTGTTTCAATACCGGAAGGAACTCCCGCCGGAATCTTCCCTGTGCGCTCCTGCTGTTTTAAAAGATTCAGCATTTCTTCTGCATGGGGAATGCTGTTTTTATAAATACGTTCCAGAAACAATCCACAATCTTTTACAGAAGTGTAATTATCACAATTTTCATTAGATTCCAACAGCATCCTTCCCATAGAGGAGTCCTCATATCCCTGACTATTGCAATAGGCATTGACAACCTCTCTGCCTGTCGCTGCATCCTGATTTCCCAAGAGTTTTGTCAGGGTATTTGCCGCTTCATTATCACTCACCGTAATCATCGCCTGCAAAAGAGCATCTACTTTTTCTTTTCCTGCAGTACTTGTAAGTTTCTCGTAATTTTCATAAACAGCGCCCATAATATAAAGTTTTATCAGACTGGCTGCCTGCATTTTACTCTGCCCGCTGCTTTTCTCTGTCCCGCTTTTTAAATCCTGTACATAAACAGCCCAATGTTCTCCCTGTTCCATACCGGATGCAATCTGATTGGAAATCACTCCCGAAATGCCATCAAGCCCCTCGGGTGTCTCCTGCTCTCCCGGCAGTTCTTCTTTTTGCTCTTCCTGGTTTTCTTTCTGTTCTGCTGCCTGTACTTGCTGTTTTTCCATGTCTTTTTTCTCAGCTTCTAAGTCCTGTATCTGAAGTATCAGCTTCTCCTTTTCTTCTTCCAGAACATTTTTCCTCTCATTTTCTTTTTCCATACATTGCATGAAATAAATGTTGACTGCCAGAAAAAACAGCACGAACCCTACCAAAACACCTGTTACGATAATTCTCGTCTTCTTTTTTCTTTTTTTCATGTTCTCTACCTGCTAATTTCCGGCTGCAAAATAATTGTCAATGCCATTTGCAATTCCCTGCACCATGCGTTCCTGGTATTCTGCATTCTGCATATTTTTGTCGTCTGTTTCATTGGTCATAAATCCCATTTCCAAAATAATAACAGGTACAGAGCTCCAATTAATTCCTGTCATGTTATCAAAAAGCTGTACTCCGTTATTCTTCATTCCACAGGAATCACAATAAGCCTGAATTACGGCTTCTCCAAGAGCATAGCTTTTCTCATGAAGATGGGATACAAAGGGATTCTCACTGGATGGCGCCATAGTCATTGCCCCATGAACACTGGAATCCTCATTTCCGTTTCCATGGATTCTAACATATATATCTGCGCCCCATTTAGTTGCCAGCTCTGCCCGTTCCTTATTGCTGATAGCAGTCTCATTATCCTGTCTGGTAAGCAAAACCTGGTAGCCTCTTTTCTCCAGTTCTGTTTTCAGTAGCCTGGAAATGTTCATATTCAGTTCATACTCCGGCACGCCGGTAAATTTACCCTGGGTTCCTCCTGTTGCCTTTGCTTTCATTTCTGTTGAACCGGGTCCCAAAGGCTCTTTATCGCTCATATCTACCTTTGGGCTTTGATGCCCCGGATCAATGGCTATTTTCTTTTGTTCTTCTTTCTCTGTTTCCTTTTCTGCTTTCTGTTCCTCTTTCTGTTCTTCTTTTATTTTCTCCAATTTATCCTCAGCCTCTTGTTTTTCTTCCTGCAAGGTTTCTATCTGATCTCTTAAATTCCCAATCTCCTTGTGTAATTTCCCGGACTCTTCCTTTATTTCTTTTAGTTCCTTTATCTGAAACACAGCATGAACAACCGCAAAGGACAAAAGCACAGCCAGAATTCCAATGATTACCATATGTTTTTTCTTCATGCTTCCACCTTACTGCTTTGCACCACACTTGGTACAAAAGTTCGCTTCTCTTGGAATCCTGGTTCCACAGTAAATACAAAACTTTGTTTCCGGCATCTGTGGATCATAAGGTGTTGTATCTGGCCATTCTATCTTTGTTCCGCAACCCACACAGAAAATCATATCGCTCTCCAATGGTGTTCCACATACAGGACACTTCTGGACATTTTCAAGTTCTGCAATTTTTTCATTGATTTCATCAATTTTACCATAGCTGTTACGGATTAGTGTCACCAGTTCCTCAAGCTCCGGCTCTGGTTCATTTCCTTTTAATTCATAATATAATTTACCCAGGTTCTGATAATATTTTTCGATTTTTTCCTCTTCTTCTGAAATACTTTTCTTTAAATTACTAATATCAGCCATTTCTATTTACTCCTTAATAATAAAATACAGTTCCTCCAAAAATAGCGGTTACATTTTCATCTATTTCCAATAGTTTATCCTTGCCACTATAATACTTCAAATCGCCTTCTTTTCTATCCAGGCTATAGTCTACTAATACTGCAATATTTTTTTCATCAAAGACATGATAAGCGTATACATCATCTGCAATCGTTCTGTCTTCTTTTCCATTATACAATTTTAATGTAGCCCTGCCTTTATTACTGTCATAATCTACTGCATAAGCAACTCCATTTTTTACGTTCTCCAAGCTTCCCACAAATACATCAGAATCTATATGTTCTTCATTGCAGTATAACTCACCTGCTGATTCATTTACATCTGCCAGATAGTAAATCTTTCCTTCTGTAAGCATCTGTATAGAGTCCATACCTTCTGCGACAATCTTACATGAGCCATCAGAACCTTCTCCTATCTGAAAAGACATTAAAGTATATGTCCTGGTCACCTCTTCCTCAGAAGTTTCTGCTTTTAAACCATATCCTATCTTTTTCTCTGGTTCTAAAGCCACTGCATACTCTAATTTCTCTGCTAATGTAATCACTTTCTTTTCTGTATAGACACAGGTTTCCTTCACATTATTCAAGTTTTGAATATATAAATCTGCTAAATCAGAAAAAGATTCTATCTCCGACATTTTAATTTGAGGTACTTCTTCCATCCGATAGCGATTAAATGCAAATACCCCCTCCTTTTTGGCTTCTGTTCCATAATCATACACACTCTCTGCATAAAATTCTTCTACCAGTTCTTCCTTGCCATTTCGAAAGCAATATAATTCCTTCATATAGGCTCCAAATTCTAACTCCTTAAGCCCTTCACGCATCTTATTTCTGTTCTCTTTTGCCTCATATTGTTCCCAGGCCTGATCGTATGCGTCTTCGTCAAAGGATTCTACTCTTTCATATCTGCCGGTAAATTCATTTTTCTCAGCTCTCTGCACTATATAACTATCATAGTACGGCTCTTGGATGTTTGCATCTGACTCTAAACAGTCATCTTCCACAATATCAGCTCCTGTAAGTACCCTATCAGGAACCTTAATATAGCAAATACTGCCTGTCTGTTCCGAATTAGAAACAATGCCTGAAACATTAGAAGCGATTTTCTTTTTATCATCAAAGTTTTTGATAACATATAATGTATCCTCTTCTACCACTGCAATCTGCTTTAGATTCTCACTAATATCGTAAAAATTGACATTCGTTGCCAATGCTTTTTTCTCTCTTTTCAGCGCTAAATCCTGCTGATAGATGGCATATACCCCATTCTCTGATTCAATCCATACAATATTTTTCTCATCTTTGTCAATGTGATAATCTTCTACATGAGAGGCTATTTTTTCTTTATTCCCCTTTTTATCATTGATATACAGTGTATTGTTTCCTGATTTTATGTAAAGCACTTTATTCTGTTCCAATACATGATACCGCCAAACAGAATTATCCAGCTTAATAGGATCATCTTCTTTTCCCACCTTCTGCATATTCAGACAATACTCCGGATAAACTGTATCACTCTCTCGTGTTACTTCCGTAGGATAAAAAATATACTTCCCATCCCTGGAATATTCTACCTTGACATATGCATCTGGATTATTATCTTTTTCTCCATAATCTCCGCTGTATTTCACAGTTTTTTTCCTTGGGTGCTCCAAATCCGCCTGATTTACACTGCCATCCTTTAAATATGCCACATACTTATGATTTCCCATAAGAAGCGTCCCCACTACGCAGGCTCCGCCAACTGCTAAAAGAAATGCTGCTGCTCCTATTGCCAGCTTTTTAGGAAATCGCTTCCCCGGCTGCTTTGCCCCACACTGAAAGCAAAATCCGGCGCCCTTGGGAAGCTCGCATCCACATCTTGCACATTTCATTCTTTTCTCCTCCCCGGGCTTTCTAATGCGCATCCAGTTTGTAGCCGCCGCTCTCCATAGAAAACTCCCGTTTACTTAGTAATTCAGCATTCTTTTTTTCGTAATCATTCAAAACAGACTGCTGAAAATCAGAAGGTTCTATGGTTCCTCTATACCAGGATTTACTGTTAAAATAGTTCTGTAATTCCTGAGACTGAAATCTCCTTCCATGTCGCGCATAAATTTCATTTTTTGCATAATTAATCTCCCGGATAGACAGATATTGAATGTCACTCTCTGTCAGATAGCGGCTGTTGCTGTCAGGGAGAATATAATCCCCTCCTATAACCCCGCTTTGAATAGCCAGAATAAGGTTTGCCACAGCCTGAGAGTCATCTACCAGGGACCTTGCCTCTTCCAGCATGCTTACTGCTTCTTTTGACTGCCCTGCTTCTGCCAGTTTTCTGCTTTCTGTATCAAGGTATAAGATATATTCCGGTTCATAGGTTTCCCGCAAATCCGTTAAGACTTCATCTGACCCCAGCCCTGCATTCTCCATATTCCGCAGATTCTCCATAATTTTTTTATAATCAGAAACCGCAGCCAAATGGCTCATCTGCGCTTTTAAGTCTGTTTCCAGCTCATCCTGGAAATCCAGAAGTTTCTCTGCATCTTCCCCTTCCAGAGCTTCTTCGTTTATCTCATCCAAAGCCTCTTTTGCCTGAGCATAATCCAAATTTCCTGCCTTATATTGTTTTATCACTTCATTCAAAGCCGTTGCCTCTTCTGACACCTCTTCCCCCTTCTTCTCCCTGGTATCCTGTGGAACAGATGCATCTTCTTCTGGCTCATCCTCCTCTGCCCTGGAAGAAATCTCCGGCTCATATGGAAGAACAACCATAGCGCCAACAATACCTGACATTCCCAGAGCACTTACCAAAATTGCCACTATGGAAGCAGTTCGGATTGTCCGATCCCACACTGCAAAAATCCCCAGCAACAGTCCAATCACACCTAAAACCAAAGGCAGTACATATATGACATAAGAATAAATCCCATCAGCGCCCAAAAATTCTGTTGCCGCATCCGCAAGTACAAATCTCAACAGCAAAAATAACAAAACCATCCAGACACTGCAGGCAAAAGATGCAATCAGCAATCCTTTTCCATTACTCTTTTGCGGACGTTTTTCTGAAACCGGAGGTTTTTTCTTTGGGTTACTCTGAGGCTGCATTTTAACCGGTTCCGTATTTTGGTTTTGTCTGCAAGAACAGGTTTCCCCGTCTGGTACCGGTTTTCCACAATATTTACAATACATATTCTTTTCTCCTCCTCTTTGTATCAATATCCTTATTTTACTCCATGCTCTCTTTACTGACAAGTCATTTCCCGGGAAAGAAAAAACCTCTCTACCAGGCGTTTCGGTACCTGATATGAGAGGCGCTAATTCTTTACATTCCAAGAGAAAAATCTCCTGCTCCTTTTTCCTTGACATTCACAGAGATCTGACAGTCCGCAGCATGTTCCGCATTAATTTCCAATGCATAATCAATAAGAAGATCCAGGCTGTTTTCCTGTTCTTTAATATCAATCCTGGTAGCTGCGATTCCCATCTGAAGATTTCCAAAAGGCGTTGCATAATATGTAAGATTCTTCTTGTTTTCTTCAAAAATCATCTGTACATTGGTAAGTCCCTTTTTCTTAACCTCCACACTGTTTCCTGAGATTTTAATACTGTTTTTCGTCGGCTCTGTAAAGCCCTCAATCCGTTCTTCAAAAAAAATATAATGATGGCCATTTTTGAAATAATAGTCACCCTTTGCCACCAGTTCTACTTCTTCTGAATCATTTGTTTCTTCCAGGCTCTGCAGACCTTTAATTGTGACTAACACATCTTTTGTCATGTTAATACTCCTCTATATTAATCTGTTTTGTCATCTTCACATCATAAGGCAGAATCGAATTGGCAAATTCCTGAAAATGTTCCTCCTCATCACTGACAAAAAAACGATACGGGAATTCCTCTTCTTCCTCTCCTTCGTGTTCCAGATGTTCTCTTTTTAAAAGCCGCTCCAATTCTTTTGCTGTCTCATAGGCAGGATTTACCAGAGTAACCTGCTCTCCCACCAGTGTTTTCAGCATGGACCTCAACAGTGGATAATGCGTACACCCCAAAATCAGGGTATCAATATCCTGACAAAGCAGTGGCTCCAGATACCGTTTTGCAACCTCAATGGTTACAGGGTCTTTGAGCCATCCTTCTTCCACCAAGGGTACAAACAAAGGGCATGGCTGGCCGATGACCTGAATCTGTGGGTCTTCTTTTTGTATAATGGTTTTGTATAAACAGGATTTCACAGTAGCTCTGGTTCCAATCAGCCCTATTTTTTTATTTCTGGTAGTAAGGGCCGCTACTTTTGCCCCTGGTTTGACCACACCGATTATGGGAATATCAATTTCTTCCCGGATGGTTTCCAGCGCAAGGGCGCTGGCTGTATTACAGGCTACCACAATGGCCTTTACATTCTGAGTCTGTAAAAAACGGACAATCTGTCTGGAATAACGGATAACGGTTTCCTTTGATTTACTTCCATAGGGCACCCTTGCAGTATCCCCAAAGTACACGATTCTTTCATGGGGAAGATTCCGCATAATCTCTCTGGCTACGGTAAGACCTCCGACTCCTGAGTCAAAAACACCGATTGGTGCATCTTTTCTCTGATTCATTTTCTAACCTCTTATTTATCGTTTGTGTTTCATTGTACCCTTATCTTGTGCAGAATGCAAGTTCAAAACCAGCGAAATCCAAATCTCAGCTTTTTCTTCTCCCTGGAATCCCCCAGAATTTCCTGAAATTCTTCTGCTGTAAGGACTTCTTTTAAATCTTCCTTTTTCTCTTCTGTGACAATGCCATAAGTATCCTCCAGAAAACAAAGGCTTGGATAAAGGACACACCACCAGTTCTGCCCCTTTGCACTTCCGATTTTCACCTTCAAGGCTTCATACTCCCCAGCCGGAAAGGTGCAGTCCCCATAGGTTTTCTCCGGAAAATAGGTTTTCTCCACCACCGCTTCTACAGGATAATCAAATCCCTGTTCCTCTATGAAATTTTCTGCCTCCCGCTCAATTTCTGTTAAATGTGTTAAAACAGCTTCTTTGGTCTCTTCCAGATTGGCATCCTCTCCCAAAATTCCCTTTAAATATTCCACAATCCTGGTTTTTACCTTTAATTTCAGCTCCTGGTCTTTCTCTGTATCACTATTTGCAATGACATGGAGACGGAAAACCTCTCCTGCAATCCCCTGTTGGATTTCCCGCTCCAGACGTGCCTTGATTTCCCGGTTTTCCTTTTTCAAACGTACTGTATTAAGCCCTGTGAGAAAAAGCGTACCAGCAAGGCCCATTAAAAGTGCTGCCAGCAAGATTTTTTTATTCTGTAATTTTTCCAATGCTTTTTTCATTCCTATGTACCTCCTGATACTTTCTATCAGGAGTATGGACCAATCTGAGGTTTTTTATTCACTACCGTTACTTCCGGCAGTTTTGGCAGTTCTTCCTTTCTGTGCCATGCATTGTACAAATCCTGGAGACTGACTGCATCCTTTGGTTTTCCCTCCAGATTGTTTTCCAAAATTCCGGTGAGATAATCCCCCACTGATTCTTCTCCCTGTCCATCCAGGCTCATAAGCTCCTTTGGGTCGGCGCTTACAAATACATACAGATTTCCTGCCACCGAAGGCTTCTCCTCCAGATAAGCCAACAACTCTTCCAGCGCTTCCTCCTGTTGGAGAATCCCCCTTCCAAGAATCAGGGTTTTCAGATGTCCCATATCCAGGTAATTTTTCTGATTCTGATTAAAATGTGCCTCTGCCTCTTGGGGTGTCTTGCCTTCATACACAATGGCCTGGGGTTCACTTCCCTCTGTTTCACTTTTCCCCTGCCCTGTCATGGCGGATAATTGAGGAATCCCATAAATCAACTGATATTTTCCATCTACGTAATCAGCGCTTACAGCCAATGGAAAAATACGGTCCTCCAAAGAAACTCCACATCCGGTAAGACACAGCGACAAAATCAGGCACAGGGCTCCTGCTTTTGCACAGGCTCTCTTCTTTCGCCCTTTCATTCCTGCCAAAATAAGAAGCAGGACAAACACTGGCCCATAAAAACGTATGGTAACAACAAAAAACCAGGACGTAGGAATTTTCATTTTTTCCCATAAAATAGCTGCTGCTATCATCCCTGACGCTGTGAATAAAGCAGTTTTTTCCATTTTAATCCGTACCAAAAGCTCATGCTGATAAAAGAAAATACTTCCAAGGCCAAACAACAGGCTAAATACCACAGCCGCCACAAAAAACACATCCACTCTCTGCAAAAAATTTCCGGGTATCTGAATCCCCGCCATAAAATCAATGACAGGATAATTCTTATGCTCGTATCCTCCAATTCCAAAGCTCCCTTGCAAAAGTACCAGTACAAATATCAGCATGCCAGTAAGCACTGCAATACTGCTTCCCATAATGTGTCTGGTCTCTCCTGGTTTTCTCACATTTCCAAGGGTCACAGGAAGAAACACAAAAGGCAGAAAAATACATACCACTTCCCAGGTTCCCAAAAGCCAGCCTTTTAGACTGAGACTTCCCATTTCCTGTAAATATTCCGGTTTCATTCTCAAAATTCCCAGAAAAAACAGAATTCCCAGAAGAATAATCAGAAACGGAAAGCACACCTCTGCCATTCTCCCTCTGCGCTCCAGCCCCTGATGACTTCCAAAATAAGCTGCCAGGCCAGCCAGAAGAAGGATAATCCAGGAAGCGTTGCCCTCTACCAAAAACCGTTTTGTTACACGTACTATCACAAGCAGAAGCAAAATCCCCATAAGCCAAAGCCAGGATACATAGAAAAAGACCAGGCATCTGCCCCAAAATTTCCCCAGATATTTTTCCGGGTATTGGAAAACCGTTTTTATTCGCGCAAAATAGGTACAAAGAAGCAAATAAATCCCCATTCCAGTAAGAAGGGCAAGAATTCCCTGGCGTCCATGCAGTTTGGGCATCACAGGAATCACCAGAATATAAATGCCTGCCAATCCTGTAAAAATCTGCCTGAATAACTGCCTGTGGGAAATCTGTGCATTATCGGCATACATCAGCGGCTGCCTCCCTTCTGTTTTTGATTCTGACTCTCTTTTGTACGAAGTTTTATCTTCTGATTCTCTCTTGCATAAATGGGTCTCCTGGTTAGAAAGCGAAAGGGAATCCGGATAATACTGTCTCGCTCTTCGCAGTACCCTGCATGGGTCTTGGCCGCAAAAGGAGAAAGATAGGGGATTCCAAAACTTTTCAGTCCCGCCAGATGACTTGCAGTCAGATAAAGACCAAGAAGAATTCCAAACACGCCAAGAGTACCGCCCAGCAGAATAAATCCAAATTTCAACAGCCGGAAAGGCGCTGAAAAGCTTTCACTGGGAATAGCCAGAGAACAAAGGGCTGTCACCGCAACCACGACCACCACAATGGGGCTTACCAGATTCGCCTCTACTGCCGCCTGGCCTACAATCAACCCGCCTACAATTCCAATGGTTCCGCCCAAAGGCCCCGGCATTCTGATACCAGCCTCCCGAATGGTTTCAAAAGCAATCTCCATAAATAAAATTTCCAGTATTCCAGGAAAGGGCACCCCTTGTCTTGCCTCTGAAAAGGATAAAATCAGATTGGTAGGTAAAACCTGTGTATGAAAGTTGGTCACTGCCAGATAGGTCCCGGAAAAAAGCAGGGTAATCAAAACTGCGCAGTAGCGGATGATTCTCTGCAAAGACACAATCTCAAATCGGTTATACGAATCCTCACTGACCTGGAGAAAATCATTAAACACTGCCGGAAGCAAAATTCCCATGGGCGAATGGTCGCATAAAAGCAAAATCCTGCCATTTAAAATTTCTGCTGCACATTTATCCGGTCTTTCTGTGGTCTGAAACTGGGGAAAAGGGGACAGCCAGTTGCTTTCTGTAAGCTGTTCCACCACCCCGGAATCCAGCACCCCGTCTATCACAAAAGAATCCAGTCTGTCCTCCAAATCCTCCAAAAGCTCAGGGCGCACCAAATCTTCCATATACAGAAGCTGCACCAGAGTCTGACTTCTGTTTCCCAGTGTTTTTTGTTTCACTTTTAACCTGGTATCTCTGATTCTTTTTCTCACCAGGGCAGAATTTGTCTTAACTGCATCCGTAAACCCCTCCTTGGAGCCCCGCAGCACCTTTTCCCTGGTGGCTTCGGAAACACTTAAATTGGGATAGCCTTTGCTGGATACCTTAATGGCTCTTGCATAACCATCCAGAAAAAACAAAGCATTCCCTGCCAGCATGGAAGCAAAAGCCTGATCCATGGAATCCATGGGCTGCACATCTGAAATTCCCATGCCATTATCCCGTACAAATTCCAGAATCTCTTCTGCCGGCATTTCCCACATGTGGTTTACCAGTTTACCAATGACGGAATCCTCCAAAACCATGTTGCTCACTGCCACTTCTATATAAACCACCAGACACCGGATTTTCTTCTCTTCCCCCAGAAGCATGGGGCGAATAATAAAATCATCACAGTTTTTCAGACGTTTCCTGATATATGCTTCATTCTCCTCTATGTGAGGCGAAATATCACCCTTCATTGTACTTCCCTCCTTTTTGCCAATAAACTGAAAAAGAGAGGCATGTCTCTTGCCTCTCTTCTAGTATTTCTTATAACGCTTATTCTATTCGTTTTTCTTCTATTCCTGGTTTAAGCTTCGAATAATGGCTTTTTGCTGATTATCAATATGAATACTCACATATTGTTCAGCCTGCTGCTCATCCCGTTCCCGCAAGGCCTGACAAATAGCCTTATGCTCCTCTGCCAGTGTTCTTCGCACAGCAATATCCTTTAGGTATTCCATGCGATAGCGGTACATCTGCTCCCGAAGATTGTTTAAAAGCTGTACCAGTCTCTGGTTATTGGTAGCCTGATAAATGGTATCATGAAACTTCACATCCATCTCTGCCAGTTCTGTAAGATTTCCTGATTCAATTAATTTCTGAAAGCTTTGCTCTATGGTTTCCAGTTTCTCCAGTTCCTCTCCTGTTATCCTCTTACATGCAAGAGAAATTGCCAGAACCTCCATTCCCTTTCTTACTTCCAGAACGTCATTTAAATCCCTCTCTGTAATGGATGCCACCTTTGCCCCTTTTCTGGGCGCCATAACCACCAGCCCCTCAAGCTCCAGCTTTCTAATGGCTTCTCTGATAGGGGTCCGGCTCACACCCAGCTTATCTGCCAGGGCAATTTCCATAAGACGCTCCCCTGGTTTTAACTCTCCCTTTAAAATAGCTCTTCGTAATGTATTAAAAACCACATCACGCAAGGGCAGATATTCATCCATTTCCATCTCCAGATTCATTGCTATTTCCTCCTTCCTCCATTATTAAACACAGTAGTAAGGAATACTGTTCTCGCCAATCGGCTTTCCCTAAGAGCCTCACAAGCCTGTTCCGCCAATGTTTTATCATCAAACAATCCAAAAACCGTAGGACCGCTTCCGCTCATCATAGCATTTAAAGCCCCATGTTCCTTCATATGGTTCTTGATTTCCTCAATAATCGGATACTGTGGAATAGTAACGGTCTCTAATACATTTTCCATCAAATCTGCCATTTTATACAGGTTATGCCACTGAATGGCATCCAGCATTTCATCAATCCTTGGATGGGATTTCAGCTCGTTGGCATGGAGGTTTTCATAAACAAACTTTGTAGAGACACTAATGCCCGGCTTTCCAATAAGCACATAGCAATCCGGACAAGCCGGCAAAGCCCGAAGCTTGTCTCCAATTCCCTCTGCTAAAGCAGTACCTCTTAACAGACAATAGGGAACATCTGCCCCTATTTTTACTCCACGCTCCATTAAGTCCTTCACAGATAAGCCCAACTGGAAGAGCCTGTTGACGCCAATCATAGCTGCCGCAGCATCTGAGCTTCCTCCTGCCATACCTGCTGCCACAGGAATCATTTTCTGCAAATCTACGGTAAGACCTTCTTTTATCTGAAACTCCTCCATCAGCATATTCGCTGCCCGATATACCAGATTATTCTGATTCACCGGAACATACGGAAGATTTGTGGTAATCCGAATACCAGGTTCTTCGCTGATTTCCATGTCCAACTGGTCATACATATTGATGGTCTGCATAATCATACGCAGTTCATGATAACCATCCTCCCGCCTGCCAAGAACATCCAGACCCAGATTTATCTTCGCCAGCGCTCTTAATCTCATGTGGTTTCCTCCCTGAAAATTGTTTTATTTTTGTATACACAGATATGAGCGTAAACTGCCTAACGAATTGTTCCGCACTTTGTGCTCTCACAATTCTGCCCCAAATTCGGATATCGTGAAGCTTACGCTCCACTTTTATCCTCATTTTGGGGCGGGTCATAAAGGCATAAAACCACTTATGTACAAGCACAACGTAGTTTATGACCTTTTGCCCCTGGCATTTTGTACATTGTATATTGTATTCTATTTAGTACATTTTATTCTATATGAAAATCTTTTATTTTTCAACGTCATTTTTTTACAAATTCTGCGGCTTCTTCTTGGGTCAGTTGATACTTTTCCTCAATTTTCCTCAAAATATCCTCTTCCGGGATATCCAGTTCCCTAAGAGACTCAACTAAAATCATAATACTTTGTTCTCGTTCTTCCTGTTTTGCTGATTCCTTCATATCTTCTAAAGCCTTACACATGTTTACTTTACCTCTTTCATTCACGTATTTTTGTTTATCTGGCATTAAGTCCTGGGAATTCGTAAGAATGCTAATCATATCATAGGCATCTTCTTCTAATTCTGTAAATCCTTCCTGATTGTTTACATTTTTTCCTATACAATGCCCAGACATTTCTTAAGCAAGCGACATCCATGCGCATATAAGGATATTTTATGCTTCTTACCAATATCCATATACCAGCCATCCATATTTTGCTTATCCACAGCAACCAAAATCGCTGTCATTTGCCTGTAAGGGTCCAGTGCGTTCTCAAAAACAATCATATTCTTTCCATGGTCTTTTACAAATGCTTTTGTCTCTTCCGAAATCTCATCCATATATACAAAAATAATCAGGCAAAAATTACTTCCTTTTTTTGTGTTCATATCAATATGGTCAAGCTGCCAATTCAAAGTTTCTTCCATATCATTTCCTTCTGTAACACGAACACAATAAGAAACCGAATCCTTTAATGGGGAAAATTCTTTTTTAAAAAGCCATCCGTCCTCTTGTAATTCAAATTGATGATTTAAAAATTTTTGTTTTACACTGTTCATGTCAGACAACGGAATCCTATTCAACTCCTGACTGTCATATTTTTTATCCATTTTAACTGCTTCATCATACATTGCATAAGAGTAATTTTTTAAAATTAATATGAGCGCAAGTATGCCAAAGCCTCCTGCGCCTATTGCGACAAATGGATCTAACCATGGGTAATCTCTGTTTTGAAGCGCTATACCAAGCAGCAAAAACGCAACTGCTATTCCTATAGCCGCGAATCCTATCCAAAAACGCTTTTTTCCTTTGGCAACCTCTACTTCACTTATTTCTTTATTTTCTTCTAAAACTTCATCTTGTTTTTCCATCTTGACCTCCTGTTTATAATACGAATCATTCATTTGCCTCTTCTACTACTTCTATCTTTGCATGCAGTATATTTTCAAGATATACCAAAACCAATCGACGCATTTCTTCACATTTTCCTATAGCTGAAATATTTTTATACAGCATAAACAATGGGAAAATAAATAAAATAAGCACTTCTGCCAAAATTAAAATATCTCCTTTAGAAAAAATGAATGCAAAGAAAAGCATGATAAGCAGAAAAAATTGTGCGCCTCTTTTTATGTATGGCAAAAGTACAAACCTACCTTCCAACATCACATCTTGTCCATAGCTCTTTACATGAGTCTGAAGCATTTCCCAACCTCCCCCTGTCATGCCACTTGCTGCATATCCGATACATAATGTCTCATTTTCTTCCCTGTACGTTGCAAGTACCATATTTTTATAGGCCTGATTGGAAAAACTTAACGGTTTTGTGGTTTGCTTAACCTGATTCAGCAATTCTTCTTTGGAACAGGGAACATATATTTTATAATATTCCTGCATATCCAGCCCTTTCTCATAAGATTTTCTATGTTGCTTGTGTTAAACTTTTTCCTCCAACAGCATTTTTAAAACATAATCACGATTCCCGCTCTTCCCAAATGGTTATCACAAAAGGATTGAATCTGTCCCCAATCATAATAATATTCTACACCTGTTATTTTCTTCTTATTGGGAACACCTAAGCGTATCCTTAAAAATCTGTTATTTTCTTTTTGTAACTTCGCTAAAACCGTATCCTTCTCTGTTTTATGTTCCATGAAATATCTTTTATCTATAGGAAATAACTCAATCTTTTTCACTTTTCCATGTCTTGCATACACAATAACATAAAATTTCTTATAAAGCCATTTTAACGGTCTCTTAGAAGTCAGTACGGTATAAGAATAATCTGTCTGAGTGATATCAAAATCTGTTTCTTTAAAAAGGGAAATACTTCCTTTGGGAATTATTTTATATTTTCCTATTTTCAGCCGATCTTCCTCCATCTCATCCTTTACAATATTAATGCCTACGATTCCAGAAAAGACAGCAAAACCTTCACATCCCACAACAACAAATATCTTTCCCCATAGTACATCCGGAACAATCATATTCCAAATCGCAAAAGGAAGCAAAGCTGCTGCTACTGCCTGTACCAACATAACGGTTCTCCAAATGGCATTTTTCCTTCTTTTTCCTTCATGGGTTAAATTTTCCTCATAGTAAAGATGGCCAGGTCCCTGAAAGTTTAGAAAGAGTTCTTTAAAAAACGACACCAGAACCGCTCCCCAGGAAGATTTCTTCTGTTCCTTCATGCTATTCATCCCCCCTGTCATATGGCTGTTTTTTGTACCACTGCTGAAATTCCTTTTCTACTGATTCCGAAGAAAATTTCAAGGAACGAATCTTACCATTCATATCCTCAAACACCGCGCAGTAAGCTTTTCCCCTGTTGTAGCTTCCTGTGTCCTCTATCTCTACCTTTGACCCTTTCATATGCCGGATATAGGCTCTGTGAACAAGTATAAAGCCGGCTCTGTCGCAGGTCAGATACCAGTCTCTTTCCCATTCCGGAAGTTCCTGGTCTGTCCGTTTTTTCCAATATATCCCCAGACTACGCTCCTGCTTCCAAACTTTTATCAAACTAACCAGCGGCAGTAGATAAGAACAGGGTATTACCATAAGCAGACAGAAAAATATCAGTTTTATCCCTTCCTCGTAATCAGAACGCCTTGTAAAAAACACAACCGCTCCTATCACTGCACAGGCAATCAGCAACATAACAAGCAACATAAGCCCTGAGTGAAAAAAGATTCCAACCAAAGAGTCATCATAGATGGTTTTTTCTCTTTTTTTCGTATTTTCCATAATTGATATCCTTCCCTACTGCTATTTTTCTTGTAATGACATTATACTTTATCTATCTAATAAAGGAAAGAAATTTCCCATACTTTTTCCTGAAAAACAAAAAATACCAGACGATTCCAGTTTTAAATCTAAAAGATTACTGGAACCATCCGGCACTATACATCCTACATTTTTTCTACAAACTCTCTTCCATATTTCTTTAATTCATCTTTTACAATAGAATCATTCCATTGGCGGAAACATACGCCATTTGGAATAGATGGATAAAACCGTCCTGCCGGGCAATAGGTGTCTATTGCTCTTCGAACTTCCCTGCGAATCTCCTCCTCCGTAATATTTTCAATATCAATCTTTGGACCATCAATACCACCACACATGGCCAATTTTCCCTTTGTGATTCTCTGTATTTCCACAATATCATTCTGGGCAATCACACCTTGCCAGATATCCACCCCTATCTCCACCATATCTTCCACAATGGGCTGGCAGATACAATCTGCATGATGCATGTAAATCATTCCACATTCATGAATCACATCCGAAATTTCTTTCTGAAGGGGCTTGATAAGCGCCCGCCATATGCGGGGCGGGAGAAACAGATTTTGTTTGCTTCCCCAGTCATCATGATAAAAAATAATATCTGGATGAATCTTCTCTGCAACCAGACGAATATATGCTTTTTTATATTCCGCAATTTCTCTTAATACTCCAGACATTTCTTCTGGATATTCCATATAGTTTATCAGCGCATTTTCCATTCCCATCAGGTGATGGCTTCGCTCAAACAGACCTCCTGCACACATAAATCCAACAAATTTTTCTTTCCTGTTCACACGTTGAGCTGCCTGACAGGCTGATGTCCAGTCCAGATTTTCAAGGGATGGCACTCTCAGTTGTTCTTTCCAGTGTTCAATATCTTTAATCACTGCATTAGTATCATTTACCCTTGGATGTGGTCCAGGCGCGCCTGGTTTAAAAACATACACTGTTCCCCATGAATCCTTGTGCTCTAAGCCATCCTGCGGCGGCAAATCTCCCATAAGGACCGGGTCTGGAATTAATTCCACAGCATCCATGATATCCCCATAAAACTCCGGCTTCTCGCCATAATAAATCGCCATGGCATTTTCGCGCAATGTCATCATACACACGTCCCCCTTATCCTCTCTGATAAAGCTTGTTATAATATTCCAGAGAATAATGATAGAGTTCGTCCCTTGCAATCACTTCCTGATTTGGATTGCTCATATCCGTCATAATCCATGGCATACAACGCCCTTTTCCTCCGAAATGCTCCACAAAATCACGTATTTTTTTGCGAATTTCCTGCTCATCGTCCCCATGGTCAACATTCAGGAAAAATGCAAAGCTCATCTTATCTCCATAAGTTTCATACAGAAAATCCGGATCATTGATGACCGCCTGAGGTGTCCACATATCAATACCCATTTCTAACATTTCCGGCACATACTGCACATTTTTTCCACAGGAATGTAATTCAATAAACTTGCCCTGGTCTTTCACAAATTTCAAATAACGTGTTGTTGCAGGCATAAGCTGCTCACGAAACATCTCATTAGAGAAAAATCCACTTCTCTGGGTTCCCCAATCATCATGATATAAAACCCCGTCCACACGTCCGTAATACTGAAATACATTTTTTGTAGTTTCAATTTTATAGTCAGCCATTTTCTGGAAAAACTCTTCCAAAAGTTCCGGCTCCTCATAAAATGCCATCAAAGATTCATCAAACGGAATCATCTCATGAAGGCGTTCAAAAATTCCTTCTACACATTCATAGATATGAGGGCGATCCGGATCCAGAAGTTTCTGAATCTTCTTACCATCTGCTTCAAAATCTACCAAAGATACATCCGGCCACTCCAGTTCCTCTTTCCAGTTGGCAAAATCAGAAATCGTGCGTGTTCCCGGCTTTGTAATCATGCCACCTGCTGATTCCACCATGGTCCAGTAAACGCCCCACCAGTCATATCCATCCACCTCAGGCACCGGATGTTCTTCTATTGCATCCGGCCAGACAATGTTTGTCTCATAAGAATATGCTGGCATCCAGAAGGGTTTCTCCCCTTTGACACAGCGGATATAATTTTCACGCACACTATATGGCCGTCCTGTAATAGGCTCCTTTGGCTGCTGAAACATCCATGGAAAAGTTCCCGGAGCCTGCCATGATTTTGAATAATCTCTTTCTGCTGCCTGTTTCATAAAACGTCCTGTGCTCATACCAATACCTCCCTGTTGTTACTTTTTCTCTTTAAACGGATTGTACACAATAAATATTACTGTCAATGCTGTAAATACTACGATTGCAGCAAGAATCGCGCTGAAAATCGTTTCTTTAAAAATAGCATTTAAAATCTTCAGCCAGATAGAGCTTGCAAATGCCCCCAGATTCATAAGCGCCATAACAATAGAGGTGCCCATAGCAACCGTACCTGGAGGTGTTCCCATACCAAGCCATGTCATTGCTGTTGGCATAACAATGGAAAATCCAAATCCAACAAGCATCAACCCAATGGTCATCAAAATGCCATTGTTCATAAAATATACCAACGCTACGCCACAAGTACAAAGTGCAAAACCAATGGCAAAGCACCAGCGTTTTGCATACTGGAAAATTTTTCCGAACACCAGACCTGCCACACAGCCTGCCACCGTATATAAGGAAAGCGCTGTAGCTGCTGCCGCCGGACCTCCTGCATCCCGCATAACAAACAATACCGAAACATTCATCATAATAGGATAGTTAATAATATTAAAAAGCAAGAGCATTGCGGAAATCACCCATACAACGGTTCCCATTTTTTCCTTTTTCTCAGTCCCTGCTTCTTTCACTGGTTCCTGCACATTGGGCTCTGGAAGGAAAAATGCAAGAACAAGAGCAATCAGACTGAATGCATGTCCCCAGAATGTAATCTGCCAGCTAATACCTGCAAGGGCTCCGCCCAGCATCTGCAGGAAAATACCTCCGGCATTCATACATAATGTTCCATATCCCAACATAGCTGCCTGTTTCTGTCCCTTATAAAGTCCAATAATCAATGCATTTCCAAGAGGCGACATAAGGCCAAGTCCAAATCCCAGAACTCCGCGACATACCAGTGTCAGCCCATAATTGTCAAAGGTAGCAGGCGCACAGCCTCCTATGAAATACAACAGACTTCCTACAATTGCCAGTGTCCGATACTTCACTTTTTTACCCATAATAGAGCCGGCAAGCATAGTGCCAATTACTACGAACAACGTAGGCAAGGTCGAAATCCAGGATACATCTTTTCCTGCAAAATGCTCTGCCAGAGTTGCCATAGCCGGAGTTACCACAGAGAATCCCATGGATACCAGCGGCAAACTCAATAACGCCATAACACCTAAAGTTCTAACTTTTCTTTCCTGTGCCATATAAAAACCTCCTCTTCTGTATGGAATTGATATCTGAATTATAGGAAATAAATAATCAGATAGCTATGTATTGCAATCACAATTTTTCTGTTATTTTCTCTGAAATTTTTGTGCAAAAAGAGAAAATACTCTTTCTTTTTTTCTTTTAATCCGTTAAAATTTTATTATCTTATCTATATTTTTTCTGGAGATGATGATATGAAACTGAGTATGTGGATGATTGCCAACCGGCTTACCTATTTTGATTTAGAACTGCATATCAAAGAACACGCGCCTGCAATTTTAAACAGCGCCCGACTGGCTTATGCTACCAACTGTGTCCATGTTTATCAGGAAAAAGATTATATTGTATGCAATGGCGAAGGTGATATCATTAAGCTCTTCCACATGGAACTAACCGAAGCCTTTGAAATTGTTCAGGGTATTTTCGATTTTTACGAAGACTGGATGACTGCTCTTCTTCAGGATTTGCAGCAAAAAGATTACCAAAGCGCCATAGACCGCGCATGGCTTGTGTTTAAAAACCCAATGATTCTATTTGACGGAAATACAAAAGTATTGGGAATCACGCGGCAATATCCCGCTGATTCCATGGACCAGGAGTGGGAATACCTGTGTACCTATGGTTATTCCTCCTTAAACGCAATCCATCAGATGCGTTATCAACATAGTAATATTGACTTTACCAAACATGGAATTCAGGCATTTTCCTTTGAAAAGGACACCTTACTGAAATATTCCGGTTATACCTTCTGTCTGTATTATAAAGACGTTCTCTGCGGACGCCTGAATTTGTTGTTAAAAGACCGCAAGATTAATACCGGTGATTTACAGCTCATTACCCAGCTTGCCCTCCCTCTTGAGTACAATCTTGGCCAATGTGTATCCGAAAAGAATGGGAATAATCTCAATGTCTTTTATAATCTTCTGACCGGCCAGCCTTGCGAGCAGCATTGCCTGGAAACACAGCTCACCTATCAGGGATGGGCATCACAAGACTTGTTTTATTTGACATTAATAGAAATGCAGGAGCACAATAAACAGCAGGATTTTTCCCGGCATCTCCATATGATTGCGCACATGGCAGAACAACAGCTTCAAAACTGTGTTGTTTTAAACCATAACCCCTATGTTATGATTCTCTCTAACTATGATTTATCGGATAATTCCGCCACTATGAAGTTTTTGTCCGCCCTTTGTCGCAATAACCCCATTCGTATTGGTTTTTCCCTCCCCGGCAAGGGCGTGGAGTCTGCTGCCTTTTTACTTCCTCAGGCCAAGGCAGCTATCCGCTATGGTACAGCTTCCAAAATGTCAGAACAATGCTGTCATTTTTATGATTATGCTATGGACTACTTGCTTGACACTCCCCTGGGACACCAGAGTATTCACGCCTGTATGCCCGCAGTTGTCCAGCTCTGGAAACAGGAACGCGCCTCAAAAGATGATTTATTTTCCACTCTGAAAATCTATCTGGAAAATGAACGTTCTGTATCGAAAACTGCCGCACAAATGTTTACTCACCGCAATACCATTCTCTACCGCATCAAAAAAATACAGGAATTTCTCTCCTGTGATTTGGACAACATATATGAAAGAGATTACTGCAGATTATCTATCCAGATTCTAAGCCTGTATGAACACATCCGGTAAGGAGAAAGTGCAGCCGCACTTTCCCTTTACCTCTCCACTTTTTTCATCAAAATCAAGGTATCATAAGGCTTCACCCGCTCACTTTCCAGCCCATTTAACTGCACAATGGTATCTATGGTAGTATAAAACTTTTTGGCAATGTCCCAAAGACTATCTCCAGGCTGTACCTGATATCCCACAATTCCAGGCATGCTGCGAAGTTTCTCCCTGTCCAGCTCCTGCTCTTCAATTCGCTGAATAATACCTGTATCTGTCTGCCTGAATACCACAGCATTGAGGTTCATAACAATCTTCACTTCAATTTCATCGCTGTCTATCATAGTAGTTGATAACTGCTCCAAATCCGCCCTCAGATGATACACACAATTCTGTGTAATATTCTCTGCCTCTATCACATGACTAAATGGAATCATGGTTTCCATGGAATAAAACGGCATTTCATCGTCTCCAATAATATAGAGGATCCGAACCTGCACAATTCCTTCCACCAAGATGCCATTCTCCACAATCTGAGTGCTGTCAACCTTTACCGTTCCATCACTGTGACAAATCTGAAGAATCTTCCCCTGGCTGTTCTCCACCTTCACCCTGTCATTTACCTTACATTTTGAAAAGTTCTTTACCAGCAGACTTTCTAACTTGTAATTTTCCCGAACCGCCCTGCAATCTTTTACCGGCGTATATACATCTGTTAAAAGAGAAAGTTCTTCTTCCTCATATAGCTTCATTTCCAATTCCAGAACCGCATCTACCCCAAGTATCCGCTCTTCTCCGTCATCATCCTGTTTCACCTTTAAATCACTTTGGGGCATAGTAATTTCCACATTTGGAATCATATCCGCTGAACAGCCCGGGCACTCCATTTCCTGGTAAAAGGGCACAGAATGCTCCAGCCATTGAAGAGAATTCGTATCGTCATTACCCCGGTACAGAGCAAAAAGGAATAATTCACCCTTTACCCCGATTTTATCCGTTTCTGCTCTGATATCCAGACCGCGGATTTCCACTGTATTCCATAAAAGCTCATAAATATCCGGCTTGTTAGAGCTTAAATCTATGTCCTCTTTTACCCGCATAATATCCTTTTTATGTACAGCGGTACACATCACAGAACAATCCTGTTTCTTTTGAGAAATCTCCCCATCCTCCACTCCTATGGGAAGCTCTAACTGAATTACATCTTCCACATAAGCAGTAAAGGTCACCAGAGCTTTGATATTTATTTTTCTTGAATGAATCAACTGCACACTTAAATCTTCAATATCCCATTTCAGTTGCACCTTATCGCCATTTTCCAGCCCCTCCAGATTCATGGTTTCCCCCAGTGGGAGGTTTCCCCTGAGACTGTAAATCTTTCTCTCTTCACTGTCACTGACATAAAGCAAAGACACCATAAGCGCTCCGGAAAGAAAGGCTTTTCCCTGAGAAATCTGAATATCTTCAATTTGTATTTCGCCCTTTTTCTGTATCATCCGTCCAATATCAGGCTTTACATCCGGCACATTAAAATCCTCATCAAAGGTAATCTGATTCACTGCTTCACATTTTCTTTCCAACATTTGCATTTTCTTTGTAATCAGTTCCACACTAAGACCCCTTTTCTTATTCAAATATTACCGGTTCTTCCCGATATTTCATCTTAATCACCAGACAGGGAAACGAAGGTTCTCCTGTTAATTCCTCTCCTTCTTCCGGCCCAAGAAGCATGGTCTCCAGATGTATGGCATTGTCCCAAAGTGACAAATCCTGAACCTGAATACTATAGCCCCCTGTCTCCTGCTTTCCGTACCCTTTCATTAGATACAAAAATCCACTGTCCTGATAGGTCATCTGAAACTCCTTTTCCCGATTCTGCTCCACCAGTTCCCTGACCTTATCTGGAAAATCTTCTTCCTTCATAACCGTATACTCCGGCTTCACCCCATCTTTTGCCCTGACTTTTTCAATGCTGCATCCCCACAGGCTGCAACACATCAGCACTATCAGCAGAATCCCTGCCGCCCATTTTTTCACTATCTTACTGCCGCCTTCACTTTGCCAGTCTTATCCTAAATGTATGCAGGATTTTACCTGATTATGCCCCTGATTTTGCTTGCATCTTCCTTATGGATTCATTATAATGAAGGAACATGCATATGTAAGGAAAGGATGTAGAAATTATGATACGTTTTATTATTGTCTGCATCTGCGTCATTGGATATCTGATTTTGTCCATTCCTATTCTTCTGGCAGAATGGGTTGTTGGAAAATTTAATCGTAGAGCAAAAGATATCAGCTCTCTTCGGATTATCCAGACTGTTTTTAAATTTATCTTAAAAGTAACCGGCGCAGATATCACCATTATCGGTCACGAAAACGTGCCAAAAGACCAGGCAGTGCTCTACATAGGAAATCACAGAAGTTTCTTTGACATTTTGCTCACCTATGTTTTGTGTCCTGACCTGACAGGCTATGTTGCCAAAAAAGAGATGGAACCCATCCCTCTTCTCTCCACCTGGATGCGTTATCTTCACTGCCTTTTCCTGGACAGAAAAGACATCAAAGAGGGCATGAAAACCATTCTCACCGCCATTGAAAAAGTAAAAAGCGGAATTTCTATCTGCATTTTCCCGGAAGGAACCAGAAACAAAGGCACCGACGAACTGGAACTCCTCCCCTTCCATGATGGAAGCTTTAAAATCGCTACCAAATCAGGCTGCCCCATTATTCCCATGGCTATCAGCAACTCTGCGGAGATTTTTGAGAATCATTTCCCGAAAATCAAACCATGTAAGGTGGTTGTGGAATACGGAAAGCCCATTTATCCGGACGAACTTCCAAGAGAGGACAAGAAACGGTTGGGGGCGTATACACAGGGGATTATTTTGGAGATGTTGAAGAAGAATAGGGAAATGGTGAAATAAAAGGATGGTCAATGAATCAAACTCTATCGATTCATTGACCATCCTTTAATTAACATTAATGTTGTATTTGATTATCTTCTTGCGTTATATTTGCCAGTGTCAAATTTGGAAGAGCTTTCTTATGTAATTCTAATAAATAATCATCAAAATTAATGCGCACTGTACAAACTCTGTCAAAAATCATGGTTGCTTCTCTTTCTTCTGTAGATGCAGGCCATTGTGGGATTTCTGAATGATTAGGGTTTCCTGTCTCTGCAAAATGAATAACAGCATCAAACATCTGCTTTTCCAGTTTATCTGATATCTCTGGTATATTCGTTACAGGAACTAAATCTGTATTATGAAATACAAATGGTATATCCGAACAGTGCCATGCTGTCTTCCCATGCTGATAAGGAAACTCTAAGGTAAAAAGATACGAATAAATTTCACCCCCTGCTTTTGCAAACTCCTTTATAAACTTCTTAGTTGGACAGCGAAATACCGTATCAAGCGTAAGCAAATCAGCCAGATTTTTCTCTGGATAAATCTCTTGAAATACCTCTGCTAATTCTTCTCCCCTATCTCCAAACCTGGCTTCAATTCTTTTCATCAGCTCTTCTTTCGAAATCTCATCTTTAAAAAAGGTCTGTGGTTTCATATAAAACTCTCCAAAAACACTTCCTATCATAAGAGGTATCCTTGTAGCCTCTTTGCGAAATCCAACATCTGCTCCTTCTCCTTTATAAAAAGCATTAGGTTTCGGTGTACAACCAACATATTCACCTTCTGCTTCCAATTTAGGACTCACTTTATTATATGCTTCAGCCAACTGAACATAAGGAATATCTTCTAGTTTCTCCACATCTTCTTCTGACAAATTTAATTCTTTCAGTAGTGCTGTAATCAAAGGTGTAGAATCTTTCTCACAATATTTAAATGATTTATCTGGCACACCACTCATAATAATCCCCTTTTGAAAAAGTCCGTCTGCTTCTTTCATCTGCATCAGGCCACTCACTTTCATACCTCCACCAGACTGTCCAAAAATCGTAACATTCTGAGGATTTCCGCCAAACCCCTTTATATTCTCTTTTATCCACTTTAAAGCAGCAATTAAATCATCCTGTCCTGCATTTGCAGAATTTGCATATTTTTCTCCGTATTGAGACAAATCTAAATACCCAAGAATATTAAGCCTATGGTTCACTGAAACAACCACCACATCTCCATACTTACTCATATTCTCTCCATTGTATGCCTTCTGTTCAATGGAACTCCCCATAGAAAAGGCCCCACCATGAAACCATACAAGTACAGGTCTCATAGCATCTCGATTAAGAGACTGCGTCCATATATTCAAATTCTGGCAATTTTCATTTTGAATCCAATATCTATGAGGAACCATCAACTCACCATTTGGAACATCTGGTTTTAACATAGGACTAACATAGCCATAAGAAACTGCTTCCTTAACTCCATCCCAAGTTTCAGGTTCCTTCGGTTTTTGAAATCTTTTTGCCCTGGCATACGAAATCCCTTTAAAAATATACGTTCCTTCACTTTGATACCCACGCAATTTCCCCTGTTTCACTTGAACGATTGGTATATCATCATAATTAAATTGTCTTACCATTCTTCTTCCTCCTGCTATCAAGTTTACATAGAATACCTATTAGGATTTAATAATCTTATTTTTTGAATCACAAATTCAATCATCTCTTCTTTAATGTCATACATTAATTTGACTCCATTCCCCTCAAATTCCTGGTTATTAATCCGCTTTTCTATACTTTGATACATAGTACGAAAATACTCTGTTGCAATATTAAATTTGCTCATTCCTAAATTTACAGCTTCTTTTATCTGTTCTTCTGGAATATCAGAACATCCATGTAGCACCAAAGGAATGTTTACCTTTTTTCGTATATCATAAATTCTTTTCAAGTCCAAATTCGGTGCTTTCACATACGGTCCATGGGCATTTCCCACAGCAATAGCAAGGGAATCACAATCTGTCTGTTCTGCAAAGTTTACTGCATCTTCTACTTTCGTATAATGATCCACATTATCAATCGCATCAAGATCACTTCCATCTCCAACATGCCCTAACTCTGCTTCAACATCAATTCCAAAAACTCTAGCTACACGCACTACACTTTTCGTTAATTCTGCATTTTCCTGAAAGGATTTTGTTGAACCATCTATCATAACTGAAGGAAATCCATCACGAATCCCACTTACTGCAATTTCATATGTAGCGGAATGATCAAGATGTACCCCAACAGGAACAGATGCTTTTTCTGCCATATCACAAGCTGCAAAAGCCAAATGTTTTAAGTCTGTATAGTCTGAAAATCCTGGATAAAACTGAACGATTATAGGAACGCGTTCTCTTTCTGCTGCTTCTATAACATACTTAGCAGTTTCAACATTTAAAGTATTGATTGCAGCAACGCCAAACCTGTTTTCTGTTGCATACGCTAAGATATCTTTTACTTTTACTTTAGGCATATTTTTCCCTCCCTACAATGCGCATTCTTCAATTTTACTATCTAAAATTTTCATTTCCTCTTCTGTTAATTTCCAATCGAATGCCCTACAATTTTCATCTGCATGTTCCATACTCCTGACACCTACTAAAGCTGTACCTACATATTCTTTCTGAGTACTCCAATTAAGCGCAACTTGTCCCACCGGTACATTATGTCCATCAGCAATACCATCCATTACTTTTAACAATTCCATAATTTTTGAAAATTTAGGTTCTTTATAAGTATCATAAAATGTAAAACGTAAATCATTTTTTTCAAAAGAAGGCATACTTCTTATTTTTCCTGAAAGGATTCCTGCTCCCATAGAACCATATGTCATAGAATCAATTCCTCTATCGTATCCCCAAGACATCAAATCTTCAAACTCTCTATCGACCATAGAATATAATGGCTGTTGTACATCAATCTGAATATATTGTTCTGCTTCTTTTATCTGTTCTGCCGTAAAATTAGACACACCAACATAACGTATATAACCTTTACGCTTCATTTCCTCCAACGCAGCCATAGTTTCATCTATAGGTGTATTTACATCTGGCCAATGAACAAAATAAAAATCTATATAATCTGTTTCCAAATTCATCAAAGAACTTTGAATTTCTCTCATAGCATTTTTATAACTCGCATCTTTTTTATACCCATGTGTATAAATGTCAGGAATTAACCCAAATTTCGTAGAAATCAGAACTTTTTCTCTTGGTATTTCTTTTAAAACTTCTCCTACAATTTTTTCTGAAGTTCCATTTCCATAGCAGGGTGCTGTATCGATAAGATTTACCCCGTTTTCTAACATTCTTAAAATTGCACCAATTGCTGCATTTCTATCCACTTCTCCATAGTTTTGACCACCGATTGCCCAAGTTCCTACTGCTAATTGCGATACTTCGATGTCTGCATTTTTAAATTTTTTATATCTCATTTTTTACTCACTCCCTTGTAATCCTTATCTGCTCTTCTGTTTCCAGCCGTCTACTCAACATATCATTCTTAAAAGTTCTTCCAGGTAGCATACAAACAATATGAACATCTTCTTTATCTACTGAATACTGTGTACCATGAACGATCAGAGGATTCAATTTCACGAATGTTCCCTTGGGAACATAAAAAGCTTCTATACTTTCAGTTCTAAAGTCTCTATCCATAATTCCTACAAAAATAATCACATCTCCATCCAATGGGAGAAGTCCTTCACATGTATATTGATGTGCTTCAATAAAAGAAATGATATTGTTGCTTTGTTTTTTAACATGGCACACAGAAATTGTAGGCTGATTTCCCTGGTTAAATTCTAATGCTACCACATCTGCGAAAAATCCCTCTTGAAAAATAGACCTTTTCTTCAGTTTGCCCACATCCAGTAAGTCTAAAAATTCTCCATATTTTTCAAATTTATCTTTTGTTAATTTTTGTACCTGTATCTCTCTCACAATACCGTCTCCTACAAACTATAAATTCCTTGCTCATTAGCATCATCAAAATGAATTCCCAAATATCTGGCTACCTCTCTCAAAACAGATAAGTATTGTCCATAAACGCAGCCTAAATGATGTATATAGGGACCAAACATCAATTTTTCTTCCCATCGTTTCCAGTTATCTGTTTCCATCCATACATAGGTACCATTAGTCTTTGGTCCTGTTGTAGTTTTGGCTTCACCTGCAAACAAATAATATTCTCCATCCAAATCATCAAATCGGCAAACTGTTAAATCACCCTGTTTTAATTCAAACCTTTCTTGTCCATCTACCAATTTTGCATCTGTTCCTTCTTTTTTCAAAGAATACGGAAATGGGCCACAGTGCCATAAAAGTTCTGCATTATCATTTTGTGGATGGCGAATAGTCAAGTCTGCTAAAAATTCTGATTCTTCAAACAAATTGCAAGCTCTTAAGATTGCCAGCGTAATAGCTCCATTTACATCTGTTTCACAGGAAAGGGGCATTCCAGCATCTGCCATTTCACCTAAAACCACACATGGGCACAACCCCATCAAGGCAGGAAAAGCAGACCAACATTCAAATGCTGCCACAGAACAATTATTCTCCTCCATCAATTCCTGAATTGCTAATTTTGTGGCACATATTTTCTCAGAGTTTTCTCCATCTGGAAATCTTTTCACAAATTCCTTCACATATTTTGTATAGTCCTTTCCTTTCTCCTCTAGAACTTTCCTAGCTCTGTTACAAATTTCTACCGGTGAAATAGGGATAGTTGTAATACCAAACTTTTTAATTAAATTTGCTTCATTAGTCATAACACTCATAAAAGGTACTGGGCGTTCTCCTATTTTAGCAATCCGTAAAGTACGAAGCGATTTTAAAACTGCTGCTGTTCTAATAAATGTTTCATACCCTTTTAAAAATTCTTTACTTTTCGTTGGGCAATTATAAATATAGCTATATTTCAAACCATAGCGCTGTAAAACCTTTGTAGCTGCAAACATACCGCACTGGGTATCTCTCCCTCTAACCTCATCAGTATTCGGCCTTTCATCTCTTGGTCCCCATATCAAAATAGGTACTGTAAATTTAGAAGCAATCGTTGCCACTACTTGTTCTTCTCCAAAATCACAGAAAGGGAAAAATAATGCATCAATTTTTCTGCTTTTCATTTTATCCACAATTGCGTTTACTTTGTCCATTTCGCAAACAATTCCATTCTCGCATATATCATCTATATCCACGATTTCTATTACAGAAGCTTTAATCTTCCGAATTTCTTCCATAAAACAATCCTTCTGGCGTTTTGCCTCCACCATACTTAAAAAGCTTCTTTTATTTGGTACTACACCCAAAGTTAAAGTTTCCCTATACATACTCTAGCCCCCTACCATACTTTTTTACTCTTTCATCAATCTCTTCATAGTCGATCTTGCCTGTTTTTAAAAAGTTATCTGTTACTTCCCAATTAGGAATCCCTGCTCTTCCTCCAATTCTGGTACATTTGATAGCAGATACTCCACTTGCGAATTCCGCCGCTTCTTTAGGAGACAGGCCTTTAACTGTGGCTGCCAAAAAAGCCCCATGGAAAACATCCCCTGCCCCTACTGTATCTTTTACCTCTACATCGAAAGCAGGAATTTCGAAAAATCCGTCTTTACTGATACCTGCACAGCCCTTCTCTCCGAAAGTAAAAATCACTATTTCCGGTCCTTTTTTATATAAATATTCGCAATTTTCCTTTACACTTTTTTCTGCATCTAGCATCTTTTTGTAAACAAATTCCGAACCAATAAATATATCAATCCAAGAAACAGCATCTAACAATTCATTTGTATAGCAATCGGCATCCATAAAAATTTTATTTCCCTTTTGTTTTGCTATTTGAGCTGCTTTTTTCGTCACAGAATCTAAGTTAGCTATATAAAAATAATCAGAACTGGAAATATATTCTGCATTTAATTCTTCCTCTGTAACACTTTCCGCACTTCCTGGACGAAAAACAAAGCTTCTTCCCATAGATTCTTCATCACTAATTACAATATCAAAATTAGTTGTTCTATTTTTCCTCACACACATTTGCCCTGTGTCAATTCCATGTTCTTGAAAATCTCTAATGCAAAAAGCTCCATATTTATCATCCCCAACATTACCTATCATCCCACAGCAAAGCCCCAGCCTGGCTGCAGCTACCATACCGGAAGCCACCTTTCCGCCTCCTTGCCAACTCAAGTTTTGTATCTTCTCCGATCCGTTAGGATTTGGAAAACAATGAACATTCACTGCAAGGTCTACGCAAGGACTATCCAATCCAATCACATCAAATTTCATGTACATCCCCTCCATTTCTTTGCTTTCTATTTTTCCATAAATATACACACAAAGTGCTTACTGTCATCAAAATAATAAGCCCTGCCATAAGCAAATACCCTTTTTCATATCCTAATAGGTGAATCAGCTTTCCTCCTGCTAAATTTCCAACAATAGATCCCACGCCAAGCTGCACAACATTTAGTATACTTTGTCCTTTTGTCTGATATTCTTCAGATACACAATTACTAATGTATACTGCACAACTATAATATACAGTCATATAAGTAACTCCCTGTAGCAACTGAGCCAAAACTATTCCCATAATTCCGCTTCCTGCCGGAAGAAAGGTTCTAATTCCCATAAGAAAGCAGGAGAAAAATAATACTTTTATTGTTCCGTACCTTCTAATCATCCTGTTTATATACAATAACACTGGAACTTCACTTAATGCTGAAATACCATTTATAATTCCAATAGTTGACTGTGTATAACCTTTTTCAAGAATATACGGTCCAATAAAACCAGTATAAAAGCTCAAGCCCATCTGACTTATAAATGCTAAGCTTAAAACCATATACACATCTTGGTTTTTGAAAACTCTGTTTTGCTTATTTCTAGTTTTAATAACTTTATTTTCTATTTTCTGTTCTTTTCTTTCCTCTTTTAATCCTATGAAAAAACAAAATAAAATCATATAGGAAAAAAATGCAAGAACAAACTGCATCTGCGGTTTTGTTTTTAGATACATTCCCGCAAAAATTGTCATAATAGCGTATCCAAGAGTTCCTCCAAGACGGATAATCGAATATGGATACCCTCCATCTAAAGCATAGGCAATTAAAATCGCATCGCTTAGAGGAATTACGGCTGTGGTAAAAGAAGTTACCACAACCGTTGCAAAAAACATAGAAAAAAAGCTATTTCCAAGATAGTATAAAAGCATACTGAATCCGCTTCCTATTATCGCAACTAAAAGAACCTTTTTTCTTTTACCTGTCTTATCACTGAAATCTGCCCAAAACCGTTGTATTAACAAAATAACACAAGGACCAATCATCAGAAGAATTCCTATTCTATCAGCATTAATTCCTTTCTGTGCATAATAGGCAGATAGAAAAGGTGTATAAAAACCATTGGCAATATAAATAAATGCATTTATACTGAACAAATACAAAATGGTTTTTTCTTTATTCAAAGTTTGTTTTAACCTCTTCTCATTTTTCTAAAAGAATCTGATAGTAATCTTCTTTTTTCTTCTTTAATACCCAACTTTCTCCATTTACTATAGCATTTTCCAAATGCCTTTCCGTATATACCGTAAAGCAGCTAATGTCCATATCTGTATTTACAAATAAATTTCCCTGGTCTATCTTTGCTTTTAAATTTTGCACTTTATCATCATCAATATAATTATCTGTAATTCTATCTTCAAAAAATAATATGACATTCAAATTTTCGTACTTTTCTTCAATATTTTCTGGCACCTTAGTTAACATTGGAACCATTTTATTTTGGCGAATAAACACTGGTATCTTATCTAGCTCTATGTGTCTCTTAACCCATCTACCACCTTGGATTCTTTCGTCAGTAAACCAATCAATCCATTGTCCCTCTGGCAAATATACTTCTATTTCATCCTCATCCTGATCAAACACTGGCGCAACCAGAAGAGAATCTCCCAGAAAATATTCCAATTCTACATTACGGGCACCTCTGTCCTCTGGGTATTCTATCACTATCGGTCTAATTACCGGAATACCTGTGAGATGTGTTTTATAAGTTGTACTGTACAAATATGGCAACAAGAGATGTCTTATTTCGTTAAATTTTCTAAATATCTCTTCAGCTTCTTTTCCAAAATTCCAAGGTTCTCTTGGTGTCTTTCCATGACATCTGCTAAGCGAATTAAAAAATCCAAACTGACAACTCCTAATGTATTCCTCATCCGTAGGAACACATTCATATCCCTCATGATCTGTATTATAGAATCCCCCCATATCAAATCCCCAGAAAGGAATCCCGCTCATAGATGCACTTAACCCCCCTCTAAGAATACATGCGTGATTATTTAAATGAGTAGATGAATCTCCTGCCCATGCTGCCGGAATAGTATGTGATCCTGCATATCCACTTCTTCCCCAAAGCATTGGAAGTTCGCCTAAAGGAATTTTCACTTCTGCCATAACATCATAAATAGTCTTCGCATACAAAAATGTTAGTTTGTTATGTCCTTGTATTCCTGTTGAACCATCAAAATAAACCGCATCTTCTGGAACAGCCTCTGAAAAGTCAGTCTTTACAGCTCCAATCCCCATGCTAACTACCGTTCTTACTTTAGGTTTGTACCACTCTAGAAAGTCTGGGTTTGTAAAATCAAAACATCCTACTTTAGAGGTACTTGTTGCTGTAGAATAAAATTTACTTGTAAGACCTCTTGTGTTTTTAACTAAAAATCCCTTTTCTTCTGCTTCTTTAAAATATTTTGAATTTTCGTCAATATAAGGAAAAATCCACAAACAAAGGTGAATTCCCTCCTCTTTTAATTTTTGAATCATTTCTTCCGGATTAGGAAACCTTTCATAATCCCAAACCCAAGCTCCCGCATCACCTGGTTTCTGCCATCCATCAATATGTATTACATCAATCTTAATGTCCTTCTCTTTAGCAATTTTAACCACTTCATATATTTCTTTTTGAGATTGATAAGAACATTTTGACATCCAGAGCCCCAAAGCCCATTTTGGAATCATGGGAACTTTTCCAGTTTGATTTATATAAGATTTTAAAAGTGCCTTATAATCATTTTCCATCCAAATAATGTAATCTAAAATCTTATCTTCCACGTTCATGTTATATGCCACATTCGAAAGACTGCCCATTTCAAATTTTGATCTTGTATAAGTATTTAACAGAATAGCATATCCTCTACTACTCATAAAAAAGGGATGATTTTTATAAGACTTTTCTGTATTTGTGCTTAAAGCATCTGTTTGCCAGCAATGAATAGTTTGCCCTCTCTTACCAAAGTCTGTAAATTTCTCTCCAAAACCATAAAATTCTTCATCTGCATATAAATACATTGTCTCGTTGACACCGATAATTTCTTTATTTTCATCATAAGTAAATCCTATCGGCAAGTTTTTACACATATTATCTACATTGGAATCTTTAATCTGCTCTTTTGTCTTTAGTTTTCCATCAAAATAATAGCTAACTTCCCATGGATATTTCCTAATCCTAGCTTCCGCTCTACCTTTAGCTATCGAAATAATTTCCTCATTTTCTGTTATGTTTACACCGTCCCTTCCCTCTAACTGATATATACTATTATCAAAATACTGTTCATTTCCGGGCGTATACATGCGAAAACGAAAGGCATTCTCTCCAACACATTGAATTAACACTTTTACTGTACTTTTTTTGTAAGTATCTACTGTAAATTCTATTCCATCTCTTCTTTCCGTATAGCTTTTTACACCTGTTAAAAAATCAAAATTATGATGGAATATTGTTTGTAAATATCCCAACTGTGGATTATAACTTACCTCTACTTTTCTACCCATATGTTACCTCCTCATTAGCTTTCTTGAATTTGATTTTAGCATAATAAAGGGCACAACTTTATGAATATTTTTACTTACAGAATATAACTTTTTTTCCTTATTTTTAATATTTTTTACTCAATTTTTTGCCTTGCTCGATACTCTTCTGGTGTTAATCCATAACTTTTTTTGAATGATTGAATGAAATGAGAAACATCATTATATCCCACTTCAAAAGCTATAAAACTAATCTTCATATCTTTATTTTCTAACAATGTTTTTGCCTTTTTCAAACGATATTGAATTAAATATTTCGAAAAAGTCATTCCAGTTTCTTGGCTAAACAATCTACTACAATAAGAATAATTCACAAAATATTTGTTTTCAGCCAGCTCTCTTAAAGAAATATTTTTATAATAATTATCTTCTACATAATGAACAATTTCCTCAACAATTTTACTTTTTTTCTTTGTGTTTTCTTTTCCGCTACATATCACTATTACCATTTCTTTCAGGTAGTTTTCCAGCTCCTCGATATGTTTAAATTTGTACAAATCATAACGTCTGGAAAACATAACTTTTATGTCTTTTAATTCTTCAATATCTTCATTTTGATATAATTCTGCATAATAATTTCCTAGAATTTTCAATATTTCTACAACTGTCATGTACAATTTCTGTGCGCCTTCTTCTTTAATGATTATATCTTCTAAAATACTGTGAATCACTTGATTAATTTCTTTTTCCTTTCTTGTTCTTACTATAGATTCTAGCTTAATTTCTTCTTCTTTTCTAATTCTTACTTCATATCCATCCATATTTTTATAAAAATATGCTCTATTCCATCCTTGTATCAATCTCTGATTTAAAGCATATAATGCCTCATTGTAAGACTGATATACCTTCTCTTTAGATGAATATATTAACCCTACACCCAGAGTGATATTCATATGTTTACATGTGCAAAAATACGATAACATACTTTTTACTTTCTCCTGAACAATCAGTTCGTTATCCATACACTCTATTCCACTGAAAAGCATTACATATTCCTCATTAATTTTAGAAAAAAAGAAGTCCTTTATGAACTCTCCATATTTTTCCTGAATGATTCTACTCACTACTTCTACATCTGTCACCAGATCTTCTTCTTGCATCACAACTATACAGAATTTTTCCTCTTTATGTATTGCATTATAACTAAAAAATTCTTTATACAATTCTTCGTGAGCCACGATTGTCTTCACAGGAAAATAATTTTTACTTGCCTCCCATTGATAATAATTCTTCATTTTTTCTTGATTCCGACTCTTCTCTTCCTGTTTCTCTAAAACCTTTTTTACTGGCGGCAAAAGATTTTCTTTATAAATAGGTTTTACAATATAATCTCTTACATTATAGTGAAGAGCCTCTCTCGCATAATCAAAATTTTCGAAAGCTGTCAATATAATAATATCTGTTTCAGGTCTATGTTCGTGTAAATATGCTGCAAGCTCTAATCCACCCATTTTCTTCATTTGTATATCTGTTATAACTAATGCAATATCTTTATGTTCTTCCAGTACTTCTATTGCTTTCATTCCATTTATTGCTTCTCCACAAACCTGAAGTTCTAAACCGCTTTCTTGCAAAATTTTTACAATGCTTTTTCTTGCATAATACTCGTCTTCTACTACTAATATTTTTTTCATTTATCTACAATCTCCTCTTTCAGCCTTTCAATCCCAAGTAATAATTGTATCTCTGTTCCTTTATCTATCTTATTAATTTTCACCCCGTATTCTTCCCCATAGTAATTCTTAATCCTTGTATTTACATTATTTATTCCAATGCTCTTTTCCTCATCATCAATATAAGAAATCCTTCCTGTTTTCTCACAAAGAGTTTGATTCAATTCTTCTCTTTTTTTTGCACTAATTCCATAGCCATTATCTTTCACTAATATTACTATATTGTCTTCGCTTTTAAATGCCTTAATCCAAATTTTATTTTCATCCTCATCCATTGCAAACCCATGTTCAAAAATATTCTCAACAATAGGCTGTAAAATAAATTTCACAATTTTTATCTCCTCAATTTGCTCTTCTATCTCATATTCCACACTAAAACAATCATGAAAGCGTATCCTTTGGATTTCCAGATAGGCTTTGACCATTTCCACTTCTGTTTTCAAAGAAACAAAACGACTTCCTTTTACATTGTATTGCATAATACAAGAAAGATTTTTAGTGATTTCTACAATCTCTGGGAAATCACTAAGTTCCCCCATAGAAGCAATTAAATTTAATGTATTATATAAAAAATGTGGATTAATTTGGTAGCGTAGCATTTTTGACTGAATTTTCCTCTGGTTTTTTTCATAAATAATTTCTCTTACTAAATATTCATTCATTCTATTTGCCATTCCATTATAATTTTCTATCACATTCGCAATTTCCTTTGTTAATTTCATATGTTCTAAATTAATAATTTGAAGTTGATCTTCCCTAGTATGACTAATTTTTTTACAAAATTCTTCTAAGGGCTCGATAATTTTTTTTGTATAATAAATAGAAAAAGAAACCACTAATACCAATGCTCCTAAAAGGAAGATAGTATTCCACTTTATCTTTTGATTAATCTCTTCAAACATTCTTCCTTCTGGTATTATTTGAATAATCTTCCATCCAGAAAGCATGTTCTGCCTAGAACTTATATAAAAAGTTTTTCCTTTACTCTGAAATGTATCTACAATTAGATTTTCTTTCATCATTTCTTTTCCTTTATCCAAAATATATCCCTTTTCTTCTTTCTCATATAAATTTTCTCCGACATGAAACAGTTCCTGTTCCCCTGTTAAAATGAAACAATCCCCACTATTTTCATAAAAACTATTTTCTAAAATAGTTTGAAATGTTTTATAGTTAATATCAACTGCTAAAAGAGCAATAGGAGTATTTCCATATGTGTATAGTGGGTATAAAAAAGTTAAAATATTTGCATTATCCCCTTGTAATCCCCCATAATAGTATTCATCTTCTTTTCCTTCAAACAGCATCCATTCTTTTGTCATGTTTCTAACAGTTTTAACATATTCTTCCGGTATAGAAGTATCAGTACAATAAATATTTCCATATTCATTTACTATAGTGGCTCTCAAAATCAGCGTATCCATAGAGGCAATATGTTTTAAGGCATTGTCCATGTAATTCTGATTTTCAAATTTTGTACTGATATCATTGTTTTCATTGTTTTCCAGTAAAATATTTCTGGCATAATTATCCGTATAACAAATTTGTTTTAGTCCTTTTATATTGTTTAAAGATATAGTAATCATATCGTCTATCTGCTCTCCAGCAGTCTTCATTTTCAAAACTTCAGCCTGTCTAATCTCTTTTATATTAATTCCATACACAACAAGATTTACTATAAAAATTGCAACGGTTATCACCAAAATCACACTTACAAAAGTGCTCCTAAAAGAACGTTTTTTCATTTGTTATTACCTTTCTGTCAAAATTATTCTTATAAAGCAAAAACAGGAAGGGTGTCAGTAATTCCTGACATCCCTCCCTAAATATTACGACTTTACAGCTCCTTGTGTCAAACCTGAAACAATATGCTTCTGTGCACATGCATATGCTATCAATACTGGAATCATAGCAATAAGGTAAGAGGCAAACGCCAGGTTATAATCAAACGAATATTGCGACTTAAAATTATATTGAAATAATGGCAGTGTCCACATATCCTGTGACTGATTTAATATCAATAAAGGCATTTGAAAATCATTCCACACCCATAATGCGTTTAACACAAAAATAGTCGCTAGAATGGGTCTAATCATAGGAAGCACAATTTTCACATAAGCCTTTACAGTTCCACAGCCATCAATATATGCTGCTTCTTCTAAATCTCTAGGTACAGACCTGATATAGTTCACAAGTAAAAACACGCCTTGCGAAGATGCCAAAGTGACACACATAATAATCAGGCCAGGTATATTACATAAATTTAGTTTTGAAAGATATTTTACTAATGGTACCATGATGACTTGAAATGGTACAAAAATACCTGCCAAAAGGTAAAAATACATAGTTTTATAATACCTTTTTTCTATATTTCGTGCTATGGCATACGAACACATTGGAATCAAAACCATAATAAGCAATACAGATGCCACTGTCACTACTGCTGAATTCCTAAAGAACACAAAATAATTTGCTTTTTGAAGAACATCTACAAAATTTCCTAAATAAAAACTCTGTGGAAAGGAAAAAAAGTTTTGTGAAGATTCCTGTGGTGTCTTCAAAGCGGTAATGATAGTAAGATAAAAAGGATAGAGAATAACTATCATTCCTGTAATTAATAGAACATAGGACAATACCTTTAATATTCTGCTACTTTTACTTCTTTTCATCTTACTCACCTACCTGTTTATTACTTGTCAATCTCAATGACAATGCTGCTACAGCTCCCACAATTACAAACAAAATCATAGATTCCGCCACTGAAATGCTAAATTTTCCTTCATTGATTGCATGGCGATATATCAATAATCCTACTGCTTCCGTTGACTGTGCAGGCCCTCCATTAGTCATGACTTTAATATAGTCAAATACTGTCAAGCCGGCTTTTGCCTGTGTGATAATTACCATATTTAATACTGGAATTAAGTACGGTATAATCACATTCCAAAATCTTGCCCAGTTTCCAGCTCCATCAATCGTTGCTGCTTCTAAAAGTTCCTTTGGTACACTCTGCAATCCTGCTATAAAAAGCACTGTAGGAATCGCACAGCCCTGCCAAATATTTACCATCAAAATAGCAATGGCCGCCAGTTTAGGGTTTCCAAGAGGACTTGTAGACAACGCCTCTATATTCAACATTTCCCCTATAACTGGAACTGCTCTATAAAATAACTCATTCCAAATCAATCCAACCGTAACCATACTTATGACCGCTGGAATAAAATAAATAGAGCGAAAAAGAGTAGATAATCTCTTAATTCGATTTAATGCCAATGCTATCATAAGAGGAATAACTATAAGAAGTACCACTAATGCTATCGTATACCCAATATTAAACAATAGAGCTTCCCTAAATCTTTCATCAGTCAATACTTTCACATAATTCTCCAGACCAACAAACGTATAATCCTTAGAAATACCATTCCAATCTGTAAAGCTATAATACACTCCAATTAACATAGTTACCAAAAAGAATATTGTATATAAAATTACAGTTGGCAATGTAAAAGCAAACATAATACGATTTTTCTTTGATTGTGAGCGGATTTCTTTTATTTCAGTTTTACTTGTCCTCTTCATTCACAACACCTTCTTAACAATCACTTAGAATCTTCCACTGCTTGATTCCAATCATTTGTCATTTCTGTTAAGAATGCATCTACATCCTTATCCAATAATACATTCTGGATTTTTCCTCTTTTTGTATCTTCAAATCCTGTTGGAGGATATGCCCCATCTGCTTCAAATCCATTTGCTTCTACATAGTCAAAAAATGGCTGGAACTGAGGAACTTCTGCTTTTACTCCTGTTACACAAGATGGGCTCTTGTCATTATCTGTGTAAATCTGAGCCCCCTCTGCAGAAAGTGCAAAGGATAAAAATTTATCAATGGCTTCCATTTTTTCCGGTTCATCTGCTATCTTCGCATTTACACAAAAACCAGTATCTACAGCCTGTGTAGCAATCGGTTTTCCATTATCATTCGGAAGAATAGCAAATTCTACATTAAAGTCTGGATTTGCACTCAAAAATGATGGTAATGTCCAACTTCCTTGAATAAACATCCATCCTTCTCCGTTTGCAAAATCATTAATCGCCTGGTCATAACCAAGAGCAAGTGAATCTTCATTAGCATAATCCAACAACTGAATCATTTTTTCTACACTGCTTTTAAATTCTGGAATTGTTTCAAAAGACTCTTCCCCTGCTTTCATCTTTTCATATTCGTCTTCATGGCTTCCTAAATCTCTTGCTTCAATATTAGACCACAAACCAGAAACTACCCAAGAGTCCTTATTGGGTAAAACAAACGGTGTTTCTCCTTTCGCCTTAATTTCTTCAGCAAGAGCAATTAATTCATCCCATTTGGTAGGCATAGTATAACCAGCTTCCTCAAACTTATCTTTATTGTAATAAACTCCCATAAAATTGACATTGTATGGAGCCATGTAATTTTTCCCGTCTTTTGCTTTTACAGCATCCAGATACTTGCTATCTATATTTTTCATATAATCCTTTTCTGATAAATCCAACAGCAATCCTTCATCCTCAAACTGTACAAATTGTGCATCTGTTGGCCAATGATTCATCATATCCGGAAGATTATCACTGCTAGCTCTTGTCATCAAGACTTCCTGAGCATCTGGAACCACATTCTGTTTAATGACAATATCTGGATTTTTTTCCTGAAAAGCTTCAATTACTTTTGTATAACTTTCTGCTGCTTCACGCTTTACCTGAACAAACTCAATTTCTACCTTTTCTGAAGATTTTTCCCCTTCCTTTCCTGAATCTTCTCCTTTTGTCTGTCCACATCCAGCAACAAATGTTGAAGCCATTGCTAGACATAATGTCACTGCCATAATTTTTTTCTTCATACTTTAGTCCTCCTACGGTTTTCTTTTGATGAAGAAATTATATCACTTGTATAGTTTTACCCGTATAAATTCTTTTACTCTATACACTTTGCACATATAATTTTTTTTACATCTTTCGTATAATAAAAAGAGTCTGTTGTTTCTCAACATCATTTGCAACTATTTTTAGTTGCGTCCTTAAGAGTTATGATGTATACTATAAATAACGGAGGAATAAGATTATGGGACAAAAGGAAAAACTAATTCAACGATTAAAATCAAAACCGAAAGATTTCACTTTTGATGATGCTGAAACGTTACTTAAATATTTAGACTATATTCGCTCGAACAAGGGCAAAACAAGTGGTTCCCGTATCATATTCACAAATGATGAACATGGCAGCATTTTACTTCACAAACCGCACCCGCAAAAAGAATTAAAAGCTTACCAGATTAAACAGTTGTTAGAAATTCTAGAACAGGAGGGTCTTATATGAATAATACAATCCAATATAAAGGATACCTTGGCAGTGTTGAGTTTTCAGAAGAAGATGGCATTTTCTATGGTAAAGTCATGGGAATTCGTTCCCTTATTTCTTACGAAGGAGAAAATGCGAAGGAGCTTCTGGATGATTTTCATGGAGCTGTTGATGATTATCTTGAGACCTGTAAATCAGAAGGAAAGGAACCGGAAGTTGCTTATAAAGGAAGTTTTAATATCCGAATTTCTCCAGAACTTCATAAAAGACTTGTCATCTATACAACAGCACATCAGATATCATTAAACAGATATATTGAAGAAACTTTGGAAAATTCTCCGGCTGCCCTTTAAACACCTGGGGCTGTCGCACTAAAAATTAGTTCGACAGCCCCATTCTCTTAAAACTCTTCTATATTTCCAAGAAATAAATTTTAAAAATCAAACAACTCGTCAAATTCAATTTTGATATGTGGAAAATGTACAATTCCCAGTTCTTCTTTATTTTCTTCTGTAACGGTCTTAAAAAGATAATATTGTGGTTCTCCCTCTTCATCATAATCTAAATTATATATCTCAATCCGTTTTCTTTGCCAATCTACAATCCAGTATTCATCAATTTCCTGTTTTCTGTATAATTCTTTTTTTCCTTCCCTGTCATATTTTTCTGTAGAAGGTGACAAAACTTCCAAGACGAAACGTGGAATGTCAAAAAAAGAATTCCCTTTTTTAGCAGATATCCGGCAATTAATAGATGCATCTGGCATTACCTTCTTTTCTTCTCCATCAACTACCCATTTATACTGCACATTATCC
This sequence comes from uncultured Bacillota bacterium, assembly GCA_958352855.1. Classification (GTDB taxonomy): domain Bacteria; phylum Bacillota; class Clostridia; order Lachnospirales; family Lachnospiraceae; genus Blautia. The sequence goes on from CATWQE010000003.1 coordinate 83,517, forward strand.
GGATAAACTCTACACAGATTATTTTTTAATTGGCTATATACAATTGCCACAAAATTTGTGATAACTGTAGAATGTTCAATCACAGCTCCTTCACCACATCTTCAAATCCCATGAAATGGGATGCCTTTACCAGAACCGTATCACCTTCCTGTAGCACTCCCTCAAGCTCCTGCAGCAATTCCTCTTTTGTCTTAAAATGCAGTATATTTTTTGTAGGCGCTGCATGTCTGGCCGCCTCTGCCATATACTGGGACAATTCTCCCACGCAAATAAGCAAATCCAGATTTTTGGAAGCAGCATACACACCTACTTCCCGGTGCATTTCCACTTCTTCTTTTCCCAGTTCTCCCATATCGCCCAGGATTGCCACTTTTCTTCCCAGGGCATCGGTGAGTACATCCAACGAAGCTTTCATGGAAACCGGGTTGGCATTGTAGCAGTCATCCACTACGGTATATTTCCCTGTGTCAATAATATGGAATCTTCCGCTTACAGGCTGCAGACTCTCAATTCCTGCCTTAATTTCCTCCAGATTCAGACCATAGGTCAGTCCCACAGCAGTTCCTGCCAAAGCATTATAGACCATATGATGTCCCGGAATAGGAATCAACACAGAAAAGCTGCCCTTCTCTGTATGGATACAGCAGGAAATGCCTTTCAACCCTTCTGGTTTGATTTCATCTGCCCAAATTCCACCTTTATTTTCAATTCCAAAGAACATTGGTTTTATGCCTTTTACATCTTCTACTGTGACCAATTTATCATCATCACCATTTAAGATAACATGTCCTGTTGGCTTCAGGAAGTCAAAAATCTCTGTTTTTGCCTTTAAAATTCCGTCTCTTGATTTCAAAAATTCCAAATGACACAACCCAATATTCGTAATCACGCAGGTGTCCGGTTTTGCTATTTTTGCCAGACGGTGCATTTCTCCAAAGTCACTGATTCCCATTTCCAGCACTGCAATTTCATGTTCCTGCCGCAGTCTGAAAACCGTCAGGGGCAGTCCCAGTTCGTTGTTGAAATTCCCCTGGGTTTTTAAGGTGTTGTACTTCTGGGAAAGAACTGCTGCAATCATTTCTTTTGTGCTTGTCTTTCCCACACTTCCCGTAATTCCTACCACTGGAATGTTAAGCTGTTCCAGATAATATTCCGCAATATCCTTTACTGCCTGAAGGGAAGATTTTACTAAAATGTAGGGATAAGACATTTCGCCCAAGTCTCTTTCTGACAAGGTTGCCAGAGCGCCCTTTTCCATAACATCCTCAATAAAATCATGGGCATCCGCCCTTGCACCTTTAATAGGCACAAATAATCCGCCTTCTTCTGCTTTTCTGCTGTCTGTGAAAATGCTCTGGACCTCCTGATATTTCTTCTCCTCTGGTCCAACATAAATCCCGTCACAGGCTTTGGCAATATGTTCAAGTGTCAGATTCTTCATTGCTTTTCCTCCTGAATCCCTTTTTGATTTCCTACTGATATTTTTTCAGTGAAACTTCAATCAGTTTTTCACAAAGCTGTGGATAATTCATCCCAATTACACTGGCTTCCTGTGGAATCAGGCTGGTAGGTGTCATGCCAGGCAAGGTGTTGGCTTCCAGGCAGTACATACTTCCATCCTCTTCCATAAGAAAATCCAGTCTTGCATATGCCTGAAGATTTAAGGCTTCATAGCCTTTTTCTGCATACATCTGCATTTCTTTGGTAAGAGAAGCAGACAAATCTGCCGGACAGGTTTCCACGCAGGAACCTGCTGAATATTTATTCTTGTAATCATAAAAACCTTCTAATGGAGCAATCTCAATCACCGGATATGCTTTTCCGTCTACAACTGCTACAGAAAACTCTCTTCCTGTAATAAACTGCTCTACCACCACCTGATTTTCGTAAGAAAACGCCTCCATAAGAGCTGCCCCGTATTCCTGCTGGTTGCGGGCAATGCATACCCCAACACTGGAACCGCCGCAGCAAGGTTTTACAATAACGGGAAAGTCCATGCCATAATCGGATAAATAGCTGCTGCACTCTCCTTTTTCCAGGGTCATTCCCTTTGGTGTTGGAACACCTTTAGCTTCAAATACCATTTTGGTAATCCCTTTGTCCATAGCCATTCCGCTGCTTAAAGGCCCGCAGCCTGTGTATTTAATTCCCATTAAATCCAGCACAGACTGTACCTTTCCATCTTCTCCATTAGCTCCATGGAGAGCCAGAAAGACAATGTCTGCTTTCTGACAGATTTCTAATACGTGAGGACCAAAAAATTCTTTTCTGGTTTTCATAACTTCTTCAAGGCTGCTGCTCTGCTTTCTCATCCAGGCTGCTGCCTGCTCTGTATCATATTTATCTGAAAAAAGTTCTCCCTCCATGGACTCTTTTCCAAAATAAGCGTCTACTAAAATTGCCTTATGATTTCTTTCTCTTAATGCCTGGCAAACTCCCTGACCTGATGAAATGGAAACCTCTCTTTCTGTGCTGTTTCCTCCTGCCAAAACTACTATATTCATGTCATTCTCCTTTTCAAAGGTTTTCTTTTAGTTGTATACCACAACCGGCACACCTTTTTCTATATTGTTATAAATTTTCTCTGCATTCTCATAAGGCGTATTCACACAGCCATGAGAGCCGTCATTAATATAAATAGAACCGCCAAAGCTGTTTCTCCAGGTGGCGTCATGAATGCCTGTGTTAGCATAAAACGGCATCCAGTAGTTTACGTGGGAATTATATCCCTCTCCAACCAAAGTAGCGTCTCTTTCTTTATACATAATGGCATAAACGCCTGTGTGAGTATCCCAGCCTTTATTATGGTTTCCTGTTACAATATCCGTAGATACCAGCAGCTGTCCGTCCTTGAAGAACCACATATGCTGTTTGGAAAGGCTGATTTCCACATAAGTATCTCCGATTTCATCCTTTTCCCTGCGGTATGCAGTGTATGTATATTCCGGTGTAATGGTTTGGGACTGTCCGCTTTTAATTGCATCCAGAATCTTGGTGGTGGTATCATTTGGCGCAATGACCCATCCGTAATCACCGCCGGAAACTGTAATATTTTGTCCATCTGCTGTAGTAAATGCTCTGGATGTCCCAAAGGTATCATATTCATACTTTAATTCCTGTACATAAGCCTTCGCTTTTTCATGGCTCAGGTCAATATTCCCTTCTTCATTGACAATAAGCCAATCTTTCATAACTTCTTTATCCACGATTTCCTGCCTGTCCGCAAAATCAATGGTAACTGTTACGTTTAAAAATGCATTTCCCTGGTCGCGCTGCTTCACCAGATTTTCATCTGTACTTACAACCTCAGGGCTGGTGTAGCATCCTGCTTCCTCCAGATTCACCTTGGATGCTCCTTTTGCTATGGCATCCTTTACCACAGTTGTGACTTTTTCTTTATCCAGTTCTGTTCCCATGGTTTCCGGGATAATTTCATATCCATTTTCTGTGACCTCTAAATGGGCATTGGCAGGCTTCACCATATTTTCTTCCTGAACTGCTGTTAACTGGTCCACTGCCGCATTTACCGCTGCTTCATCATAGGTTGTGGTTGCAGACATGGTATAATCTTTGGCATGAGCAAAAGAAAGGAACCAGGTAAACGGATTCTGCTGTTTCTTTAATTCCTTAATCTTTCCATCATCCACATACTCCATACCAATCTTTGCCGCACTGATGGTCTCTGTCTTGTCCTCCCGCTCCTGAATCACCAGTTCATAGGAAGCAATCTGGCTCTTAATGTTCTTTTCCACTTCCTTCACTGTCTTGCCAGCGCAGTCAAATCCGTTAATCTTAGAGCCGGAATAAAAGTGTTTGGAATAGTAAAACACGCCTCCGGCATATACCAGCGCCAGAATCAGCACGTATGCAACTAAAACTCCCAGAACAATTTTCTTCGCTTTCTTGTTTTTTCCCTTCTTAGATTTCTTTTTTGCCATATACATTTCCCCTTATTGCTTTGTGTTAATATGTTACCTGGCTGTGAGTTATCCCACAACGTGTGATTATTGTACCACACTTTTTTCCATAAAGAAAGAGACTGCTGCACTTCGTACCACAGTCTCTCTCTCAGTATAAATCGCTGCTTTTCTTCTTTAGTTTTCCTGTAACAGCTTTTCAATGCTTACCAGCTTCACACTCAGCACAAAAATCTCTGTTGCTGTCTTTAATTCCTCTACAGTTGGGAAGCTTGGCGCAATACGGATATTACTGTCGTGTGGGTCAATACCATATGGGTAAGTAGCGCCGGCTTCTGTCATTTTTACCCCTGCCTGGGCTGCCTTTGCCACGATTTTCTTTGCACATCCATCCAGCGCGTCAAAGGAAATAAAGTAACCTCCATTTGGTTTTGTCCAGGTACCGATTTCTGCGCCACCCAGTTCTTTTTCCAGAGTATCTTCCACCATTTCAAATTTGGGGCGGAGGATATCTGCATGTTTCTTCATATGCTTGTGCATGCCCACAATGCCGCCGAAAAAGCGCACATGACGAAGCTGATTAATTTTGTCATGACCAATGGTCTGTACTGCCATGTGTTTTCTCACATCATCCAGGTTTCTGGTGGAGGCTGCAACCGCTGCAATACCGGAACCTGGGAAGCTCACTTTGGAAGTAGACACAAATTTATAAGCAAGGTCTGGGTTTCCTGCTTTTTCACATTCATCCAGAATTTCAAGGAGAAAATCCTGCTTATCATCATAGAGGTGATGAATACAATAAGCGTTATCCCAATAAATACGGAAGTCCTCTGCCGCTGGTTTTAATCTTGCAAACCGTTTTACTGTTTCTGCGGAATAGGTAATACCCTGTGGGTTAGAATATTTCGGCACACACCAGATTCCCTTAATAGCCGGGTCAGAGCTCACCAGCTCCTCCACCATATCCATATCCGGTCCCTCTGAAGTCATGGGAACATTAATCATTTCAATTCCAAAATACTCTGTAATTCTAAAATGTCTGTCATATCCCGGAACAGGACACAGGAATTTTACCTTATCCAGCTTGCACCATGGAGTGCTTCCACATACACCATGAGTCATAGAACGGGATATTGTATCAAACATGACATTTAAACTGGAATTTCCAAAAATCACAATATTATCCGGAGTTACCTCTGTCATTTCTCCTAACAGGCGTCTTGCTTCCGGAATACCATCCAGAAGGCCATAATTACGGCAGTCAACTCCTGCTTCACTTTTTAATTTATCTGTACTTTTCAATTCTTCCAGCATATCCATAGCCAGCTCTAACTGCTGTTTAGATGGTTTTCCTCTGGACATATCCAGATTTAATCCTTTTGCTTTTACTTCTTCAAACTGTTGTTCTAAATCGGCTTTCATGGCCTGTAACTGTTCTTTGCTGAGTTCTCTGTACGGTGTCATGGCTTTCCTCCTGGTTTTTTATTCGTTGCAATCTATTGTATTCCAAGATATGATTTTGTGTCAAGTATTTCCTGCATTTTCTTGTTATAAATATCCTTTTCTTATTTTGATATGCAACTTTCCCCTTTCCTTCTTGCATTTTACTGTTTTTTCCTTGTTCCAAAAATTCTTCGTGGTATCAGCAAAAGTTCATGCATAAGAAGCGGTACTGCTGAAATACAAAGCAACAGTTTCCATTCCTCAAAGGTAAGCCGCGCTGTATGGAAAAGTGATACAAAATAAGGCATCTCTGTTACCATAATCTGAAGCCCAAGCCCAAGGCAGAATGCCAGAATCATTAGCGGATTTTCCAGATGGTTCATTCTCAAAACAGAGCGGTCCTGGTCCCGCATACCTATGGCATGAAAAAGCTGGGAAACCCCAAGGACAGTAAACGCATAGGTCTGCCCGCCAAGATAAAAAGCGTAGAGAGTAAGCCCTGCAATCAAAATCCCGTAAAAGACGGTAAACATACATCCACCATGGGCAAACAATCCTTCTTTTGGCTCTCTTGGCATCTTTTTCATTAACATTTCTGTGTTATTTTTATCCACCCCCAAAGCCAGAGCCGGAAGGGAATCTGTAATCAGATTTACCCACAGAATATGACTGGCTTTCAGAGGAGATGGCAGACCTAAAAGCACTGCCAGAAACATGGTAATCATCTCTCCAAAGTTCGAAGAAAGCAGGAAAAGAATGGATTTTTTGATATTTACATAAATACTCCTGCCCTCTGCCATGGCTTTTTCTATGGTCGAAAAATCATCATCTGTGAGAATCATATCGGCTGCATTTTTTGCCACGTCTGTTCCGTTTCTTCCCATGGCAATTCCAATATCCGCCGCCTGAAGAGAAGGCGCGTCATTTACACCGTCTCCGGTCATAGCCACAATTTTTCCATTGGCCTTGAATCTTTGGACAATACGCACCTTATGAGCAGGTGTTACCCTGGCAAAAACCCGAATATTCTTCATACGCCTGGCAAAAGCTGTATCGCTGATTTCCTCCAGCTCCCTGCCTGTCATACATTGTTCTATAGAATCTGCAATCCCGATCTTCCTGGCAACTGCAAAGGCAGTATCCTTATAATCTCCGGTAATCATGACCACCTGAACACCTGCTTTTTTCAAGGTTTTTACAGACTGCGCCACCTTTTTCTTAGGCGGGTCAATCATCCCTGCCATTCCTGCAAAAACCAGATGGTTGGTCAGTTCCTCTTCTGAGTGTCCGGTAACCCGCTGGCGATATGCAAGGGCCAGCACCCGAAGTCCGTCCCTTGCCATAGCTTCCATTGCCATGCGAATTTTCATTTTGGCAGCCTGGGTCATGGGTTCTGTGTGGTCTTTTCTCTGCACATAAGTACAGCGTTCCAAAATATAATCACAGGCGCCTTTTACATAGACTGTCTCATGTCCGCTGTCTTTATGTACAGTTGCCATATATTTTTTTTCAGATTCAAAGGGAATTTCCATGACTCTTGGATATTGCCTCATCAACTGTTCCTTGTCATATCCCAGCTCTTTTCCCATATGAAGGAGAGCAAGCTCTGTGGCATCTCCGATTTCCTGTTTTCCCAAAACACTGTTATTACACAAAAGGAACCCCTGTGCCAGCCTTGGACACTCCCTTTTTCTTACCTTGGAAACCGGCAGTATGGTGTCATTTCCATAAAGCTGGGTTACCTTCATTTTATTTTCTGTAAGAGTCCCTGTTTTATCGGAACAGACAACGCCAACGCATCCCAGTGTTTCTACTGCTGGTAATTTGCGGATAATGGTGTTTACCTTTACCATTCTGGCAACACCAAGGGCTAACACAATGGTCACCACTGCCGGAAGTCCCTCTGGAATGGCTGCCACTGCCAGAGAGATTGCCAGAAGAAGCATCTGCAGAAGATTCCGGTGTTGGAAAAGCCCCAAAAGGAATAACGATATACACAATACAACTGCAGCTACACTCAGCAATTTTCCCAGGTCTCCCAGGCGTTTCTGAAGAGGCGTTAATTCTCCCTGGTGCTCTCCCATCATATCTGCAATTTTCCCAAGCTCTGTGTCCATTCCGGTAGCTGTAACCACTCCTTCTGCACTGCCCTTCATAATTTCCGTAGACATATATGCCATATTTTTCTTTTCTGCCATGGGCAGTCCGGCTTCCAGTGGTTTTGCACTCTTGGCTACTGGCAGAGATTCTCCTGTGAGGGCGGATTCATTGACAGAAAGCCCCTGAACCTGAAGCAGCCGCAAATCTGCCGGAACCTGATTTCCGGCTTTTAATTTCACAATATCTCCCTTTACCAGTTGGTCTGCCGGAATTTTCTCATAAGCCCCATTTCGTTTTACAATGGCTGTGGGAGCTGTCATATGCTTTAAGGCTTCCATGGCTTTCTTAGCCTTCCCCTCCTGTATCACCCCAACGGTGGTATTTAAGGTAATGACAGCCAGAATAATTGCTGTATCGCTAAATTCACGAAGCAAAATAGAAATAGAAGCAGCCAGGAACAGTATGAAAATCATTGGATCATTTAACTGTTCCTGAATCATATCCCAAACAGTATGTTCTTTTGTTTTCTTCAAGGTATTTGTGCCATCCTGTTTCAGCCGCTCCCCGGCCTGTGCATCTGATAAACCATTTTTCTCATTTGTACCTAAAGCATCACATACTTCCTGCTGCGTTAATGTTTCATACATGACATTCCCTCCCCGCAGCTACAGATAATAAACAGCTCATCTGATACGCTCTACCCAAGTGTATGCACGTACTATGCAAAAAAGAATTCTTTGCAATACTCCTTCAGCAGTTTTCTTCCCACCTCCATACCTGGAAATACAAAATCTTCCAGTTGTCTCACAGGCATAATCCCAAGCAGAGAGTTTGTCACAAACATTTCATCAAAAGTCTCCACCATTTCCGGACGCAAAATCTGCTCCTGTATTTCATAAGTTTCATACAAATACTGCCGCAAAATCCCCGGAAGCATACCGCACCCAAGGGGCGGCGCCAGAAGCTTCCCTTTTTGCACAAAGAAAACATTGGTGGTTGCTCCCTCTGCGATTTCTCCTTTTGTATTTAGGAAAACCGGCTCCTGAATTCCCGCTTCTTTTGCTTTTCTCTTTTCCCAAATACAGTCTCCATAATTAAGGGTTTTATGATAAGTAAAGGGTGATGTTTCATTTCTGCGTGTCTTTGCATACGCTGCGGTAAACCCCTTCTCATAATCTGCCTTTCGATATGTATTTTCCCTGGTTGTTACCATTAAATTTTTCTGAGAGACTGTGATTTTCATCACTTTTCTTCCGGTCTGCATTTCAGGTTTTTCAAGAGCCTTCCCTACCTCCTCTTCAAGCTGCTCTTTACAAAGGGAGAGTCCCAGAAATGCCGCTGCCTGATAAAGTCTTACGTAATGTTTCTCAAGGAGTACTGGAGTTCCATTCTCCACAGCAATGGTTTCAAATGCTCCCAGTCCAAAAAAATATCCGTCATCTTCCTGAATCATCTATTCTTCCTCCCAAAGTGCTTCCAGAACTGCCCTGGCTTTTTGCAGGGTTTCCTCATATTCAAATTCCAAATCTGATTCACAGGTAATGCCCCCTCCAACGCCAAGATAATAGGCGCCATCTTGGTGTACTGCCGTCCGAATCACAATATTAAAGTCACAATTTCCGTCAAAGGAAAAATACCCCATAGAGCCTGTGTACAAATTCCGCCTGTCATGCTCCAACTCATCAATAATCTCCATGGCCCGTATCTTAGGCGCTCCGGTAATAGACCCTCCCGGAAATGCTGCAGGTATCAAGTCTACCGCGCTAAGTCCCTGACGCAGTTTCCCTACAATGGTAGTAACCAGATGAAAAACGGTAGCATAAGTCTCTACTGCAAAATGTTCTGTAACACGTACACTTCCCGGTTCACAGACATGGTTCAGGTCATTTCTCTCCAAATCCACAATCATCAACAGCTCACTGCGATCCTTTGAGGAGTTTCTAAGCTCTTCCTTCAGGCGGACATCTTCCTCTTCGCTCTCTCCTCTTTTCCTGGTTCCCTTAATGGGCCTGGTCTCAATGTTTCCATCCTTTACCTGCATAAACCGCTCAGGAGAAGCGCTTACAATCTGAAAATCTCCACACTGGAAAAATCCGCCAAAAGGCGCCGGATTATAAGTTCTTAAATAGCGGTATACTTCATAGGGTTCTTTTTTACTGTTTATCATAAGCTGCTGCGTCATATTCGCAATGTAAATATCCCCTTCTACAATATAAGAAATCATCTGATCAATGGCCTGTTTATAATCTTCCTTGGAAAAATTAGGAATAAAAGAAGCCAGATTTCCATGTTTATCCGGTTTCTCTGCTGTTCTGCTGCTTCTGATTTCCTCCTCCAGACGCTGCATACCCCTGTCTGCATCCTCTGTTTCTCCTCTTGCTGTAAGGTACAGCACCTTCTCCAATTTGTCTTCTATAATAAAAAAATCATAAAACACAAACAGAGCCTCCGGCATGTTTAATTTTTTCCCATGGCGGCTCTCTATCTTTTCAAATTTTCTCCCGTAATCATAAGAAAAATATCCCACAGCTCCGGAAATCAAAGGCAAAGATGTGGGATTTTCCTCTTTGTATTGATTCAGATATTCCTTTAACGCTGCCTCTAAGGTTCCCTGCCTTTGTACTCCGTTTTCAAAAAAAGTACCGTCCTCTTCTTTTAAAATCAAATACGGTTTCAAACCAATCAAAGAATACCGTCCCAGTTGGTTTTCCAAAGAAGAGTCCAGAAAAACCGCCATGGGCTCATTTTTGTAGCCTTCAAAAATATCCTCTGCTTTTCTATAAAAGTCCAGTTTATTTACTTTGGTTTTCATGTCTGTTCCACCATTCCTTACTTATTTTTACAAAATTCTCCAGCAATTCATGTCCATACTGGGTAAGCACAGCCTCTGGATGAAACTGTACGCCATAGATTGGAAATTCTCTATGATGAATGCCCATAATTACCCCGTCCTCTGTGCGGGCATCCACTTGAAGAACCTCTGGGACATTTTCATTTCCTACAACCAGCGAATGATATCTGGTTACTTCATAGGCAGTTGGCAGCCCTTCAAAAAGCCCCTTCCCATTGGTAACAATCTTCGTAACTTTTCCATGCATGGGCTGCTCCCCTTTATGAATCTCTGCTCCAAATACATGTCCTATAATCTGATGTCCCAGACATATCCCCAAAACAGGGACTTTTCCAGCCAGCTTTTCCACAATCTCCCTGCAGTTTCCACAGTCCTTGGGACTTTTGGGACCAGGAGAAATCACTACACCTTCCAAATTTCCAGCTTCCAACATCCCTTCTATCTCTTTTACTGAAATCTTATCATTTCGCACTAATTCCACCTGTTCTCCACATTCCTGCAAATAGCAGGCAAGGTTATACACAAAAGAATCATAATTATCAACCATTAAGTACATACTGTTCTCCTTTTACCGGCATCCCTGTATGAAACAAAAGACTGCCAAAAAAGGCTCTTCTACATTGTAAGAACCTTTTTTGGCAGTCTTCCGAATATCGGGCACACCTGATATTTTTGTTGTCTCATTGTACCATAGGTGTGTACTGACTGTCTATTTCTTTTTATCCTATTAACACATCTTTCCCACAAAATGCAAATCCGTATTTGCGAATCCTGTCTGCCGGAATTCCTTTTTGCAATAAGACCGTTTCGTATTTTTTTATTTCAATCTGGTTCAGCGCCTTCCGAACTGTATCCGCCAGTGAAGTTTCTACATCTGGATCAAAAACTTTAAATTCCAGAATTATAGCATAGTCCTTTTTATTCTGAGGTTCTAACAGGACATCATATCTTCCAAAACCGCTTTCACGATTAGAGGTAATCACATAACGCCCTTCCAGTTCCACCATAAGTCCTAACACAAATCCATGATAAAATCTCTCCGGCTGCTGTTCCGCTGATGGCCTTTTCCCTGTATCAAAGCAACTGAACGTAGTTAGCGCCACCCTGTTCATATAAACATTCATAGCTTTCAAATCCCCTTGCAATAAGGATTTTATAAAATCATTGTAGCTGGATGATGCCTGAGCAAACCAATTAGAAACCATGTTACGAAACATAAGCATAACTTCAAAATTCGTAATCTGCAGTTCATAAATTCGTTTCCAGCCATATTTTTTTTCGATTTGAAAGCCCAGAACCTTCAAATATCCGCTTGCCAGAAGCAAACTCCAAAGCGCATTTTCTTCCCTGTCTAACTGTTCAAATGCAATTTGTTCATCAATTTCCGCATAAATGCTCTGCCCTTTTACTAATTTTTCAAAAGTTTCTTTCAGGTATTTATCCCCTTGCTGAATTAATTGACCAACCAGTGTATTGCTGCTGGTATTTGTCCAATAAGGTCCTACTGTCTTTTTATCAAGATAGTTGATAATTGACCAGGGGTTATAAATATCTGTATGAGAGCCAAAGCAAAAACCATCATACCAATATTTCACTTCTTCTTTTTTGTCAGCAAATCCATAGTTCTCTAATGTATCAAAAACTTCCTGTTCTGTAAATCCAAAGGCATCTGCATACTTCTCTGAGGTTGTGGTCACTACTTCCAGATTATTCAAATCAGAAAAAATTGATTCCTTGCTGATTCTCGTTATCCCTGTCATAATCCCTCGTTCCAAATACGGATTATTCTTAAAAGTAGCATTAAAAAGGCTTCTGGTAAAAGTAATTAGTTCCTGCCAGTACCCTCCGGTATACGCCTCTAGCACAGGTGTATCATACTCATCCAGTAAAATAATTACTTTTTTTCCATAATATCGGAACAAATAGCCAGACAGTCTTCTTATGGCAATGGATATCTCGGAATCCTCCATAGAAGAGGACACCTTATAAAAATATTCTTTTTCTCTCTGATTCAGCAGTTCTCCCTCTGCAAGAAAATCATAATGATTATACAAATCAACGATAATTTCGCATATTTTATTCCTTACCTGTTGAAAAGAATTTTCCTTAATATCAGAAAAGCTTATGGAAATTACCGGATATGTCCCCTGCAAATCCCGGTACTCCTGTTTTTCCCATATAGCAAGATTTTCAAACAATCCTGCATCCTTATGCTCTACAGAGAAAAAATACTCCACCATGCTCATGGTCAATGTTTTTCCGAAGCGTCTCGGTCTGGTGATTAACGTAACTTTATCTTTTGTATTCCACCACTCCTCTATAAAGTGGGTTTTATCAATATAAAAGGTATTTAGTGTCTGAATTTCCCCAAAATCCTGGAGACCAATACTTACTGTTTTCATAGTAGAACACCTTCTTTCTGTCACTGTCTTGATTATATCCCACCTTTCCCCATTCATGCAATCACAATTGCTCTTTTCTTTTTTTATTGCGTTACCGTATACAACGCATAAAAATAATCTTTCCTTTCCATTAATTTCTCAAAGCTCCCCTGCTCTACAATCCTTCCGTCCTTCATAGTAATAATCTCATCATAACGTTTAAGAAGCGAATCTTCCAAAGAATGTGTCACTACAACCCTGGTTACATCCTTAATCTCCAAAATATCAGAAACTATCTCATGTGCATTTTGTCTGTCCAAAGATGCAGTCGCCTCATCAACCAAAAGAACAGAAGCATGCTTCAACAAACTACGGGCAATAGAAATTCTCTGTTTTTCACCGCCTGAAAGTCCGCATCCGTTCTCACCACACTTATATAGCTGGCCTTTTTCCTGTATCAGTGCTTCTAATTTTGCCAATTGGAGAACATCCTGTATTTTAGAATCTGAAAATTCCTTATACATGGTAATATTTTCCCTTATAGTAGCATCAAAAACAAATACATTCTGCTGAATCATAGAAACCAGATGATACAACGAATCTTTGCTGATTTCTTTTATGTTGTATGCATCAAAAAAAATGCTCCCCCTATAATCCTCCATTCCTCCCAGTAGCAGATTTAAAAGTGTCGATTTACCACACCCTGAACTTCCTACAATGGCATAACTTTTGCCCTTCTCCAAACTCAAGGTGATATCATGTAATACCTCTGTGTTTTCCTCATATCCAAAAGAAACATGTTCTAAAGAAATTGCAGATTTTAATTCCTCTAATTCCAATTTTCCACCCAAATCATGATGTTCTACGAGGGCTTCGGCCATCTTCTGAATCAATCCCTTAGCTGCTCCTCTACTAGCAACAAGCTGCCATATTTCCCCTATCGGTGACACAATAAAGTTCATCAAATTTACAAATAATATAACTGTACCGGCTGTCATAGCATACTCTTTTACTACCATCCACACTCCTGCAAAAAACACACCAAACTGTGCAAACAAACTTGCTGTCATACCTATCATGCCAACTAAGATTTTCACTTTTCTCCGTGCTAATTTACTCTGCTCTAGTTCTTGATTTTTTTCCTTCAGGAGTCTCAGTATTTCCCTTTCTGCCTGAAAACTTTTAACAACAGAAAATCCATTTAAAACATCTTTTAAAACAGAAGAAAATTTAATATTTTCCTCAGAAACATGACGCTCTATTGGTTCTAATTTATTTCCGGTAAAAACAGATGCGACCATTGGAACAATTGTCAGCAGAACTACGATTCCTGTCAAATGCGGTGAATAAAATAACATAAGTGCAAATGCACCTACAAAACTAATTACATTGCTGATAATCTGAAATTGACCTTCCAAATAGCCCGTCTCAATCACTTCCAAATCATTAGAAAGAGCAGAAATATAAACAGACGTATTTTCATTTCCAAAGGATAAGATATTTTTTTCCATCAGCTTATGTAACACACAATTTTTATAATTCCTCAAAGCTATAAAAATAAATCGTGGTTTTGAAACATAATCCATAATATAAGAACCAAAAACTAATCCTAAAAAAAGAAGGATAAAACCCGCAATCTCGCCTAAACTACTGGAATGTTCAACCCCTGAAATGGTATCTGCCATTTCACGTATGATTAAGGAAATTCCGAAAAATAAAATACTGTTAAGAACGGTTGATATCAATGCAAGTACGAACGTCATTCTATTATGCGCATAGAACGTTCCGGTTAAAACCTTTTTTAATTTTTCTACATCACTTTTCATAACTCTTATTCTCCTTTTCTTTACATACATTCAGTTGGTATGTATATGTTTAAAAAAAATATTGCTTTCAACAGCATTTCAAAATCTCTATACAGTTCCAGCAAATCATCTGAGCTGAAACTGTATAAATATTCTCTCCATGAACTCAAAAACGCAACTCTTTTCTTTACACTGTCAATTCTCTGTTTTTCAAAAAAATTTCCATTTCTCTTAAACTATCTTCACTAAAAAGAGAAACTCCCATATGCTCAAAAAGTTCTTTTATAAAAAATATTTTATTGAACAGTTCCTCTTCAGACGCAGGATAAACAGATGGCATAAGCCAGATTTCCAACAACGGAATCAGTTCTGACAATTCTTTTGCATATTTTGTCTGTATAGAACCATCCGAAACTCCTTCTTCCATAAGCTTTAAAAAATAAGGAGATAAATACTTTCTGTTGGATTCTAACATACTGGCCAATATATGCGGATTCTTTAATAGCGGAATAAATTTTTTAGTTATTTGGTTATTATCCTGTTTTGTCTGATTTTCCTGATTTAAAATAATTGCTTTCTGCAATTTCTGTAACCCTGTTAATCCTGTCTCTCTTTCCACTGACAAAAATGGATTATTTTCTTCAAAAATACGTGATTCCAAGGCTCTTAGAATGTCCTCTTTGGATTTGAAATGATGGTAAATAGCCCCTTTTGACAATCCGCCCAGTTCATTTACAATATCCTGAATCGTTGTCTCTTCATACCCCTTTGTCAAAAAAAGATTTTTAGATACATCCAATATTTTCTCAACTGTTAATTCTGGATATTTATTCCTCGACATTGTACACATCCCTTTACATTCTTTTGGTATGTATATTACTACATGTTTCTCTGTTTGTAAAGTCTTTTTTCTATAAAATTTTATTTTCTGAGATATTAGGTAAGTAGATGTACCATATAATATCCAATCTACTCTTAACAAGCACCATAAACTGTACTCATTCATTTTTAAAGTTCCACCTATTCTTTTCCTATTTTACAAAAGAATCAAATCTCCACAACCATAATGGTATTGCTTGCCTGCTCCCTTTCCTTCTGTTATACTAAGAACGATACGAACACAATGACAAATATTGATATAAAAATAAGAAAGGATTCTGCCATGTGGATTGCCAATCAATGGAAAGATTATGAAATCATAGATACTTCAAAAGGAGAAAAACTGGAACGCTGGGGAGATTATCTTCTGGTTCGTCCTGACCCACAGGTTATCTGGGATACGCCCAAAACACACAAAGGCTGGAAGAAAATGAACGGTCACTACCACCGCAGCAAAAAAGGCGGCGGGGAATGGGAATTTTTTGACCTGCCAGAGCAGTGGACCATTCAGTACAAAAGCCTCACCTTTAACTTAAAACCCTTTAGCTTCAAGCATACAGGATTATTCCCGGAGCAGGCTGCCAACTGGGACTGGTTTTCCGAAAAAATCAAACATGCCGGACGTCCCGTTAAGGTCCTGAACCTCTTTGCCTATACCGGAGGCGCAACTCTGGCTGCCGCCGCCGCCGGCGCATCGGTTACTCATGTGGATGCTTCCAAGGGCATGGTTGCCTGGGCAAAGGAAAACGCAGTATCCTCCGGTTTAAAGGATGCACCTATCCGCTGGCTTGTGGATGACTGCGTAAAATTTGTAGAAAGGGAAATCCGCAGAGGAAATAAATACGACGCTATTATCATGGACCCGCCTTCCTACGGAAGAGGACCAAAGGGAGAAATCTGGAAAATTGAGGATGCCATCCATCCTCTGATTAAACTGTGTACCCAGATTCTTTCTGAAAAGCCTTTGTTTTTCCTGGTCAATTCCTATACCACCGGACTTGCTCCGGCAGTATTAACTTACATGCTTGCAACAGAATTAAAAAAGTTTAACGGCACTGTAGACTCCCAGGAAATCGGGCTGCCTGTAAGCCAGACAGGTCTGGTACTTCCCTGTGGCGCCTCCGGACGCTGGGAAAGCTGTGACATCTTATGAAAAAGAAAATCCTGATTATCACCACCGGCGGCACTCTGGCCTGTGTCCAGGATGAAAAAGGACTTGTTCCGGGACTTTCCAGCAGTGATATTTTATCTTACATTTCCGATATTACGGATTTATATGAGGTGGATTTCTATGAATTGTTCCAGTTGGACAGCGCAAATATCCAGCCCTCCAACTGGCAGGCAATGGCAGAGACCATTTACGAAAAATATCAGTCTTATGACGGCATTGTGATTTTCCATGGCACAGATACCATGGCGTATACTGCTTCTGCCCTGTCCTTTATGCTGCTGAACATCCCTATTCCTGTGGTCATTACGGGAAGTCAGCTCTCTATTTTAAATCCTCTTGCGGATGCTGTAGAGAACTGCCGCTGCGCCATTCACATGGCAGGAAGCGGTATGCCGGGAGTATTTCTGGCATTTAACCGCAAGGTCATTCTGGGAACCAGGGCATCCAAAGTCCGCACCACCAGCTTCCATGCCTTTGAAAGCATTAATTATCCCTATGTAGGTGAAATTAATTCCAGAGGCCTGGACATCCGCCGCTCCTATATTCCGGGACCAAAGGGTTCCTGCGTGCTGGAGAGAAGGCTGGAGGAAAAAGTTTTTCTCATTAAGTTAGTCCCGGGCTTTGACGGAAAAATCTTTCAATTCCTGTATGAACAGGGATACCGAGGGCTGATTATCGAAGCCTTTGGCATGGGAGGTATTCCCTCCATGTCCTCAGAAATCATGGACGATTTACGAGATGTGATTCAAAAGGGTATGATTGTAGTTGTAAAAAGCCAATGTCCCTATGAAGGCTGCAACCTGTCTCTCTACGAAACAGGACGTACTGCTCTGGATGCCGGTGTGTTCCAGGCAAGAGATATGAGTACAGAAGCTGTTGTTACCAAGGTTATGTGGATTTTGGGAAAACACTGGGAACGAAAAAAAATAGAAGAAATGTTCTACAAAAACCTGGCAGGCGAAATCAGCCCCCAGGAAGAGGACATGTTCTATAAAGGAGTGTAACTGTTGTTAAAAAATATTGTTATGTACTTAATTGCTGTAAATCTGCTGGCTTTTATTTCCTTTGGCGTTGATAAGCAAAAAGCCCGCACCAATCAATGGAGGATTTCGGAGAAAACCCTTCTTGGGATTGCCATCTGCGGCGGTTCCCTGGGGGCAATCTGCGGTATGCGTCTGTTTCACCACAAGACCCGCCACCCGAAATTCACTCTGGGGCTCCCCATTATCCTTATGATTCAGGCCATTGCAGCAGTAATTCTATATACCGTATTTTAAAAAGGAGGAATGGACTTATGTATGGTTCAACATTTGGAAATGTTTTGAAAATCAGTACCTGGGGAGAATCCCATGGAAAAGCCATTGGCGTAGTGATTGACGGCTGTCCTGCCGGACTTCCCCTTTGTGAAGAAGATATTCAGTGTTATCTGGACAGGCGCAAACCCGGACAGTCTAAATTTACAACTCAGCGCAAAGAAGGCGATCTGGTAGAAATCCTTTCCGGCGTTTTTGAGGGCAAAACCACCGGAACCCCCATTTCTCTTATAGTAAGAAATCTGGATCAGCGTTCCAAAGACTACAGTGAAATTGCCAATTACTACCGCCCCGGTCATGCAGACTTAAACTATGACAGAAAATACGGATTCCGGGACTATCGTGGAGGCGGACGTTCCTCTGGCCGCGAAACGATTGGGCGTGTAGCTGCCGGTGCTGTGGCTGCAAAGCTTTTAAAAGAGCTTGGCGTAACCTTGTCTGCTTATACCTGTTCCATTGGTCCTGTAACCATTGACCGGAATGCATTTGACCCGGAAGAAATCACAAAAAATGCTTTCTATATGCCAGATGCTCAGGCTGCTGTAAAAGCAGAGGAATATCTGAAACAATGCATGAAAGAAACCAATTCTTCCGGTGGCATGGTGGAATGTGTGATTACAGGAGTTCCTGCCGGAATCGGAGAACCTGCATTTGAAAAACTGGATGCCAGCCTTGCAAAAGCCATGTTCTCCATTGGCGCTGTCAAGGGCTTTGAAATCGGCTCCGGTATGGAAGCCGCCCGCTCCACAGGTTTACAAAACAATGATGCTTACGGAATTACTCCACAGGGCGATATTGTGAAGAAAACCAATCACTCCGGCGGTATTACCGGCGGTATCAGCGACGGTTGTCCCATTATTTTCCGCGCTGCCTTTAAACCAACCCCTTCTATTGCCTCTCCCCAGGAAACCGTAAACCGTCAGGGTGAAGCCATAGAAGTCCGCATAAAAGGCCGCCATGACCCCATTATCGTACCAAGAGCTGTGGTAGTAGTAGAATCCATGGCAGCCCTGGTCATCCTGGACGCCATGTTAGGCAGCATGACCACCCGCCTGGATAAAATTAAAACCTTTTTCGAAAACTAACCCTATACCCCAAAATGAGTTGTCATCCAAAACAACACTCAGAAATATGGATACCGTCCCGGCGAATCCGCCGAGTACGCTTTGAGACTACAGGCTCAAAGCGAACGCAGGCTGAGTCGGGATGGTATTCATATTCCCAGTAGTTCTTTGGATCGATAACTCTTTTTCTTTAAAAATTCTTTCGTTTTTTCACATGAGACTTTTAAACTTTATACATTATGATTGGTATTGTAACAAGAACAGGAGAGAACATTATGGAAATGAATCACATTTTAATTGTAGAAGATGACAAAGATATCCGGGAAGGCGTAGGTATTTACCTGAAAAGTCAGGGCTATGAAGTATTTATGGCCTCAGACGGTATAGAAGGTCTGGAAACCCTGGAAAGGGAAGACATTCATCTGGCTATTGTGGATATTATGATGCCCCGCATGGATGGAATCACCATGACCATGAAGCTCAGAGAAAAACATGATTTTCCTGTCATCATGCTTTCTGCAAAATCAGAAGAAGTAGACAAGGTCATGGGGCTGAATATTGGAGCAGATGATTACGTTACCAAGCCCTTTACCCCAATGGAACTGATGGCAAGGGTGAATTCCCAGATGCGCCGATACAAGCGCTTCATGGAAAGGCTTCAGGCAAAAGAACAGGAAAAAACAGACACTGTATATACCATGGGAGGACTTGAGGTCAATGAAAGCACCTTTGAGGTTCGGGTAGATGATGCTCCTGTTAAACTGACTCCAATGGAGTTTAAAATCTTATTATTATTAATCAAAAATCCTGGCAGGGTTTTCTCAGCAGATGAGATTTATGAACGGGTATGGAATGAACGTGCAGTGAATACCGAAACCGTTATGGTTCACGTCAGAAATATCCGGGAAAAAATTGAGATTAACCCAAAGGAACCAAAATATTTAAAGGTGGTGTGGGGAGTTGGATACAAAATTGAAAAATTATCGTAAACTAACATGTATTATTATTGGAATCATCATACTTCTGCCCTCTCTGGCAATGATGGTTCTCAGGCCTCATTATATCCGTCAACAGCAGGAGCAGGACAGCTTTCCCTACTCCTACAGGGATATCAGCAGGTTTCTGGTAGAAGCTACCTATGTACTTCATGCAGAGGAGCTTCAGGGGGAAAGCAATACCTCTCTTACCCCTTATGAAATTTTCCTTTCTCAAACTCTTCCGGCAGAATCTGCTGCTGATGAAGAGGAATCTGAGGAGGAACCCCTTGATCCAGAAGAGCCTTTCAACGAAGAGGATGTTGCCGAAGTAGCTTTTGATGAAATAGAAAATCTGTATGATGACTGGTATAATAATTTCTCTTATTTCCGCTCCTATCTGGAATATGAAGTTTTAAGTGAAAATGATGTTATTGACAGTAACCGGGATTCCAGAGGCGCTTCCGCTTTGTCCAATGCTCAGGCGCTTTCACAATTAAATGGCAACAGCCAGTATGGGGATTATGCCTTCATTGCTTTCCTTGAATACGGAAAAAATGGAAATGTAATTTCCACCAGTTTTCTCACTCATGAGAAAAACAATGCCTCTCAGGTTTTAAATGAAATAGCTAAGGAAAATCCCATTGAAGATATTCAGGAAGAATATGACTTTAACAAATCCTTCCAGAATCCCAGAAATAAAACCTACTGTTTTGCCATGACCAAGGATGCTATGTCTGCCTTTCTGGAGACCTATCCTGGCATTATTGAAATGTCTGCAGACCATGGATTTGGTTATGCAAACAGCAGCACAGACTTACTCATTGTATTCATGACCCTCCTGGCAGCAGTTGCCATTGCAGCACTTCTTCTGCCTTTTATTAAGGTCTTGCATACAGGAAATGAGAAAATCTTCTCTGTACCACTGGAAATTGTATGCTTTATAGGATGTTGTGCTTTGGGAATTTCTGTTTCCATTGCCTCAGATCCAAATACCTTAAACCGGCAGGCTATTTATTCTGTACTTACCAGTTTAGGTGCGCCTCACAGTCTCGCCCAGGGCATTCAATATGTATGGGGACTTCTGGGATGGATTGCTGTCTTTGCCCTTTGCTACTGGACAGTAAGCTGCCTTAGAGCAATCTTTACCATGGGACCTATGGAATATCTGCGGAAACGGGTAATTACTTACCGTATCTGGCCATGGATGTGTTCTACTGCCAAAAAAGTCTACAACAGCCTGCTTCATATTAATCTCACAGATAACACCAACCGCATCCTGTTGAAAATTGTGTTAATTAACTTTATTATCCTGGGCTTTATCAGTATGCTGTGGTTCTGGGGAATCGGAGCCCTTGTAGTTTACTCTGCTGTTTTGTTCTACTTGCTGCAAAAATACCTGAAACGGATTCAGGAACAATATCAGCTTTTATTAGAGGCCACCAATGAGCTGGCAAAGGGCAACTTAAATGGAACTATTCCTGAAGATTTAGGTGTGTTTGAGCCTTTCCGGGATGAAATTGATAAAATTCAGACTGGATTTAAAAAAGCTGTAGATGAGGAAGTAAAAAGTACCAAAATGAAAACTGATCTGATTACCAATGTGTCCCATGACTTAAAAACTCCTCTTACTGCCATTATTACCTATGTGGACTTACTGAAAAAAGAGGATTTATCCGAAGAGGACAGGGAAAAATATATTGGTATCCTGGATCAAAAGGCCAACCGGCTAAAGGTTCTGATTGAAGACTTGTTTGAAGTAAGTAAGGCAACCAGCAAGGCCATTACCCTGAATATTGTGGATGTGGATATTGTGAGTCTGCTGCGTCAGGTTAAACTGGAGCTTCAGGATAAAATTGACGCTACGGATTTAATTTTCCGCTGGCAGCTTCCTGAGGAGAAAATCATTCTCCCCCTGGACAGTCAGAGAACCTACCGGGTATTTGAAAACCTCATTGTAAACATTACCAAGTACGCCATGCCTCATTCCAGAGCATACATTACCATGGAAAATACGGAAAATCATGTGAAAATTATTATGAAAAATATTTCCGCTACGGAATTGAACTTTAATCCAAGCGAAATCACAGAGCGTTTCGTCCGCGGAGATGCTTCCCGGAACACAGAAGGCAGCGGCCTGGGGCTTGCCATTGCCAAAAGCTTTACTGAACTTCAGGGAGGACGGCTGGAAATCCTTACGGATGCTGATTTATTTACAGTTGAAATTACATTTCTAAAATAATCGATAAATGCATGGAGCCGCTGCATGAAGCAACATTTCGGAATCTTTCTGGAATTTCTGATATGCGTAAAATGCAGCAGCTTCTATGTATTTAGCTAATAAATTGATATAGGATTCCTCTGCGAATTAATGAATTGAATGTTTTCTGAATCAGTAAGACCCTCTTATTTCAAGAGTTTTTATAGATTCCCAATGCCCTTGCATTTGCTGCACATGGCATTGGGACAGATATGCTCCGGCAGTACAGAACCACCACCGACGTTATTCTTCTTTCTCTTTTGTTTGCAAATACTTCTCTGTATCCTCCTCAAATGCTTGTAAAGAAGCTGTTCTGGCAGCCAGTTTATGCAGGGCCTTCAAGTCTTCCAACTCCTCCAGGTCTGCAATCCTGTCACGCAGCCTATCCGGGAGTTCTCCCAAATCCTCCAGGAGTTCAAAAACATCTTCCCGGGTTGCTTCTATTCTCCCCTCCAGTCTGCCTTCCAACCGACCTTCTTGTTTTTCTTCCCGCAGCATTTCTTCAAAAAT
>CATWQE010000004.1 GCA_958352855.1 uncultured Bacillota bacterium
GGTGCTACATCATCACACGGACTAAGGCTGTACGGAAGTATCATTATCACAATAGAAAGGTCATGGCGGCAGTTTTTGCGGTAAGCTGCTTATGGAACGCTGGCAGGAATCGCTATCCGGTTTCATCCCTCCTTTGGTGGGTCACGGCGTGCCAGCCCAACGGCTCTCTTTCTATCGAAACGTATTCGGCTGCTTTATGCTGCGTTGATTAGACGCTTTCTTTTTCAAGGAACAATCCGGCTTTGTCAGCCTGTTAAAATGCACTGGTGATAATGCACTTTAATAGACTGGCAAGCTCTGTCTGGGAAGCATGAGCTTGTCCATGCTTCCACAGGAGAGCATTATTTCTAGTTGGGTTCCCTGATTTCAAAAGATAAAATCTTTGCAATCAGACGTGTTTCCATCCGGCGGCGTAGGGTTTCATCTACAACCATGTGGGTATTCCCATATTCATCTTTCATGGGACGCATGGAACGGCTGGCAATAAAACCGCTGTAATGGCGTACAATCTGGTTGACTGCTTCAATATCGCCGTCCGCAGCCCTTACAATCACAGGAAACGGAATCATAGGGTGCTTTGCTGTCATGCTTCTTCCTCCATAAATTTTTTGATAAATTCCAGTCCGGCGTGTCTTCTTCTCTGGATGGTAGAACGGTTGACTTCCAGAATTTTTGAAATTTCCGTATCGTCAAATCCAAGAAAATAATATCTCAGAATAACGTCACGTTTCTTTCCGTCCAGATTTTCCAATGCTTCTGCTAACAGGCTGTTTTCAATACGGACAGTAAATCCATCCATTTCAAAAGTATGGAAGTGGGATGGATAGGTGTCTTCGGAAGAAAATAAGTTGACAGTGTAATCATCCATATCACAGAACAGGGTTTCCCGTTTGCACTGTCTGGACAACGCTTTGAGATAGTCTTTGCGTTCATCCTCCATAGCGACTTTACAGATGTAATCAAACTGATTCTCTATGGTTGTCTGAAATTCAGATGGCTTCATTATTGCTCACCCCCTTTCCAGCCTTGAAAGGGAGCGAGTTGATAGGAATTTCTGCTTCTTTCCCCCTTTTCGCTCTTAGTCCCGACAGGACAGGGGGTGCAGTTGCGTTTTGAAAAGAAAAATTTAAAAACTTTTTCTTCCAACTAAAAAAGCACGCAAACAGACGATATTTCTGTTTGTGTGCTTCGATAGTTCTTTTTATGTATTCTGAAAAACCACATTGAGGGTCAGACTTTTCTAGTGTAGGTGGATGGCTTTTTTTAACGGTTTACCGAATGTAGATATATTTAAGAAAATATTTTGCATAGCGGCTTCCTCCTGTAAGCCGCTGTCTGTATCAAGTAGTAAACTTTAAAAATCATCTGTATTTCAGGCAAAAAAAGACGGCGGCTTTTGTTAAACCGTCGTCTGGAAATGATGATGTAATTTTTGACGCAAGGAAAGTATGCTGCCAAATAACGGTTTTTTTATTTTCGTTTCGGCAGCATAGTTTTATCTTTGATACACATAATAGGAACTGTACAACTATGCAATACGTTTTTCTATACCTGTCGCTATTACAACAGGAACAGTAAAATGTATAGAGGTGGTGTATTATGCGTAAAAAAGAAGATAAATATGATTTCAGGGCGTTTGGGCTTGCCATAAAAGAAGCCCGTAAAAAACAGGGTTTGACCCGTGAACAGGTGGGAGCAATGATTGAAATTGACCCACGCTATTTAACCAATATTGAGAATAAAGGGCAGCACCCCAGTTTACAGGTGCTTTACGACCTTGTATCTCTGCTGAATGTATCAGTGGATGAGTTTTTCTTGCCTGCCAGCAGTCAGGTGAAAAGCACCAAACGCAGGCAGTTAGAAAACAAAATAGACAATTTCACAGACGCTGACCTTGTTATTATGGAAAGCGTTGCGGATGGTATTGTCAAATACAAGGAAATGGAAGATAAATAACTTCTATTGCTTGCAAGAATAAGATTGAAATTAAAATGAGCCGATAGTCTATAAGTTATGATAACTTATAAATTATCGGCTCTGCGTCTAAGCGTCTGGCTCTGTATCTTTGCACATTTTATGTATTGTATTTTCGTTACATTTACTTTATCAAAGTTTTCTACTATCGTCCAATGTCTTTCTTTAACTAAGGTGGTGTATAATCTGAGTATCTGTACAGAGAGATATATACTGTTATATTTTTCTATAATGAATACTGGAACGACAGATTGCTATTTTTATTATAGCGGACTTCTTTTTCTTTGTCAGTAAGTATTTTTATATTTTTTGATGTTTTGAGTTTTATGAGCTATTTTATGTTATCGTAGAGCTATTAGACCACCGTAAAAGGCAAACAATCTGTAAAGGAAAAAAATGGTCTTTATACATACAAGAAATTTGCAACTTGACAAATGAAATTTAAAATCATATAATTGTTTGCAGGCAAACGGTTTGGGAGGTGGAAATTATGCAAGATAGCTATATTGAAAATACAGACATCAGTTTTCTCAACAAAAAATTAGATAATCACATTCAACGAAAAATCCATGCCTTATATAATCGGAAAGAATTTCAAGAATGTTCTTTGATGAATATGTGGGTAGTAGATTATTTGTTCCACATGGAATTGAATCAAACCCCTATCTTTCAAAAAGATATAGAATCAGAGTTTTCTATCAATCGAGCTACGGCGTCTAAAATGTTGACTTTAATGGAAAAGAAAAAGTTAATCAAGCGTACAAATTATGCCAGCGATAGCCGTCTAAAGCAGATTGAGTTAGAGCCATATGGTAGGAAACTTCAAAAAATGTGTTATCACATAAGAGAAGAAATTGAAAATCAGCTTACTGCTTGCCTTACAGAAGAAGAAGTAAAAACCTTTAAAACGATTTATCTACATATCCTTGCTAATATGTGATAAATATATTTTTACCAAAATAGTTTGCTTGCAAACTTAAAAGAAATGCTACGATAAAAGGAGGAGTAAAATACTTATGAATAGTAGAGAAGATTTATTTCAAAATGCCCCTATTTCCAAATCCGTTTTTCAAATGGCTATTCCAACCGTCATTTCTTCACTGGTTTTAGTTATTTACAACATGGCGGATACATTTTTTATTGGACAGACCCATGACCCTTTGCAGGTTGCTGCGGTATCTCTCACAAATGCTGTGTTTGTTATGTATATGGCGATTGCTCAATTATTGGGAATTGGTGGGAGTGCTGTCATATCCATTCTTTTGGGTAAAGGAGAAAATGAAAAAGCAAAAAGTGCGTCAGCATTTTGCTTTTATGGTTCTTTAATTTTTGGAATTATTGTTGCTATTGTAATTATTTTGTTTATGGAGCCGCTTCTTATGATACTGGGAAGTCGAAGCGACACCTATCAATATTCCAAAGATTATTTGTTTTATATTGCAGTTGGTGCTCCTTTCATTCTACTTGCAAATACGTTTGGTCATGCAGTAAGAGGTGAAGGTGCTTCTAATGCGTCTATGATTGGTGGAATGATTGGAACAATCGTTAATATTGTTTTAGACCCTATTTTTATTTTAGTATTTCATATGGGAACTGCTGGAGCAGCGATTGCGACAGTTTTAGGTAATGTATTCGGTTGCATATATTATCTGTACTTCTTAGCAAAAAAAAGCCACTCTATGTCATTCAAATTTAGTTATTTCAAAAATTGCAGTCAAATTGCAGGACGTGTATTATCAGTTGGAGTACCAGCAGGAATCAGTTCTGCACTTATGAGTATTGCAACGGTATTACTAAATAATGCACTGGTTCCTTATGGAGATACTGCGGTAGCCGCTATGGGGATTGTAACAAAAGTTTATCTCTTTATTGTCTTTGTCCATATGGGAATCTCAAATGGTATTCAACCTTTGCTTGGTTACTGCTACGGTGCTGGAAACCACAAGCGGTTTGTAGGAATTTTAAAATTTAGTGGAGTTTTAACTGTTATATGTGGGAGTGTATTGACGATTGCATATATTGTATTCAGTAAACAAATTATGGGCATATTTATAGATAATTCCGAAGTAATTCAATATGGCGTTCCCATGCTGATTGCGACTTCTTTGCCAGGACCTGTTTTGGGGCTTATGTTTTTATCTATTAACAGTATGCAGGCACTTAACCGTCCGCTTCCAGCAACAATACTTTCTTTGTGCAGACAAGGTTTGTTCTTTATTCCTTTTTTGTTCATTTTGAATCAGCTATTTGGACTTAATGGAATCAGCTATACTCAGGCAGTGTCAGATTATCTTGCAATAGTGATAGCATTGGTTATGCTGATTACATCAGTGAAAAAAACATTTCCCACAGAAAAGCACAGTGTAGAGTTGAAGCGTGATACAAACTTATCCAATAAGTACGAGGTTGTAGAGTGATAGAGTATAAATGGGTACTTTGTCCAGTATGTGGGAATAAAACAAGAATAAAGATACGAGAAATTACAGAATTAAAATATTTTCCATTGTATTGTCCAAAATGTAAGCAAGAAACTTTAATCAATGTTTTGAAATTTAATATAGCCGTTATCAAAGAGCCAGACGCATAAGACGCAGAGCCGGTAACATGGGAGGAACTAACTCATGGTTATCGGCTCTTTCTATACCTGCTATATGAAGAGTGGTTTTATCAAATATTCAACTTTATTTTACAATCTTCCAGTTTTCCCCGTTCTTTTCCAGTACAAGGTTAAACTGTGATACCTGTGTTGTCATGGTCTGGTTATCCAGATATTTCACTGCTAGGGAAGCCGTCACCTGATTTCCGCTTCGGTTGTAGACTGGATTCACCAGTTCGGAGAAAATATATTCTTTCCCCACAGGTTTCAGCACGCCCTCATTCACATAATAGGTCAGCTCCTTTGCGGTTGCCGTAGGGTACAGCTTGAAAAAGGTGGTGAGAAATTCGTTGATTTCTTCTGTAGTGATGGAATCTACCGTACCGTCACTTTGTACTGCTTTTGGGGTATAGCCGGATTTTACGGGAACACTGGTGATGGTTGGATTCTGAATAATCGTCAGATTCCCAGAGCCGTCCACATAGACGGTCACCTGATAGGCGGAACGGACAGTTTTACCGGATTCTCCCTCTGTGATACGCTGTTCTACCGTATAGGTCACTTGATAATGCTGCTCCTTTTCTTCTGTGATTTCCCATATCTGAAAATCAGTCAGGGCAGATGATACGGGGATGTCCTTTCGGACGGTATCTACATTCAGGGCTTGCAGCTCTCCGGTGAGATAGCCTTTTAAAGCATTTGTCCGGTTATCAATGGAAGCGGCGGACTGTTCCCATGAATAGTAGACTTCTGCGAAATTCTCCACAAAATTCTCTATCTTGTGGGTGTCGAGGATTTGTTCCTCAATTACTTTGGTTTCATGGACAGTATGAATGTCTATCGCCGTGAAATTCTTATAGACGGCAAACAGGAAGCTCACTGCCAGCAGCACCCACAGGGCAATCACAGTTTTTTTGTGGGTATTGACTTTGTAAACTTTCAGTTTCTTTTCTTTCTGCTTTTTCTGGTTATCCTCTTTTCTAATCTGAATCATATCGGTTCATCCTTTCTTATTTTTTGATTCGTCCGGCTCCGGCAAGGTGCTGTTGCCAGTAGGAGACTGTCAGGTCTGCGTAACCAATGGGATTTCCGGCATGGTACATCCGGTTATTTCCCACATACAGCCCCACATGGGTGATATAGGTTCCGGCGTTGTAGGTGGAGTGGAAAAAGACCAAATCCCCTGCTTTTGCTTCGGACAGGGGGATATGCTGCGTCACATTGTACTGTTCCTGTGCTGTCCGTGGCAGGGCGATTCCTGCCTTGCCATAGCACCACTGCACCA
Source organism: uncultured Bacillota bacterium (assembly GCA_958352855.1). GTDB lineage: Bacteria > Bacillota > Clostridia > Lachnospirales > Lachnospiraceae > Blautia. The sequence continues at coordinate 5,856 of CATWQE010000004.1, forward strand.
GTCCAGAACAGTCAAAGGAAGTGGATGGGGAATCGCCCCCGTACACATACGTCCAGCCCTCATACTTTAAGGCTTCCTCCATGATAGCCTGTACCGTTTCATCATCAAACTGTGCCACGGTCAGGTATTGCGATACCAAGAGGACATAGAACATATTCCCGTAGGAATACCGCCAGCCCCCGTTTTTCTCTACCGCAACAGGGTTGGTGTAGGTGACTTTCTTTCCGCCGGATTTGTTTCTTGCGAAGCTCTCTGCCAGTTCAAAGGTGTATTTTTTTCCGTGTCCTGCCACATAGTCTAGGAAACCGCCGCCGTAATTATAGGATTGAATCACGCTGTTTAAGTCACAGCCCTTTGTTTCTGCCGCTGCGAGCAGTTCTGAGAAATATTTGCAGCCCTGTTTGATGGATTCCTCTGTACTAAGGGAGTTCGGGGGAAGCCCCAGAGATTCCGAGGACTGCATAACGTCTTCCAGCGTGCCGCCGGATTCTACCTGAATGATGGCAAGCAGCACATTTAAGTATTCCTCTATGCCAGATTCCCTTGCATACTTTTCCAGCATAGGCTTATGGGCGAGGACTTCCTGTGATACGCTCACGCCCCCATAGATAAGGTTTCCGCCGCTTCCGCCGTCTTCCTCATCCGAGAAGACAATCACCACCAAAAGGAGCAGGGAGAACATCATCACGAACACGCCGGAACAGGCGAAGAAAAGGTGTCTTAACTTCATGGTTTCTCCCCTTTCTTCTGTTTGGAAGCCGCTGTTACTGTTTTTGTCCACTCCTTTCTGGCGGTGGTACGCCGGATGGTAAAGTTCGATTCTTTTACCACAGGGGCAGCCCGTTTTCTTTCCGGTATCACAGGAGCCGTATCGTTCTGGACAGGTCTTGCCGGACGGGGAGCAGCAGGTGTAGTAGTTGTCTTTTGTTTTTTCTCTGGTTTGTCTGGGGAAGCCGGAGGGACTATCTGGCGTTCTGTCTTTACAGGCGGTATCTGTTCATGGTGGATGGAAGCTGCCTTTACCACCGGAACCGAAGCCCGTTCTGCCACAGTTCCCCCATCAGGAACCTGTCCCCGTTCCCTGATGGATGGGGAAACTGGCTGCATGGCTGGTTTTCCTGTATGAGTGGTATCTGCATGATGTCGGAAATCTTCCGGCTGCTTTGCAGTAACAGGGCGTTCATGGACAGGAGCCGTCCCTTTGGGGGATTCGGAAGCTGTCTTTTGCGGTTGTTTTGCCTGTTCCAGTTCCGCCCTGCGTTCTGCAATGGTCTGTCTGCGGCGTTCTGCCTGTGCGTTCCGCTGTTCGGCTCTGGCAGTTCGGGTCTGGGTCACGCTGGAAGTAAAATCCCGTACTCCCTCTGATACCTGTGTTTTCCCGTGGTAAAGGGCGTACTTTGCATTGACAGGCAAATCCTTTGCCTGCTCCCGAAGCTGTCCGGCAGTATCGGCTATCTTATCTTTGGTATCTGCCACCGTACCTACCACAGAGCCAGCCCGTTTCCATGCGGATTCCTTTTCCGGTGCTGCCTGTGCGTCTGGTCTGCTGTGGTCTGCCTGCGTCCGTTTGGAAAAACCGGATTCAGGGGCAGACGTACCGGAGGTTTTCCCTGCGTGATAAGCAGCCGTTCCAGCCCCAAGAGCTGCCACAGAACGTCCTAACTTATGCTGTAAACGGTGCATATGGGCGTGCATGAGCATACGGGGTCTTCGCATGATACGGCTCCCCATGCTTTGGGAATCCCCACTCTGCAAGGAGAACATCCCCATCAAATCCCCCAGCTTGAAATAAATTCCGGCAAAGGTCACTATCTGCAAGAACGCCGTCAGGAAGAACGGATATTCCCCAGACAGGTTGTAGAGCATGGTGGAAATGCTGAACGCTACCGTGATAATCAGGGTGATTCCGGCTCTGGTAAGGATGGTATTGAACAGTTTTGTAATGGCACGTTTGGACATCCCCTCAAAAGAGGGAACCATGCTGAGGAGGAAGCTCACAGGCAGGAACATGGCATAAATGATAAAAAGAACCTGTGAGAAAATCATTATCCCTGTGAGCAGGAATACAAAAACGGAGATACCGATATTGAACATGAACAGGAAAAAGACGGTTCCTAATCGGTTAATGGTTTTTGTAATGGTAAGGTTCGTATTTTCTCTGTCTTCGATTTCCTCCACCACGATTTCTTCCCTGTCCTGCCCGTTGTTTTCGTCTGGACTGGTTGAGAGCAGGCGTTCCACACGGTCAGCCCCAAGGCTTTCCACATCCGAGTTGCCATATTGCAGCAGGAGCCACGGCTGCTTGACCTGAATGGAAAACAGGCTGTCCCGTATCAAATCCACGCTGTCTTTTCCCTGGCTTTCCGAGTTCGGCAGCACAATCTTTGTACCAAGGGTCAGGCTGGCATTGCTGATGTCTGCGGAAAATTCATTGATTTTCCCGATATAATCAGGGGCATAGGCGATAAAGGCAGCGGACAGCACGAACACCACCACGAAATTCACAACGGCATGGATGGCTTTTGTGGTTTCCCGTTTGATAAGCCCTGTGTAGGCAACATAAATCCCCACCACCAGAATGAGAATCAGCAGGAACCCGATATAAAATCCCTCCGAGGACAAGCCGCCTGTGGTAACGCCTGCAAGGGTCTGCATATTTTTCCCAATGGAATCCGCCGTAGAGGAAATGAAGTCCAGCGAGTAGGCTTCCTGAATCAGATAGCCCGTGGCGTTGGAAAGGTACAGGCTGATTGTCCAGATAAAATTTGTGATGGCATACAGCCCGTACATCACCTGTTTTCCGATACCGTCCAGCCAGTTCCACGGGAGCCAGTCCCATCCGCTGTCCACATAAAAATCAAGCTGGTAGTTGTCCAGAGGGTATTTGCTGTATTCGTTGGCAGCGTTCACCGTATCATCCACCAGTCCGGCAGCGTGGGCGGCTGTGCCGAAGACTGCCAGCAGCAGGAGGATGAGCAGGAGTGCCAGAAGCACCCTGCCAATCACTTTTCCTGCCATGCTCCCGATTTTTTTCAGGGAGGTTTTTCCCTTTATCCGGCAAGGGACAAGGGCTGTCCCCTGCTGGATGGGCTTTCTTATCTTCATTCCTCCACCTCTTTTCTAACAGGCGGTCTGGTGTCAAAGGCATGGAACAGGTCTTCAAAGATAGGATGGAACTGTATCACTCCCACACGCCCGTACAAATCGCTGATAAGGCACTGCCCGTTTTCCAAGTCACGGAGCCGCTTCTGGTTGTTTTCATCTTCGGAATCCACCCCGAAAAAGGCGAGGGTCTTCTTGATTTCGTTGATGTCTGTGGAACGGAACGCAAACTTTAAGCCCAGATTGTTTTTCAGCTTTTCATCCAGCAAATCATCCGTGTTCTGGGTCACAAAGTAAACGCCTGCGTTCATGGCACGTCCGGCACGAACCAGCTTCATAGAGAGGGTCTTTCCCTGTGCCACCTGTAAGAAGCTCCATGCTTCATCCAAATCCACAATCTTAAACACGCTGCGGTCTGTATGGATGAAGTCGAGAGCAAAGGTACTGATTACAATGAGCATTGCCACGGAAAGCAGCTCCATTGTGGTGTATTCTTCAAACGAGGTTTCCTTATCCGGCAGCACCAAATCCGCCACCTGAATGATGTTGAGCTGCTTTTCAAGGCTGATGGACTGTGTGACATCCCCATCCGAAAAGAGCAGGTGTGCAAAGTCATAGTCCGTAAAGGATTCGATATGGTCGGCTATGCTGGTGCTGATGGTGGTTCCCTCCGCCCGTAGTTCCTCAATCACTTTGAAAAGCCCCCGTTCTTCACTGTTTGTTACTGCACGAATAGCTTTCCGAAGAACAGGGAACTTTTCCCCGTCACGGCTGGAAATGCCCGTTAAAAAGGTCAGGATGTCGATTGCCAGTGATTCGGAATCCTTTGGGTTCTCCATAATCACATACGGGTCAAGTAAGCCCCTGTTCTGTTCCTCCGAAGTCAGGTTTACGATATTGATTTCATGGGCGATTTCCGGCAGGGTTTCTTTCCAGCGTCCCCGTTCCGCTTTCGGGTCAACAATGAGAGCCTGTGCTCCAAACAATACGGAATAATAGACAATCATGTTGTTGCTGAATGATTTTCCACCGCCGAGGGAGCCGACAAAAGCGGCAGCAAGGGCGTTGGTGACGGAGCCTTTTACTCCTTGACTGGCAAGGGCAGGCTTTAAGTACACGTTTCTTCCTGTATCAAGGCTGTACCCGATATAAATACCCTCCGTTTCTCCTAACATCTGGGTTGCCCCGAAGCCAAGACCAGCGAGGAAGTCGCTGGTGACATACTGGATGTAATCGTTCAGATACCGTTTGCTGGCAGGGAGAAATTCCCCATGCAGCCCCAGCATATCCCCAAAGGGGCGAACCAGTTTCACGTTCAAATCGTCATAAAAATCTTTCACCTCATTGCAGCGGCGTTTCAGTTCTTCCAAGTCGGGAGCCGTCACACGCACCACATAGGACAGCTTATACATGGATTCCTTGCTCTGGTCTAAGGTGGATTCCAGCTCATTCACGCTGTCTAAAGCGTCCACCACGTTTGTACTGGTTTCGCTGTCATTCTGCCATGCGTGGTTGTCTAAATCTTTCAGCTCTTTTTTCTTGTTCCGTACCGTGGAGAGGGCTTTCCGGTTTGTCACAATCTCCACATTCATAGAGGTATCAATGGGAAAGGTAAATTGCTGCTGCTGATAGTAAAAGATTTCCGAGGATGGGAAGTTCAGTTCCCCCACAATGCTGTTGATGGTAAAGTAGGCTGCATACACTGTCCCGTCTTCCTGTTCGATTTTCAGATACCGCTGGTTTTCCTCTATCAGACAACGGGTGGGTTTGATGAGGTCATAGTATTTCACCAGCGTTTCCTCCTGAAACCGTTTCTTCGGCAGGTAATACTCATAATCTTCGTAGGCAGTTCCGGTCTGCCCGTATAAATGCTCAATCAGGTAGCCAAAATCGTCCTTGTTAAGCCGCCGTACTTTAAAGCGGCGTGAGATTTTATTCTCCAACAGTTTTTCCATCTTCTGAAACCGCCAGATTTCCTCATTGCTCATGGAAACAAAATCCCCCATGAGCTTGTGGTTGACTTCATGGAGGAAGTCGGAAACAGCGGTCTTTGCTTCCCTGCGAAACTGCTTCATGGTGACTTCCTGCTCATTGACAAGCAGCTTGAAGCCGATAAAAAAGCGGTAGTCTACCTGATTTTCCCCTATCATGGAAATCAGGGCTTCGGTCTGTGCGTCAATCTTTGCACAGGCAACGTCCTTTAGCTTGCCTGTCACTTCCTGTTTGGAGCGTTCCTGTGCCGCCCGTATGCTGGATTCCGTGCTGATTTGCAGGGCATGAATCTTCCCGTCCCTGTTCTGGGCGATAAGCTGCCGGAAGGAATCGTGTACCTGATATTTCTGTTCAGGGCTTAAAAAGGAATAGTTGTAGGGAAGCAGCTCATAGTAAGCGAAGCACTCCCCGTCATGGTTGAACACAAGGTTATTTTCGATATACTTAATCGGATATGCCATAAATATCACTCCTTACTGCCGTGATGGGTTGTGCCGGATATTCCTTTTCCAGCCTCACGGGCTTTCCTGCATACGTCAGTTTCGGGCGTACCAGATATGCCAGTACGGATTTCAGGAAGCCGTAAGGCTTCTTTCCGTCAAAGGTTTTCTGGCACATGAACCAAGTAAGGGCAAAGGGTACGCCAAAATATTTCAGAAATGCCCCGTCAATGAACGAAAGGGGAGGGAGGTTCCCCAAGAGCATAACTGTAAACACCGACACCACGAACCATGCCATCTGTGTGAACGTGATGGGGAATGGCAGCTTAAAATCATTGATGGAATAGAGTACCTTTTCTACTGACCAGATACTGGTATAGCTTCGTATTTTCTTCATGTTGTCTGTCCTTTCTAAAAGATGGGGGCAGCAAATGCCGCCCCTGAATCAAAAATCCGCCTGCACTTCCCAAAGGAGATACAGACGGGTCTAACGTAAGATTTCATATACGCCGTGGTTCGTGACAACAAAGGTTCCCTCCAATTCTAAGTCACGCCCATAGGCTTCATAGTCAATATAGTTTTGTAAGTGTGCCGGAAGTTCCCCGAGCTGTCCGGTTTCTTCCAGATAGTAGCGAGCCACATCCGCCATATCGTCACAGCCGGAATGGCAGATAATATCGTCTTCATGCTCACAGAGTTCTTCGATACTGCCAAAATAGGATTGCAGCTCTGATAGTTCCTCCTGAATGTACTCCGGTAAGTCCTCCACCATTTCACACAGGCGGTTGACTTCTTCAATGGGGGTATATTCGTCAATCTCAAAGGGTAGCTCATAATCATGGATGGCGTATTCCTCATATTCATCATTCAAACCGATACGCTCCTTGACTTCCTCAAAGTCCACAGGCGGCGTGAACCATGCCCCGACCAGTTCGCCCTCATTGTATTTGCCTAAGTTGGCAATGTAAATCCGCATTTCTTCCAAGTTCCTCCACCTCCTTTTAGCGGTAATAAAAGATACCATTGTCCGTAAACAGGTAGTTTTCGCTGGTTTCTAGTTCCCGACCAATGGAAGCGTAGTCGATATGGTTTATTAGGTCTGGATGTACTTCTCCGAATAGTTGTACTTCCTGTATTAGATAACGGGCGAGGGATTCCCCGTCCTGCACCGGATAACAGCGTATCTGGTCTTTGTGGTCGATAAATTCCGTAAAGCTGGGAAACCACCGCTTTTGTATCACATCCATTTCATAATAGAGGGGTGTTCCCTGCATTTCCTGTACCATCCGGCAAAGGGCGTTGATTTCCCAGAGCCTTGTGTTGCCCTCCAATGGAAAGGGCAGCTCATAGTCTTCAATTTCGATTTCTTCCTCACTCTGAACCCCAAGACGTTCCCTGATTTCTTCAAAATCCACGGGGCAGGAAAACCATGCCCCCGGATATTCCTCAAAATCTTCATGGTAAAACCGTGTGGTGTTCAGGATGTAGATTTTCATTTCCTCAATCAGTATCACGTCCTTTCGCTGCTAAATTTTTGGGGAGTTACGCTCCCCAAGCCCCTAGTGAACTTCCGCCATGAAGCAATCAGAGCTTGCTCCATAACGGAAGTGTAACAAGAGTTTCCTATGCACCGATAATCTTATTGAACAGTTCCAGTAAGATGTCCTTTACACCGTCCGCATTGAAGACCAGACCGACTGCTACAAGGGACACCACCAGAAAACCGATAAGTTTGGAAAATTCCCTCTTAAATCCGAGGTACAGTCCAATCACCACGATTGCCAGCAGCACAAGGGACTGGGCGTTGGATAAAAACCAGTTGTAAAGATTCTGTCCGAAATTCATAAAAGCTCCTTTCTTTCCTGTAAGATTCCGTATGTTTCAAGATTGCCGCCGTTAAAGCACCACCTCCTTTGCAGCGGCGGCTTGCTGCTTCAGGATTTTTTCGTGCTTCTCCGTCAGTTTTGCATGGGTGATGATGTCGTGGACAATCTGGGTGTGGTTCATCTTATCCAGACGGAGAGCCAGCTTTAAGGTAGGGGCTACCTGATGGGAGAGCCAGTGCAGGGTGCGTTCAAAGGAATAGGGTTCCGGTTTGGTTGTCAGTTTCAGGATTCCTCTGTGTTCTCCAATAAACCACGCCCATTCCTCATTGATACGCCAGTCAGAACGGGGCTTCGTATCGTCCCTGTCCACGAACCGAATATAGCGGTTGATGATTTGAAAGGCTGTCCGTTCTGGATTGTCATGTTCTAACAGGTCACGGATGGCGTAAAAGGCACGCTCATTTTTCAGCCGGATTTCAAAGCGGTTCTTTACCTCTGCGTCTTCAATGGGAATATCGTGCTTTTTGTACTGCTCATAGTCCTTTTCGTAAATGCAGAAGTACACCTCACTTTGGAGGGAGCCGATATACAGGGTGTTCCCCATACATTCTTTTTCCTCACGCCGTACCAGTTCGCCGCTGCGGTAGCTTTTGAAGCTGCGGAAGACCGAGATACATTCCTCATTCTGGCACTTCTCTGTCAGATGGGGAATGTTCAGGATTCCCGTTTTATCATTGATGGCAAGGTCAAGCCGCTTCATCACGCCGTCTTCCATGAGAACGTCCATGAAAAATTCATACCAGCTCCGTTCCTGTGCCAGCAGATAGCTTTCAAACTGGCGGCAGCCACGCCCTTTCAGCTCCAACAGCACCCCTTTTTCCAGTTCCGCCGATACCAGAACGAAAATATCACCCAGATAGTAATGTTCTGTGTAAGAATAGAAGCCGTAGTCTTCATGGATAAAGTAGGGCAGCTTTAGCCGCAGCACGTCTTCCACGATATGTTTCACATCCGTAGTGGGGAAGCGAATCCGAACATAATCAAAGAGCATTTCAAGGGGATAGTCTGGATTGAAGCGTTCCAGAGCTTCCGTGATGGCTTCCTGTAATGCTTCGGATGGGTGAGCCTTGCCCGTTTCAATATCGCTTAGATACGGACGGGTGATTCCGGCAGCCAATGCAAGTTTTTGTTGTGAGATACCGTAAACTTCCCGTTTTTCTTTGATGTCCCGTACCCATGTTTCTTCATTCAGTGAAAATCCCTCCTGTCTAAAAAAGCGTATGTCAACTTTCAGAGCCTTGTTGACATACGCCGGATATGGGAAAAATCCCTTGTGTACCGTGGGATTCTACCCTGTTGTTTGATTGTTGCCTGTCGATTTGTACCCCTCTGTTAGATATGAGGGGTTCCTGCTGGCGTGCCTTGCGGCACACCAGCCACAGCAGGTCAGTCCGTTTCTGCGGCTTTCGCTTCGCACGCCGCCTTCACTCCCTGCCTGCTGTCTGTCAGCTTTTTTATTTCTTTAAGGAAATCGTGTCCTTTTGGCACAAGGGGCGTGTAAAATTCCGAGATAACGCTGGTTCCCACATCCACATAGCCACGCCCTTTTATCTGCTTTAGGAAGAAATCTTTTGTGGTTTCCCCGAACATCATCCCATAGCCCATTTCCGACATCCGCCCCAGAGCCACACGGAAATTGAACTGGTCACGGATTCCATCTCCCAGATACTTTGCGTCCGGACGCTGGCAGGCGAGAATCAGGAAGAAACCAGCCTGCCGCCCAAGCATAACGATTTGTTTTAACTTGTTTAGGACAGCAGCGTTTTCCTTTGTGCCGAGCATTTCCATAAATGCCACATATTCATCAAAGATAAGGAAATATGCCGGAAGCCCCAAGTAAGCATAGTTTTCCCCTGTCCGGTAATTCTCCATGAGCTTCATGTCTTCGCTGCGTTTCATCATTTCTTCATAGAAACGGTCAATGCAGGTGAGCATATCTTCCTTTCTGTAGTACACATCCGGCATAACCGCCTGTAAGTCCGCAAGGTCGGCGTTTTTGGGGTCTAACACGAACAGGATGGCGTTGGTGCGGAGCAGGGCTTCGATGAGGGTTAGGATGAAGTAGGTCTTTCCACCGCCGGTTCCTCCGGCAATGAGCATATGGGGGAGCTTATCATACTCCCACCAGACATTTTCCATGAGCCGGAGCCTGCCGTCCTTTGCCTGTATGTCCTCAATGGAGATACGGTTGGCAATGGTATCATAGAGCAGGGTGTACTCCACATAGGAATCCTTTAATTCCTTATCCGTCAGCTCACAGTACAAGCCGCTTTCCAGCTTTTTCTCCAAGTTTAAGAGCTGTTCCTGATATTTCCCTAAGGTGATTTCCACACGGATATGAAGCAATCCCTGTTTCATCCGGTAATAGATTTTGGGAAAGTAAGTGATTTTTTCTTTGGAACGGCTGGAAGACAAGTCCTTGAAAAAAGTGTCTTCCTTTCTCTGTTTCGATTCATACCATTTATTTTCCAATACCATCCTTGCCAGCTTTTGGCGGTGGATGAGCTGCTTTATTTTATCCCTACGGTATCGCCAGAACAGAAGAACTGCGGCAAGACACACCATTCCTGCCACGCCCATGCTGAATAACAGGTAAGGGATATTTACATCCTGTATTATCTGGGAGAGGGACACTTCCTGCCAGTTGGTTCCGGCAATCTGCCCTGTATGAAACAGCAGGACAACCAGCAGGAAGACAGGGAACAGGGCGGCAAGGGCAGTATGGAACACAAGGTCTTTATCCGTGGGACGGATACGTTTTCCACGGGGGAAAAGCTGCTTCATGGGAACAATCCTCCTTTCGCTTTCTTCTTATATTCCTGTTATTTTACAGGGGGAGCGTCTTTCTTCGGCGGCTGAGGATTCATGGCAGCCCCTTTTTTTCAGGACAATATCATCTGCCTTGATGTACCAGTCCACCTCTGCCCCTTGAAAGGTAGCCGTTGCCACAGTATCTGCCACAGGATTGATAAGTTCCACCTCTGCGTTGTAATCGAACTCCTTTAACGGCACGCTGGCAGGGATGGAAACCTGAATCATACGCCCCTGTCCTCTGGATTTTAAGTCATAGGTACGCTCCTTGATTTCTTCTGATACCGAGCCGTCTTCATTCTGGAGGTGAACCTCACGGCGGAGGGCAGAAAACTTCAATACCCCGAAAGTTGCTTCCTTGTTAATCACGATTCCGTTTGCTAATCTCATAGTCTGATGTCCTCCTTTTCCTTACGCTTTTACCATATCATCTGCGTGTAAAATGTAGTTGGTAAAGCCCCTTGTGCCGATTTTATAGCCCTCTGCGGTAATACGGGGATTGACGAGCTTCACACGTTCCTCAAAGTCAAAATGTTTCTCTCCAGCTTCGGCAGGGAGGATAACCACAATATCATCTGCCCTCTGTACGTCTGAATAAAGGTTGAAGCTGCGAGAGAGTACCGCCATGCGTCCGTTGATTCTTCTCTGTTCTGTTTTGTCTTCTCCGGCAAACTCCAAGTTGCCGAATGTTTTTTCCATGTTGGGGATAACGAATTTTAATTCCATATAGATGTACCTGTCCTTTCTGAATGTTGTGTTTGATGGTTGGTTTTGGGTTCTGGTTTGAAAGTCGGAGGGGAACGCTCCGGCAGTGGTGATTTCTTCGTGGTATCACATCCTTTCTGGTTTAGGGTAAAAAAATAGACGCTCAGTTTTGAACGTCTATAAAGGAAAGATATTGAGGTTTTGCTGGTCTATCTTATAAATCTGAATGTACTTCGATTGCATTTTTATTGCATTTTTTATTTTTTTTTCATATAGATTTTAGTGGTTGATAGTTCCTGAAAATGCCTTAAAATCAATGATTTTCACTTATATGGCATACTGTCTGTCTGGAATTCGAATAAAATATTAGTTTTATGTGGCAGATGATTGTGTGAATTATCTGCCATTATTCTTTTACAGAATGTATTACTGGAAGAATTTTAAAATGAGTTATCGCAGGTAAATGCTTTTCGTATGAAATTTATCTAAAGTAATGCCAGGATATCTTTTGCATACAGTAATTCAGCATCTATAAAGAGAGGTGTAAGACTTGATAGGTGATATTGTAAAAGTCACAGTGGACAGACCGCTAGGGTCATATCATCCGAAGCACAAAGACATGTATTACCCAATAAATTATGGATATATAGAAGGGATTATGGCACCTGATAAAGAGGAACAGGATGCATATATTTTAGGCGTTGATAAACCGGTAAAAGAGTTTACCGGAAGAATTATTGCAATTATCCACAGGTTGGATGATGTGGAAGAAAAATGGGTTGTAGCGCCGGAAAATCTGTCTTTTAGTAAAGAAGAGATTATAGCCCAGGTTTTGTTTCAGGAGAAATACTTTCAGTGGGAAATTGAAACGTGATTCCCAAGATGACTTGATGAGGCAAAGTAAAATCCCCAATTTTGCAGGATTTATGAAAAATACTTGACTGTAAACCTTGTTTATAGCTTACGCTCAGGGTAAAATATAGTTATGTAAGGTGAGGTGCAGGAATATGACCATAAAAGAAGTGGAGGAACTGACAGGGCTATCACGTTCGAATGTGCGTTTCTATGAAAAGGAGAGATTAATTTTCCCATCCAGAAATGAGAAGAATGGATACAGGGATTATTCGGAGAGCGATGTGGAAAACATAAAAAAGATTGCGTATCTTAGAACTCTTGGAATTTCTGTAGAAGACATAAGAAACGTCATAGAAGAAAAAGAAAGTTTACATAAAGTGATTCGAAAACAAAAAGAGATGCTGAAAAAACAGCTTTCTGATTTGGACAGAGCCAAAATTTTGTGTGAAAAGATGCTTTGTTCAAAGGAAATGAATTATAAGGAATTTCAAGTAGAGGAATATGTAAATCAGTTGCAGGAATACTGGGATGATAACAAAACGGTTTTTCGATTGGATTCGGTGAACTTTCTTTATATTTGGGGGAGTTTTATTACGTGGGTTGTCATTGCGGCCCTTTCTTTGCTTGTTGGATTGTGGTCTTATGGCAAATTGCCGCCTGAAATTCCGGTGCAGTGGAATCATGGCGTTGTTTCTTCTCTGGTAGATAAAAAATTTATTTTTGTTTATCCGGTGGCATGCGTTATTCTCCGTTATCTTATCAGACCGATGATGTATGCCAAACTGCAAATGGAAAATGCCTTTGGCGAAATTCTAACAGAATATTTGACTAATTATCTGAGCTTTGTGGCATTATCTGTGGAAATATTCTCTATCCTTTTTCTTTATGGAGCAGTGAAAAATATTGTAGTGGTCTTGGTTATGGATACGGTGGTATTGTTGGGACTGCTGGCAGTGGGAATTGTAAAGATGGATTTAAGGAAGGAGTAGAGGTAGTGATTTGTAAGACGTATGAACTGGGAAGTTTAAAGAATTATAAATTTGTAGTCGTGCTTTCGAGATATAACGGAAGGGTTTTGCTGAGCAGGCATAGAGAAAGAAGCACTTGGGAAACACAGGGTGGACATATTGAACAAGGAGAAGCACCTATGGATGCTGCAAAACGTGAGTTGTATGAAGAATCAGGTGCAGAGGAATTTTCTTTATCTCCCTTGTGTGACTATTGGGTAGAAAATGAGGATGGAAACAACGGAGCCGGCGGGATGGTATTTACTGCGGTAATATGTAAGCTTGGAAAACTCCCACAAAGTGAGATGGCAGAGATAAAAACGTTTGACGCATTACCTGAAAATTTAACTTATCCGGCAATTACACCAGTTTTGTTTCGCTATGAAAAAATGATGAAGAAGAGTACTGTGACAGAATAACAGGAGGTGCTTTTTATGCTTGAAAGTTTTTATATCATGTTTGATTTGTTTATGGCTTTGGTGACGTTTCTTATAGGGTTCTATTTTTACAAATCTAAGGGGAAAGCGGCGAATCTTTTATCTGGTTACAACAGGCGTTCCAGGGAAGAACGGAAAAACTTTGATGAGGATTCCATGTGCTGCTGTTATGGAAAACGTATGATGATTATGGCTGTTCCTTTTGTGGCAGGGGCAGTGATTGATGCCTTCTGGGAAGGAATTGGCTGTGCATTAGCCTGGGGAGTGTGGATTATTCTGTTTATTTTGTTATTGGTAAAAAGGACAAAAACAGAAAGATTAAAGTGAAAAAACTACAGAAGAGAAAAGTAAGAAGGAATAAAAATCTCCGCCCATTAGGGCGGAGACATTTGTTTTGTCTTATTGCAATGGATATGTGGCAAACATCTACTTGTAAGAATGACAAGACCACACAGAAGTAGTATAATGTTTCAATGGCTGTGTTTTCAGACAGGACAATGAATGGGAGAGGAGTGAGTTATGGAATGATGAAAGAGTATCTGCTATCGGAACAAAACCAGAGGATACTTATATCTGTAAAACGTTCCTCCAGAAAATCTATAGGACTTGAGGTTCGCGCCACAGGGGAAGTGGTTATCAGGATTCCCAACCGGCTATCAGATAAGAGATTAAAGGAATTTATAGAGAGTCATAAAACGTGGATTTTTCAAAAAGTTGCCCTTATAAAACAAAAGACAGAGAGCAAAAAAGAGTTAAGAGTTCCTGCCTGGGACACTCTATCGAATATGGAGCGTGAAAAAATAAAAGAAAAAATTTCCCATAGGATTCGGTATTACAGTCAAAAGATGCAGGTAGAATACCAAAGAGTTACTATACGCAACCAGAAAACCCGTTGGGGAAGCTGTAGTTCTAAGGGAAACCTGAATTTTAATTACAGGCTTTTTTATCTTCCAGAGGAATTGCTGGATTATGTGGTGGTTCATGAACTGGCACACAGGAGGCACATGAATCATTCGCTGCAATTCTGGCAGGAGGTGGAAATCTATTGCCCGGATTATGAAACATGCAGGAAAAAACTAGGAGAGTATAGATTTGCAACAGAGGAGGAAAATGAGAATTTATGAAAAATCAGCAGAAGACACTTTTGTTTGAAGAAACACCTATACCAAAAGCAGTGGCTACTCTTGCAGTGCCTACGGTGTTAAGCTCTCTGGTTATGGTGCTTTATAATCTGGCAGACACGTATTTTGTAGGGATGTGCAATGACCCGATTCAAAATGCAGCAGTTACCCTTGCGGCGCCGGTTCTGCTGGCTTTTAATGCAGTAAATAATCTTTTTGGCGTTGGAAGCTCCAGTATGATGAGCAGAGCCCTTGGCCGCAAGGATTATGAGACAGTTTATAAAAGTTCAGCTTTTGGATTTTACTGCGCTTTGCTAAGTGGTGTAGTGTTTGCCCTATTATGTGGAATCTTCCATGAACCCCTTTTGTATCTTTTAGGGGCAGATGCCAATACAGCGGCAGCTACAGGGGAATATCTGAAATGGACTGCTGTTTTCGGAGCAGTACCTTCTATTCTAAATGTAGTGCTGGCATATATGGTGCGCTCAGAAGGTTCGGCGCTTCATGCAAGTATTGGTACTATGAGCGGATGCTTGTTGAATATAATTCTGGACCCTGTTTTTATTTTGCCATGGGGTCTGAATCTTGGGGCAGCAGGCGCAGGATTTGCAACCTTTTTGTCTAACTGTGGAGCTTTGCTGTATTTCATTGTACTGCTGTATAAAAAGAGAAAAGACACTTATGTGTGCCTCCGTCCGGACAAATTTACGCTGGAAAGACATATTGTCGTGGGCGTGTGCAGCGTTGGTATTCCGGCGTCGATTCAGAACCTTTTGAATGTAACAGGAATGACGATTTTGAATAATTTTACTTCTTCTTTTGGTGCAGATGCAGTGGCCGCTATGGGAATTACCCAGAAAATCAATCAGGTTCCCATGCAGATTGCCATGGGACTGTCTCAGGGGATTATGCCGCTTATCAGCTACAACTATTCCAGTGGAAATCACAAACGTATGAGAGGAACCCTTTCCTTTACAGTGAAAATAAGCCAGGGATTTTTGTGCGCAGTAGCAGTGATGTATTTTGTATTTGCCGGTCCATTAACCAGAATGTTTATGGACAATGAAGTGATTGTAGGATATGGAATCAGGTTTTTGCGTGGTTTTTGTCTTGGAATGCCATTTTTGTGTATGGATTTCGTGGCAGTGGGTGTATTCCAGGCAGTTGGAATGGGAAGATATGCCCTTGTGTTTGCCATTATGAGAAAAGTAGTTCTGGAAATTCCGGCGCTTTATATTTTAAATTATATATTCCCGTTATATGGTCTGGCTTACGCACAGCTTACCGCAGAGGTAGTGCTGGCAATAGCAGCGGTAGCGGTGCTGGTGAGATTTTTTAAGAAGCTGGAGAAGTCTTGATTTTCATACCTTCGCCCTTTTAGCTTTGAATATTCCAAAATACAAGTTGGACAAATTTTGGACAAACCTTGATTTTTGTACTTCTCTATGCTAGACTATTACCCGTTACAAAAACCCGAAAAACAAGGTCTTATAAGGGTTTCGCCGATTTCCGGCGTAAAATGAATCGTGTGTTCGTGACCTTCCACACGTAAAACAAAACTAAAGGAGAATAGAACTATGAAAACAAAAAATGTAACTTTCTGGACCCAGGCGGCTATGATTGCAGCTATTTATGTTGTGCTGACATTTGTGTTTGCACCTATCAGCTTTGGAGAAGTACAGATTCGAATTGCTGAAATGCTTACCGTACTTCCGATTTTTACGCCGGCTGCTATCCCAGGATTATTTGTGGGATGCATCATTGGTAACGTTTCAGGTGGAGCCTTACTGCCGGACATTGTATTTGGAAGCCTTGCTACCTTAATCGGAGCAGTGGGAACCTATATGCTCAGAAAACTTCCAAAAGGAGTTGCAGTACTGCCTCCAATCCTTGCAAATGTGCTGATTGTGCCATTTGTGCTGCGCTATGCTTATGGCGTGAATCTGCCTATTGTATTTATGATGTTTACAGTAGGTGTTGGAGAAGTAGTTTCCTGTGAATTGCTGGGATGTATGCTGGCAGCCATTTTGAAACGATATCAGGGGCGGATTTTCCAAACTGCCAGAATGTGAAAATAGAGAGAAAAGAGCTGTTATATCAGGTATGTTAGCCATGCGCTGTGAACCTGGTAAAGCAGCTTTTTCTATTCTCCCAATCATTTACTTTGACATCCCAGAAGCAGTGTGATAAACTTAAAACAATTATGGAGTCTTGTACCCTAAGCAAGAATATTCAATAAGAATACATATTTGAAACTAATATACAAATCAATGAATGTACAGAGGTGAATAAAGTGGATAAAAACGAGTATCGGGCAAAACTGGATGAAATCAATGATTTGGTGGACAGCCAGGATTACCAGGGAGCCCTTAAAATTGTAGACACAATTGACTGGAGACGGGTGCGCAGTGCCAGGACACTCTGCATGATTGGCGAGATTTATGAAGCCAACAAACGCTATGAAGATAGCCGCAAGATTTTGCTTCTGGCTCATCAGAGAGCTCCTATCGGTAAAACCGTGCTGTACAGGCTGGTGGAATTGTCCATTAAGATGGGGAATTTTGATGAGGCAGCCGACTATTATAAAAACTTTGTAGAAATATCACCAAATGATAACAGCCGGTATATTTTGAAGTATAAACTTTCCAGGGCAAGGCGCGCTCCTATCAAGGAGCAGATTTCCATACTTCAGGAATACAAGGAAAAAGAATACACAGAGAGATGGTCCTATGAGCTTGCCAGATTGTATGCGAAAGCAGGTATGAAGGAAGCCTGTATGGAAGAATGTGATGATTTAATTCTGTGGTTTAGTGAGGGAAAATATGTGACCAAGGCCATGGAGTTAAAGATGAAATATGGAACTTTAACTCCGCAGCAGCAGGAAAAATACCGTAAAGGCACACCCCAGAAGAATTTCCAGACTACTGTTCCCGTAACTCCTGCAGCGCCGGCGCCACAGACTGCAAAGGAAGAGCCGGTGAAAACAGCAGAGGCTCTTTCCGCAGAAGAGAAAGAAATTGAAGAAATACTAAAAAGTGTGGAATTTAAGATTCCAGGCGAGGAGCCAGAAAACCCACCACAGCTTCAGGAAAAGGTGGCCCAGGGTATTCGTGATGTATTCCAGGGCAATGCTTCTGCAGAAGCAGAAGAGACCGCAGCAGCTATGGACCCTGCGGTCAGCCAGACACCGGAAGAAAAAGGTTATGTGGTGAAAGACCTGGAGCCGGAGGATTTTGGAAAAACGACAGGATTTAAGCCCTTCCATATGGGAGAAGGCATGACCATGCAGGTAAAAGCAGAGGCGCCAAAATCCAGGAGCTTTGACCCGAAAGATTTCACACCAGGTTCTATAAAGACAAGCTCCAGGGAATTTGAACTGGATCTGGAAGCGCTTTTAGCTGAAACTGCAAATGAGTTAGCTCAGGCAGTGGCAGAGGAAACCGGAGAACAGGAAGCAACAGAAGAGCCAGCCCATGCAGAAGTTCTTGAAACTGAATCTGTGGAAAATGTGGAAAATGCAGAAGAGGCGCAGACAGCGGAGCCAGAGGTGGTTTCGGAACAGGTGGTTGAGCCAGTACAGGAACAGGCTGTAAAGGTAGCGTCAGTGGCAGAAAGTCTCAGTCAGGCATTGGCAGCTAAAGCAGAAGAGGTTGATGCTCTGACAGCAGGAATGACCCAGGAAGTGGTAATTCCACAGAGTGAACCAGAGAAGATACCGGATGTTACAGAAGAAATCCAGCAGGAAACAGTTTTGGAAGCACCAGAAGAGATTTCCGAAGCATCGGAAGAAATTTTGGAAGTTTCCGAAGAACAGGTGGAAGTGATTCCAGAGGAAGAAGAGGAAATCCTGCCAGCAGAAGAAACAGCGGAAGAGCTTATAGAAGAAACCATAGAGGAGCTGGAGCAGATTGAGATTGAACCAGAGGAGCTGGAGCAGATTGAGATTGAACCAGAGGAACTGGCAGCCGAAGCATTTGCTGTTACGGAAGAGGTGGAAAGAGTAAGCCCGGCAGAGCCAGAACCGGAAATCGAAGAAGGCGCTACCAAAGAGTTTCCGGTAGAAAAGGTAAAGGAAGCTCTGGGAGAAATTGATTTATCCAAAGCATTAGAAGAGGAATTAGAGGATACAGATACTTCCAAACAGGATGATTCCCATATGAAACGTGTGACAGCGTCTGTTGCTACGGAGGAAGGACATAAATCCACCGCCTTTAGCACTGCAGTGGAAGGACTGATGCGCCATCACCTGACAGAAGAGGAACACAGGCGTTTGTTTACCTATTTCTTCCCGATTCCAGGCATGTCACAGCAGATTAATGAGGCTCTGGATATTGCACAGGAATCAGCCTGCGCCAAGACATCCCAGGCGGGAAATATTATTGTCACAGGAAGAGAAGGTTCAGGAAAAACAAGGCTTTCCGAAGGTCTGATTAAAGCATTGTGCAAAGAACGTCAGATGGAAGGTGCAAAAGTAGCTTATATTACAGCAGAAAAGCTGAATAAAAAAGATCCTGTTGCAGTGGTAGGAAAACTTGCCGGAGGATTTCTGGTAGTAGAAAATGCCGGAGAACTGAAGGAAGAGGTTGTAGAAAACATGTCTAAAGCCATGGAGTTTAAGACCAACCGCCTCACTGTGATTCTGGAAGATTTAAAACCTGGTATCCGCAAACTGGAAGAGAAATTCCCTGAGTTTATGAAGAAGTTCGATTCCAAGATTGTGATTCCTGTGTTTACAAATGATGAGCTGGTATCCTTTGCAAAAACCTATGCAAAAGAGCTGGGATATAAGATTGACGATATGGCAGTGCTTGCTTTGTATACTCTCATTGGAGACAATCAGAATGAGGAAAATCCGGTAGCAGTAGGTATGGTTCGTGAAATGATGGACGAAGCCATTGCAAGAGCCTCCAGAAAAGGCAGAAGAGCCGGCAAAAAAGTGAGCAAGAGACATTTAGATGAAACAGGCAGAATTATGTTATACGAAAAAGATTTTGATATCTAAGCAGGAGGAATGAGAATGACAGCCCCTTATCTGGGAAATCCAAAGAGAACCATAGAAGTTCTTCAGAAATATGAATTTGTTTTTCAGAAAAAGTTCGGGCAGAACTTCCTCATAGACACCCATGTGCTGGATAAAATCATAAATGCTGCAGAGATTACAAAGGAAGATTTTGTATTGGAGATTGGTCCTGGTATCGGGACCATGACCCAGTACCTGGCCTGTGCAGCAAGAGAGGTTTATGCAGTAGAAATCGACAAAGCATTGATTCCTATTTTAGAAGATACTCTTCAGGACTATGATAATGTGACAGTTCTCAATGAAGACATTCTCAAAGTAGACATCAGGAAACTGGCAGAGGAGCACAACCAGGGAAAACCCATTAAAGTTGTGGCGAATCTGCCATATTACATTACCACACCGATTATTATGGGATTATTTGAGGAACATGTGCCTATAGAATCCATTACCGTTATGGTGCAAAAAGAAGTTGCAGACAGAATGCAGGTAGGACCCGGGACAAAGGACTATGGCGCCCTGTCTCTGGCAGTGCAGTATTACGCCGAGCCTTATATTGTGGCCAATGTTCCGCCCAACTGTTTTATGCCAAGGCCCAAGGTGGGCAGCGCGGTAATCCGTCTTACCAGACATAAAGAAGCTCCGGTTAAGACTGTAGATGAAAAATTAATGTTTCGTCTTATCCGGGCATCTTTTAATCAGAGACGTAAAACACTGGTAAACAGTTTAAAGAATTCACCGGAGCTTTCCTTTAGCAAGGAAGAGATTCAGGAGGCCATTGCAGCCTGCGGATTTTCGGAAGGTGTCAGAGGAGAGGCCCTGACGCTGGCAGATTTTGCGGCGTTGACCAATGAATTGAAAAAATAGACAAAACAAAGAGAGTGTCATTCTCACATCTTATGGATGATTGAATGACACTCTCTTTTCTATAAATATTAAAGGAAGGAGAGCCGACTCTTGCGAGCCGACATATGAAAAAGAAAATATAAAAATAACTTGCTCTGTATTATTTTTATGATATTAGTATATCCCAGAATTATGTTCAAATCGTGTTGAAGTTGTGAAGAAATCATGAACGAAAATCAAACCTTTTATGAATGTTAAATGATTTCTAAATCCTTGTGGTGTGTCTGGATTTGAAGATGCTGAATATCCAGAAAACATTCCACACACACGCGAATACCGCCCATAAGTCCGGAAATATCCTGTAATTTGGATGAAATAATTTTGCAGTCCCGGTTCTGGTGCTTTGAGAGATATTCCAGAATACGGGAATTAATATCTGGGATGTAGTTGGAAAAGGCGCTGTTAATCACAATTAAATCTGTATTAAAGGTATTGATAATATTGTTGATTCCAATGGACATATATTTGACAAACAAATCCATCATTTCCAGAGCAGCAGGGAGCTTTTGCTGGTAATCGGCCAGAAACTGGTCTATGGTTACCTGGATTTGTCCGGTGCGGGCAGCATATTCCTCTAAAATGGCTTTTTCAGAGGCATATTGTTCCAGACAGCCGCAGTTTCCGCAGGGGCAGGGCTTTCCGTCAGGGAACAGAATGGTATGACCAAATTCTCCTGCATAACCGTCATGTCCTTTATACAAATGCTCACCAATTAAAATTCCCATACCAATACCATCATGAACATTAATGTGAATCATATTTTTATACCCAAAATGAAAAGCAGATTCTCCCAGCACAGAGAAATTAGATTCATTTTCCACAATTACAGGTAAATGGAAGATATCTTCCAAAATTTGTCCCAAATCAGGCTGAGGCAGTGGATAGTAGGGGGTAAACAAAATGCGGTTATTGTTTACAACACCATAGATTCCAACAGCAATTCCAACAATGCCATAAGGCGAATGGGAGTATTTTGCAATCTGTCCGGCAATAATTTCCTTCAAAAGAGGGAGAAGCTCCTGGTCCTGGTGAAAGGCATATTCCTGGACTTTGCAGTTTTCACCTTTTAAATTTGCTGCAAGGGTAATAATCTGGTTTGGCCGTACATCAATAGCCAGAGCATATCCGCAGTTTTTTTGAAACTCCAGAAGAATGGGCTTTCTTCCCATGGCAGTTTTGGCGCTGCCGATTTCCAGAACCAAATTTTGCTGCAGAAGCTCCTGAACAATATTGGAGATAGTAGCCTTGGTAAGTTTTAGTTGTTTTGCCAGTTCTGCCCTGGAAACAGGAGGATGATTTACAAGATACTCCAGTACCAGGCGCCTGTTATTATCACGTATCATTTCCTGGTTGGCAATAGACATAATAGAAAACTCCTTTTTCATATAAATTCCAAAATAATCATAATCCTATCATACACTGTTCTTTCAAGCCCGGCAACCAGAATTTGTTTATTGACTATACAAACTGTAAAGAATAGTATGTAAATGCTTTATATAAGGTTTAGAGAATCTTTAGATACAGAATACCAGGAGACGTGTTATAATTGTTTATATGGTTCAGGCGGATTTTGGAATGCGTTTTGGGACTAAAAGAGATTAAAAACAGGAGAGATGAAATATGATGAAAAAAAGAGGAATTGCTGTATTGTTAGCCGGGATGATGCTGGTGGCCTCACCCCTTACCGTTCTGGCAGACAGGGAAGACGCGAAGCTGAATGTTCCGTATGTGTCTTTGGGGGCAGATTTAAACGCACAGGAGAGGGAAACAGTTTTGAGACTTCTGGATGTTACGGAGGAAGATTTAAAGAAGTATACAGTGGCAACTGTGACAAACCAGGATGAACACGATTTCCTGGATTCTTATCTGGATAAGAGCGTTATTGGCTCCAGAGCCCTTTCTTCTGTTCTGGTAGAAGGGAAAAAGGATGGGAATGGAATTAACGTAAAGACTAAGAATATTACTTACTGTACACCGGGCATGTATGAGAATGCTCTGGCTACAGCAGGAATTAAGGACGCAGATATTGTGGTGGCAGGTCCTTTTAACATTTCAGGAACTGCAGCTTTGGTAGGAGCCATTAAATCCTATGAAAACATGACAGGGGAAAAGGTGAATACAGAGAATGTAGAGACTGCAACCAATGAGCTGGTAATTACCGGACAGGTGGCGGAAAGCGTAGGTGACCAGGAGAAAGCAGAGCAGCTTATAGGCGCGATTAAAGAGCAGGTAGTAGAGGGAGAAGCAGTTACCACAGAGGAAATTGAAAATGTGGTAGAACAGGCAGCCCAGGAAATGAAAATTGAGCTGTCAGAAGAGGACAGACAGGCCATTGTGTCTTTGATGGAGAAAATTGATGACCTGGATCTGGATATTGAAAGCCTGAAAGAACAGGCCAAAAATCTCTATGACAAAATCGCAAGCCTGGATTTGGATTTAAACATTGACGGAGAACAGGTAAAAGGATTTTTCCAGAAAATTATAGATTTCTTTAAGGGATTATTTGAATAGGAACAAAAGGGGAGACTGTCCAAAAACTATGTTAGTCTAGTTTTGGATAGTCTCCCCAATTACTGCCATTAACGTGTCTCAGCGGCTTCCGATTCAGGCAGTTTTCCTGCTTGTGCTGCCAATTTTTTTTCCTGTGATCTTACGCGACGTTCCAGTTTTTTTATGTCTTCGGAAGGGGGCAGTTCCTCCGGCTTGATTCCACGCTGCCCAAGCATTCCGCGCACAGAAAGATTATTCTGCACGTGTTCGCCAGTGATGGCACGTTCGCCCTGTAAGTCTTTTTCTTCTACATTGTAGTTGGTCATTTCTGTTGCCAGATTCTTTGCCGCAATCGTCAGTGTAGGAAGAAAGTCTGCAAGCGGGCGATTATCTTTCACACCCAGGCGTGCTTTCATTTCCATTGTAGTGTGACCGCCAAACAAAGCCTGATCACCTTTAGAACGAATGCGACCAAAACCGGCATCATCCACACCACGCTCATAAATATTCTGAGAAAGACGTTTTTCGGATTCGCGGAGTCGACCACGAGCCTCTGTACGCTCAATAAGTGCAATACGTTCTTCAATCAGTTCCTGTCTTCGGGTCTGTACTGCAAAGTAACTCTGTGCAAACGCAATTTCTTCTTTTTTTGGATCGCCGTTTTGTGCAACTAAATAACAGGCATAGCGGGTGAGCATATAATCTTTAATCCTTCTATGTGCGCCACTACCCAGAGAAACCATTTTCGTGATCTCACGAAAATGGTTGGATACCTCAATACCACTGGTTTCACAGGAATCCATTGCACGTGAAATGGATTTGTTAAAGTTTTCCCAACGCTCATAGCCGAGCAAGGGCATCAATTCACGAGCATACCAAAATTCAACGTTTGCGGTTTCATCGCTGTGTACAACAAGGTCAAACTGTTCCTTAATCTGACCAACTCTCTTTCTATCCATTATTTTTCCTCCGTATTATCCGGTACAAATTCTAATATATCGTTAGGTGTGCAGTTCATAGATGCACAAATACGTTCAACTTGGCTGCATTATTTTAGAAGGAGTATTAATTTATAAATCCAGCCTCATATCTCCAGCCTTAATAAGATTGAGTTTTCTCATACCATTTGCAATGCCAAGGGTGAGAAGGCCGGGGAGTATGAAATACATAAGCAAGATTTTCAGCAGGAGTACCGCAGAATCCTGGGTAGGCGCCATGGTTTGCCAGGACATAACCGGTCCCAGAAGAACAGTGGTTCCAAGTCCGGCTCCGGCGGTGCTGTTGGTCATTTTTGCCACAAGGACGCCTATGGGGCCAAGGATTGCACTGGAAAGCAGGGAAGGCAGCCAGATAAGAGGCCGTTGTAGGATTTTAGGAAATTGAAGTTTGGAGGTTCCAAGTCCTACTGCAAGAAGACCAAAAACACCATTGTCCTTATATCCTGCCAGGGCGAATCCGATCATGTTGCAGCAACAGCCAATAGTTGCTGCTCCGGCGGCTAAACCGGATAGCTGCAGCATAGCGGCCAGGGCGGCAGCATTTAGGGGAAAGGTGCAGGCCATTCCCATGAAAACAGCCAGTGTGATGCCCATGACAAGGGGCTGCTGCTGTGTGCCCCAGGAGATAAGCTCTCCCAGCTTTTCCATGAGGCCGCTTATCGGGATACCAACCCAGAATCCGCACAGACAGCCCCCCAGAATACCAAAAAGAGGAGCCAGGAGATAATCCAGGCTGGTTTTTCCCAGAAGGAAACGGGAAATTTCCATGGCCACAAAAGCAGCCAGAAAGGCGCCAAGAGGGTCTCCGCAACCCATTTCCAGGAAGGATTTTGGTTCTGTGAAGAAGCTTCCATTTAGAATTTCCTGAGAAAAGGCTCCTGTCATACCGGCGATTGCAGCGCAGAGGCAGGAAAAAGAGTTTTCCCCAAGGCGGCTGGCAATTCCGATACCGATACCAGCGCCTGTAAGAGAAATCGCCATAGCGCCGCTGTTTTGCAGAAATGTGCCTGCAGAGCCATGGAACAATAAACCGATTTGCTGAAGGGCCATACCCAGGATCCATGTGACAAATAAGCCACAGGCCATACCCCGGAAGCCTTCAATAAAAAAACGATGAAAAATATTCTTCATAGCTTAGTCTAATTTCAGATTTTTAAAGAGAGAGCCAAGAGAAGTGGAGATTTCTTCGCTTTCTGGAAGCTCATAGTCTGGTTCTTCTTCTTTTTCTTCCGGTACTTCAATGAGAGCTTTCATGCTGAGGCTGATTTTTCCGTCCTCATTTTTAATTACTTTTGCAGTTACCGTATCACCTACAGACAGAACAGCCTTTGGATGCTTAATACGTTTTTCGGAAATCTGAGAAATATGCACCAGTCCTGAGATGCCATTTCCAAGAGAAACAAATGCGCCATACGTCTGGAGAGATTCCACAGTTCCCTCTACCACACTTCCGACTTTAATCCGGTCAACCTGTTCTCTTTTCTTAGCAGCAGCCTGCTCCTGAAGAATTTCTTTAGCAGAGAGTAGCAGACGGTTTTCCTGTTCGTCAACCTCCATGACACGAACCATAAGAGTTTTCTTTAAATAATCTTCTGGATTTTCTACATAATTTAAAGCCAGTCTGGAAACTGGAATAAAAGCCCGGATGCCTTCCACATAAGCGATTACACCGCCTTTTACAATGCCCTCTACGGTGACTTCAAATTCTGTCTTGTCTTCCTTCATCTGCTCCAATTTGTCCCACACAAGCATGTCATCATCCCGGAAATTTGAGAAGGACGCGTTGATTTCATCTGCGTAGTCATCCATAGTTTCCTGTTTTTTCATTTCATCTGTCATGATGTTACCTCCCAAGTTAAAATTCGATTTCAAATCGTGCAATCATTATAACATAATTGCCATAAATTTAGAAGTATGTTACTATAATGGCAAAATACCTTAAAAAACAGAGAGGAAGGAAGAATGGCGAAGCAGGGGAAGATTTATATTATAGGGCACAAAAACCCAGACACAGATTCCATATGTTCTGCGATTGCATATGCAGATATTAAAAACCGGCTGAACTCAGGGAAAAAATATGCAGCGAAAAGAGCCGGACAGATTAACGAAGAGACAGAATATGTTTTAAAACGTTTTGGTGTGGAAGCGCCGGGATATCTTTCGGATGTGGGAACACAGGTAAAGGATATGGAAATCAGGGAGACGCCGGGAGTTCCAAACAATATTTCCATTAAAGACGCCTGGGCTATTATGAAAAAAAGCAGCGCTGTAACCCTTCCCATCACAAAAGAGGACGGACAGTTAGAGGGATTGATTACCACAGGAGACATTGCAAATTCTTACATGGACGCCCATGATAATTACTTTTTGTCCAATGCAAGAACCCAGTACAGAAGCATTGCCAATACAGTGGAGGGGACAGTTGTGACAGGGAATCCTCATGGCTACTTTATTCGTGGAAAAGTAGTCATAGGCGCGGCCCATCCAAATAAACTGGGAGAGTTTCTGGAAGAGGAAGACCTGGTGATTCTGGGAGACCGCTATGAGGATCATTTATGTGCCATTGAACAAAATGTAAGCTGTATGATTGTATGCAACAATGCAGAGGTATCTCACGATATTGTAGAGGCGGCAGAGCGCAATCAGTGTGTGGTTATCCGGTCTTCTCTGGATACGTTTACCGTTGCAAGGCTGATTAATCAGAGTATTCCTGTAAAACACATTATGAAAAAGGAAAACCTGATTACCTTCCAGACCGATGATTTTACGGATAACATTAAAGATATTATGGTAAAAACCCGTCACAGAGCCTTTCCGGTGGTAAATAAGCATGGGAAATACATAGGAACTGTGTCCAGACGAAATTTGTTGGGAATGAAGAAAAAACAGTTGATTCTGGTAGACCATAACGAAAAAACCCAGGCTGTAGACAATATTGATGCGGCAGAGATTCTGGAGATTATTGACCATCACAGATTAGGTTCTCTGGAGACCCTGCAGCCCATTATGTTCCGAAATCAGCCTGTTGGCTGCACAGCCACCATTATGTATCAGATGTATACAGAAAAAGCCCTGGAAATCAGTCCGGCTATTGCAGGACTTTTGTGTTCTGCCATTATTTCCGATACCCTGATGTTCCGTTCGCCAACCTGTACCTCGGCAGATAAAATGGCAGCAGGAGCTCTTGCGCTCATTGCGGGAATTAATATTGAGGAACATGCAAAGGAAATGTTTACTGCCGGAAGCAACTTAAGAGGAAAGACAGCGGAAGTTATTTTCTATCAGGATTTCAAACGTTTTACAGCAGATACTGTGAACTTTGGAGTGGGACAGATTAGTTCCATGAATGCAGAAGAGCTGGAAGATTTGAAACAGAGACTGATTCCTTTTATGCAGCATGAATGTGGAAAGAATGGAATTTCTATGGTATTTTTCATGCTGACCAATATTCTGGAAGAATGTTCAGAAATTATTTGTTACGGAGAAGGCAGCGGACGTCTGGTAGAGGAGGCTTTTGAAGTAAAAGAAGCGCAGGGCGGCTATATCCTTCCGGGAGTAGTCTCCAGAAAGAAACAGTTGATTCCGGCTTTTATCGGGACTTTGCAGCAGAATAATTAAAGATGGAAATGAGGTTGTATTATGCCAAAAATAGAATGGAAACCAGGAAATATGCTATATCCCCTGCCGGTTGTCATGGTAAGCGTGGCAGATGAGGAGGGGCACGATAATATTATTACAGTGGCATGGGCAGGAACTGTGTGTACCAACCCTCCTATGGTGTCTATTTCTGTGCGCCCGGAACGGTATTCATACAAAATGCTTATGGAAACCAGAGAATTTGTCATTAATCTCACAACAGAAAAGCTGGCTTATGCTACAGACTACTGTGGCGTGAAATCAGGCAGAGATGTAGATAAATTTAAAGCGGCACGCCTTACCAGACAGCCCGCGTCCCATGTGGGAGCGCCTATGATTAAGGAATCCCCGGTGTCTATTGAATGCAGGGTGCGGGAAGTCCAGGAATATGGAAGTCACAGCGTGTTCACAGCAGATGTACTGGCAGTGCATGTGGATGATAAATACATGGATGAAAAGGGCAAATTTGATTTAGCGCTGGCAAATCCTATTGTATA
The DNA here is from genome assembly GCA_958352855.1 of uncultured Bacillota bacterium. Lineage (GTDB taxonomy): Bacteria > Bacillota > Clostridia > Lachnospirales > Lachnospiraceae > Blautia. Next base: position 33,756 of record CATWQE010000004.1, read on the forward strand.
CTCTCATGGAGAGTATTACGGACTTGGGAAAAAGCTGGGAACCTTTGGATATAGTATTAAGAAAAAAAGACAGAAAAAGCAGAGGAAAACAGAGAAATGAAAAAAGATAATCTGGTACTGATTGGAATGCCCGGAGTTGGAAAAAGTACAGTTGGAGTCATTCTTGCCAAGGTGCTTGGCTATGAGTTTTTGGATTCTGATTTGCTGATTCAAAAAGAAGAGAATGCGCTTTTGCGGGAAATTATTGAAAAAGAGGGACTGGATGGTTTCCTGGAAATTGAAAACAGAGTCAATGCTTCTATAGAAACCACGAAAGGGGTTATTGCCACTGGGGGAAGTGTGGTATATTGCCAGGAAGCCATGGAGCATTTAAAGGAAATTGGAACAGTTATTTACTTAAAATTAGACTATAGTATTTTGCAGAGAAGATTGGGAAATCTAAAAGGAAGAGGGGTTGTTCTGCGGGAAGGACAGACTTTAAAGGGGCTTTATAATGAGAGAACCCCATTGTATGAAAAGTATGCCGATATCGTAATTGATGAGAAAAAGTTGAATGTAGAACAGACTTTACAGAAAATTCTGGAAGAGTTGGAAAAATAATAGAGAATAGAACAGGCAAAAAGGGCTCAATTACAGGAATATGTTAATTTTTATTTACAAATGGTGGTATCTGTTATAATATAATAGTTAAGCCATAAAATAAAATAGAAAGGGAGTTTTTGTGCCATAAGCACCGAACTTCCTGAATTACATGTACAGATAATGATTCGAGTATGGCTTTTATGAGACGAGAAACCCTGCAAAGCGGCAGGAATACCATAAATTGAGACAGACTAAAAGGTCTAATAATTAAGAGGTGTGTATATGGAACAGTATGTTATCAAAGGCGGGAATCCGTTAGTTGGAGAAGTAGAGATTGGCGGAGCAAAGAACGCAGCCCTTGCCATATTGGCAGCAGCAATTATGACAGATGAAACGGTACACATTGAGAACTTACCGGATGTAAGGGATATTAATGTTCTGTTAGAAGCAATTAAGGAAATCGGCGCAGTTGTGGAACGCATCAGCCCTACAGAAGTAAAAATTGTTGGCTCCACCATTGGAAATATCAGCGTGGAATATGAATATATCAAAAAGATTCGAGCTTCCTACTATCTTCTGGGAGCGCTTCTGGGAAAATATAAAAATGCGGAGGTTCCCCTTCCAGGTGGCTGTAATATCGGAAGCCGCCCTATTGATCAGCATTTAAAAGGCTTTAGAGCTCTGGGAGCATCTGTGGATATTATCCATGGCGCAGTTGTGGCAAAAGCAGACCAGTTGCTTGGCAAGCATATTTTCCTGGATATGGTATCAGTAGGAGCTACCATTAATATTATGATGGCAGCAGCCATGGCTCAGGGAAATACCACCATTGAAAATGCGGCAAGAGAGCCCCATGTAGTAGATGTGGCGAATTTCCTCAACAGTATGGGCGCTAATATTAAAGGCGCAGGTACGGATGTTATCCGTATTCGTGGAGTGGAAAAGCTTCATGGTACAAGCTATTCTATTATTCCGGACCAGATTGAGGCAGGAACATTTATGTGTGCTGCCGCTGCAACCATGGGAGACATTATGGTGAAAAATGTAATTCCCAAGCATCTGGAGGCAACCACTGCGAAATTAGAAGAGATTGGATGCCAGGTGGAAGAGTTTGATGATGCAGTACGTGTAGTAGCAAATAAACGCCTGAAACGCACAAATGTGAAAACCATGCCTTATCCGGGCTATCCTACGGATATGCAGCCCCAGTTTTCTGTGGCATTGACTTTGGCAGAGGGGACAAGCATTGTGACAGAGAGCATTTTTGAGAACCGCTTTAAATATGCCGCAGAGCTGGCAAGAATGGGAGCAAATATTAAGGTGGAAGGAAACACTGCGATTATTGACGGTGTTCCGAAGCTTACAGGTGCAAGAGTATGTGCTCCTGACTTGCGCGCAGGCGCAGCCCTGGTTATTGCAGGTCTTGCTTCTGAGGGCATTACCATTGTGGATGATATTGTATATATCCAGAGAGGTTATGAGCGTTTTGAAGAAAAGCTGAGAAGCCTGGGCGCAGAGATTGAAAAAGTTTCCAGTGAAAAGGAAATCAAGAAATTCCAGTTGCGGGTGGGATAAAAAAGGCTTGACGAACCGGAAAAAACCTTGTATTGTAATAAACGAAAACAGAAAACAATTTATATTTTCTCTTATTCAGAGTGATGGAGTTACATAGGAACTGTGAAGTCACGGCAACCCCGCCATGCGGAAGGTGCCAACCTGAGCGAGTAGTCGAACAATAAGAGGATTCATTTTAGAACGATATGGGTCCGCTTAGCGCGGGCTCTTTTTTGGTGATTAAACCTCAAGAGAAAATATAACCTCAAAGAAAGGAAAGATACTATGGAAAAAAGATTGTTTACTTCTGAATCTGTAACTGAAGGACATCCAGACAAGATGTGTGATGCCATTTCTGATGCCATCTTAGATGCGCTGATGGAAAAAGACCCAATGAGCCGCGTGGCATGTGAAACTGCTGTGACAACAGGTATGGTTATGGTTATGGGTGAAATCACAACAAAGGCATATGTAGATATCCCTAAAATTGTAAGAGATACCGTAAGAGAAATCGGCTACACCAGAGCAAAATATGGCTTTGATGCAGATACCTGCGGCGTTATCACTACCATTGACGAACAGTCCACAGATATTGCCATGGGCGTTGATAAAGCTCTGGAAGCAAAAGAAAACAAAATGTCAGAAGAAGAACTGGATGCTATTGGAGCTGGTGACCAGGGTATGATGTTTGGCTTTGCTTCTGATGAAACAGAAGAATATATGCCATATCCTATTGCACTGGCACACAAGCTGGCGCTTCAGCTTACCAAGGTGCGTAAAGACGGAACACTGACCTACTTAAGACCAGATGGAAAATCCCAGGTTACTGTAGAGTATGATGAAAATGACAAACCAGTACGTTTAGATGCAGTGGTGTTGTCCACACAGCATGACCCGGATGTGACACAGGAACAGATTCATGCGGATATTAAGAAATATGTATTTGATCCGGTTCTGCCTGCTGAAATGGTAGATGAAAATACAAAATTTTTCATCAATCCTACAGGACGTTTTGTAATCGGCGGACCTCATGGGGACAGCGGTCTTACAGGACGTAAAATTATTGTAGACACTTATGGCGGATATGCGCGTCATGGCGGCGGCGCTTTCTCAGGAAAAGACTGTACCAAGGTAGACCGTTCTGCAGCTTATGCAGCACGTTATGTAGCAAAAAATATTGTGGCAGCAGGTCTGGCTAAGAAATGTGAGATTCAGCTTTCTTACGCTATCGGTGTTGCTCACCCGACTTCTGTTATGGTAGATACTTTCGGAACAGGCAAGGTATCAGACACACGCCTGGTAGAAATTATTCGTGAAAACTTTGATTTAAGACCAGCCGGCATTATTAAAATGTTAGACCTGCGTCGTCCGATTTACAAACAGACAGCAGCTTACGGACATTTCGGAAGAAATGATTTAGACCTGCCATGGGAAAAACTGGATAAAGTAGATGTATTAAAGAAATACTTATAAAAAATATAAGAAAAGAGCTAATCTAATCATGCATCTGGAATATTGTACAGTTACAGCTCAGTCTGCGTTCACTTTGAGCCTGTAGTCTCAAAGCGTACTCGACAGATTCGCTGGAACTGTATCAATATTCTGGATAGCAGTTATCTAGTGGGATAGCTCTTTTTTATTTTATACATGTGAGGTGTTTTTAAAGTATTCTCTGGCTTCCCGGCACATTTGTTCCAGGGTAAATACTTTCACATGACTTCCGGAGATGACTTCAAATCCACTGACAAAATCGGATTTGGAGAACAAATAATACCATTGCCGGGTGTCTGGAAAAAGGCTGGCATGCTTTCTCAAATCATGCAGGGCTTCCAGGTCAATCCACTGGTCTGTCCAGAAACAGGAGCCTAACAGGATTTCCTTTGGAGCAGAGGCGGCAATAGAAACATATTCGGTGCGTTTTTTGGTAGGATGCTGTCCCCACCACATACCAATCTGTTCAAAATTAAAAGGCGCAGTGCCCATTTCTTTTTCCAATGCCAAAAAGTCGCGGCATACCTCCTCAAAGGCGGCCTTGAGCCAGTCCTGAAGAATCGGGCTTACAAAGCGGTGAAAGATATCTTCCCCCATACCGGCTTCAATTTCGGATTGATAAGGATAGACGAAGGTATACCAGAAACGAAATACTCCATCTGAAATTTCATAAAGGGTACGCCGGCTGCCCTGGTCTTCGGTAACGGGGATAATCCGGTTTACCAGGTTGTGAGATGCCAGGGAGGACAGAAGACTGCTGGCTGCGCTGGGGGTAAGGCCGGTGCTATCGCAGATTTCCTGGAGTTTCCGGCCTTCACAGCCAAGAGCTGCCAGAATAGACCCCATGACAGCAGAACCGGAATAATAAGTTCTGGTAAGGGTGGGAATTCTGCGGTAAAACAGGCCATTTTCCCTAAAAAACAGATGTAAAAGGAGCTGGTCCATACTGTCCTTTCCTGTAAATGCCTGCATATAAGAAGGATTGCCTCCGGTAATACGGTAAATAAGAAGCTGCTCCTTTAGCGTTCTGTCTGGATAAAAAGCCTGCATTTCAAAAAATGAAAATTTCGGAAGAAGCATGGTGTGGGCTTCTTTTTTTTGTTCTTTTTCGTATAAATGTCCTGGCTTGCACAGGAGAATCAAAAGATTTGCCTTAGAATCTGCTTTTTTCTCCAAAGCGTGAAGCATGGTTGGAAACCGCTTATTCTGGGAAATCAGGCAGGAAACGTCATCCAGAATCAGTACAAGAGGTTCGCTTAAAGATGCCTTTGCCAGGAGGCGGAAAATCTCTGAGAATTTTTTCGCTGTTTGAAATTGTTCATCCAGGCGGCGGGCGCATAGATTTTTAAACAAACGGAAGTTTTCTTCATAGAGTACAGGGGAGGCTTTGAAGTAAAGAACCTGTTTCTCTTTGGAAAATTCCTGAAGAAGTCTGGTTTTTCCCATTCCCGGATGGGCATACAGGGAAACAATCTGGATTCCGCCCTTTTGATATTGTTGATTTAATTGAAAGAGTAGTTTTCCTTTATCAATGAACATAGTATTTCTCCTAAGTATTAGATGTTTTTGGTACTGTTTTTGATACTTACATTTTAGGTGGGGTTTGAAGGAAAGTCAAAGGATTTTGAGAAGTTTTTTATAGAAAGTTTAGATTTAGATTTTGATTTGTTTAGAGGAAAAGAGAGAAAGATATGGTATAATAAAACATACGAATGATTGCACAGTAAAGAAAAGTGAAAGAGGCAGTAGCCATGAAGTTAAAAACAAGGATTATTATTTCTTTTTTCATTATTGTATTGGAGCCCCTTCTTTTTACGGGAATTGCATTTTGGGCTTTTACTCAATATCAGTTCAGTATGATTGAGAAGCAATATGGAATCGAAGACCCCACTTATGAGAGCCTGACCAATATGGCGGAGGTGGTAAATCATCTTACCAATGAAATAATAGAAAATATCAGGGTGGTTGCGCAGACAACCCCGTCTAAGTTTGAGGATATCGTATATCTGGATGATTTGAACAGAGAGCTTCAGGAAATGCATTCCTATATTCTGGTTCAGGAGAATGACAGAATTACGTATTATGGATGTGAAACTTATCCCCAGGAGCTGGTAGAAAAATTGGGAAAATTCCAGGATTTTGATGCCAGTACCAATGCAGGTCTTTATCTTGGAGGGCGGGTACAGGTGCTTGTGAAACAGGTGACTTTTGAAACGCCACAGATAAAAGACGGAAGTGTGTTTATTGTTTCCAATATTCTGGAGACGCTTCCTCAGATGAAAGATTTGTTTAAAAATATGCTGGTAACAGTGGTTGTGATTTTAGTAACAACAGCGCTGGGACTTACCTGGTGGATTTACAGGGGAGTGATTGCACCTCTGGATAAATTGCGTATGGCAACACAGAAGATTAAAACCGGAGATTTGAACTTCACAGTATCTTCGGAGGGCGTCAGTGAGATTGCAGATTTGTGTCAGGATTTTGAGGAAATGCGCCAGAGGCTCAAGGAAAATGCAGAGGAGAAGGTGGAGTTTGATCGGGAAAGCAAGGAGCTTATCAGTAATATTTCTCATGACCTGAAAACACCTATTACAGCAGTGAAGGGATATGTAGAGGGAATTATGGATGGTGTTGCCAATACACCGGAGAAAATGGAGCGCTATATCAAGACGATTTATAATAAATCCAATGAAATGGACAGACTAATTAATGAGCTGACCTTTTATTCCAAGATGGATACCAATAAGATTCCGTATACCTTTAATAAGATTATGGTTACAGAATTTTTTGACGATTGCGCAGAGGACCTTCACATGGAGTTAGAAGCTAAGAATGTGGACTTTTCTTATTCCAATTATGTGGAACCGGAGGTTATGGTAATTGCAGATGCAGAGCAGATTAAGAGGGTTGTAAATAATATTGTAAGTAATTCCCTGAAATATACAGATGCAGGCAAGCAGCAAAAGATTAATCTTAGAGTAAAGGACGTAGGAGATTTTATTCAGGTAGAAATAGAGGACAATGGAAAAGGGATTGCAGCAAAGGATTTGCCGAATATTTTTGACCGGTTTTACCGGACAGATGCCTCCAGAAATTCATCCAAGGGAGGAAGCGGCATAGGGCTGTCCATTGTGAAGAAAATTATGGAAGACCATGGTGGAAAAGTCTGGGCAACCAGCAAAGAGCATACAGGGACTGTGATGTATTTTGTCCTTAGAAAATATCAGGAGGTACCGGCAAATGAGTAAGATTTTAATTATTGAAGATGAAGAAGCGATTGCAGATTTAGAGAAGGACTATCTGGAATTAAGCGGCTTTCAGGTGGAAATTGAAAACAGAGGAGATGTGGGACTAAAGAAAGCCCTGGAAGAGGATTATGATTTGTTTATTCTGGATTTAATGCTTCCGGAAGTGGATGGATTTGAAATCTGCAGGGAAATCAGAAATCAGAAAAACACTCCGATCATCATGGTTTCTGCAAAAAAAGATGATATTGATAAAATCCGCGGTCTTGGGCTGGGGGCAGACGATTACATGACAAAGCCTTTTAGTCCAAGTGAGCTTGTGGCAAGGGTGAAAGCGCATCTGGCAAGATATGAACGTCTCATTGGTACAGGCGTTCAGGAAAATGACATTATTGAAATTCGTGGACTGAAAATTGATAAAACTGCCAGAAGAGTATGGATTAATGGAGAAGAGAAAAATTTCACGACCAAGGAATTTGACCTTCTGACGTTCCTGGCGCAGAATCCCAACAGGGTGTTTACCAAAGATGAACTCTTCAAAGAAATCTGGGCAATGGAATCTATTGGAGATATTGCTACGGTTACTGTGCATATTAAGAAGATTCGGGAGAAAATTGAGTTTAACACAGCGAAGCCTCAGTATATTGAGACAATCTGGGGAGTTGGATATCGGTTTAAGGTGTAGGAGTATACAGAGATTTTGGAGTTTAAAGTGGGCTGTTGTATCGAAGCGTAGTTGGGTGCAACAGCCTTTGTTATTAAAAAAAATAAGGAACCAATGCGGGCATCAGTTCCTCGGAAAAACGTTTAAGTTTTTTGAGCTACAATGTTATTATATGTAGCTAAGATTAAAATGTCAACAAGTTTGTATGTATAGGTCAGGGTATGTGAACTTATTTTCTGTATTTGTTGCAAAATGTAGTAATTATTTTATTTGTAAAATGGTAGCACTCCTTGATGCTTATATTTTTTTCAAAGTATTCTTTATGTTGAGGCATTCTTTTGTGAAACAACCAATTTAACTGTTTAATACCATATTGTTTAATGCCACTGCTTTTTATTACGTTTAGGTATACATAGACCAAGATGATGAAGTCATGGATTACAGGATTCTTCATCCATGTTGTTCTGCTTTTTTCAGATATTGTTTTAATTTTTGAGATTTCAAATAAAATATCTTTATTCTTGTGAAGAACTACATTATAGGGTGCTTTGAGGCTATTAAGTAAACAATTATTGTGTGCTGCGGCATTTCTTAGAAATTTTATTGACCATAGATAACTGCTAAAATTATTTTTTGACGGATATTTTGAATAATATAGCTGATATAGGTCAATAAAGTGTCCAAAAGAGAGTACCTCTACAATTTCCCAGAGAGCATAGTTGTCATCTTCGTCTAAACGTTTTTGAATTAAGTCACTTGCGGCTGATTTTCCAATTTTATCATGAATGGACTTTACGGTGGTAAAGTCTTGTTCTAGATATTCTTTCACGATTGAGTATCCATCTTCAAGGGGATTTTGGCTCAGATTATAAAGAAGTTGTACTTTCAAGGCATGTTCTATATCCAAGGCCATTGATAGAATAATTTTTCTCAAATACATGTCTAAAGTAGAAAGCTCTTTTAAGTAAGCAAAATCTAAATTAATATATTGCCCCTTTTTTGAAGTGGTATTGTATTTATCATAGTTACGTTCATAAGCTTTTATCTTGAAGTAGTAGGTATTATATTTCAAAAAGCGTTTGGCATCGTCTTTATCTGAATGAAGAAATGTAATACCTTTTGCTTGCATATCAGTTATTTGTTCGTCTATAGTTAATTTAGAACGCGTCATCTCTCTATCACCTGCATTTCGTGTAAACTTGTTAGATTCTATTATAGTATTATAGATGCTGATAATCAATGAAAAGTTGTTTTTTTGAATTAAAATTTAAATATTTTCAATTGCTTTTATAGAAGGTATTGAAGTCTTTACATTGAAAAGTCTCATATTCATTTACACCAAAACATAAATATACCTCTGTTCATAGTCTTTCATACCCTGCAGATACATTCCCTGTTGCCTTAAATGCTCTATCTGAGTCAGAAACTCTTCTGAAATGATTTCGCCAGGCGCTAAAAGAGGAATTCCGGGTGGATACAAATAAGCATATTCCGCAGAAACTCTGCCGCAGCTTTCTTTTAGAGGGATAGCTTCCGAAGAACCTTCTGCTGCCTGCCAGATAGCATATTTCTGCAGATTTTGTGCTGCAAATTCGGTATTGGTAAACCTATACATAGGTGTCTTTGTCTTTTTTGTATCAAAATTTTCGTCTATTTCCAGCAGCGCGCTTACCAACCGGTCAAATCCTTTCTGGCTGTCCATAACACTTGTGAGCGCCAGTACATATTGTTCTGCTTCCATTTCCATTTCCAGATGATATTTTGTTCTCAGGATTTCATGAAGCTGTGGACCATTGACGGGTGCATCTACTGTTGAGATGACGAATTTGGATAAATCCATATCAAAAATGTCCCCTTGTTTTTTTAAATTTATATCTACCAGATGCAGAACTTTCATGGCACATAATTGTTTTCTTGCTTTTTTCATACGCACAGAAAAAAGTTCAAATTGTTCTGCGCCCTGCTCTTCCAAAAAGCGAAGGCAATAGGAAATTCCTCCCATTAAAAGATAGGAAGGGCTGCTGGTCTCGTAAATGCCAAGAAATTCTTCCAGTTTTTCGGTGGAGACTCTGTTGCCTTTTTGGTGAAGCAGAGCAGTTTGTGTCATTGCTGGTAATGTTTTATGTAAACTATGTATAACTATGTCAGCGCCCAGTTCAAGGGCTGATATCGGAAAAGCCTGGTGAAAGGCAAAGTGAGCGCCATGTGCTTCGTCTACAATCAGTGGTATTCCATAACTATGTACAATTTGAGCAATCCTGGCTATATCTGACACGATTCCGTCATAGCTTGGAGAGGTGATTACAACAGCTTCTATGTCTTGATTTTCCTGGAGGGATTTTTCCACATTTTCCGGTGAGATACCGCCATTTAATCCACAAAAAGGTTCATAAGATGGGTATAAATATACAGTTTCCAGGCCACGCAGGTAGGCCGCATGATACACTGCTTTATGGCAGTTCCTGGCCATGAGAAGTTTTCCGCCTCTGGAGGTGCAGGCAGAAACCGCAGCCAGGATACCTGCTGTACTGCCATTTATTAAAAACCAGGTTTTATCTGCATGATATAAAGAAGCAGCTTTTTCCTGATTTTCTTTTATGATACCCTCTGCGTGATGCAGATTGTCAAAATCCGTTATCTCTGTAATGTCCACTGCATAAGGATTGCTCAGATATTGAGAACAAACCTGACGCTTATGCCCAGGCATGTGAAAAGGGTAAAAATCAGTCTGGCTGTATTCATATAAAGCTTGGTCAAGGTAATTCATAAGTCTGTCTCCATTAAAATATTCGTGGCCTGCCGGTATAATCTGCCACGCCAGTGGCAGTAAGCCAATGGAAACATTATACCACAAAATAGAAATAATATCTGTGTGGATTTTTTACTTTCTTTATCACATAAAGTGTGATAAAATAAAGAAAAAGCATTATTTTCTATTTGTTCTATTAGCTTTGCTAATCTATTTTCAATTCTTTTTCGGAAAATTCTTGCTTTTACCCATGTCTATTGCAGGAGTTTCCGGAAAACAGAAATCTCCTGTACCTAATTAAAAAAGGAGGTTTCTATGAAAGAAGAGCCAAAACAGGGGAGTGAGGTTTCTTTGCCTGAAGATTCTCCGATTCAGTGGCATCCGGCTTTTTATGCTGGCATTCAGATTGAGTTTGGCAAAGAGGCAAAGTATCTTACCTTTGAGTCTGAACATCTGCTTGGCTCAAAGCCCATGCAGATTGATGTTATCGTGAAAAAAGAGGAAAACAGAACACTAAAGAAAAATATTGGCAGAATATTCCGCAGATACAACATTATTGAGTACAAAGGCCCTGGGGACTATCTGAGTATTGATGATTTTTATAAGGTATACGGCTATGCCTGTTTTTATAAATCTGATACCAGAAGTGCAGACAGTATAAAAATCAGAGATTTAACAATTACTCTGGTAAGTCAGTGCTATCCCCGGAAATTAATTGCTCATTTGCGGCAGAAACGTGGCTACGAAGTACAATGTATCGAACCTGGTATCTATCAGGTAAGAGGTGATATCATTCCTATACAGATTCTTGTGACCAGGCGGATGTCTCCGGAGAAAAACCTGTGGCTGCGGAATCTCACCGACCATATACAGAGTACAGAAGAAGCAAAAAAACTGCTGGAAGAATATAAGAAACATAAAACAGATAAACTTTACGAGTCCATAGTGAACATTATTATGAATGCAAATAAGGATTTATTTAAGGAGATGGATATTATGTGTGAAGCATTGATGGAATTAATGAAAGACGAACTGGAAGAAAGAGAACGTCTTGGTGAACAGCAAGGAGAAGACAGGGTGAATCAACTGATAGAAAAGCTGATAAGTCTTAACCGCATGGATGATGTTGTTAAATCTGTATCAGACAGGTTGTATCAAAAACAGCTTTTTGCGGAATTTCACCTTTAATATACCTGTGAATTTTCTTTTCATTCCATTGCACAACCTTTAGCCTCATGATATGATTGCTGTAGACAGAAAGAGAGGTCATTAAAATTGGGAAAGATTTTTTATATTATGGGGAAGAGTTCTTCTGGTAAAGATACCATTTACAGCAGAATCATGCAGGATGAAGAACTGCATTTGAATAAGATTATTCTTTATACCACCAGACCCATGAGAGAAGGGGAGGAAGCTGGAAGAGAGTATCATTTTGTGGATGAGAAGGTGTTTCAGAAATTCCAGGAACAGGGGAGAATTATTGAGTCCAGAACATACCACACCGTATATGGTCCCTGGATTTATTTTACAGCAGATGACGGGCAGATTACGTTGGAAGAGAATGATTATCTGGGAATTGGAACACTGGAATCTTATGAAGGAATGAAAAAATATTATGGAGAAGAGAATGTCTATCCATTATATATAGAAGTAGAAGACGGTCAGCGGTTGAAACGGGCCATTAGAAGAGAAGAACAGCAGCAGATTCCTAAATATGAAGAGATGTGCAGACGCTTTCTGGCTGATGCAGAGGACTTTTCAGAAGACAAACTGGAAGGCGCTGGTATTCGGAAACGATTCGACAATAAGGAGCTGGAGAATTGTATAAAAGAAATTAAAAACTGTATACAAAAGTTGCAGTAGACGGAAAAGATATGCTATAATTGGCTATATCATTGGAAAAGAGGTGAGTTGCAATGCAGGAAGTAAAGAACGTATTAGGACATGAAGAGATTTTAAAGCATTTACAAAATGCAGCAGCCATGGAACAGGTTTCCCATTCTTATATTTTTGCAGGAGAGAAGGGAAGCGGAAAGAAACTTCTGGCAAAACTTTTTGCCATGACATTGCAATGTGAAAAACATGGAAAGGAACCATGTCTGCATTGTAGTTCCTGTAAAAAAGCTATGAACCGAAATCATCCGGATATTGTATATATCAGTCATGAAAAACCGGCCTCCATAGGGATCGAAGATATCAGAGAACAACTGATTGGAGATGTGGCTATTAAGCCATATACAGGGCCATATAAGATTTATATTGTAGACGAAGCAGAGAAAATGACGGTTCAGGCTCAGAATGCTCTTTTGAAAACCATTGAAGAACCGCCGGCTTATGCGGTGATTCTGCTTTTGGTAAGCAATGAGGGAGCGTTGCTTCCTACTATTTCTTCCAGATGTGTGACTCTGAACTTTAAACCTGTGCGGGATGAAGTGATTAAGAAATATTTGATGGAAGAGCTTCATGTGCCGGATTACCAGGCAGAGGTCAGCGTTGCCTTTGCACAGGGTAATGTGGGGAAGGCGAAACAGATTGCCACAGCAGAAGATTTTTCAGATATGATGGAGGCAGCTTTCCGTATTTTGAAGAAAGGAAAGGATATGGAGGTCTACGAAATGGTAGATGCCATTAAATTACTTTCCGAGCAAAAGCATACAGTCTATGAATATCTGGACTTGTTCCTGGTATGGTTTAGGGATGTGTTGATGTTTAAAGCCACTCATGAGATGGATGGTCTGGTATTCCGTCAGGAGTATAACGCCATTAAAAACAGGGCGGACAGCAGTTCTTATGAGGGGCTTGAGAATATTATCAAAGCCATTGAGACTGCCAAGGCGCGTTTGCAGGCAAACGTGAATTTTGATTTAACTATGGAACTTTTGTTCCTGACAATCAGGGAGAACTAAGATGACAAGAGTAATTGGAGTTAGATTTCGCAATGTTGGGAAAATCTATTACTTTTCACCAAAGAATCTGGAAATACATGCAGGAGACCATGTAATTGTAGAAACTGCCAGAGGGGTTGAGTATGGAAGTGTTGTGCTGCCCCCAAGGGATGTGGAAGATGAAAAGGTGATTCAGCCTTTGAAGGAGGTTATCCGCATTGCAAATCCTCAGGATGATAAGAAAGAAGAGATAAACCGGAAGAAGGAGAAAGAGGCTTTCCAGGTATGCCTGAAGAAAATCAGGGAGCATGGTCTGGAAATGAAGCTCATTGATGTGGAGTATACATTTGATAATAATAAAATTCTGTTTTATTTCACTGCAGATGGAAGGATTGATTTCCGGGAATTAGTAAAAGATTTGGCGGCAATTTTTAAAACCAGAATTGAACTCAGACAAATCGGAGTAAGAGATGAAACAAAGATTTTAGGTGGAATCGGTATTTGCGGAAGACCGCTTTGCTGTCACACATATCTGTCTGAATTTGTTCCTGTGTCTATTAAGATGGCAAAAGAACAGAATCTGTCCTTGAATCCTACTAAGATTTCCGGCGTCTGCGGCAGATTGATGTGCTGCCTGAAAAATGAGGAAGAAACTTATGAAGAGCTGAACCGGAAGCTTCCCAATACAGGAGACAGAGTGACCACACCGGAGGGATTAAAAGGTGAGGTGCAGAGTGTAAATGTATTGAGGCAGTTGGTGAAAGTCATTGTAGATATAGAGGATGAGAAAGAAATCAGGGAATATCAGGCATCAGAGCTGAAATTTAAAACAAGGCAGAAAAAGGAAAAACTAAAGCTGACAGAAGAAGAACTGAAAGCATTGAAAGAACTGGAAAAGGATAAATAGAGAGGATAGATCATGGACAGAGAAGATTTGATTCTGGAACATGAAAGGCTGGATGATCTTCAAAACGGATATATGCTGATACAGAATCCGAAGCAGTTTTGTTTTGGCTTAGACGCAGTGCTGCTCTCCTGGTTTGCAAATGTAAAACCAGAAGAAAAGGTATTGGATATGGGGACGGGTACAGGAATCGTCCCCATTTTATTAAAGGCAAGATATCCCCAGGGAAAGTATACCGGTCTTGAAATACAGGAAGAAAGTGCAGATGTAGCCAGAAGAAGTGTGGCGTATAATCATCTGGAACAGGACATTGTCATTACAACGGGAGATATTAAGGAGGCCGCAGCCATTTATGGAGGGTCTTTTTTTGATGTGGTTACTACGAACCCGCCTTATATGGTGGGAAGCCATGGGCTGACGGGAAATAATCAGGCAAAAATGATTGCCAGACATGAAACCTTGTGTACTCTGGAGGATGTGATTTCCCAGGCAGCCAGGGTGCTGAAACCAAGGGGGCGTTTTTATATGGTACACAGACCTTTTCGGCTTGCGGAGATTCTGTCAGTGATGGTAAAGTACAGGCTTGAGCCCAAAAGAATGCAGTTGGTGCATCCCTATGTGGATAAGGAGCCAAATATGGTCTTAATCGAAGGACTGCGTGGGGGAAACTCCAGAATGACAGTGGAAAAACCTTTGATTGTGTATGAAAAACCAGGAGTTTATACAAAGGAAGTGTTGGATATTTACGGACAGGAGACCAAGAAATGAGTGGAATGTTATATCTTTGCGCAACACCTATTGGAAATCTGGAGGATATTACCTATAGGGTGCTGCGGATTTTAAAGGAAGTGGATTTGATTGCAGCAGAGGATACCAGAAACAGTATTAAGCTGCTGAATCATTTTGAAATCAAGACGCCCATGACCAGCTATCATGAGTATAATAAGTTTGATAAAGGCCGCTATCTGGTGGAGCAGATGCTGGAGGGAAAAAATATTGCGCTGATTACAGACGCCGGAACGCCTGGGATTTCAGACCCGGGAGAAGAACTGGTAGCCATGTGTTATGAGGCCGGAATTCAGGTGACTTCACTTCCGGGGGCGGCGGCCTGTATTACAGCGCTGACCTTATCAGGACTTTCCACCAGACGGTTTGCTTTTGAGGCCTTTTTGCCTTCTGATAAAAAAGAGCGGGCAGTGATTTTAGAAGAATTAAAGCAGGAAACGCGAACGATTATTCTTTATGAAGCGCCACACAGACTGGTGAAAACCTTGGAAGAATTGCAGGAAAGCCTGGGAGACAGAAAGATTTCTCTGTGCAGAGAATTGACCAAGAAGCATGAGACAGTGTTCAGGGGAAGCCTTTTAAAGGCTGTTTCCTGGTACAAAGAAAATCCACCAAAGGGCGAGTGCGTTATGGTGCTGGCAGGACGTTCCAGGGAAGAGATAGAGCAGGAAGCCAGGGAGAAGTGGGAGGATATGCCGCTGGAAGAGCATATGGAATATTATATGCGACAGGGCATTGACAAGAAGGAGGCCATGAAGCTGGTAGCAAAGGACAGAGGTATCAGCAAACGGGATGTATATCAGGCGTTATTAAAGAACTAAAGCTACAGAACGGAGAAGGTTATGGATGAAAAGGAATACAAAAGAAGAGAGCGAATAAGAGAACAGCGGAAACAGGAGCGGATACGCAAGGTAAGGAGACAGAGAATAATCTGGGGCGTGAATCTGGGACTGCTTCTGGTGCTGGGGCTGGTATTTACAGTGAGAGGAATTCAGTCAAATGCAGAACAGGAGAGGGAAAAACAGGCAAAAAAGAAACAGGAGGAGAAAAAAGCAAAAGAGCCGGAAGTAATCAGTCTTACCATTAGCGCTGCCGGGGATTGCACACTGGGTACAGACGAATATTTCTATTATCTAACAAGTCTTCCTGCCAAGTTTGAAAAAGAAGGCGCGGCTTTTTTCTTTGAAAAGGTAAAGCCTGTTTTTGAGGAGGATGACCTGACTATTGTAAATATGGAAGGAACTCTTACAGAAGAAACAGAACGAAAGCCAAATGAACAGTTTTGTTTTAAAGGGGACAAAGAGTTAGTCAATATTCTTACAGAGGGTTCGGTGGAAGCGGCCAATCTGGCAAATAATCATACCATAGATTATGGAGAGAAAAGCTACACAGACACCATAGAAGTGCTGGAGGAAAAAGGGATTTCAGCTTTTGGAAATGAGACCACAGCCATTGTAGATGTAAAGGGAATTAAAGTGGGACTTTTGGGAACCTACGAGCTGGATCGGCACATGGATTGTGAAGAAGAAATGATTCAGAACATTGAAAGCCTCAAGGAAGAGGGGGCGCAGATAATTATTGCCAGCTTCCACTGGGGAATTGAAAGGGCAAATATTCCCAATGAAACCCAGGTCGCATTGGCACATTCCGCCATTGACCATGGCGCAGACCTGGTACTTGGACACCATCCCCATGTATTACAGGGTATCGAAGAATATAAAGGAAAAAATATTGTATACAGTCTTGCTAATTTCTGTTTCGGAGGAAATTCGGGACCAAAAGATATGGATACTATGATTTTTCAGCAGACATTTACCTTTACAGACGGCAAGCTACAGGAGGATAATGTGACAAACGTAATTCCCTGCAAGGTTTCTTCTGTATATGAAACAGGAGTAAACAATTATCAGCCGATGCCTGTGGATGGAGAAACAGGAGAGGCGATTCTGGAAAGAATCCGGCAGTACACAGATGCATTGTAAGTGTATTGTAGTAGGCTAAAAATCACAAAACAATATTTTCAACAGCAAAAGCATAAATAGCAGATAGCCTACATAAATTAGAGCAAAGCAATACATGTGGGTGAAAACATGCTGAATCTTCTCTGGGGAGCTATGCTGCTGATTGGAATTGTATATGGCGCGGCCACAGGCCGCATGAACGAAGTGACAGATGCTGCCCTTTCTTCTGCGAAAGAGGCAGTATCTCTTTGTATTACCATGGCTGGAATCGTGGCTATGTGGGTGGGGATTATGGAAATTGCAAAAAGCTCCGGATTGGTAGAGCGTCTGACCAGAAAAATGAGGCCTCTTCTTGGATTTTTGTTTCCAGATGTACCGGGAGAGCACAGAGCCATGGAATTTATCTCTGCTAATATGATTGCTAATTTCCTGGGACTTGGGTGGGCTGCCACACCTTTTGGGCTGAAAGCCATGGAAGAGCTGGCAAAACTGGAGAAACAAAGAAAGTCTGTATCTCCGGGAACTGCCAGCAATGCCATGTGTACATTTCTGATTTTAAATATTTCATCACTTCAGTTGATTCCTGTGAACATTATTGCTTATAGAAGCCAGTATGGAAGCGTGAACCCCACAGCCATTGTAGGGCCGGGGATTGTGGCTACTGCGGTGAGTACTGTGGTGGCGGTGGTATTTTGCAAGGTGATGGAAAGAGATAGCAGGTATAAGAATATAAGAAGTTGAAGCCTTACATTGATTTGAACTGTACATATGTGTATAATGGAGCAAAGGATTATATGAAAGGAAGATGCCAATGAAAGACTTTTCTTTTTGGAAAGAATATGAAGGCGCTTCAGAAGGCAGCGGAAGAAGCGAAAAGATCTGGCTTATGAATCCTGATACAGAGCAGATTGGTCTGTTTAAATTTAAAAAAGATGAGACAACAACAGATCATATATCTGAGTGTGTTGCATATGAATTGGCAAAAATGATTGGAATTCCATGTGCCAAGTTTGAACTTGGAACTTATCATGGGAGAGAGGGATCGATTAGTTATAATATTGTAAATCAGAAGGATATGATTTTGATTGAAGGAATTTATTGCATTTCTTTAATATATCCGAATTTTGATGCAGAGAAAATAATGGATATAGAGACCGGAGAGAAATATTCAATAGAAATGATTAAAAATGTATTAGAACCTTTAAAGTTATTTGATGAATTTCTTCCAGTTCTTATCTTTGATTTTTTGATAGGAAATACCGATAGGCATCAAAGCAATTGGGCCTTGTTAAGAGAGGGGAATAATTTAAGAATTAGTCCATTGTATGATAACAGTTCCTCTCTTTGTGCATATGTAAAGCCAGAAAAAATAAAACAGTATCTGGGAAAAGATTCTATGTTATGGAAATCATTAGTGGATACGAAGTCCAGGTCTATTATCCGTATTCAGTGTAAAGATATGAAACAACCAACACATTTAGAGGTTTTAAAGTTTTTGTGTGAAAATTATTGTGCTCAAACAGTGGGAATGGTAACAAAAATAGAGAAATTAGTGACAGAGGAAAAAATTTCTTATATTTTGGAACACTATAGAGATAATTTATCGAAAGAAAAAAGCGAATTGATTAAGAAGTATTTACTGTCTAAAATACAAATGATGAGTAATGTATACAAGGAAAAGGAGGAGAAACATGTCTGTTAAAGATGGAAAGGATTATCTTTATTTAATCTGGAAATCTGAACAATCCCGAAAGCAGTATATTGTAGCTCAACTGACAAAAAATGGTCAGTATGAGTTTTGTTATTGTGATGAAGTACATGATGCTATAAAAGATGGGTTTTCTCCTTTGCTTTGTTTTCCTGAATTGGATAAAGTATATAAGGATAATAAATTGTTTCCTATTTTCTCAAGTCGGTTGCCAGATAGAAAGAGAAAAGATATCAAAACTATTTTGGATAAGTATGGGTTAGAGGAATACGATGATTATATGCTGTTAAAACGGAGTGGAGCAAGGCTTCCTATTGATCAGTTGGAATTTATTGATCCTATATTAAGTGAGAATAAAAATCTGACCCGAATCTTTTTTTTGGCTGGAACAAGACATTATCTTGAGTGTGAGGGGGAAAAATGCCAGGATGCAGTGAAAGTTACTCGTGGAGATGAAGTGTATTTAAAAAGAGAACCCGACAATCTATACGATAAAAATGCAGTACAGGTTGTGGATGTTTCGGGTAGGGTTTTAGGATATATTCCAAGGTATTACAGTGAAGGGGTCTCATGTTTATTATCGAAAAACAGACATATTACATGTCATGTGTATCATGTTGACAAGAATAAGAATTGTAATGAGTGTATTAAGCTGATTATGAAAATTGAATAATACTATACAGCCTGGAGCTGATGTATTGAGAGAGTGCATCAGCTCCAGGCTGTATAATTTATTATGCTACTCCATATCCCGTATAGATAACGCCACATAATAAGGAAACAAATCCTCCGCGGTTTTCAAAGGTGAATTCAGGATGCTTCTGAGCTTTTGCACCTGATAGTTTACGGTATTGCGGTGAAGGTACAAATCGGCTGCAGTTTTCTCAAGACTGCGGTCATTTTTTATATAAGCTCTTAAAAGTTCTACATAGTGATGTTTTTTCTCATCCTGTTCTTCTAAGGGGCCTAATAATTCATTGGCATAGGAATGGAGAAT
Source organism: uncultured Bacillota bacterium (assembly GCA_958352855.1). Lineage (GTDB taxonomy): Bacteria > Bacillota > Clostridia > Lachnospirales > Lachnospiraceae > Blautia. The sequence goes on from CATWQE010000004.1 coordinate 53,282, forward strand.
ATCTTTATCCTGTACAGAGAAGAGAATCTTATAAAATCCCATGTCTTCAAAGCGAATAAAAGGTTCCTTTCGATACAGGGCCATTCTCACAGCAGTGGCAGCCCGGTCAAAGCTCTTGTGAATATTGGAAATTCCCTGTACCTGGACTCCAACACCCATATGAATAGCCTGAGCTTTGGCAGCGTCCTGGTAAGTTTCCAGAATAATATCCCGGATTTCCGGTAAGAGTTCTGAGTCCATGTTGTACAGAACCATAAGCTCAAAATGGTCATGGCTGATAAGGCCGAATTTTACATGGCGAAGCCCCCGGCTGGTTTTGAAACGCCGGACCCGGTTCAGGAGAATATCCTCCATCTCGCTGGCGTTTTTCAAATCTTCCTGTTCGCTGTTGACGCAAATCATAACCACAGTGAAATATCCATCCAGATTATAATACTGTTCTAAGACTTTTCGGTATTCTGCCTCATTCCCTCTGCGGAAAATAGCATCTGCAATCGCCTTGTCATGAAGAGCGCTTTCATGCTCCTTTTGGATAATGCGGATACAGAAACGCTGAACCATTTCTGTCATACTGATTTCCCATGGCATGGTAAACAAGGGGAAGTCCACCTGGTTACAGTAGTCAATTACCTCCTTGGGAATGGTGTGAACATATTTTCCTACATTAATAATAAGTCCTGCGGTTTGTCTGGCAGCCAGACTGCGTACCAGAGTCATCAGCCAGTCCGGGTCCTGGGATGCTTTATAACCGGCTGTTACGGAAAGCTCAGAACCATGAAAATAGGGAATAATATATTCATCCTCCAGCATATAAACCCAGGTAACCTTGTTGCGGATGCTGCTTTGTCCAGCGCACAAAGACAATTTAAAGGGATTTTCATTTTCTGTATAAAGATTTTTTAAAGTTGCAGACATAATAATAAGACTCCTTGCATATGGATTTTGTGCTGACAATACAAATATTACCACAAAAATTTAGACTTTGCTACCATTTACAGGAAATAAATATGTATTATAATAATAGATATAGAAAACGAAGAGATGAAATTAAGAAGATACAGATGTTTATTTATGGTCAACAAATGTCTTTGGTGCAAGGACAAGAACAAAGGGGGTTTTTATTATGACAACATTAACATTAGGAAGAGAAATGGATGCAGAGGATTTCTTATTTGTAGCATTAAATGACAGTTCTTATGCAGATTGGAGAGCAAGCCGCAGCGCAGAGGACTTTATGGCTCAGATGCATGTGGAGAAAGCAGACCATGAAACCATTGGCGGAAGAATCAAAAAATTCTTTAGCAGAAGATAATAGAAAAAAGAAGAAAAAAGTCGTTTTATTAAGAAAATAAGAAAAATATAGATGAATATTATGTTGAATAAAAGCATAATATAATTTTGCGATACCCGAAACTTGAACAAAATGGGGAAAATACTTGACATCATTTGTTCAGGATAGTAAAATTACGTTAATGTAAAGAAGCCAGTTTACAGGATACTGGCTTTTTTATTTTAGCAAAATAAAGGAGGGCTCGCAATATGAAGAAAAGAGCGAAATGGCTTGCCGTTGCACTGTCTTTAGCACTTACTTTAACTACAACTGCTTGCGGTGGCGGAAGTAAAGACGGCGGAAGCAAAGACGATGGCGGTAAAGGTGGAGATTCTGCATCCGCAGAAGAAATCAAAGACCTGGTTACCTTTGAAGTTGGTAACAGAGAGATGGAAAATGTATTCATCCTGGGTACTGAGATGGCAAATGACCTGAATGTTTTATGTAACACCAATGAAGGTCTTCTGGAAACAGACGCCAAAGGACAGCTTGTTCCTGGTCTTGCTGAAGAGTGGGGAACAGAAGATGGTGGTCTTACCTGGACCTTTAAATTAAGAGAAGGCGTACAGTGGGTTGACCAGCAGGGTAATGAAAAAGCAGAATGTACTGCACAGGACTTCATTACCGGTCTTGAGTGGGTTATGAACTACCACAAAAACGGTGCAATGAACACTTCCATGCCAACATCCTTAATCAAAGGCGCTGGTGACTATTATGAGTACACCAAAGGACTTTCAGAAGAGGAAGCAATGAACATCGATAACACCAAATTCCTGGAAATGGTTGGAATCGAAGCTCCAGATGATTACACTCTGATTTATCACTGTACACAGAACGCACCATACTTTGATACAGTAGCTGTATCTGCATGTCTGTATCCTCTGGCACAGGGCTTTGTAGACGAAGTAGGTGTTGAAAATGTAAAATCTACTGGTATTGAAGGACTGTGGTACAACGGACCTTACACTCTGACAGAGTACATCCAGGGAAATACAAAAACTCTGACAAAGAACCCATTATACTGGGATAAAGACTGCAAGCTTTTCGATACAGTTACTATTCGTATTGTAGACGATGTAACAGTTGGATATTCTTTGTATGAAGCAGGGGAAATCGACCACATTGACCTGGGCGAAGCAAACCTGAGAACTATCTACGAAGATGAAAGCAATCCATACCATGATCAGCTTGTAGAAAAAACACCAAGAAAATATTCTTATCAGATGCATTTCAACTATGCTAAGAATAATGAAGACGGAACACCAGATGATAACTGGAACAAAGCTGTAGCAAACGAAGCATTCCGTCAGGCTATTTACTACGGATTAGACTTCACAACTTACATGGCAAGAACAAACTTCATTTATCCAATGCACTGCGAAAACAATGCATACACCATGAAAGGTCTTCTGTACTTCTCTGATGGAACAGACTATGTAACAAAAGTAGAAGAGGGTCTTGGACTTCCAGAATCTGACGGTGAAACACCAAGAAGATTAAATGCAGACAAAGCAGCAGAGTACAAAGCTCAGGCAATGGAAGAACTGAAGGCTCAGGGAGTAACCTTCCCGGTAGAAATGGATTATTACATTTTGGCTGGTTCTCAGTCTGCACAGGATACAGCAACTGTATTAAAACAGGCAGTTTCTGAATGCCTTGGTGATGATTTTGTTAAGTTAAATATCGGTACTTTTGTATCCAGTACAACAAAAGAAGTTGTTGAGCCAAGATTACAGTCCTTTATTATTAACGGATGGGGCGCTGACTACGGTGATCCACAGAACTACTTAGGACAGGAAACATATGGCGAAGATACTGCTTACTATTCAAACCACTACTCACATATCAATGAAGTAAAAGATGAGAAACTCATTGCAACTTACAAAGAGTTTACAGATCTGGTAAATAAAGCTAATGCTATTTCTGACGATATGGATAAGAGATATCAGGCATATGTAGATGCAGAGGTATTCATGCTGCAGCATGCACTGTCTGTTCCTGTTGTTTATGAAGTTTCATGGCAGCTTACAAAAGTAAATGATTACACAAGATCTAACGCTATGTTCGGTATCCAGAACTACATGTACAAAAACTGGGATACATCTGTAGAAGCCTATACTACAGAACAGTATGAGAAATTCGCAGAGGATTTCAATAAATAATGTTTAAATATACAATCAAGCGACTGTTACAATCTCTTGTAACAGTCCTGGTTGTTGTAACTATCGTGTTTCTGTTAATGAGAATGCTTCCAACTGATTATTTCTTCACAGAAGATCAGTTGATACACCTTACGGAAGAACAGAAACAGGAGCAGTTGCAGGCAGCCGGCTTATTAGATCCGGTTCCGGAACAGCTCGTCCGCTATTATGGGCAGGTTCTTCATTTTGACTTTGGTGAGTCAAGAAGAATTCAGAGCGGCGTAGATGTTACAAAGGTTATCGGTTCTAAATTTACAGTATCCATGAAACTGGGATGTACCGCATTGATTATTGCTCTTTTTGTGGGTGTTCTCATTGGTATTATCCAGACTTTGAATAAGGACAGACTACTGGATCATGTAGGAACAGCATATACTGTCTTTGTAAATGCTGTGCCAAGTTTGGTTTCCTATTCACTGGTATTGGTGTTTGGCTCGAAGGTGCTTGGACTACCCCCGTTGTATTCTACAAGAAATCCCGGAGAGTCTTCGATTCTGCCGATTGTATGTCTGGCTCTGGCTTCTATTGCCAGCTATGCATTGTGGACCAGACGTTACATGGTAGATGAGCTGAACAAGGATTATATCAGACTGGCTCGTGTAAAAGGTATGTCTTCCGGTTCGATCATGGTGAAACACGTATTTAAAAATGCATTTGTACCGCTGGTACAGCAGATTCCGGCATCTTTCCTTTATACCATTGGTGGTTCTCTGCTGGTTGAGAGATTCTTCTCTGTTCCTGGTATGGGACCTCTTCTGACTGACTCTATCATCCGTTACGATGTAAATGTTGTTCAGACACTGGCAATCCTGTATGCGACCCTTGGTATCATGGGCGTATTCTTAGGAGATATTTTGATGATGCTGGTTGACCCAAGAATCAAACTTACTGGAAGAGGAGGTACACGATAATGGATAACAAGAAGAATAAAGATGATCTGTTCCGTTTTGTGGAATACTCTCCAGAAGCTGCAGAACGTACAGGCTATTCTGATTATTCTTATTGGAAGTCTGTATTCCAGAACTTTTTTAAGAAAAAATCCGCGGTGATTATGTCCTGTGTATTCTTTGCACTGGTTATTTTCTCTTTTGTAGCCCTGTGGATTGGAAAATATGATTTTGCAACGTTAAAGGCAGACAGCGCGCTTGCTTTTACGGAGCCAAACAGTGAATACTGGTTTGGTACAGATAACCTGGGACGCGACTACTGGTGTCAGGTATGGTATGCAGCCCAGACCTCTATTAAGCTGGCTTTGATTGTTGCATTAGGGGAATGTGTGGTAGGTGTTGTGATTGGATGTCTCTGGGGCTATGTGCGTCAGTTGGACCGTTTCCTCACAGAGGTTTACAATGTAATTAACAACGTACCTATGATTATTTACATGACACTGATTTCTCTGCTGGTTGGTCAGAGCTTTACCGTTATGGCAATTTCCCTGATTTGTTTCGGGTGGCTGACTATGGCGAGAAATGTCAGAAACCTGGTAATGATGTATCGCGACAGGGAATACAACCTGGCTTCCAGATGTCTGGGAACCCCGGTTTGGAGAGTTCTTACTAAGAACATTCTTCCTTATCTCATTAGTATCATTATCTTAAGACTTGCACTTTCCATCCCGGCAACCATTGCTCTGGAGTCTACTCTGTCATACCTTGGTCTGGGACTTGGAATTGAAACACCGTCACTTGGTATTCTGTTAAGAAATGCCAGAAACTACTTTTTGGAACGTCCGTATCTGCTGATTTTCCCGGCAGTAATCGTTTCTTTGATTACCATTACCTTCTATCTGGTTGGTAACGCTTTCTCAGATGCGGCAGATCCTAGAAATCACGTATAGGAATGGAGGACCAGTAATGGCGAAAGAACCAATATTATCTGCTAAAGATGTGGAAATCCAGTTCAGCTTACGTGGCAAGCTGCTTACAGCTATCCGTAAATGTTCCCTGGATCTCTATGAAGGGGAAACCCTTGCAATCGTAGGCGAATCCGGTTCTGGAAAGTCTGTTTTTACAAAGTCTTTCCTGGGTATGCTGGATGCAAACGGAAAAATTACAAATGGTTCCATTATGTATCGTGGAACTGATATTTCAAAGTATACAAAAGAAAAAGAGTGGAGAACCATACGTGGTAAGAAGATTGCCATGGTTATGCAGGACCCTATGACGTCCTTGAATCCACTGAAAAAAGTTGGAAAACAGATTCAGGAAAGTATTGAGCTGAATCAGGGAATTAAAGGCGCTGAGGCTAAAAAATTGGCTATGGAAATGCTGACAAAGGTTGGTATTCCTGATCCGGAGCGCCGCTATAATCAGTATCCTCATGAGTTTTCCGGCGGTATGAGACAGCGTGTTGTTATTGCTATTGCAGTTGCGTGTCATCCGGAGATTTTAATCTGTGATGAGCCTACAACAGCGCTTGATGTTACTATTCAGGCTCAGATTCTGAACCTGATTCGTGAACTGCAGCATGAACTGAAAATGACAGTTGTTTACATTACTCATGACCTTGGCGTTGTGGCAAATGTAGCTGATCGTGTAGCGGTTATGTATGCAGGACAGATTGTGGAATACGGACTGGTAAATGAGATTTTCTATGATGCATGGCATCCATATACCTGGGCGCTTTTGTCATCTCTTCCACAGTTAGGGGTAAAGGGAGAGCCGCTTCCTACAATCGAAGGAACACCGCCGAACTTATTTAATAAGATTAAAGGTGATGCGTTTGCACCACGTAATAAACAGGCGCTTGCAATTGATTTTGAGGAGGAACCACCGTTCTTCAAAATCACAGAGACCCATCAGGCAAAGACCTGGTACTTAGATCCAAGAGCACCGAAAATCGAACAGCCAAAAGCAATTAAAATGCTGCGGCAAAAAATGCAGAAGAGAGGGTAATAGTTGATATGGCAGAAAGAGAAAAGTTAATAGAAATTAAAGATCTGCAGATTACCTTCGGCAGTGGCAAGAAGAAGTTTGTGGCAGTTGACCATGTAAATTTTGATATTTACAAAGGAGAGACATTCTCTCTGGTTGGAGAGTCTGGTTCCGGTAAAACCACTATCGGACGTGCCATTACCAGAATTAACCCTGTATCTGCAGGAGAGATTTTGTTCAAGGGACAGAAAATCACCGGAAAGATTTCCAAAGAGCTGGATCTTGAAGTAATTAAAAAATGTCAGATGATTTTCCAGGATCCAATGGCATCTCTGAATGAGCGTGCAAAAGTTGACTATATTATCTCTGAAGGTTTGATTAACCATCATCTTTACAAAGATGAGAAGGACAGATATGAGAAGGTGCAGGCAGCTCTTCATGAAGTAGGATTGCTTCCTGAGTTTGCTTCCCGTTTCCCTCACGAATTCTCTGGTGGACAGAGACAGCGTATTGGTATTGCGCGTGCGCTGATTATGCAGCCGGAATTCATTGTAGCAGACGAACCGATTTCCGCACTGGATGTTTCCATTCGTGCCCAGGTATTGAACCTGCTTAATGAATTGAAGAAGACAAAAGGTTTAACCTATCTCTTCATTGCCCATGACTTATCTGTAGTAAGATTTATTTCAGACCGTATTGCAGTTATTCATAAGGGTAGAATCGTAGAGCTGGCAGAAGCGGAAGAGTTGTTTATCCATCCTCTGCATCCATATACAAAGGCACTGCTTTCCGCAGTACCAATTCCGGATCCAGAGCAGGAAAAGAACAAAAAACTTCTGGTATATGATCCTTCTATTCATGATTACAGCACAGACAAACCTGTGTGGGAAGAAATTCTTCCAGGACATTTTGTTTATGGTAATCAGAAAGAGTTGGAAGAATACCGCAAAGAGATTTAATTTTGATTTTACGAATAGTCAGCCCTAGTTGGTTTTTCCAACTGTGGCTGGCTATTCTTAACTGAAAGGAATGGAAATGATTAAGAAAATCCGCACCATATTTGAAAAATATATGATTCGCCCCATGTTGTATCAGTGTGCCACAAAGGTTTCCATTGCACTTGTGTTGTGTTTGCTTTGGGATCGTTTTATTAACCGCGAACAGTATTATTCTTTAGTAGAGTTTGCTTTCTTCGTGGCAGGGGCCTTCTTTCTGGCTTTGGCCTGGTTCCAATATTTGAGATTGGATGGCGCCCGTATTCACCATCTTATGGAAGAGAAACAGGAAAAGAAGAAAAAGAAACAACATTTTACCAAAGACATTGTTGACTTTGCAGATGAAAAGATTATTTCTTTTAGTGAGTTGTCTGATGAGGAGCGAATTGTGTGCAGATTTTTGGGGGATTTACTCTGCGCAGTATTGTTTTTAATCCCCGCAGGAATAGCGTTAGTTTTCTAAAAAAGAAACTGCTGTATTCACATATATCGAGAATATTTACACATTTCCAGCTCAGCCTGTGTTCGCTTTGAGCCTGTAGTCTCAAAGCGTACTCGGCAAATTCGCTGGAACTGTATAAATATTCCTGATAGCTGTTGAATACGGCAGTTTTTTATATTGTATCGATTAGGTCACAGCCACTTATAATACGATTCCAGAGGTTTTCTCTGAGGGCGTTTTCCTGAGAATGAGGATAAGTTGTTTCTATTTCCCAATAAGGCAGGCGCTCCTGCTCCAGTTCTTCCAGGTGGGAGATATTGCCTTGTAGGTATTCGTTGATTCTTCGCTGACAACTACAAAGACGTGTAGCAACTCCTCCAAGTTTAATATCTAAAAGTTCATATCCAAAAGGTTTCGCGTCTTTCATCCATAATGTTTCCCGAATCATGTGCATAGTCTGGAGATTTTTTAGAAGTCTGGGGATAACTTCCTGTGAAATTTCCTCCATGGTGGATAAGTTTTTGGAATCATAGGCTTGTTTTAAGCGGATACCAAGGTCTCCTTTGTCTGCTAGCACCAGAGCCAGCAAATGATAAAATTCAAACAGTGTATGGTACTTTTCTACTGTTGGCATTGCTTTTTCCAGTTCTGCTGCAAGGCGGCTATAGTAGGCTTGCGTATCTACATTCTGAAGGTGATAATCAAACATACCAAGCATGACATCTTGATATAACAGATATTTGGAAGGATTATCCGTAGCCAGATTGTTACCTTTACCTTGAAATAAGGAGTCAAATTCATCTAACAGTAGGAAGCTGTCCAAAGATGCATCTGTACAGTCTTTAAAGAAACGGGAAAAATCAGGTAAAGATAGTTCCCTATGGAAGCAAAGGTAAGCAAAGGCCAGAAGTCCTGGATAAATGACTTCCAATGGGGTTTCTGCACCATTGTCCATCCATCCTGTGGTAAAGACTTCCTGAACACCTTGGTTCTGGCAGGCAAGGAGTCCTTTTGAAGTACAGGTGATTGCTTTTCCGTAGTTTGGGGAAATGCCGTTCCAATTCCATACGCCAGCAGCAAATACAGTACGATTGGACAATTCCTTGTGAACACGAAGAAGATTTTCATATATCTTTTGATCCCAGTTATAATAATCCCAGTATACTAGCCCTAAATCTGGGTCTGGCTTTTTCCAGGAAGAAGTATCTGTTTGTTCGTTCACTGAGTAATATCCCTTTTTTGTATTAGCAGTAATGTACATGTCGCTCCACATCATAGGTTTCCAACCCAGTTCCCGACAGAGTTCCAATACATTTGTGCTATGCTCTTGGATAAGTTTTGAACTGTCGCAATACCCGTTTTCTTGCAGATAGTTTCCAAGTCCAAGAAAAACTGCTTCGTCCATACCAATGTGAATATTTCGGGTTTGAAAACAGTCTTTTAAGGAAGTAAGAATTTGGCGGATAAAGTCGTATACCTGAGGGCAGCCCACTTTCAGAATATCTGCACTGTCTTTTAAAGGTTCTGCTTGAGGCCATTTCAGGTAATTCCTAAGATGAGCCAGAGTTTGGACGCAGGGTACCAGTTCAATACCAAAACCATGGGCATAAGCGTCTAGTTCACGGAGTTCTTCCTTGGTGTAACGTCCTCGGTAAGTGCCAAAATAGGGCAGATTGGGAATTTCATAGGTATCTTCTGTGTAGAGCAGTAATTGATTCATACCAGCTCTTGCCAACATATGAATGAGCTTTTTCACTGCCGTAATAGAAGCAACTGCATTTCTGGAACAATCCAGCATAAAACCGCTTTTGGTAAAGCTGGGTGTTTCTTCCACGTGAAAATCCTCCTGAGAGTGATGCAAAATCATGTTTAAAGCTTTAAAGAAATGAGAAGGCTCCTGACAAATAATGGTGCAGGAATTACCTTCTTTTGTACAAGACAGAGTTTTCTGGTCACTGACAAAGTGTACAGCAATCTCAAGCTGTGGGGGTGTGTCCCAGGAAAAGTCCTGCAGGAAGAGATTGGCTGCCTGGCGAATATCTTCCAGGTTTAGAAAATCAGAGTCTGTGGTGTAAGTAATGAACATAAAGATACCTCCTAAATATAATTTACTCCTGATGGGTTCTGAAGAATTTTTTCTGTTCTTTGTAATAATACAGGATGAACAGAAGGGTAGTGAGTCCCCAGGAGATTGGGTAGCATAATAAAATATTGGAAACACCTGGCCTGTGAGGAACTACCAGGAAAATCCAGAGAATGCGCAAAACGCATACACCGCAGCAAGTCATAATCATAGGAATCAGAACATTACCGATTCCTCTTAAAGCACTGGACAGGATTTCAATGAAAACAAACAGTGCGTAGGAAGGAACAATCAAATGGATAATTTTCAGGCCGATTTCAATGACTTCAGGGTCTGTAGTAAAAAGCTGAAGCAAATACTTTCCGGTAAGGAGAAGTACAGCAGTTACCAGAAGGGTTGCTATAAAATCCAGAAGCAGGCAGGTGGTAACGCTTTGTTTCATACGTTTGTATTTTCCAGCGCCATAATTCTGGCCAATGAAAGTTGTGATGGCTACGCTGAAGGCGCCGGAAATCATCCAGTAAATGGCATCAATCTTGCCAAAAGCAGTGTAGGCAGCCATGGTGCTGGTTCCAAGACTATTCAGTGCAGATTGGACAATCATGTTTGAAGCATTGTACATCACTGATTGAAGTCCAGCAGGAAGCCCAATGGTGACAATAGAAATCAACAAGAATTTATGAAATCGAATCTGCGGAATTTCCAGACGATAAAGGTCTTTTGATTTCATCAAAGCTCGGATAACCAAAAGTGCGCTGACTGCCTGAGAAACTACAGTGGCGATAGCAGCGCCTGCTACTCCCATATTCAAGCCTACAACTAGGATAACATCTAGAAAAATATTTAGGAAGCAGCATACAATTAAAAAATATAAAGGTCTGGTAGAATCCCCCACAGCCCTTAAGATAGCAGAGCCTACGTTGTAAATAAAAACAAAAATAATGCCTGCAAAGTAGATACGAAGATAAATAATAGAATCTTCTATAACATCTGCTGGTGTTTTCAGAAGCTCCATCATAAAGGGCGCCAGAAGGATACCTGTAATACTGATAATAATCCCGCCAGCTACAGACAAAGCTGCTGCAGTGTGCAGCGTGTCATTTAGTTCTTTCTCTTTTTTAGCCCCATAATAACGAGCGATAATAACGGTAGCGCCAGAAGCCAGACCAACAAAAAAGTTCACCAGAAGATTGACCATCTGCCCTGTAGAACCACCTACAGCTGCAAGAGCTCTGGTGCCTACAAAACGTCCCACCACTACAGCATCTGCAGTGTTATAAAGTTGCTGAAACAGCGTTCCTAGCATAATAGGAAAAAAGAAAAAAAGAAGCTGTTTCCAAATCACACCCTCTGTAATCTGATTCACGGATATGTCCTTTTTTTTCAATGAAATCCCTCCTCATTTTGTAGAAACTATCTATCTTCATATATAGCACAGACTTTTGAAAATGTCGATAATATTTTACTATTTTTTGGTGTATTCTATGGTATTCTAAGAATAGCAAAATACATCATATTATGGGGGAATTATAAAAGGAGGCAGGTATTTATGAAAATGCGGATTCGCAGGGCAGACCCTGCAGGAAACATTACGATTTTTGTTATGGATCAGGCAGACAGAAAGGATTATGCAGCTATTTCCAATCAGCTTTTGGCAAGGAAAGATTTAGGAGCAGAGCAAGTGGGATTTGTAGAACAAAATGCAGACGGAACCACTCATATGCAGATGATGGGAGGAGAATTCTGTGGAAATGCTACTAGAAGTTTTGGTTATCTCATGAGCTTGTTGTCAGAGGAGAAGCCCCAGGAGGTAGAAGTAGATGTTAGTGGCTCCAAAGAGCTTTTAAAAGCAGAGGTAGATTTGGAAAAGGGAACCAGCAGAACCCAGATGCCTTTGCCTCAGAATATTGTAACGCTACCGTCTGTGCAGGGAGAGCAATACAATATGGTAGTATTTGAAGGTGTATGTCACATTATTGTGGAATCAGCGCCAAGGGACCAGGAATTTGTCAATGAAGTAATAGCAGAGGCAGAAAAAATGCTGGATTGCGATGCCTATGGGGTTATGTTCCTGGAAGGGGAAAAGATGACCCCTGTGGTTTATGTGAAGGAAACAGGTTCCATGGTATGGGAAAGCAGCTGCGGAAGCGGCAGCATGGGGGCTGCTGTTTATCTGTCTAGGGAAAAAGACAATGGGACATATGTTTATGAACTCCACCAGCCAGGGGGTATGATAGAGGCAACCGTGCAGAAGCAAAATGGAAAAACGGTTCTGTGTAAAATGGGTGGTCCGGTAGAAATTTCAGAAGAAATGACGGTAGAAATTACATGGTAGAATTAAAGCACCCCTACATACAAGTGCAAAAGGATGGAAAAAAATCTTATGGTGGAAACCAGGCATGGGGTCTGGATTCCACTATGAAGAAATATGGCTGTGGAGTCATAGCAGGTGCGGATTTGATTCTGTACCTGAAAAGGACAAATACAGGAAGCATAGAAGAAAAAAAGTATCTGGATTTTGTGCAGAACATGAGGCGCAGATATTTTCCGGTTCTTCCTGGTCTTGGAATGCCTGGATGGATGCTGGTTTTAGGACTTAACCGGTATTTTCTGAAAAACAGGATTCCACTTAGAGCATCCTTTGGGGTACGGAAAAGAAATTTCAATAAAAGAATCCGAGCAATGCTGGCTCACGATATTCCTGTTGTGCTGGCAATAGGACCTAATTTCCCGCTTCCTTTAAAACGGCATAAGCTGGCTTTTTATGAAAAGAGAGGAGAAAAGTACCAAGAAGCCTGTAGAACTGCGGCCCATTTTGTTACAATTACGGGGTTTTCAACAGAATGGCTAGAGATTTCCTCCTGGGGCAGACCATATTATGTCCGCCTCCAGGAGTATTGGGAATATGTGCAAAAGCACAGCTGTCCTTTGGTAAGTAATGTGATTTATGTGAGAAAAAGACGGTTTATAAAGTAATTTGCTTTCGCAGATACCGTCCTACCACATTGGCAAATTTGGAGATATCCCGGATATAGGCAAAGTCCTTGCCAAAGATGCGTTTTTCTGCCTGCAAATCCTCCTCTTCTCCGGCAAAAACGCCCAAAACGGAAATTTTTCGGTTTCTGAGTTTTCGGATTTCTGTAGCAGTGTCTTTCACTGCATATTCCAGGCAATAAGGCTCTTTCTTCCTAGGCGCTTCTGTTTTTTTTCGGTACTTCACAGAGTCTTCTCCTGCAATAATATCATTTGGTTTTCCATCACTTAATACAATAAGAATTTTATTTTCTTCCGGGCGGGCGTCCAGGCTGTGAGCGGCTGCCCGCACAGCCAGACCATCTCGGTTGTTGGCAGAACCGTAAAATTCAAAAATCCGTTCATTCATTTCTCTGGCGTATTCATAATCCCGAAATTCGTTTAAGACTGTATAAGCGCCAAAAGTGCAGAAGCTAATAACGCGGTGGGGAATCTGTACAATGCTTAGGGCTTCGCTAATCATATAACCTTGAAGGGCTACTAATCCTTGGCGGCTTTGTTGGGAACCGCTAGCGTCAATAAGCACTTCTACAACAAAATCTGTCTGGTCTCCTAAGATTTCTCGCTGGAAAAGCCGGCGGTTTTCTGTGCGGTTGAGATTCCAAAGTTTATTTGGACAGATTTGTCCGTACTCACTGCTGCAGATTTCCCGTTCTGTTCTAGTTAGCAGGGCGCGGCGCAGGGTATTTGCAAGAATTTGTATATTCTGCCGTGTTACTAGCTGATTACCTCTGAGAATTCGCAGATTTTCTTCCTTAATATTTTTGACATAAGCGGTTTTGGCGTTTTTTTCCAATTGGCTGTGCAGCAGTCCTTTTGTAAGATGCAGCCGGCAGTCTTTGTGAATACCAGTGCACAACTGAGTATTTAGGGCAGATGCTTCCTGTCGGGTGAGATAGGATTTTCCATAATTTAACTCTATATATTGAGCCATTCTATTTACGGAATCCTGGTCTAATACAATGAGACTAGACTTCGGGCGTTTTGTTTTGCCGTTATCCTGGGCATCCACATGTCCGCTGAAAATATTGACAGGATGCTCCTGGGCATCTTGGGAGTCCTCAAGTCCGGATTCCTTCTCTGTATAATCTTTCTTATTCTCATCCGAATTTTTTACATGGCGGGTCAGTCCTTTAAATTGTTTGGCAAACCCTTTTTCATAAGCCATATGGTAAATTTCTTCTAAACACAGGCAAATTTCCATAGTAGAAGAAGTGTTTTCTAGAGCCATAATCTTTTCCAGGATTTCTTGGACTCGTGGAGGTGCAATCTGTCCATGCACCACATATTCCAGATAACAGCCTTCGATATACTCCCAGTCTGTGTGAGACAGGCGAAAAGCATCTTTTTCCAGGGTATCTAGAAAAGCTTTTTTGCGGATATTTAAGATGCCTTTGCGCTCTTTAGAAGCCTTTTTCCAGATAGCGCTGTCAATACAGAGTTTGCCAAGGCATTGAAGTACAGAGGGTTCCAGCCCCTGGTATACTTTTTTTGTAAAAAAACTGCTAAAAACCTTAGTATCAAAATATTTTTCAAAACATCCTTTTTCAATGGCATGATAAAAGGCGATATAAGGAGATTTTTCAAAAAGTCTTTCATCCAGTTCTTCCGGAGAAATTTCCAGGTCATAGTTTCCGCTTACTGTCCATATGAGATTTTCCAGTCTGGTTTGTACATCCAGAGAATGTTCCATATGCTCAAGCCCCCTTTATCACTGGTTTTGGAATACATCATGGCTGGTCCAGTCATCTGGAATTCTGGTCATGACAATATCTCGGATTAATTCCCGTTCAAAGCTGTCGAAACATTTATTGGTAATACCCATGTCAATGGCATCAGCAGGACGAAGTCCTCCGGCTATGAGACGGACAGAACCAATCAGTCCACGTAAATCTACAGCTTTTGTAGAGATTTCTCCGTTTTTGGCTTTTAACTGTAAATCCAGGAATAAACCGGAAAATTGCTCCAAGGCATCAGGATTGATGGAGGGGAAGATGCTGGTAAGAATCTGTTCTAGGCGCTCTTTCGTAAGGGGCGGCATATTGATAACCATAAAACGGGATACCAGAGCTTCATTTAATTCCTTGGTTCCAGCATACCCATAGTTCATGGTTGCAATAAAGCGGGTGGCAGGGTGAAGCTGAATCCTGTCATAACCTGGAACATCCATGATGCGTCGGTAATCCAGGGTAGCGTGGAGTACAGAAACTGCATCATTTTTTGCCATATTAATTTCATCCAGAATACCGAAACCGCCATACTGGGCACACTGGTAAATAGGTCCTTTGCGGAGTTGGACTTCATTATTCTTAAAGGTATCTGTGCCAATGAGGCTGCTGCTGTCTGTGTTGACATGGAAAGAAATATTATAAATGGGTCTTCCAAAAATCCATGCCAGATTCTCAGCCAGTACATTTTTTCCAGTGGCTTTATCTCCGCAGAGAAGAAGATTTTCTCCTTCTAAAAGAGCTGTAACTGCTTTTTCCAAAATATCTGTTCCGTAAAAAGGCATGGAGGGTTTTGTGATGCGGGAGACTGCTTCTTGTTCTGTGGAATACATGGAACGAAAGGTATTCATACGTGCCTGTAAGTTAGGGTTTAATTTCATCATAAGGACCTCTTTTCATGTGTGCTTGGTTTTGTGGTTTTTATTTAGTTAGTATAACGCAAAAAAGAGGAAAATTATAGGGATTTTTCGTTAATTTCATGATAAAATGAGCATAAATTTATATTATGTATAGAAAAGAGGAATAAATATGTATGATTTACATTGTCATTTAGATGGTTCCTTATCTGAGGAATGTATTAAAAATCTGGCACAGGAAGCTGGAATTTCTATAGATGGGAAAGATTTGTCCAAAGAACTTCGGGCAGATGAAAATTGTGAAAGTTTGGCAGAGTATTTAACTAAGTTTGATTTACCTTTGAAGTGTTTGGTTTCAGAGAATAGCTTCACAAAGGCAGTTTTGGATGTGATGAAAACAGCAGCAAAAGAGCATGTGGTTTATATGGAAATCCGTTTTGCTCCTATGCTTTCTGTTACAGAAAATCTTTCAGCAGCCAAGATTATAGAAGGCGCTTTGAAGGGACTTTCCATGGGAAGGGAACGCTATGGGATAGACGGAAACCTGATTCTGTGCGGTATGCGTCACATGCCTGTAGAGGTCAATACCAAATTAGTGGAAACGGCGGCAGAGTATTATGGATATGGAGTTTGTGCTGTGGATTTAGCGGGGAACGAAGCTGCATTTTCGGTTCGCCAGCAGGAAGGTATGTTTCAGAAAGCAAAAGAACTGGGAATTCCTTTTACTATTCATGCGGGAGAATGCGGAAGCGCTCAAAGTATCTGGGATGCCATAGAGCTTGGCGCTTCCAGGATTGGGCATGGCATTGCAGCAGCAAAGGATGAAAGTTTGATGAGATATTGTGCGGAGCATGAGATACCTTTTGAAATGTGTCCTGTGAGCAATTTGCAAACGAAAGCAGTGAAGTCCATGGAGGAATATCCTTTTCTCAAATTTCTAGAGGCAGGAATACCAATAACCATCAATACAGATAATAGGACAGTGAGCAATACCAGCCTGACAAAGGAGATTGAACTTTTGCAGGGATACTATGGAATAGGAGATAAGGTAATAGAAAAACTGATGGAAAATGCCAGGAGGGCGGCGTTTCGGTAAGAATGATTTACACGGTCTCCCTGGTTGACGTGAAAATAACTCCTGTGATAAACTAATCATAGAATTACTAATCATATAATTAGTAATTCTATGATTAGTAAAAAGATAAAGTATATTTGGGGGAATGGTTATGTTTGTTGGAAGAGACAGGGAATTAAAAAAACTGGAAACTTTATATGAGCAGAGAGAGTTTCAATTTGTTATTTTTTATGGCAGAAGGCGGGTAGGAAAAACAACTTTAATGAATGAATTTTTAAAAGACAAAAAGTCAGTTTATTATATGGCTGTAGAAGGAACAAAGTCTGAAAATCTGGCAGGATTGTCAAAGGTGCTGCTTTCTTTAAAAGGAGAAGAGACGGCTCTATCTGCTTTTCCTGATTTTGAAGCTATGTTGGAGTATATTGACCAGTTAGCAAAAAGTCGGGAAAGGATTGTGATTGCTATTGATGAATTTCCCTATCTGGCAGCTTCTTATCCGGCTATTTCTTCTATGATTCAAAGTCATATTGACCATTGTTGGAAAGAAAGCTGTCTTTTTTTTATTTTGTGTGGTTCTTCTATGAGTTTTATGGAAGAACAGGTTCTAGGATATAAAAGCCCTTTATACGGCAGGAGAACCGCACAGTTTAAGATTCATTCCTTTACTTATTTTGAGGCGAAGGAAATGCTTTCTTCTTACACCAATGAAGAACAGGCGGTTCTTTATGGTGTTACAGGTGGAATTCCAGAATATCTTTCCAGAATCAGGAAGGAAAAAACAGTAGATGAAAATATTATAAATCTGTTTTTTGATGAAAGCGGACGTTTGTTTGATGAACCGTCTAATTTGTTGAAACAGGAATTAAGAGATCCTGCTACGTATCACTCCATTATTTCAGCCATTGCAGGAGGAGCCAGCAGGCTTAATGAGATTGCCACAAAAACAGGCTTAGAGACCAGTGGATGCAGTAGTCAGCTTTCGTCTCTTATTAAGCTGGAAATTGTGCAAAAAGAGACGCCTATTACAGAAAGTTCAGGAGGAAAGAAAACCTTATATCAGTTGAATGATACTATGTTTTTATTCTGGTATCGGTTTGTAAGACCAAATCTAAGCAGCATTATGCGGGGGACTGGAGAAATGGTTTATGAAAGAATGGTGAAGTCCCATATAAGTGATTTTATGGGGCCTATTTTTGAAGAGATATGTCATCAGTATTTATTTTTACCACAGGTTTATACTTCCATTCCTTTTCCCATTGGGAATTTAGGACGCTGGTGGGGAAATAATCCCAGAAAAAAGTGCCAGGAAGAGATTGATCTTATGTCAGTATATGACAATCACGCTTTTTTTGGCGAGTGTAAATGGAAGAATAGTCTGGTGGGAACGGATGTGATTCATACGTTGCAGGAACGGGGAACCTTATTTCCTTATACAGAGAAGGTATTTTATATATTTTCTAAAAGTGGATTTACCCAGGAAGCTATAGAATATGCGAATAAAACCAGGGACATAAAACTTATCACTTTTGCTGAAATGAACAGTTGATTTTTAATATACCGATTGGTATAATAACCATAGAAATGTGAGCGATGCATGACGTAAAGAAAGAAGGTGGCACGCATGGATAACAGAGAGCTGCTTCTGAATACGGCACTAGAACTGTTTCATGCAAAGGGCTATGATGCGGTTGGTGTGCAGGAAATCGTAGACAGGGCAGGCGTTACCAAGCCCACGCTTTACTACTATTTTGGCAGTAAGCTGGGGCTTTTGAAGAGTCTTTTAGAAAGTCGATATAGCATTTTAGAGGAAAAGCTTACAGAGGCATCTAGAACTCCAGGAAAACTTCCGGCAGTTCTTTATCAGGTGGCCAGAGTGTTTTTTGACTTTGCAGCTTCCCATGAGAAGTTTTATTTGTTCATGTTGGCTTTGTTTTATTCAGGAAGGGAAAATGAGGCATTTCAGACAGTGTCACCTTTAATCGAAAGACATTATCAGTTGATTGTGGGGATTTTTGAACATTTTTCAGGAGAACTTGGAAACATGCATGGCAGACAGCGTTTATTTGCAGTAGGTTTTACAGGAGTTTTGAATCACCACATTATGATGGTAAGTTATGGTCTGTCCGAAAATGAAAAATTTGAAATTTCTAACGAGACCACTTATGAAATCGTTCATCAATTTTTATATGGAATTTATACATGATCAGGAGGTTTTTGGGTATGGCAACATGGTATGAAGAGGCAGTGTTTTATCACATGTATCCCATTGGTATGACTGGGGCACCAAGACAAAACACAGAGGAGGGGGTTGTCCACAGATTTGAACAGCTGGATAAATGGCTTCCTCATATTGCACAAATTGGCTGTACAGCTATTTATATAGGACCATTATTTGAATCTACCACACATGGCTATGATACCAGGGATTATAAAGTAGTGGATCGCCGTTTGGGGGATAATGAGGATTTTATCAGATTTGTAAAAAAAGCTCATGAGCTGGGTATCAAAGTTGTGGTAGATGGTGTATTTAATCATACAGGGAGAGAGTTTTTTGCTTTTCAGGATATTCAAAGAAACCGTGAGCATTCCCAGTATTGTAACTGGTATAAGGGAATTAATTTTGGATGGGATAATCCTTATCATGACGGTTTCGGGTATGAAGCATGGAGAAACTGTTTTGAACTGGTAAACCTAAATCTTTGGGAACCGGCAGTGAGAGAGTATTTGCTGGGAGTTATTGATTTCTGGATTGATACTTTTGATATTGACGGTATTCGTTTGGATTGTGCGGATTGTCTGGAGTTTTCCTTTATGGAGGAAATGCGTAGGCGAACATCAGCGAAAAAGGCGGATTTCTGGCTTATGGGTGAGGTGATTCATGGTGATTACAGCCGTTATATCCAGGATGGACAGAGGATGCTTCACAGTGTTACCAATTACGAGTTGCATAAAGGGCTTTATTCAGGCCACAATGACCATAATTATTTTGAAATTGCCCATACCATCCGAAGAGAATTTGATGAAAATGGTGGAATTTATAGGGGAATGAAGCTTTACTCCTTTGTAGATAATCATGATGTGGATCGGATTATCAGTAAGATTCAGAACAAGGAGCATATTTATCCTATTTATACATTATTGTATACACTTCCAGGTATTCCATCTCTTTATTATGGTTCAGAATGGGGCATAGAGGGGCAGAAGCAAGATGGAAATGATGACCCCTTAAGACCGGCTGTAAATCTGGAGGAGGTTCTGGAAGCGAAGAAGGATTCCAAGATTTTAAAATGGGTGACCTGGCTTGGAAACATGCATAGTGAGTATAAAGAATGCCTGGCTTACGGAAGATATCGAGAATTACTGCTGACGAACAGGCAATATGCTTTTGCAAGATTTACGGAGGATGAATGTCTTGTGATTGCTGTGAATAATGACGAGCAGGAGGTTTCCGTGAGTGTTCCGGTGCCAAGACAGGATATGAATTATGTAAACTTAGAGACGAAAGAAGGATGGAAGCCGGAGAATGGAAGGCTTCAGATAAGGTTACAGGCAGCAGGCAGTGTTGTTTTGGGTTTCAAAGGTAAAAAGTGATAAAAAGGGGAATGTCTTATGGGAACGAATATGAAGGTAACAGAGTTGGACCGTTATTTGTTTGGTCAGGGAACACATTATGAAATTTATAAGTTGTTTGGGGCACATCCAGGTACCCAGAGAAAAAAAGAAGGCGTGTTTTTTTCTGTATGGGCGCCAAGGGCAAAAAGTGTATCTGTGGTGGGTGACTTTAATGACTGGAATCCAGAGGCTAATGAGATGCAGTGTGATAATGATATGGGAATTTATCAGCTGTTTATTCCAGGGGTGAAGAACGGAGATTTGTACAAATACTGTATTACTACTTATGATGATCGTCTGTTGTATAAGGCAGACCCATATGGAAATTATGCAGAGTTGCGTCCAGGCAATGCATCTAGAGTTACAGATTTAGCGAAGCCGTTTAAGTGGGGTGATGCAGCATGGGTGAAGAAGCGCCAGGAGTTTGACCCTGGCAAGGATGCTATGTCCATTTATGAGGTTCATCCAGGCTCCTGGAAGAAACATCCGGCAAAGGAAGAAGATGACCCTGGATTTTATAATTATCGGGAACTGGCTCATGCTCTGGCTGGTTATGTGAAAGAAATGGGTTATACCCATGTAGAGCTTATGGGGATTGCAGAACATCCTTTTGATGGTTCCTGGGGATATCAGGTAAGCGGTTATTATGCTCCTACTTCTCGTTATGGGACCCCAGAGGATTTCCGATATTTTGTAAACTATATGCACAAAAACAAAATTGGTGTAATCTTAGACTGGGTTCCAGCACATTTTCCAAAGGATGCTCATGGTTTGGCAGATTTTGATGGAACACCCACGTATGAATATGCAGACCCCAGAAAAGGAGAACATCCAGACTGGGGAACCAAAGTTTTTGACTATGGTAAAAATGAGGTAAAGAATTTCCTGATTGCTAATGCACTGTTCTGGATTGAAGAATTTCATGTGGATGGCCTTCGTGTGGATGCGGTTGCGTCTATGTTATATCTGGATTACGGAAGAGAAGCAGGTCAATGGGTTCCCAACAAATATGGAGAGAACAAAAATCTGGAGGCCATTGAGTTTTTTAAACATTTAAATTCTGTGGTTCTGGGAAAACATAAAGGAACAGTTATGATCGCTGAGGAATCTACAGCATGGCCTAAAGTAACCGGAAAACCAGAGGAAGGCGGATTGGGCTTCAGCCTGAAGTGGAATATGGGATGGATGCATGATTTTTTGGAATATATGAAATTGGATCCTTATTTCAGGCAGTATAATCATTATAAGATGACATTTTCTACTACATATGCATACAGTGAGAATTATGTGCTGGTGTTGTCCCATGATGAAGTTGTGCATCTGAAATGCTCTATGATTAATAAGATGCCAGGACTTGGGCAGGATAAATTTGAAAATCTCAAGGCAGGATATTCTTATATGATTGGTCATCCTGGAAAGAAATTACTATTTATGGGACAAGATTTTGGACAGTATCAGGAATGGAGTGAAGCAAGAGAATTAGACTGGTTTTTGCTTGGAGAGGAAAGTCATCGGAAACTGCAAAATTATGTAAAAGAGCTCCTTAAGATGTATAAAAAATATCCAGCACTGTATGCCAATGACCAGAACCCACAAGGACTGGAGTGGATTAATGCAGATGATGCCGCCAGAAGTATTTACAGTTTTGTGAGATGGTCACCAACAGGCAGAAATAATTTGCTATTTGTGATTAACTATACTCCAGTGGCACGAGATGACTATAGGGTAGGAGTGCCAAAGAGAAAACAATACAAATTAATTTTGAATAGTAAGGAACCAGAATTTGGCGGAGATGTTCACAAAGAACAGTTGATATATAAAGCTGTAAAAAAAGAATGTGACGGAAGACCATTCTCCTTTGCATACCCACTTCCAGCTTATGGGGTGGCAGTATTCCAGTTTTAGCTGAAACAGGGGGATATTTTCATGGGATTTTATGATTTGCACTGTGATACCATTAGTGCTGTTTATGAGCTTAGAAAGCAGGGAAAACAGGCAGAGCTACGTAGTAACAGTTTGCACTTGGATTTGGAAAAATTGCGAGTGGGCGGCTATGGCTTACAGACTTTTGCTCTCTTTGTGGATAAAGAGGCAGTAGAGGATTGTTGTCTGGAAGCTAAAAATATGGTAAAGCTTTTTAAAGAGGAGATGGAAAAGAACCAAGATGTAATTTCTCAGGTTTATACCTTTGAGGATATTGAAGAAAATGAGAGAAAAGGAAAGTTGTCTGCACTGCTTTCTCTGGAAGAGGGTGCCATATTTGAGAAAAGTCCGGATGATTTGAAATGGTTTTATGATCAGGGAGCCAGAATTGCCACCTTTACCTGGAATCATGAAAACAGTCTGGGCTATCCTAATTATTTTGGGAATCCCAAAAAGGAGCGGCCATGGAGCAGGGGAAATTTGCAGGGCTTGAAAAAAAGAGGGATTGAATTTTTAGAAGAGATGGAAAGACTGCATATAATTCCTGATGTTTCCCATTTGTCAGATGGTGGTTTCTGGGATGTGGCAAAACATGCAAAACGCCCATTTTTGGCTACTCATTCTAATGCAAGAGGTGTGGCGCCGGATGCTGCCAGGAATCTCACTGATGATATGATTCGTGCTTTGGCAGAAAAGGGTGGAATTATGGGTCTAAATTTCTGTGTATCCTTTGTGCGGGAAAAATGGACGCCTGGAGAACAAGGAGCTACCATGGAAGAGTTGATTCGCCAGATGAAGTATATTGTAAACATAGGCGGTGAAGAATGTCTGGGACTTGGTTCAGATTTTGATGGAATTGGAGAAATACCGCAAATGAAAAACGGGGCAGGAATGACCAAGTTGGCAGTAGCTATGGAGCAGGCGCATATGCCTTATAGCCTTATAGAGAAAATCTGTTGGAAAAATGTGAGACAGTTTCTAAAAGAAAATTTATAGGAAAAGCAGAAGAATATTATATGTAGACAATTTTCTGTTGTCTTGTTATTATACTAGGGTAGCCGAAATACTGAAAATAAAGGAGCTAGAAAATGGATACTCAAAATACAAAGCGTTCATTTGTGCATAATTCCATGAAGGGAATGGTGCTTGTTATCCTAGGCGCCTCTCTTTGGGGTGTTATGGGTATTTTTGTCAGGGAATTGTCTGCCTCAGGATATAGTAGCTATGACATTGCTTTTTTGCGATGTTTGCTGGCAGGAATTGGATTTTTTCTTTTTAAAGCTGTTACACAGCCAAAAGTTTTGAAAATCAATGTAAAAGGTTTGATTATTTGCTTTTTATACGGTATTCTTGCCTATGCTATGGGGTTTGTATGTTATGGAATTGCAGTAGAAAGGATTCCTGTAGCAGTGGCAACTGTGTTGATGTTTATGAGCCCTGTCTGGGTCGCAATCCTTGGTGTTCTTGTGTTTAAGGAAAAATTGAGCAAACAGACTGTGTTGGTGATTCTTGTTTGTATTCTGGGAGCTGCTATGGTGGCCGATGTATTTGGAAGTGCTGGCGGAAGTATGGATTTTGTTGGGATTCTGGCAGGAATTATAAACGGGTTTGGTGTTGCCCTGCAGATTATGATTCCCAGATATTTTGTAAAAAAATATGAACGTGATACCATGCTGGTCTACGGATTCCTTGGAGCAGCAGTTGGACTTGCTTTTTTAACGGATTTTAAAACCATTGGGGCAAGCCTGCAAGGTACAGATGTAGCTTCTGTAGTTGTCAATGCTCTTTGTCTTGGACTTTTGTGTACCATGGTTGCCAATGTTTCTGTGGTAAAAGCAACTGCGTATATCAATACTACCACTTGCAGTATTTTATCTTCTCTTGAGGTAGTAGTGGGAGCCGTAGTTGGGATTTTGATTTTTCATGAATCTATGACAGTGTTACAGGTAATAGGAGCCGTAGTTGTTGTATGCGCATCCTTAGGACCTACTCTGTTGCAGAAAAAATAAAAAAATGGTCTATGAACATACTATTTGTAAGTATGTTCGTAGACCATTTTTTGTGCCGGTTACTTTATTGATATTTAATCGCTAATGTCTGGAAGTCTTTGACAAAGTCTTTTACTGCGTCTTCGCTGGTTGCCCAGGAGGTGCAGAAGCGGAGGCAGGTGTGTTCTTTGTCTGGTTTACACTGGAAGGTGGTCAGGCAGATTTCGTTTACTTCCTTGGCTAATTCATTAGGGAAGATGGGGAAAATCTGATTGGTAGGAGCCTCGCACAGCAGAGGAATGTTCATTTTCTGAAATACCTCTTTTAAAGGCTGCATAAGTCGGATACTTCTTGCTCCTAATTCCAGATAAAGATTGTCTTTAAATAATTCTTCAAACTGTACGCCAAGCATCCAGCCCTTTGCCAGAATGGCACCTCTTTGTTTCATGTTAAAACGGAAATGGTCTTTAAACACATCATGAACTAAAACCAGAGCTTCTCCAAACATAGCACCGGTTTTGGTTCCACCAATATAAAAGGCATCGCAAAGTTTTGGCAGGTCTGGAAAAGTCAGATGAGTAATGTCATTAGCAGCTAAAGCAGCAGCCAGCCTTGCTCCATCCATATAAAGATATAAGTCATGGCGCTTGCAAAAGGCATACAGATCTTCTAATTCTTCTTTTGTATAAACAGTTCCGATTTCTGTCGGATTGGAAATATAAACCAGTCTTGGTTCTACCCAGTGTTCATTTTCGTGTAAATCCAGAACCGGACGGATTAAATCAGGAGTCAGCTTACCATCTTGTGTTATTACCGGAAAAACTTTATGGCCCGTTGCTTCAATGGAGCCAGTTTCATGGGTGTTGATATGACCGGTTTCAGCGCTGATAACAGCCTCATAAGGCTTTAAAACATGGGAGAGAAAGGTAAGATTTGTCAAAGTTCCCCCTGCAATAAAGTGAATATCAACACTATAATCCTCTAGCGCTTCCTGTATTAAATCCCTAGCTGCCTGAGAATGTTCATCTAATCCATAAGAATTGTTTTGATGATAATTAATGGTTTCAAGGGCACGAAGAATATTTGGATGTGCGCCTTCACTGTAATCATTGAGAAAATTATACATGATACAAACCTCTCTTCCTGTGTGAAGTTCCGGAAAATTTCCGGTATTTTGAAAACTATGGGTTTATTCTAACATAGAATGTGAGTTCTGCACAGAGGGAAAAATCAGGTTAGTGTTGAGGTTTTCTGAAATTATAGATATAATAAAGCAAAGCTAAACATAGAGTTTATGCACAAAATGCAGCGTCCATTCATAAATAATAAATTATAATGATGACTTTATTACTTTAATTTTAACAATAGAACTAATTAGGGGAAAGGGAAGGTAAGTATGGAATTCTATAAATATCACAGCTTGGGGAATGATTACTTAGTATATGATTGTAGAAAGAATGAAGAAGAACTAGAGCCTGAGAAGATTATCAGAATTTGTGCGCGTAAATTTGGTATTGGGGCAGATGGTATTGTGGCAGGACCTTACATGCAAGAGGGTCAGATGCATGTAAAAGTTTATAATGCAGATGGTTCAGAGGCAGAGCAGGGAGGAAATGCCATTCGTATTTTTGCCCATTACTTAAAAAGTATTGGAGAAGTGAAGAGAGAAAGTTTTTCTCTGTTTACGAAAAGTGGTGAGGTGGAAATTCGTTTTTTGAACCGAGAAGGAACCAGGATTCAAATGACTATGGGCAGACTTTCGTTTAGCAGTAAGAAGTTGGGGCTTTCGGGACCGGATAGAGAAGCAGTTCATGAATATTTTAACTTTGGAGGAGAAGAGTATGACTGTACCTGCGTTTCTACAGGGAATCCTCACTGTGTTATTATAACTGAGGATATTTCCAGAGCAAAAATATGCGGAATTGGAAAATATTCAGAGTGTGCAGATTACTTTCCAGACAGAACCAATACCATTATTGTAAAAATTTTAGATAAGAACAACATTCAGATTGAAATTTTTGAGCGGGGTGTGGGATATACTCTTTCTTCGGCAACTTGTAGCTGTGCAGCAGCTGGAGCAGCCCTTCGTCAAGGATTGATTGATTCGGATGTTATGGTACACATGCCGGGAGGAAAGCTGTGGACCCAAATTGATGAGGAATGGAATGTAAAGATGATAGGCAGTGTGAAGCGAATTTGCAAGATAGAGTTGTTTGAGGATTTTTTCCACTAGAAGAGAGGGGCGGATTCCCATATGAAAAGAATTATCAGAACGATGCATTTAAATAAGATGCTATCACTTATGCTTTTATGTTTATTAGTTATACAAAGTGTGGTTGTATGGGAATTTGGATCCTTTGGTACTATGATGGTTCGGCAACAAGAGGAGGAGTCTGTAGATTATATTTTAAAAACTTACCGTACAAATTTAAATAAAGCGTTAAATAAGATTGAGAGCGATTTGCAGGACATTCTTTCAAATCAAATTACACTGCAAATGCTAAAAAATCGTTCTGACTTGCGGCGTTGGAGAGCTAGTTATAATTTGACTTCCCTTTTGGATGAAAAGCGGGTTACAACTCAGGATGTAGACGGATATGTGATTTCAGATACAGCATATAATACGTTTCTTATGGCAAGAAATAAAAATATTGAATATTCAGATTTGGATGATATTGAATCTTTTTTTAAGCAGATTGATAGGGGAGAAATTATTAGTTCTGGATGGACAGCGGCAGAGATTAATCAAAAGGGATATTTGCTCAAATACTATAATTACGGAGAAGTTTTAATCGGGGCAATCGTTTCCCAGGAAAAAATACAGCAAATCTTGTCTTACGGGCAGGACACAGATACAGTGATTGAATTTTTCGTAACCAATCAAGAAAAAGAAATTATTTGTTCATCAAATCCTACCTGGCAATATGGACAGAAAATAGAAGAAAATGGGACTTCTGTGTTGCGAGAGCAGAGAATTTTGGATGGAGAATATTTTGTTATGGGAAGTATTCAGCATGTAGGTATGGGAGCCCAGACACCGTATTTTTTTATTATTTTATTTTTCTTGATTTTAGTGGCAGTATTACTTCTGTTTCTTCGTTTTTTTATGAATAGAGAAGTAATTGGTCCAGTTAAAGTTTTATCTGACACTTCCAAAAAAATTCAGCAGGGAAATCTTATGGTGAGACCCAGCTATGAATGTCGGAATCAAGAAATGTTGGAATTGAAAGAAACGTATGCTATGATGTTGAACACGATTATAGATTTAAAGGTGCAACATTACGAAAAAATGATTCAAGTAAAGGATTCAGAATTAAAATATATGCATATGCAGCTTAAACCCCACTTTTTTTTGAATGCTTTATCTACGATTAACAGTATGGCATATCAAAACAAGAATGAAGAAATACATGATTTTATCCAGGTGTTTTCAGAGAATATACGTTATATGTTCAGAGCAGGATTGCATACGGTTCCACTAAAGGAAGAGATTGCACATGTGGATAAATATTTAGATATGCAGAAACTTCTTTATGCTAATAGCTTTTATGCATATTATGAGATGCCTGAACAGCTTGAGAAATATCCGGTACCGCAGATGTTGCTGCATACCTTTGTGGAAAATATTTTTAAGCATGTAATTGATATTAATTCTTTTACTACGATTTTTATTGTGTGTTCTTTGGAAGAGCATAACCAGGAAAGCATGCTAAAAATTGAAGTACAGAATACAGGAAAATGTTTCGAGGAAGAAACATTACGCAGAATTAATGGTACAGAAGAAGATGGAAATAGTAGTGGGGGAATTGGTCTAATGCACACAAAAGAAATTCTATCTATTATGTATGGACAAAATTCTCTTATTTGGTTGGAAAATGAAGAGCCCGAAGGGTCAAAGGTGACAGTTTGGATACCAGAAAAAGTAGAACGTGATTTTCATAAGAGCTAATAAGAGCTAGGAGAAGAGATGTATGAATTTACTGATTGTAGATGATGAGGTTGTGACTACAGAAGTTTTGAAAGAACAAATTGACAGAAATAAAATTCCTATCCGACAGATTTTTGTGGCGTATAATGCAGCTATGGCAAGAGAATGTCTGGAACATCAGAAGATAGACATTGTTCTCTGTGATATTGAGATGCCAAAAGAGAGTGGACTTGAATTATTGGAATGGATTCGCAAAAGGAATAAAGAGATAGAATTTTTGTTTCTTACTAGTCATGAAAAATTTGAATATGCATTTGGGGCGGTGAAAAACGGAGCGGCAAATTATTTGTTGAAACCTTTAGATATGCCTACAATCAATCATGCACTCTATGTTGTAACAGAAAAAATATGTAAGAAAAGGCAGATGAGCTTGGCAGAAGAATATTGGAGTTATGGAAAAGGGAAAGTAGAAGCAGATTTTTGGAGATCTGTTTTGCGGGGGGACTTGGGAAATGAGGAAAAGGAAATCCAAATGGAAATTGAGCGGTACGGTCTTGGATTGGAAAAAGAAAAGAGGTATACCCTTGTTTTAATTCGTGTGCGCAAAGAAGCAGTATTTGCAGAGCTACAAAATACGTCTTTGAATCAATTTATCTTAGATAATATTTTAGCAGAAACATTTACCAGAAACTTAAAGATGGAAAATGTAATTCATTGGGAAGATAATGGAGAGTATTATATCTGTGCAGTATCCGATATGGAAGGAAATGAGGTAAAAAGAAGGGGAGAAGAAGTATGCTCCTTGCTGAACCAGTTTTATACTGATCCCATATATGTTGGTTATATTTCAGATGAGGGGACTATAGCAGAATTGGGAAATATTTGCAGGGAAATTTTAGTCTATGATAGAAAACATATGCATGATGAAGGGAAATTGCTGATTTTTGCAGAGATTACAGGAGAACAGCATACACTGGAGAATGTACTGGATGCGAAATTTATTCTTTCTTGTTTAGAGAAAGGAGAGCGTGTAAAACTTTTAGAATACCTTCAAAAGATGGTAGCAGAAGTGAAACGAAGGGATACAAGTCTCGCTAATATCCAATATTTTCAGATGGACTTTTTGCAGATAATTGGAGTATATCTTCATAAGCAAGGTATGGATTTGGAGATTTTATTTGAAGACAGCAATTATGTGGATATTCAAAAGAAATCCCTTACTTCAGAATTATCTATGATTCGCTGGAATGCATATGTGGTAAATAAAATTTTTGACAGCATTAAAAGCAGAGAGAAAAGTGATAATATGGTGGAAATGTTGGTGGATTACATTCGCCAGCATTATGAAGAAAATATAACCCGAAATACTTTGGCAGAAATGGTACATTTTTCACCGGAATATGTGGGAAAGACATTTAAAAAACAAACAGGAAGCAGTATTAATGATTATGTAAATCAACTTAGGATTGAAGAAGCTAAGAGATTATTAAAAGGAACGGATGATAAAGTGATTGATATAGCTTTAATGGTTGGGTTTGAAAATATGCCTTACTTTTCTTCGGTGTTTAAAAAATATACAGGATGTTCTCCAGCAGAATACAAAAAAATTATGGATAAAATTCTGTTTTTGTAATAAGTGAATAATTAATATCTTAAAAATGAAAGTTTTTACACCTTTTTGTATAAGAACTTTCATTTTTTTAATGCTATAGTTATTGTATCAAACAAAGAGAAGTAATAAAAAAGGAGGAAGGCGTATGATGAAAAAAATGTTGGCGGTATTTCTGGCAGTTACCATGGCAGGAACGATGTTAGCAGGATGTGGCACTGAGGAAAAGACCAGCAAAAGTTCAGAAAAGAAGGAAACAGAAGAAGGGGTTGACGAAATTGTCTTTGCCTATATGACACAGAATAATATCCCTGAAGCAAAAGAGTTACAGAGAATTGAGGATTTGATTAATGACTATACTGTTGAAAAAATCAATACGAAAGTAGATTTAGTTATTTTTTCAAATGCTGATTATGTAAATCAAGTGAATTTAATGTTAGCATCAGGTGAGAAATTAGATCTTTTCCAAGCATATAATACATCTCATTTGAAATATATTCAAGATGGAACGGCCTTGGATATTACGGAATATCTGGATAATGAGTTGAAAGAAACTTGTGAGACTATATACGATGGATTTTTAAAACCTACAACCGTAGAAGGGAAAACCTATGGTGTTCTTAATATGGGTTCCAATTATGTACCAGGAGGTTTTACTTACAGAGAAGATATTGTGGAAGAACTTGATATTGATATGAGTGCTGTGACAAAACCTGAAGATTTAACAGCAGTTTTTGAAAAAGTAAAAGAAGCATATCCAGATATGGTTATTATTGATCCGAATAGAGCAAATGCGTTATTTGAAACTTATTTGGGCAAAATTGCATGTTTTGATCCATTGGGTGATAACATTGCTAATACAGTATCTGGTGTGGCATATCAGGATGATTCAACAGTGGTTAGCATTTATGAGACACCAGAGTTCCGTGAACTCTGCGACCTTACTAGAAGCTGGTATGAAGCAGGGTATTATGCCAGTGATGCAGCAACCACAACAGCGACGACTGCAGAGCTCCTTATGTCAGGGAATTGTTTTGGAACTTTCTGTGGTTTAGGAAATCCTAAGATTGCAGAACAATATACTACAAATTATGGACATCCATTTGATAATGTTCAAATTAGTGAATCTTTGGTTTGGGCAGGAAATAATAATGCATGGATGGTGAATTCTGGAAGTGAAGCACCGTCTGCAGCGTGTAAGTTTTTAAATTTGCTATATACGGATAAATATGTTGATAATCTCTTGGTTTATGGTGAAGAAGGCGTTGATTATGTGCTGAATGAAGATGGTTGCGCAGTAGCTCCTGAAGGCTATACAGATTTGAACAGTGTAGCATATACCAATAATATGAATTACTACTTTTGGGGAAATAAATGGTTGACGCATCCTGTTGTAGGCGGTTTAACAGGTGAAGAGAAAGAAGCTAATATGGAACAGAACTATGCAGGTGAACTTTCAAAATACTATGGTTTTCTCTATGATTATAGTGCGGAGCAGGCAGAATATACGGCATGTTTAAATATTGTAGAAGAATATAAGAAAGCTCTTTGGGTAGGTGCTGTGGATGTAGACGAAACCTTAGATGAAATGACAAAACGTCTGAAGGCTGCTGGTATGGATAAGCTCATAGAAAAGAAACAGGAGCAATTAGATAAATGGTTATCGGAACAAGAGTAAGAAGAAAGGTCACCGCACATAGGCGGTGACCTTTTGTGACCTATAAGGAGAGAAAATAAATATGACAAAAAGTAAGAAGAAAAAGTTAAATAAAAATACTTTATCCCTTTTTCTCATTGCCCTTCCAGGAATAACGTATTTGGTTATCAATAATTATATACCGATTATGGGAATTTTTATAGCGTTTAAGAATTTTAGTTATGCGAAAGGAATTTGGGGCAGCCCTTGGTGTGGTTTAGATAATTTTAAATTCTTATTTATTACAGATGATGCATGGGTTATTACCCGAAATACTTTATTATACAACTTGGCATTTATTGTTATTGGGACAATTATTTCCATAGCATTTGCAATTTTGCTTCATGAATTAGGAGAACGAATCAGAGGGAAATTTTTTCAATCCGTGTTGTTATTTCCACATTTGCTTTCCTGGGTGGTAACGGCGTATTTAGTATATGCACTTTTAGGAACTAGTAACGGGTTTATTAATAATACGATTTTAAGTGGAATAGGAAAAGAAGGAATTGATTGGTATACTGCTAAAAATATGTGGCCACTAATTCTGTTAATTGTATACTTGTGGAAAAATGCAGGATATAACGCCATTGTTTATATGGCGGGAATTGCAGGAATTGATAAAGAAATTTATGAAGCTGCCAAAATTGATGGGGCGAGTAAAATGAAACAAATTACATCTATTACGTTACCAATGTTAAAACCTACCGTTATCATTATGACACTTATGTCCATTGGTCGTATTTTTTATTCGGATTTTGGATTGTTCTATCAAGTGCCTATGAATGCAGGAACTCTGATTTCTACAACTCAGACCATTGATACGTATGTATATAGAGGACTTATGGAACAGGGAAACATAGCCATGTCATCAGCGGCAGGAGTGTATCAATCGCTTGTAGGTTTTGCTCTTGTTATGATTGCAAATTATATTGTGCGGAAGAAAGATCCAGAGAATGCATTGTTTTAGGAGGTTGCGTTATGAATATATCTATCAGTGATGAAAAAAGATTTCGAATCATTGCCACCATAATTCTTCTGACAATTAGTTTAGTGGCGTTATTTCCTATGCTGCTTCTTGTAGTGGCATCATTTACAGATGAAAATGAATTGATTACCAGAGGATATCAGATTTTTCCTAATAAATTTAGCCTAGAAGCCTATACTTATATGGTGAAACAGGCGTCTACTATTGTAAGAGCTTATATGGTAACTATTGGGACTACTGTTATCGGGACAACTTTAAGTGTGATTCTTACAACCTCCATAGCATATCCAATGGCACGTCGCACTTTTCCGTTTAAAAATGCATTGTCATTTTTTGTGTATTTTACCATGTTGTTTAATGGAGGGCTAGTGCCACAGTACATTATGTGGACTACGATTTTTCACATTAAAGATACCTATGCAGCATTAATTTTTCCCAATTTATTGATGACGGCATTTAATGTATTTTTGGTGCGAAATTATTACAGTAATAGTTTGCCTGAGGCGTTATATGAAGCAGCCCAATTAGACGGAGCCTCAGAAGTTGGTATTTTTTCTAAAGTTGTTTTTCCATTGTCCAAGCCAGTTATTGCTACAATTGCATTGTTTACAGGGCTTTCTTATTGGAACAGCTGGACAAATGCGTTGTACTATGTCCAAGATCCTAAGTATTTTGGAATCCAGAATTTGCTTATGCGTATTATGAAAAACATAGAATATTTGCGAACTGGTGCAGCGGAAATGGCGGCAGAGGGACAGGCAGTGTCACTTCCGGGAAATTCTATTCGTATGGCGTTGGCGTTTGTTGGAATTTTGCCGATTCTGATTATTTATCCTATGTTGCAGAAGTATTTTATCAAAGGTGTTGTTGTGGGAGCTGTAAAAGGGTAAGAGTTTAGGAGGAATAGAGATGGCAGCTTTTGTACATTGTAATTTCCGGTCAAATATTTTATGTATGTCTGTAGATGTTTCTGTTTTGCTTCCTGATAATGAGAGGAGCAGATTGTTTATGGAAAACAAACAGAAACCAGTGAAATATAAAACGTTATATTTACTTCATGGGTTTACAGGGGATTATATGAGCTATCTGCGAACTTCAAATATCGAAAGATATGCAGACGAGTATCAGATTATGGTGGTTATGCCGAGTATTTATAATAGTGCATATACAGACATGAAATATGGTTTGGATTATTTTACATATCTTTCAAAGGAATTGATGCATTTTATTGAATTAACATTTCCTGCTTCTCAAAAAAGAGAAGAACGATTTGTGGCAGGAATGTCTATGGGAGGCTATGGTGCTTATAAATTTGGGCTTTCCTGTCCGGAAAAATTTTGTGCTATTGGCGGGGTAGCAGGGTCTTATCATGCAGAATACAGATATCAGGGAAAGGTATCCACAGTATCTACATTATGTGAGGGGCTTTATGGAGACCCACCACAGATTGTACCAGAGGTTCATGATGTTTTTACTTTATTGAAACAATTGAAAGAAGAAGGAAAAGAAATACCAAGACTCTATACCTGCTGCGGAACAGAGGACCGTAGATACCAGGATTCTGTAGATTTAAAAGAATTTGCAGAGAAATTGGAAATTCCTATGGTTTTTGAACAGGGGCCAGGAAAACATGATATGATATTCTTTGATGAATATATTCAAAGAATATTAAAATGGATGTTGTGTCCATAGGAGGTATAGGCATATGAGGCTGGAGAAAATTTTTAATGAGTTTATTGAGTATAGTGAAAAGGAAAAACTGTATATCGAAGGTATTGCCATAGCAGATGAGGTGCAGGTGCTAATGGAACATCATTTTACACCTGATTTACCGAGAAATATATATTCTCACACAAAAAGTTATATGGCAACAGCAGCAGGTATTGCTATTGAAGAAGGTAAGCTTTCTTTAGATAATCGGTTGGCAGATTTTTTTCCGGAGTATTTACCCAAACAGGCGGATTCCCGTTTGTCTGAGATAACTTTGAGAAATCTTCTCACTATGTCAAGTGGTTTTCATAAGCCTTATTTAATGGGAAAAGATAGAAGAGAAGGCATAGGAATGCCAGATTATATGGAATATATGATGTCACGTCCTATTGTTTGTGAGCCTGGAAGCAGATTCTTGTATTCTACAGCAGATAGTATTCTTGCTGGCAGGATGATTGAAAAAGCTGTGGGAATGAGATTGGGGGTGTATCTGTATGAGAGGCTTTTTCGTAAATTAAACCAGGGATGGCCGCAATGGGAAAATGACCCTCAAGGGCATCCGATAGGCGGCGGTGGTATACATATGACCCTTACAGATATGATGAAATTAGGTCAGCTATATTTAGCAGATGGAATCTGGAAAGGGGAGCAGTTAATATCGCACAATTGGATACAAGAGGCAACAAAAAAGCAAATTGATACAGAAGGTGAACAGGATATCTGGAAGTGCGGATATGGATATCAATTTTGGATGTCTCCTTATCCAAAGGCGTACCGTGCAGATGGAGCTTATGGACAGATTACAACAGTTTTGCCAGAACAGAATCTGGTTGTAGCTGTCCAATGCCCAGAGTACGGAGACTTTGAAAAAGTGAAACGAGCGCTTCACACAAAAATATTTTTGCCTATTATAAAGGATTAAAAAAGATAAGAAGGTAATGTATGAAGATATTAAAACCAGCAGTAGCAGGAACTTTAGAATCTAGTGATTGTCAGGTGACAGTAGAACCAGGCGAAGGGAAGATTGAGCTTCAAATTAAAAGTTCTGTCTTTCACCAATATGGTAAACAAATCCACAATACGATTATGGAAACACTGGAAAGGTTAGAAGTAAAAGATATAAAAATTGGGATTGTTGATAAAGGAGCCTTGGATTGTACGATTCGTGCCAGGGTAGAAGGAGCTGTGTATCGTTCTGTAGGAAAAACAGAGCAGCTTCCATGGGGAGGTGCAATTCAGTGATTCAAGCAGATAAGATGAGACTTCGCAGGACCATGATGTTTTTAAATGTTCAGAAGCCAGGACTTTTAAAAGATCCATATATTTACAGACCAGACTCTCTTATATTAGATTTGGAAGATGCAGTAGCGGAAAATCAAAAAGATGTTGCCAGATTTTCATTGTTTCACGCATTAAGAACCATTGATTACAGAGGTTGTGAACGCATTGTCAGGATTAACGGATTAGATACGCCTTATTGGAAAGAGGATATTCGATGTGCAGTAGCAGGAGGATGTGACGGGATTCGCATTCCAAAGACAGAGTGTGCACAAGATATTCATATTGTAGAGAGAGAAGTTAAGAAAGCAGAAGAAGAGTTTGGAAGACCAGAGGGAAGTGTATTGCTTATGGCAGCTATTGAGTCTGCCAAAGGAGTGATGCGGGCACTGGAAATATGTGAGGCATCAGAGCGTTTATTTGGTGTGGCCCTTTCTGGTGGTGATTATACGAAAGATTTGCAGACTCACATTACGGGCACAGGAATCGAATTGATGGGCGCCAGACAAAATCTAGTGATAGCCGCAAGAGCAGCAAAAGTACAATGTTTTGACACAGTTTATACTGATCTGGAGAACATGGAAGGATTTCGACAGGATGTGATGAATATCCACCTTATGGGATTTGATGGAAAGTCCATTATTAATCCCAGACAGATTTCTATAGTTCATGGAATTTTTACACCTTCACAAAAAGATATTCTTTTTGCAGAAAAGGTGGTAAGAGAAATTGAGGATAAAAAATCCAGGGGAATCGGTGTTTTTGTTGTAGATGGGAAAATGATAGATATTGCTTTCTATGATGGAGCAAAACGTACGATTGCATTGGCTAAAGCCTCTGGCGTATATAAGGGGGAGTTGTAACGTGCAAAATGCAGTGGGAAGAGAAATACCAGAAGATATTTTACAGCTTACGGGAAAAGAGGTTTTTCATGGGAATCAGTATTTTGATGGTTATGAATTTCAAAAAGCAGGTGCAAAAATTCAGAGTGTAAGTCATTCAGGTGGCAGTAAATTGGTGAAGAATCTGCGCGAAGCAATAAAAAAGTGTGGAATTAAAGATGGTATGACACTAAGTTTTCATCACCATTTTAGAGATGGCGATTATGTAGTGAATATGGTGATGGAAGAAATCCATAGTATGGGAATAAAAAATATTACAATCTGTGCAAGTTCTCTTGGCAAGGCACAGGATGGTTTGGTAAAATATATTGAAGATGGAACCATAACCAACATTCAATCCTCAGGAGTCCGTGGAGAAATCGGACGGGCTATTTCCAAAGGAAAGTTACAAGGATTAGCAATTATGCGTTCCCATGGCGGAAGGGTAAGAGCTATCGAAACAGGAGAAACACATATTGATATCGCTTTTATTGGTGCGCCTACTTGTGATGATTATGGAAACTGTAGAGGGATTGGAGGAAAATCAGACTGTGGAGTGCTGTCTTATGCTATGGTAGACGCGGACTATGCAGACAAAGTAGTGGCTATTACAGATTGTCTGGTGCCTTTTCCTAACTTCCCAGCACATATATCTATGACAAAGGTAGATTATGTAGTAGTAGCGGAGGCTATTGGAAATCCAGAAAAAATTGCTACCGGAGCAGCGAAACCCACAAAGGATATGAGAAAGCTTATGATGGCAGATTACTGTACAGAATTTGTTGTTCATACACCATATTTTAAAAATGGATTTTCTTATCAAACAGGCGTAGGAGGCGCCTCCATTGCATCTACAATTTCATTGTCAAAAATCATGAAAGAAAAAGGAATAAGAATGAGATTTGGCGTGGGAGGACTTACAAAGCCAATGTGTGATCTTTTGTTAAACAATCAAGTGGATGTTTTATTGGACACACAGGATTTTGATTTAGACGCTGTGGAGTCTGTAAAGGATGAACGCCATTTTACCATTAGTGCAGGAGAATATGCTAATCCGTTTAATAAAGGTGCAGTAGTAAATAAATTGGATTTTGTAATATTGGCAGCTTTGGAAGTGGATGTAAACTTTAATTGCAATGTGGTGGTTGGATCAGATGGGATTATTACAGGAGCCCAGGGAGGGCATCCGGATACCGCTGCAGGGGCAAAATGTACAATCGTAATTACCCCCTTGCTGCAAGGGCGTATTCCGGCTATCCGGACAGAAGTAACCACTGTAACAACACCAGGAGAATCCATAGATGTAGTGATTACAGATTATGGAATTGCTATTAATCCACGCAGGAAGGATTTGCAGGCTTGTATGGAACGAGTTGAACTACCGTTTACCACAATTGAGGAGCTTCGAGATGTAGCTTATAAGATTGCAGGTATACCAGAACCAGTGGAATTTGAGGATAGGATTGTAGGAATTATCGAAAGTAGAGATGGAACGATTATGGATGTGGTTCGTCAAATTAAGACAGGAGAAGAATAAAACAAATGGAAAATCTTATACTATCCTTTAATGTAATCGCCCCATTATTTTTTCTCATGGTCATTGGTTATATACTGGTACATGGGACAAAATTGGCGGATAAGGACCTATGCAGTAAGGCGAATGCCCTGGTATTCAAGGTGTTTCTGCCATGTATGCTTTTTAAAAATATTTATCAGAGTGATATTAAAACGCAGATGCAAGGAGAACTCTGCCTGTTTGCAGCAGGCAGTCTTTTTGTGCTGTTTTTGCTTTTGTGTCTGATTGTGCCCAGGATTGTGAAGCAGGAGAACCAGCAGGGAGTTGTTATTCAGGGGATTTTCCGAAGTAATTATGTGATTTTTGGAGTGGCGATTGTAGAGAAAATGTATGGTCCGGAAAACACAGTCACAGCAGCAGTTCTAAGCGCTATTTTGGTACCTATGTATAATTTTTTGGCTGTGATAGCTTTATCTGTGTTTGGAGAAAAACAAGAGCACAACTGGAAAAAAATCATTGGTAATATTGTGAAGAATCCTTTAATTCTTGCATCTGTTCTGGGAATTATTTTCTCTTATACTGGAATTCCTCTTCCTCAGGCGGTAGAAACAACCATTGGGGATTTGGCAAAACTGGCAACACCCATTGCATTTCTGATTCTCGGTGGGGATTTTGATTTTTCCAGGATAAAAGGAAACTTAAAGACAGCGGGCGGAGTCATTTTTGTGAAAATGATCGCATTGCCTATGGTGATGATTCCCATTGTAGTTAGTATGGGATACCGAGATGCAGACCTTTTGGCAGCTTTGCTGGCTTATCAGACTCCGGTAGCTGTGTCTAGTTATATTATGGCTCAGCAGGCAGGTGCAGATGAGCAGCTTGCAGGACAATTAGTGGTGTTTAGTTCGGCGGTATCCATAGTCACGTTATTTACTACTATTTTTCTTTTAAGGCAGCTTGGCTATCTGAGTTGATGAAAGTTCTTTAGTGGTGTAAAGAGAGAGCTTCTTTTTTCGTATCTTTTATAATCTGTAGAAACCGGGCGCTCATTTCGGCAGAAACTTTTTCAAGAGCTTCTTGATATAGCTGTTCTCTGTAAATACAATGTTCAAAATTACATCTTGCTTCCATGGCCGGCTGAGAAAATTTACGTCCTTCTTCCTGCTTCATTCTCAGAAAGAGAGTTCTTAGAAGATTAGAATTTTGGGTATTTATTAAATCCAGGTAATACTCCACGCTTTCCCGATTTCCTTTGGAAATAGCGGTTTCAAAAGCATGGCGAATAGCTCGTTCCACACTAGAAGGTTTTGTGTTACGTTTTTTGGCAATAGCTGCATATAAAGAACAGATTTTGCCAGAGCTGTAGTAGGTATCTGTATCGAATAAATCCATGGCATCATGGATGTAAGTAAACCCCTTTACATTGGCTGGTATTCCTATTTCTAACAGTACGTCTACGATTTCGCTTCTCATTTGTTTTTGTATCCTTTCTTTTTTGCATATATGTCACATTGCAACAATTATATGTCATTTTACAACAACTGTCAACGAGAAAATGTTGACAGCGAAACTAGATTCAGTTACAATATGAATGTAATGTGACATTAATGAGAGTGCTAAAAGGGGAATGACTACATTGAGAGACAGAATTAAAACAATACGGAAAAATGCCGGAATGACACAACAGCAATTTGCGGAAAAACTTGGTGTTTCCAGAAATACGATTGCGACTTATGAAACAAGTGTAAGAGTCCCTATTGATGCAATCATTGTTTCTATTTGCCGAGAATTTGGGGTCAGGGAAGAGTGGTTGCGTACTGGAGAAGGGGCGATGTACCAGAAAACCACACTAGACTTGGAATTATCCAAGTGGTTTGGGCAGATATTGAAAGAAGAAGATACCTCTTTTAGAAAGCGCTTTTTTTTGGCGCTTATTAGTCTGAAGGAGGAAGAATGGCAATCTTTGGAGCATCTTGTGGAGGTCTTGTTTTCTAAGACTGAAACTAGAAGAAAGGCTTGAAAATCCATAATTTTAGCTTGACAAAGGACCACTTCTATGATACGCTTGAACAGCGACAGTGGAAGTAGGTCTTTTTTTTGTGCCTAATTTGCCGCAGATGCGGTGGACTTAATACGAAAAGGAGGTCTTTGTCGCCGTAACAAGACGTTGCATAGAGGCAGTTACGTGAAGCTGCCTGCGATAAAAGACACATGGAGGTGGAGAAGTCGTGCGCGTAAGAATCACATTGGCATGTACAGAATGTAAACAGCGTAATTACAACATGACAAAAGAAAAGAAAAATCATCCAGAACGTTTGGAGACAAAAAAATACTGTAAGTTCTGCAGAACTCATACAATGCACAAAGAAACCAAATAATTCGGTTTAAGAGGTGAATTTGATGGAAGCAGAAAAAAAACAGAAAGCTCCAAAAAAAAGCTGGACCAAAGGACTTCAGGCTGAATTTAAAAAAATAATCTGGCCTGATAAGCAGACATTAGTGAAGCAGACCGTTGCAGTGATATCCATTACTGCAGTATTAGGTGTGTTTATCGCTGTTGTTGACAGCGGAATTTTGCAGCTGCTTAACTTATTAATTAAATAAGGACAAGGTGAATACGATGTCAGAAGCAAATTGGTATGTTGTTCATACTTATTCAGGGTATGAAAACAAGGTAAAAGCCAACATTGATAAGACAATTGAAAACAGACACCTGGAGGACCAGATCCTAGAAGTCCGTGTACCTATGCAGGACGTGGTGGAGTTGAAGAACGGCGAGAAAAAGCAGGTTCAGAAAAAGATGTTCCCAGGATACGTTCTGATTCATATGGTAATGAATGACGACACATGGTATGTTGTAAGGAATACCCGTGGTGTTACAGGGTTTGTTGGCCCGGGTTCCAAACCAGTTCCTCTTACGGAACAGGAAATCGAAGCACTTGGCATTTCTATGGTAAGAGATGTAGAGATTGACTTCGTGGAAGGTGACAGTGTTGTTGTTACAGGCGGTGTATGGAAAGATACTGTGGGCGTTGTTCAGAGTATTAATGAAGCAAAACAGATTGTAACAATCAATGTTGAGCTGTTTGGTCGCGAAACGCCAGTAGAAATAAGTTTCGCAGAAGTAAAGAGTCTTTCTTAAAAACTGAGAGAAGACCGGTAACAAGATGAAAGGGTCATAATGTCACATGGCTCGTGGGAGGGACATCCCCGCAATTACCACATAATAGGAGGTGCCGAAAATGGCAAAGAAAGTAACAGGTTACATTAAATTACAGATTCCTGCTGGAAAGGCAACACCAGCTCCACCGGTTGGTCCTGCTTTAGGTCAGCACGGAGTAAACATCGTACAGTTTACAAAAGAATTTAACGCAAAAACAGCAGACAAGGGAGATTTGATTATCCCTGTTGTTATTACCGTATATGCGGACAGAAGCTTCAGCTTCATTACAAAAACTCCGCCGGCAGCAGTTTTATTAAAGAAAGCTTGCAACATCAAATCTGGTTCAGGCGTTCCAAATAAAAACAAAGTTGCTACAATTTCCAAAGCAAAGATTCAGGAAATTGCAGAAATGAAAATGCCAGACTTAAATGCAGCATCCTTAGAAGCAGCTATGAGCATGATTGCTGGTACTGCAAGAAGTATGGGTATTAAAGTAGAAGAGTAAACTATCAACAAACGTGGGAGGGACATTCCCGCAATTACCACTAGGAGGTTATTTATATGAAACGCGGAAAAAAATACGCAGAGGCTGCAAAAGCAGTTGACCGTACAACTTTATATGATCCAGCAGAGGCAGTTTCTTTAGTAAAGAAAACAGCCGTAGCTAAATTTGACGAAACAATCGAAGCTCATATCAGAACAGGCTGTGATGGACGTCATGCAGAACAGCAGATTCGTGGAGCAGTAGTTCTGCCTCACGGAACAGGTAAAACTGTTCGTGTTTTAGTATTCGCTAAGAATGCAAAAGCTGACGAAGCTCAGGCAGCAGGTGCAGACTTCGTAGGAGCTGAGGAATTAATTCCAAAGATCCAGAACGAAGGATGGTTAGATTTCGACGTTGTTG
>CATWQE010000005.1 GCA_958352855.1 uncultured Bacillota bacterium
TTATCGAAGAAGCAGAAGAGATTTTTGATTCTATCAATCCAGATATTTTATTGCCTCTTGCAGACCATATTGCGTTTGCCGCAAAGAGGGAAAAAGAAAAAATTCATATACCGAATCCTTTTATTGCAGATATTAAAGCCTTGTTTGGAAGAGAGTATACGGTTGTTCTCAATTGCAGGGACAGTGTAGAGAAAATGACCGGATATCAAATTTCCGATGATGAGGTTGGATTTATAGCATTACACATCCATTCCGGATTGTCAGATGAGCATGTAACAGAAACCTTGAAAATCACCCAGACCATTGATGAATGTTTGTTGATGGTAGAAGATACGCTGAAACAGACCATTAGTCGGGAATCTCTTGGAGGGATCCGTCTCATGAGTCATTTATATTATATGATTGACCGCATCAAAACAGGAGAAGATATACATATTGAGCTGAATGAGTTTGTACAGAAGAAGTATCCCAGGGCATGGGAAGTTGCACAAAAGGTTTGTCTGTATGTGTTTGAAAAAATGGGAGTCCCGGTACTGGAAAAGGAAATAGGGTTTTTTGCGGTACACATTCAGACCATTGTAAATATACGGTAGTTACTGATTTTAAATCAGTAAAAATATATGACCCAAATAAAGTGAGGAGAAGAAATCATGAAAACATTTGAGTACACAATTAAAGACGAATTAGGAATTCACGCAAGACCAGCAGGAATGCTTGCAAAAGAAGTAAAGAACTATGACAGTAAAGTTACCATTACCAGAAAAGAAGATGGAAAGTCAGCAGATGTATCTCGTTTAATGGCAGTGATGTCTTTAGCTGTAAAATGCGGACAGACAGTGGAAGTAGCTGTAGAAGGCGGAAATGAAGACGCATCTTTAGAAGGCATGAAAGCGTTTTTTGAAGCAAACTTATAAAGGCGGCGGGAAACAGATATGGAAACTTTGAAGGGAAAAGCAGTATATAAAGGCATTGCACTTGGAAAAATTTCTGTACTTTGTAAAACAGAAAATGTAGTAAAACGTGTCAAGATTGAAGATGTTGATACAGAG
Organism: uncultured Bacillota bacterium; assembly: GCA_958352855.1. Taxonomy (GTDB): domain Bacteria; phylum Bacillota; class Clostridia; order Lachnospirales; family Lachnospiraceae; genus Blautia. The sequence continues at coordinate 1,050 of CATWQE010000005.1, forward strand.
CTGCAGCGGGTAGAGGCTGCAAAAGCACAGGCTATAGAGCAGCTTGGAAAACTGTATGAGAAGGCAGTGAAAGAGGTAGGAGAGGCCAGTGCAGCAATCTTTGAAGTGCATCAGATGATGCTGGAGGATTTGGATTTTAATGAAGCCATTGAAAATACCATCCGTACACAGGAGGTTAATGCAGAATATGCGGTAGCTTCCACAGGAGACAGCTTCTCAGAAATGTTTGCCAGCATGGATGATGATTATATGAAAGCCCGCTCAGTGGATATCAAAGATATTTCAGAACGTTTGATTCAAAATCTTACAGGTAACGGAGAAAATGGTCTGGACTTTACTGAGCCGGTGATTGTGGTGGCAGATGATCTTACACCCAGTGAAACTGTGCAGATGGACAAGGAAAAAATTCTTGCTTTTGTTACGGTTCATGGTTCCACCAATTCTCATACCGCCATTCTTGCACGTATGATGAACATTCCTGCTTTAATCGGTGTGGAAATGAATCTGGAAGATATGCGGACAGGGACAGAAGCGGTGGTAGACGGTTTTACCGGAGAATTTATTCTTTCTCCAAAAGAAGAGGTGAAGGCGAAAGCCCGGAAAAAACTGGATGAAGAACATGAAAAGCGAAGCCTTTTGCTGGAATTAAAGGGAAAAGAAAATATTACCCTTAGCGGAAAGAAAATAGAGATTTATGCCAATATTGGCAGTGCGGCTGATGTGGGATATGTTCTTGAAAATGATGCCGGCGGTATCGGGCTGTTTCGAAGCGAATTTCTTTACATTGGACGAAATGAGCTGCCAGGTGAAGAAGAGCAGTTCCAGGCATATAAACAAGCTGCACAGAACATGGCAGGGAAAAAGGTGATTATCCGCACGCTGGATATCGGCGCTGATAAACAGGCGGATTACTTAAATCTTGGAAAAGAAGAAAATCCGGCGCTTGGTTATCGTGCCATTCGCATTTGTCTAACCCGGATAGATATTTTTAAAACTCAGCTTCGTGCCATTTTCAGAGCCTCCAGTTACGGACAGATTGCAATTATGTATCCAATGATTACATCTGTAGAAGAAGTGAAAAAAATTCAGGAAATCGTACAGGAAGTAAAGAAGGAATTGCGTGATTGTGAGATTCCATATAAGGATGTAGAAGAGGGAATTATGATTGAAACACCGGCTGCAGTCATGATTAGTGATGAACTTGCAGAACTGGTTGATTTCTTCAGTATTGGAACAAACGATCTTACACAGTATACACTTGCCATTGACCGTCAGAATGAAAAGCTGGATGCATTCTATAATCCGCATCACAAAGCAGTATTGAAAATGATTCAGATGGTGGTAGACAGTGCACATAAGGCAGGAAAGTGGGCTGGCATCTGTGGAGAACTGGGCGCAGATACTGAGCTTACAGAAACCTTTGTCCGCATGGGTGTGGACGAACTTTCTGTTGCACCATCCATGATTTTAAAATTGAGAAAGATTGTAAGAGAAATGGAGTAAAGAGGAGACTATTATGTTTGGTTCATTAAAAGAAAAATTAGGATTAGGCAAGAAAAAAGGAGAAGTATTAGGAGCACCAGTTGAGGGCGAAGCAGTGGAACTTTCCAAAGTAAGCGACCCTACTTTTGGAGAAGAAATTTTAGGAAAAGGTGTGGCGATTCTTCCTTCTGTGGGAAAGGTAGTAGCACCCATTGATGGAACGATAGCAATGGTGTTTGATACAAAACATGCGCTTTCTATGACATCAGACAGTGGAATTGAAATTCTGATTCACATTGGGCTTGATACGGTTACGTTAAAGGGTGAGCCTTTTACTGCACATGCTGCAGCAGGAGATAAAGTAAAAGCAGGTGACCTTCTTCTGGAATTTGATATAGAAGCAATTAAGGCGGCAGGCCTTGATACCATCGTGCCAATGGTAATCTGCAATACACCAGATTACAGTGAAATCCAGGCATCTGCCGGAAAAAGCGTTAAGCTGTTAGATGAAGTGCTGACAGTTGCAAAATAAGAAAGGTATATGAGCCTGTAAAGCAGGCTTTTATATAAAAGAAGATTTCACATAAGAAAGAGAAAAAGAAAAAGGAGGAAAAAGTTATGATGAAATATCTTCAGAAATTAGGTAAAGCCTTAATGCTCCCAGTTGCATGCTTACCTATTTGCGGTATCCTTATGGGTATCGGTTACGCACTGGCTCCGGCTGCTATGGCGGGCGAAGTAAATGGTTATGTTGCAAGTGGTACAGCGTACACCATAGGATTTTTCCTGATTAAAGCTGGTTCAGCATTAATTGACAACATGGCTCTCTTATTTGTTATTGGTGTTGGCGTCGGTATGGCAGATGACAATGATGGTACAGCAGCTCTGGCAGCTTTAGCTTCCTGGCTGATGATGACAACCTTGTTATCTACAGGCGTTGTTGGAACACTGATGAATCTGGAAGAAGGAACTGCTAAGTTTATCGCATTCCAGAAAATTCAGAACCCATTTATCGGTATTCTTGCCGGTATTATTGGCGCAACCTGCTACAACAAGTTTAAAGGAACAAAACTTCCAAACTTCCTTGCATTCTTCAGCGGAAAACGTTGTGTTGCAATCATCGCAGGTGTTGTTTCCATCGTAGTATCTGCAATTTTACTGTTTGTATGGCCAATTATCTTTGGTGGCTTAGTTTCCATAGGTCAGTCTATTGTTAAATTAGACGCAATAGGTGCTGGTATCTACGCATTCTTAAACCGTCTGTTAATTCCAACCGGATTACATCACGCACTGAACAATGTATTCTGGTTTGATACCATCGGTCTTGGTGACTTACAGAAATTCTGGGCAGGTATGACATCTGCAGATGTGGACTGGAGCCTTGGTATGTATATGTCAGGATTCTTCCCATGTATGATGTTCGGTGTTCCAGGTGCGGCTTTAGCTATGGTTCATACAGCAAAAAGTAATAAGAAAAAAGTAGCAATCGGTCTTGTGGGATCTGCTGCTTTCTGTGCTTTCCTTTGCGGTGTTACAGAGCCATTTGAATTTGCTTTCATGTTTTTGGCACCAGGTTTATATGTAGTTTATGCATTGTTATACGGTATTTTCGTAACAGTTACTACGTTATTGGGATTCCGCGCAGGATTCTCCTTTTCCGCAGGTGCAACAGACTTGATATTCTCTGCATCCCTGCCGGCGGCTGAAAAAACATGGATGATTATTCCACTTGGTATTGCAGCATTCATCATTTTCTATGTGGTATTCCGTTTCGCTATCACAAAGTTTAATTTAAAAACACCAGGTAGAGAAGATGACGATACAACAGATGAAACAAAAGTAGTATTAGCAAACAATGACTTTACAGAAGTTGCAAGAATTGTCTTAGAAGGTTTAGGCGGAAAAGAAAACATTACTTCTATTGACAACTGTATTACAAGACTTCGTCTGGAAATAAAAGATAATACATTAGTTGATGAAAAAGTAATTAAATCTGCAGGTGTTGCGGGTATTATCCGTCCGGGAAAAACAAGCGTACAGGTTATCATTGGAACACAGGTACAGCATGTTGCAGACGAATTCAAGAAATTGTGTAAATAAGAAACTACATAAATAAAAACAGGCATAAGGAAATGCAGGAATGCATTTCCTTATGTGCTGTCTATTGACTGAGTTTGTTTTACAGGAGGGTTTATGGGATATATATTAGAATGCTGTGTGGACTCTGTAGAATCCGCCATTGCTGCAAAAAAAGGCGGTGCAGATCGGATTGAACTATGCAGTGCTCTTGTGATAGGTGGTTTGTCTCCCTCACAGGCACTCTATCGGAAGATCAGAGAACAGATAGATATTCCCATTCGTGTCCTATTAAGACCAAGGTTTGGTGATTTCTGTTATACGGATTTTGAGCAGGAAATCTTAAAAGAAGAAATCAGGAGTTTTGTCAGGCTTGGTGCAGATGGAATTGTGATTGGAGCTATGAAACCAGATGGAACCTTACATCTGGAACAAATGAAAGAGTTTATAGAGGAAGCAAAGGGGACACCGGTTACTTTACATCGGGCATTTGATATGTGTAAAGACCCCTTTGTGACATTGGAAGAGGCGAAAGAACTTGGAATTTGTACCATCCTGACATCAGGACAGAAAAATACCTGTGTAGATGGAGTGGAACTTTTAAAAGAACTGGTGGAAAAAGTACAGGGAAGAATAGAAATTCTCATTGGAGGCGGTGTAGATGCATCTGTACTTCCTATGCTGGCAGAGAAGACGAAAGCAAAAGCCTATCATATGTCAGGAAAAATTTCTATGGAAAGTCAAATGCGCTATCGGAAGCAGGATGTGAGCATGGGAGTTGCATCTGTAAGCGAATATGAAATTTGGCGTACCAGTGAAAAAAGAGTTCGGGAAGCCAGGAAGATTCTTGATTATCTGTAAAATTTATAAAAATTTTACAGATAATCAGGAAAAATGACAAGTCTCTTCTTTACTTCAAAAATTTAGTGTGCTAATATATATAATAGTAATGGAAGATATAACCGATAAAGTGGTAATGCGCCAGAGAATATTGGAAAATCTATTACGGGGTGTATATTACAATGTTAAGGAGATTTTGAATATGAGTAAGAAGATTCACACAGAAGCAGTTGATTCCTTGTTTGATGCAATCCTCAGCCTGAAAAACAGAGAAGAATGTTATTTGTTTTTTGAAGATGTTTGTACTGTTAATGAGATTTTGTCCTTGTCCCAGCGTTTTGAAGTTGCAAAGATGCTGAAAGAGAAAAGAACTTATCTGGAAATTTCTGAGAAAACAGGAGCTTCCACAGCTACTATCAGCCGCGTGAACAGAAGTCTCAATTACGGAAATGACGGATATGACATGGTATTTGAGAGAATGGAAGCACAGGAACAGGAAAAATAAGATTTTGGGTACAAAACATAAAAGGAGCTGCGACAGGAAAGATTCATAGAGATTATTTCCTGTCCAGCTCCTTTTGAATTGAAATTAGTTCGCAGGGTCGGACATATGGTCAATTAATTGTTCAATTACCTGTTTTTTTACATACACATCAAAGCTGAGCATACAGATAAAAGCAAATTTCTGTAAAAATTCCCGATCTGCTTCTTCTGCATCTGCAAAAGATTCCTGAGATTTATTAAATTTTCTGGTGACATCCTTTGCCAGGGGCTCAATCTGAGAAAGCTCCAGGTTCATAATATCCTCATAGATATCCGTAAGCTGAATACCATCTTCCTGTGAAAAATATTTTTCAGTCAGAGGTGTCAGAAGCACCTGGATATCATTAATAGATAGAATATTTTTAAAGTAATAAATAAAGGTCAGAAGGAGCAGATGCTCTCTGGAATACTTCTTTTTCACAGGCGGAGGAAGCAGATGATTCTTAGCATAATTATTAATCATGGTTTTGGTAAGAATTTTATCCTCTGCATGGCGTTTCGATGCTGCCAGATGTTCCTCCATAAAAGTAGTGACCTGGTCCATATATAAATCTATGTTTGGGATTTCCTCAGTTTTGATGTAATCAATGCGGGAAATGCTGGCTAAAATGCTGTTTAAAATATCTTTTGTGTCTATAGTCATGTTTTATCACCTCTGTTCTCTATTATATAGTTTTTAAAACCATTTGTAAAGCCACTTGCGTTATTCTCTGCACAATGGTATAGTGTAAGAACAAATGTTTTGGAGGAAAGAGAAGTTATGAGTATCTATGATACATTAAATACAGAGCAGAGAGAAGCAGTTTTTCATACAGAAGGACCGGTGCTGATTCTGGCCGGCGCAGGTTCAGGTAAGACAAGGGTACTGACCCACAGGATTGCCTATTTAATAGAAGAAAAAGGGGTAAATCCATGGAATATTATGGCCATTACCTTTACGAATAAGGCAGCGGGAGAGATGCGGGAGCGTGTGGATAAGATTGTAGGCTTTGGCTCAGAGAGTATCTGGGTGTCTACCTTTCATTCCAGTTGTGTGCGTATGCTCCGCCGCTTTATTGACCGTTTGGGTTTTGACTCCAATTTTACCATTTATGATACAGACGATCAGAAAACATTGATGAAGGATATTTGCAAGCGCCTTGATATTGATACCAAGGTTTACAAAGAAAGAGCCATTTTGGCTGCCATTTCCAAGGCAAAGGATGAACTGATTGGGCCGGAAGAATACGAAATGAATGTTATGGGAGATTTTTCCAAGCGCAAGCTTGCCCTGGCGTATAAGGAGTATCAGAAAGAACTGAAGAAGAACAACGCTCTGGATTTTGATGATTTAATTATGAAAACAGTGGAATTGTTTCAGGCCTGCCCGGATGTATTGGAATATTTCCAGGAGCGGTTTAAATATATTATGGTGGATGAATACCAAGATACGAATACAGCACAGTTTAAGTTTGTAAGCCTTCTGGCAGGGAAATACAGAAATCTCTGTGTTGTAGGAGATGATGACCAGTCTATCTATAAATTTCGCGGGGCTAATATTGGAAATATTTTAGGCTTTGAGAATGTGTTTGCAGATGCAAAGGTGGTAAGGCTGGAGCAGAATTACCGGTCCACCCAGAATATTTTAAATGCTGCCAATCAGGTGATTCAAAATAATATGGAGCGTAAGCGAAAGACTCTCTGGACAGAAAATGAAGAAGGGGAAAAACTGCATTTCCGTCAGTTTATGAATGCATATGAAGAGGCAGAATATATTGTAGGAGATATCAGCAAGAAAGTACGGGAGCGTGACGCCCAGTACCGGGATATTGCCATTTTATACAGGACAAACGCCCAGTCCCGTCTTTTTGAAGAGAAATTCCTTATGGCAAACATTCCTTACAAATTAGTGGGAGGAGTGAACTTCTATGCCAGAAAAGAAATCAAGGATTTACTGGCATATTTAAAAACTGTAGACAATGCCAGAGACGACTTGGCGGTACGGCGTATTATCAATGTGCCAAAAAGAGGAATTGGAGCTACTACCCTTACCAGAGTTCAGGATTATGCAGTGAGCCAGGGCATGAGTTTTTATGATGCCTTAAAAGAGGCTGATTCGATTTCTGCTCTTGGGCGGGCAGCAGCGAAGGTGGAGCCTTTTGTAACCTTTATTCAGACTTTGAGAAGTAAGGCTGAGTATTTGTCTCCTTCTGAGCTTTTAAAGGATATTATTGAAAACACAGGTTATGTCAAAGAGCTGGAGGCAGAAGGTACAGAAGAGGCAGAAGCCAGAATCGAAAACATTGACGAGTTAATTACAAAAGTGGTGTCCTATGAAGAGGAAAATGAGGAACCAACCTTGTCTGGATTTTTGGAAGAGGTAGCCCTGGTGGCAGATATTGATTCTGTGGATGGGAATGATAATCAGGTTCTTTTAATGACATTACATAGTGCAAAGGGGTTGGAATTTCCTTTTGTATATCTGGCCGGAATGGAAGATGGCATATTCCCCAGCTATATGACTATTACCTCTGATGACCCGACAGAAATAGAAGAGGAGCGGAGATTATGCTATGTGGGAATTACCAGGGCTATGCGTGATTTAACCCTTACCTGTGCCCAGCAGAGAATGATTCGCGGTGAAACGCAGTATAATAAAGTGTCCAGATTTATTAAGGAAATTCCAAGAGAACTGGTGGAGTTAGGAAGGGAGTTTAAGGAGAAGAAACCCATGGATATTCCCATGCCAACGTCCTTCCGCCAGATGAAACAGGCATTTAAGCAGCCGGCATTTGTGCCAAAGCAGTTTGAGGTGAAAAAGGCGGATGGTCTGGACTATACAGTGGGAGATACGGTAAAACATATAAAATTTGGAATCGGTGTGGTCACAGCCATTGTGGAAGGCGGAAGAGACTATGAGGTTACGGTGAATTTTGACAAAGTAGGTGTGAAGAAAATGTTTGCATCCTTTGCGAAATTGAAAAAAGTCTGAAGAAAGGATAGTAAAATCTCAGGTTCAGTGGTATAATAGCATAAAGAGTGAGTTGGAGCTTTAGATTCATGGAAGCAAAACCAGCTCACAGCAGCTTTTAAGAATGAGTTTGCAGAAAATCTGTAAAAAGAGAGGATGGTGCAGGACATATGAATCGTATTGAGGATTTAATTACAGCATTACAGAAAAAAGAGGACGAAAGAAGTAAAAATACTGTATTATGGGTACTGGCAATTATCGGTGCTGTGGCAGCAGTAGCAGGAATCGCATATGCAGTTTACCGTTTCTTCACACCGGATTATCTGGAAGACTTCGAAGAAGATTTTGATGATGACTTTGACGACTACTTTGAAGATGAAGAAGAACAGGAAGGTCAGGAGTAAATAAGCCTGTATACAGGAAATGGAAAAGCCAATAGGGAGCTTCGGGAAACCGGAGCTTCTTTTTCTGTAAAATAGCTTCAGAAAGAAAGGAATATTGCATTGAAAAAAGGTGAAATTTATCAGGGAATCATTGAGAGAGTAGAATTTCCCAATAAGGGAATTGTTCAGATAGAAGACAAAAAGGTTATTGTGAAAAATGGGATGCCGGGACAAAATGTGCGGTTTATGATTAATAAAAAGAAAGGAAGCAGAGTGGAAGGGCGTCTTCTGGAAGTTTTACAGAGCTCACCACTGGAAACCAGACAACCTGTGTGCAGCATTTTCCCGGCTTGCGGGGGCTGTATGTATCAGACCATGTCCTATGAAAATCAGTTGGAAATGAAGGCAAAGCAGATTCAAAATCTGATAGACCAGGCTGTAAAAGCAGGGAATCAGGTAGATGAACAGGGAAATCCGGATTATGTGTTTGAGGGAATCAAGGGAAGCCCAAGAGAATTTGCTTATCGGAACAAAATGGAATTTTCTTTTGGCGATGAATATAAAGCGGGTCCCTTATCTCTGGGTTTACATAAAAAAGGAAGTACCTATGATGTATTAAATGCTCTGGACTGTAAATTAGTTCATCGGGACATGAATGAGATTTTGAAATGTGTACTGGAATATTGTCAGGAACAAGGCTATGATTATTATCACAAAATGCAGCATGTAGGGTTTTTAAGACACTTACTTTTAAGGAGAGGAAATACCACAGGGGAGATTTTAGTGAATCTGGTAACAACCAGTCAGGTAGAAGCTGACTTTCAGGAATTAAAGGAGCGGCTTCTGAAGCTAAATCTGGAAGGTGAAATAGTAGGATTTCTACATATTATTAATGATTCTCTTTCTGATGTAGTGAAGAGTGATGAAATCAGAATCCTGTACGGAAAAGATTATTTCTATGAGGAAATTCTGGGACTGAAATTTAAAATTACACCCTTTTCCTTTTTTCAGCCAAATTCCTATGGGGCAGAGGTACTCTATGAAACTGCCAGGGAGTATATTGGAGATACAAAGGACATGACGGTTTTTGACCTGTACAGCGGTACAGGAACCATTTCTCAGATTCTGGCAGCAGTGGCAAAAGAAGTTATTGGTGTGGAAATCGTAGAGGAAGCTGTGGTGGCAGCAGAAGAAAATGCCCGACTTAATGGCATTGAGAATTGCAGGTTTATTGCGGGCGATGTACTAAAGGTACTGGATGAGATTCAGGAGAAGCCGGATTTTATTGTACTGGACCCTCCAAGAGATGGGATTCATCCCAAGGCATTGCCTAAGATTTTGGAGTACGGAGTGGAGAAGATGGTTTATATTTCCTGCAAACCCACCAGCCTGGCAAGAGATTTGGGGATGTTTTTGGAAAAAGGATATCGGGTGGAAAAGGTGTGCTGTGTAGATCAGTTTTGCCAGACGGTGCATTGTGAAGTTGTATGCCTTCTTGGCAGAAGTGAGGGGAAATAAAAAAATGATACATGTAGCGATCTGTGATGACGAGCAGAATTTTGTGGCGCATCTAACAAAGTTATTGCAGCGATATATGGAGGAAACAGGGACGCAGCTTCGGATTACCTGTTTTTATGATGGATTGGAGCTTTTGGAACATTATGACCCATCCTTTGATTTGATTTTTCTAGATATTCAGATGAAACTGGTGGATGGACTTCGGACAGCAGAAAAAATACGTGAAATGGATCAGAAAGTGGGGATTTTGTTTCTCACAACTTTGGTACAATATGGTCTGGAAGGATATAAATATGGGGCAGTGAATTATGTTTTAAAGCCCATTCAGTATGTGCGGCTGAAAGGGGAAATGGACCGCTTTTTAAGCAGATATGACCAGAAGGAGGAAGAGTCTCTGGTGGTTGTAAATGACGCTGGAAGATACAAGATTTATCTGCGGGAGCTGATTTATATTGAGACGTGTAAGCGAAATCTTTTGCTCCATACAGAAGGGGATGAGATACTCTGTTATAAAACCATGAGAGAGCTGGAAAAGGAGCTTGCCGGAAAAGGTTTTCTGCGCAGTCATGCCAGCTATCTGGTAAATCCGGCCTTTATTAAAAGTGTAAAGAAGCTGGATATTCAAATGCTAAATGGAGAGATTCTCCCCATCAGTCAGCCTAAGAGAAAAGGCTTTATGGAGAAACTTACAGAATATTGGGGGGACTGTTTATGATTGCGTTTTTAGATGGACTGTCTTTTATTCTGGAATGGGTGTACGTATTTGTATTCTTCCGAATCTGGTATTCTTTTCTTCCCCTCCGCAAAAACAGGATTATGAAGGTACTGGCTATTATTCCATTTAGTTTCATGGCAGTTTGTGTGATTTATTCCAATGAATTGACGAATCTGACCTTTCTTTTGATAGGAATGATTGTCTATGTCATTGTTTTTCATCGGGGAGCCTGGGTGGAAAAAGCAACTGCAGTATTGATTTTTTATCCGGCATTGGTGGCAGTGAATTATTTAATGCTGGACAGCGGAATGAAGTTTTTCTATTTTTATTCCGGCTTACCCTATGGGGAAGCTTCTGCTCTTCACCCGGAAACTCTGCTTTCCAGTACAGTTATTCATACTATGACGTTGTTATTCAGGCTGCTGTTCTGGATAGGAGCCGGAGCCTTTTTGAAGAAGTATTTTGAGGCAGGAAGCAGAAATCTTACTACAAAGATGTGGCTGGTGATTGATGGTTTAATGGCGTCTTCTTTCCTGGCGGTTTTTACGATTATTTATCTTATGCCGGAGCGGAATTTTGTGGCATATCCTATTTGTGGAACCGCTATTTTTGCCAGTTTTGGATGTATTTATCTGGTTTATTATATCTGTGAATCTGTCAAAACAGCGTATAGGGCAAAAGCCCTTGCCAGCCAGCAAACCTATTATCAGGAAAGGATAGAGGATGAAAGACGGGTAAGGAGTATTTATCATGATTTGAAAAATCATTTGCTTGTACTTCAGGCTCAGAGTAATTCCAGACAAGGTCAGGAGGCTATCCAAAGCCTGCAGGAACAGGTGGAAATGTATGAGTCTTATTACCAGACAGGCAATGAAACGCTGAATGTATTGTTAAGAGATAAAGCAAGAATTGCCAGGGAAAAATCCATTGATTTTAGCGCTATTGTACACTTTGAGGATGGAAAATTTCTGGAACCTCTGGATATTAGCACTATTTTTGGAAACGCTTTGGACAATGCCATTGAGGCCAGTGAAAAGCTGCCGCCTGATAGGAGAATGATTACAGTAAAGGCCAGCCGGGTTGGAGACGGCCTTATGATTCTTGTGGAAAATAACGCTCTGGAGGAGGAGAAAAAGGGAAAACCGGGCAAAGGATGGACCTCAAAACAGGATCATTTTCTCCATGGATTTGGTATCGCAAATATTCGTGAATGTGTGGAAAAATACGAAGGAGAATGTATTTTACAGGAGAAACAGGGAAGATTTACAGTGAAAATCTATCTGCCTGTTCCAGAGAAACAGGATGATAAGTAAACAGAGTTTAAATTATGCGTTTTCTATATTAGATTACGCATTTTTTATTGCAGAATTTTCTAAATAAGGTATGCTTACACCATCAAGTGAGAGGAGTGTAAGATATGCTGAAAGTAGAACATTTATATAAGAGCTATCAAACAGGAAAAACAAAATATGAAGTATTAAAAGACGTGAGTTTTGAGGTGAAGGAGGGAGAATTTGTGGCAGTCATGGGACCTTCTGGTTCTGGAAAAACGACTTTGCTGAATTGTATTTCCTGCTTTATTCCACATGATAAAGGAGAGATTTTATTAAAAGATGAGAAGCTGTCTGCACTGGATGAAAAAGCCATTGCCAAAGTGAGAAATGAAAAGCTGGGATTTGTATTTCAGGATTTTATGCTGCTGGATGGATTAAATGTGTTGGAAAATGTCTGTGTGCCAAAGGTAATCCGAAAGGAACCTTATAAAGCAATCGAGAAAATTGCTGAAGCTGTTTGGTATTGATGGGATTGAAGATAAATTTCCAACCGAGATTTCCGGTGGACAGAAGCAGAGAACCGCGGTTGCCAGGGCTTTAATGAACGATCCCTTGCTGATTCTTGCGGATGAACCTACCGGAAATCTGGACAGCCGCTCCAGTGAAGCTGTTATCCATGCTTTTCTGGAGGCACAGAAGAATCTCAATGCCACCACCTTTATGGTGACACATGACAGTTTTTCTGCCAGTTATTGTGACCGGGTGATTGTGATGCGGGATGGAAGGATTTATAAGGAATTAAAGAATCATGGAAACCGGAAAGAATTTCTGGAGGAATTACTGGGCGTATTAAGAGATTTGAATGGTGGTGAGGAAGCATGACACTTAGTATACTTTGGAGCAGACTTAGAAAAAGAAATAAAAGAGATTACAGGCAGTTTCAGTTTTGCATTACCTTTGCTGTGATGCTGATTTCTTCTTATTTAATGATGGTATTCAGTCCTCTGGTGAAAAACGCCCTTCCAGATGGAGGGGACAGTCTGAAAATGGCGGGAATGATTTTCGGAATCGCGGCGGCAGGATGCCTCATGTTTGTATGGTATGCCATTTCTATTTTTCTCCGCTATAAAAGCAGGGAAATGGGAATTTTTATGGCTCTTGGAACAGAAAAAGGTATTCTTGCCAGAGCCTTGTATCAGGAAATGGGGAAAATGATTGGGTTGTATACCATGGAAGGTATTGCTCTTGGGGCTGTGCTGTCTCTGGTAATTGGAAAGATTATGGAGGTTTTAACTGCCAGAGTGAATGATGCTTCTTTTAGGTTTACAGCAGAAGGTTTTCTTACCTCTTTATTGTTTGGGCTTGTACTGTTTCTCATGGCAGTCCTGCTCACCAGAAAGGCCATGAAGAGAACCAACATTATGGATGTAATTTATGAACAGAGAAAAACCGAAAAAATCAAAAATAAGGTAACGAAAAAATATTTGATTTTTGGAGTGATTCTTATTGCAGTTGGTGTATTTATTGGATATTTTCTGAGAATGATTGTTTTGAACTTGTTTGGAACCATGCTGGGAGGCTGGGTATCCGTAGGATATCTGCTGGTGCTTGTGGGGCTTTATCAGATTATGGTGTACTCCATCTCCTGTCACGAAAGAGGGAGAAATCCACAGAAATATTATAATAATCTGTTGAATTACGGAATGTTGAAATTTCAGGGCGCATCCATTGTGAAAAATATGCTGGTGATTACCCTATTAATCATTGGAGGGTTATATGCTGTTTTCTATGTTCCTATGATGGGAATGGCAGCACTGGAGAAGAATCAGAAGTATAAGGATGATTACTCCTACCGGTATTTAAAGGATGCAAAAGAGCTAAATGAGGAAGAGGTACAGGAACTGGCTAAGTCTTATGATGTTCAGATTCAGAATTACCGGGAAGGTGATTTTATCCGTGTTGTGGGAGATGGCGTGGAACGGGATATCAATGAAGATGGAGAGTTTATGGAAGACAGATACGAAAAGTATGCGGAGTATGACTGTACCAGCGCAGAAATCTATGAAAAACTTACAGGAATCCATCTGGATATTCCAACAGGTGGCTATTATCTCATTCAGCCAACAAACAGTGCAGAGACTACCTGGTTTGCTTTTGATGATATGACAAAACTGTACCTTGCCAGTGAGGATACCTATCTTCCCATGAAATATCTGGGCAACACAGAATATGATTCCCTGGTACTGACACCAAACAACGGACTATCTACGGGAAGCCGGTTTGTGGTAAATAACCAGGATTATGAAGTTTTAAAAGAAGGGCTTGCCCAAGAACAGCAGATGACCCAGGTGCTGTTTGATTCTGAGGAAAGTGATCGGGAAATTGAGTTTGGAGCGGCTTTGTATAAGGAATTTGCCCTTCGCATGTCTGAAAATATGAATGTTATGGAAGCTTACAATTCCCAGGAGGAATTGCGGGATGTGAAGGGGTACAGAGAAAGGGGAATGGCAGATGCCGCTGTGGTTGATCCGGAAGAACCGGCAAAAGAAACGGACTGGCAGTTTCGCCCCATGATTCGGCCATTGGAAATGCAGCAGTTGATTTTAGGCTATGCCATTCGTTTCCTGTTGTTTATCTATGTGGCAGTTATCTGTTTTGCCGCTGTGGGAATCATGGGTTATACCAGAAGCCAGAATGTGGGAATCCGCAATGCCCAGGTGTTTGAAGATATAAAAAGACTGGGAGCAGATAATCAGTACCGCATGGAATTATTGAAAAAACAGGTAGGAAAAGTTTACATTTTGCCAACAGCAGTTGGTGTCTTACTTGCACTTGGATATGAGGTCTTGCTGACCTATGGAAATGACGGAAGAATTGTACAAAGTGAAATCTGGACAGGCGCCTTCTCTGTGCTCTGCGGAGTTGTGGTAGTCGGATTCCAATATATTATGTACCGAAAATCTGTCCGCAAAGTAAAAGAATTGTTGAAAATAGGTTAAGTATGCCAGGAAAGGAATATCGTTTCCAGGTGGCAGAGCAAAGGAACTTTGTGATTGTATTTCCCAGTATGGTTTCTGTATTTCTAAAAGATGCAAGAGGAGCAGGTATTACAAGAGGAAAACTGAAACTGGAACAGATATTAGAGGAACCCAGGGCAGAATATTTATTAAGGATGATTAACAGTAACCGCACTGTTTATGAGGGATTTTATTACAGACAGATTCAGGAAAAGCCAATGGGAAAAAATGGCTTGTGCTGCCTTTTGGAAGAGCAGCTTGGAAATATGAAAATGGATGGAAAGGAGTGTTTTGACAGAATTGCTCTTGGAGCTGCAGAGGGAATGGTTCAGGCGGCATATTCGGACTCTTTTATAAGGGCAAGCAGAGACCAGCAGGGAGAATATTTGTACATTTTCGCGGATAAGCGGGAGGAACGGATTTTTATATAGAAAAAGAGGCAAGTAAAGAGCCATGGCTGGTGAGAAGCCTATATACCGGCGCGGATACGTTTGATGAGCGGTTGTCTTGCAAAACTTTTCTGCTCTTATTGACGTGATTGCATGAAATGGGTATAATATAGATATAATATTACTATCCAATAAACGCAGGGAGGTTTTGTTATGAATATTCGTCCATCCGCAGCAATTCGCCAGAATTACAATGAGATTGCCGATATGTGCAGAAAGACTGCAGAGCCGATTTTCCTTACTAAGAATGGCGAGGGAGATTTAGTTGTTATGGATATTGAAACTTATAACCGAAGAGAGAAGATGTTAAAGCTTCGTGAGGAACTTTTAGCAGTTGAGGAAGACAGAATAGCGGGCAGAGTAGGCTGTACACTTGATGAACTGGATGATTATCTTGAGGATGTAATTACAGAGGTGTAGTGTATGGCAGAAAGTAAGAGATATAAGGTTGTTGTTTCTGAAAGGGCAAAGAGAATGCTGGGAACACATATCCGTTTTATGGCACAGGTCAATAAAGAAGCAGCAATAGCGAAAAAGAAAGAAATTATGGTTGCTATGCGTTCTCTCTGTCAGATGCCGCAACGTTTTCCGTTTTTTGAGGAACCCTATATCACACCGAATAAATATCACAAGATGTTTATTGAAAAGTGGTATCTTGTCCTCTACCAAATCCAAGACGATACTGTGTATGTGGATTATATTTTGGATTGTCGTAAAGATTACAGTTGGCTCATTCGATAACAACAAAATAACTTTTAGAAATCGCTGCTTGCAATTGAGCGGCGATTTTTTAGGCTTAGAAAAAGAAGAAAAAGAACTGCGGCAGGAAATGCGGCGGTTCTTTTTTTGCAACAAAATATTGACAATATGCATATAGGAGAATAGAATAAACGAAGGTTATGTAAAAAAATAGAAATATATTTCATAAAAAAGCAATAAAACAGGTTTTATGGAGAAAAAACATGAACGAATATGAACATAGAAGGAGACCGGAAGAAAAACAGGGAGTACCGCCTCAAAGAAACAGAAGTGCCCGGCAAAGGGGAAGCCAAAGACAAAGCGGTAGCAGCACGCAGTATTCCAGGAATCAGCGCTTAGAAGGTCAGCAGCCAAGGTGCAGAGCGCAGGGGGAGAATTCCTCAAGAAGGACAAGAACTGCCAATGCTGCAGGAGCTTCTGCTTCTTACAGACGCAGAAGCGGTCTGGACGAATGTCTGGCACTGGAAGAAGAAAATGAGAGATACTATCAGGAATACCTGGAACGGAAACGAAGAAGAGCTATTCAAAGACGGAGAGAGGAGCAGCTTCGGAAACAGAAAATAGAGCTGATAAAGAAGCTGACCGTCATAGGAATTGCAGTCATTGGCCTGTGTTTTTTAGGCTATAAGCTGTTCTTTTCCAATCCTGTAGCGAAAACAGTGACAGTAGAAGCAGGGACAAAAGACCTGAAGGTTTCTGATTTCTTAAAGAAGAAAAAAGTAGATGCAGAATTTGTGACAGATATGTCAAAGGTGGATTTGAATCACGTAGGAGAACAGGAGATTGTCATCAAGGCAAAAGGAAAAGAAAGAAAATCTAAACTGATTGTCAAGGATACTACACCACCTAAGGCGAAAGCCGAAAATATCACCATTGATATAGACGGAAAGCTGAAAGCAAAAGAACTGGTAACAGATATTCAAGATGCTACCGATGTGAAATGCAGCTTTGAAGAAAAGCCGGACTTATCCAAAAAAGGAAAGGTTTCTGCTGTGGTGATTCTGACAGACGAAGGCGGAAATACTGCAAAGGTTCAGGCTGAAATCAAGGTAATAGAAGACAAAGAAGCTCCAGAGATTAATGGTGTGGCGCCTCTTACCGGCTTTGCAGGAGACCCTGTTTCTTATAAATCAGAGATTACGGTAACGGATAATTGCGATAAAAAGGTGAAGCTGGAGATTGACAACAGTGATGTAGATCCAGAAGAGCCAGGAACCTATGATGTCATTTATACTGCGCAGGATCGGGCGGGAAATAAAGCCCAGGAAGAGACTACCATTACCATTAAGGAAAAACCGGAAGACTATGTAGAGCCGGAAGAAGTGGAAAAAGAAGCAGATGAAATTCTGGCAGAAATCACAGATGAGGATATGACACAGAAGGAAAAAGCAAGGGCAATTTATGACTGGACAAGAACGAATATTGGCTATGTAAACAGTTCAGAAAAAGAGAGCTGGACCAATGGAGCGCACCAGGGCTTTACCACAAGACAGGGTGACTGTTTTATTTTCTTTGCTACAGCAAAAGCATTGCTGACCCAGGCGGGAATTCCAAATCTGGATATTGAGAAAAGCGATACCAGTCATTCCCGACATTACTGGAGTCTGGTAGATGTTGGAGACGGATGGTATCATTTTGATACCACGCCAAGACAGGGGGGCGGAGAGTTTTTCCTTCTTACTGATGAGGAAATTCTGGACTATTCCAAGGCTCACAATAACAGCCATATTTTTGACCAGAGCAAATATCCGGCAACACCTACAGAAGATTCTTCGGTTGATTAGGAGGCGAATGGTGTGACTTTAGGAATTTTAGGTGGTCTTGGACCCATTGCAACGGCATATTTTATGGAATTGTTAATCCAGATGACAAAGGCGGAGCGGGATCAGGATCACTTGCAAATGCTGATTTATAACATGCCCCAAATTCCAGACCGCACAGCCTACATTCTGGGGAAATCAGAAGAAAATCCTGCAGACGAAATGATAAGACTGGGGAAACAGTTGGCTGCACAGGGTGCAGACTGTATTGCCATTCCCTGTATTACAGCCCATTATTTTTATGAGGAGCTGTCCAGGGAAATTCCGGTTCCGGTGCTTCATGGCATTCAGAAAACTGCCCTGGAAATTCGCAGCCATGGTATTCGTTCTGTGGGAATCATGGCCACAGACGGAACGATTCAAAGTGGTATTTTCCAGAGAGAACTGGAAGCTATGGGCATGGAGGCTGTACTTCCGAAGACAGAGTATCAGCAGGATATTATGGACTTGATTTATGAAAATATCAAGGCAGGAATACCTCCTGACATGGAAAAATTCAGGAGGGTTTCCTCCCATTTAAGGGAAAATGGCGCACAGGTGCTGGTTCTTGGATGTACAGAGTTATCTTTGATTAAAAAGGATTATGAAATTGGCAGCGGGTATGTAGATACTCTGGAAGTTCTGGCAAAATATGCGTTGAAACAGTGTGAAAAAGAAGTAAAAGAACCTTATGAAAATCTTATTAAGGTGTAAGGAGTAAGAAAGATGCAAAGAAATATTTTGGAATACCTGGAACATACGGTAACGCGGGTTCCAGATAAAACTGCATTTGCAAATGGAGAGATGGGAATGAGCTTCCAGGAAGTCTATGATGCTTCCAGAAGGATAGGAACCTGTCTCATAGAAAAGGGCTATGCAAAAGAACCTATAGTTATTTATATGAAGAAACATCCACATATGATTACTGCCTTTTGGGGCGTGGTGTATAGTGGCTGTTTTTATGTGCCTATGGATGAAGAGATGCCGGCGTTTCGTATTGAACTGATTTTTAAGAACTTGAAACCCAGGGCTGTGATCTGCGATGAAAGTACCAGAGGACTCATTGACAGTTTTCAGGATTTTGAGGGAGAAATTCTTCTCTATGATGAGATGCTTCAAACGCCTGTGAAGGAAGAAGCATTGAAAGAAATCAGAGACAAAGCCATTGATACAGACCCTATTTACATTGTATTTACTTCTGGCTCCACAGGAATTCCAAAAGGTGTGGCAGCCTGTCACAGGTCAGTGATTGATTATGTGGAAAACCTCACAGAAGTTCTTCAGGTAAGTGAAGATTCTGTCTTTGCAAATCAGACGCCATTGTATTTTGACGCCTGTTTAAAAGAGCTGTTTTCTTCTCTGAAATACGGAGCTACGACCTATCTGGTTCCAAAGGAATTGTTTATGTTCCCGCTGAAATTAGTGGAATTTTTAAATGAGTACAAGATTAATACGGTATGTTGGGTGGTGTCTGCTTTGACCATGATTTCATCCATGAAAACTTTCGACAAGGTAATTCCAAAGTATCTCCATACCGTAGCTTTTGGAAGTGAAGTATTCCCGATTAAACAGTTCCATTTGTGGAAAAAGGCCCTTCCAAACGCCCGTTTTATTAATCTCTACGGTCCTACAGAAGCGACAGGCATGAGCTGCTATTATGAAGTAAACAGAGACTTTGAAGAAGGAGAGAGCATCCCCATAGGACGTCCTTTTAAGAATACGGAAATCCTGCTTTTGGATGAGAAAAATCAGATTCCGGCTCAGGGAGAACCTGGAGAAATGTGTATCAGGGGAACTGCTTTAACCCTGGGATATTACAATAATTTTGAAAAGACGGATGAAGTTTTCGTCCAGAATCCGTTAAATCCTTATTATCATGAATTGATTTACCGGACCGGGGATATTGGAAAAATAAATGAATATGGAGAGCTTGTTTTTATCTCCAGAAAAGATTATCAGATTAAACACATGGGCCACAGAATTGAGTTAGGAGAAATCGAAGCACATGTGAATATGAATGAGGGCATTCGCAGCGCCTGCTGCATTTATGATAAAGAAAAAGGCAAAATTATCCTCTTCTACACAGGAGAAAGAGACGTGAAAGATTTGGTCACATCTTTGAAGAGCACACTTCCAAGATACATGATTCCAAATCAGGTGTATGCGCTGGAAGAAATGCCGCTGACAGCAAATGGCAAGATTGACAGAACAAAATTAAAAGAAATTTATCAAGAGAAGAAAAGGAGAAAATAAGTATGGAAGCATTATTAGAAATTTTAAATGACCTGCACCCGGAGGTGGATTTTGAAACCTGCAACACCTTAGTAGATGACAAAATTATTGACTCTTTTGACATTGTTACCATTATTTCTGAAGTAAACGAAGAGTATGATGTAGTCATTCCAGCAGAAGAAATCATCCCTGAAAATTTCAACTCCGCAGAAGCTTTATACGAATTAATCTGTCGTCTGGAAGATGAATAAGCGGGGGTCTTATGCTTTTTACATCATATAGTTTTATTGGATTTATTACCATTGTTTTTCTATTATATTATCTGCTGCCAAAGAAGTGCCAGTGGCCCCTTCTTCTGGTAGCCAGTTATGTATTTTACTTTTTTGCAAGCCCCTCTTATTTAATTTTTATAGGGGCAACCACTGTGTCGGCTTATCTGGTGAGCAGGAAGCTGGACAGCCTGCAGACCGAGCAGGAAGCTTATTTAAAGACAAAAAAAGGAGAGTTAAGCAGGGAAGAGAAAAAGGCCTATAAAGCAGCCATAAAAGCAAAAAAATGGAAATGGTTGCTCTTATGTCTGTTCTTTAATCTGGGTATTCTGGCAGTTTTAAAATACACCAATTTCATGATTGCCAATATCAATGGAGTTCTCAGCGCTTTTCACAGTGACGGTCAGCTTTCCTTTGTGAATCTGGTGCTGCCTATGGGAATTTCTTTTTATACCTTCCAGACTATGGGTTATATCATTGATGTATACCGGGGCACCAGTAAGGCAGAGAAAAATCCTTTCAAACTGGCGTTGTTTGTATCCTTTTTCCCGCAGCTGGTTCAGGGACCTATCAGCAGATTTAATGATTTATCTCAGTCTCTGTTTGAACAGCATAAGTTTGATACCAAAGTGGTTGGATACGGACTTTACCGGATTACCTGGGGATATTTCAAGAAAGCAGTGATTGCAGACAGGATTCTTACTGCAGTAAATGCAATTATTCATGACCCGGAAACTTACCAGGGTGGATTTGTATTTGTGGGAATGCTGTTTTATGCATTAGAATTGTACGCGGACTTTACCGGTGGTATTGATATTACCATTGGTATTGCGCAGACCATGGGAATTAAGGTGACAGAAAACTTCCAAAGACCTTATCTGTCTAAGAATATTAAGGAATACTGGAAGAGATGGCACATTACCATGGGTACCTGGTTTACAGACTATATTTTCTATCCCATTTCGGTATGTAAGCCTATGCTGAAGCTTTCCAAGCTTTCCAGGTCAAAATTTGGAGAAGCAATCGGAAAACGTGTGCCAGTGTACTTATCTTCCTTTGCAGTGTGGTTTACCACCGGTATCTGGCATGGGGCAAGCTGGAACTTTATTGTCTGGGGACTTATGAACTTTGTAGTGATTATGATTTCCCAGGAGCTGGAGCCTTTGTATGGCAAATTTCATAACCGTTTCCATGTGAAAGATAAGAAATGGTACGGAGCTTTTGAGATTATCAGAACCATTCTTCTTATGAGCTGTCTGCGTATGTTTGACTGCTACAGGGATGTACCGTTGACTTTTAAAATGTTTGGAAACATGTTTACCAATTTTAAGCTGGCAGATTTAAACGCAGAGGCATTTCTGGGACTGGGACTTTCTGCAGCCGACTATGTGCTGTTGTTTATCTGCTTCCTGATACTTTTGACAGTGAGTCTGGTACAGGAGAAAAAAGGAAGCGTCCGGAATTTGATTTTCGCCCGTCCTGCCTGGTGTAAGTATGTTGTATTTGGTATTCTGGTGCTTGCTGTTCTTATATTTGGGGCATATGGCATTGGATATGACCAGAGTCAGTTTATTTATAATCAGTTTTAGGAGGAAGGAACAGGATGAAAAACAAGAAATTTCCAAAATGGATTGCTCCGGTGGCATTGTTTATGGTGGTGATGTTTACAGTGCTGTTCTTTCTGCAAAAGCTTTTAATGCCAAAATATATGTCTGACATTGTGGAAGGGGCACTGACAGCAGAATATTATGAAGAAACTACAGACCATGAGGTGATTTTTGTGGGAGACTGTGAAGTGTATGAAAACTTTTCTCCCATTACCTTATATGAAGAATTTGGGATTACCAGTTATATCAGGGGAAGCGCCCAGCAGCTTCCATGGCAGTCCTATTATATGCTGGAGGATACCTTGCGTTATGAGAAGCCCAAGGTGGCGGTTTTCAATGTGCTGGCTTTAAAATATGATGAACCTCAAAGTGAGGCATACAATCGCATGACTATTGACGGAATGAAGTGGTCCTCTTCTAAACTTGGGGCGATTCAGTCCTCTATGACAGAGCAGGAAAACATGTTAGATTACTTATTCCCTATTTTGCGGTATCATTCCAGATGGTCAGACTTATCTTCGGATGATTTTAAATACATGTTCAAAAAAGATAAGATTTCCCACAATGGCTATTACATGCGTGTGGATGTAAGACCGGCAAAAGGATTTCCGGAGCCGGACAAGCTGGCAGACTATACACTGGGAAACAACGCCATGAAGTATCTGGATAAAATGAGAGTTTTGTGTGAAGAAAACGGCATTGAGTTTGTACTGGTAAAGTCACCAAGCCTGTTCCCTCACTGGTATGATGAGTGGGATGAACAGATTGAGGCATATGCCGAAAAATATAATCTTGACTATTTCAATTATGAAAAAATGGCAGAAGAAGTAGGCATTGATTACAATACAGATACTTATGATGCAGGGCTTCACCTGAACCTGGATGGAGCAGAAAAATTATCCAGATATTTTGGTACCTATTTAAAAGAAAATTATGACCTCACAGATTATCGTGAGAACCAGGAATATGAAAAAGTGTACAATGAAAAAATCCAGTTCTATGAGGATATGAAAGAAGCCCAGTACAAAGAACTGGAAGAATATGGAGAAATCATTCATTATTAACAGGAGGAAAAGAGAAATGAAGAAAATGAGAATGTATGCGGCAGCAGCGATGTTAGTTATGGGACTTACCCTGTCTGCCTGTGGCGGAAGTGATGATTCAGACAAAGGAAGTAAGGAAGCTTCTGCAAAAACAGAAAGCACAGCCAAAGGCGGCTATTCTTTTACCAGCGGTTCTGTGAAAATCGAAATGGGAGCGGATGCTTCTAAAGTTGTGGATGAACTGGGAGAGGCAGATGATTATTTTGAATCAGAAAGCTGTGCCTTTGAAGGTCTGGACAAGGTTTACACTTATCCTGGCTTTAAGTTAAACACCTATCCGGTAGATGACAAAGACTATGTATTGTCCGTAGTATTTATGGATGATACTGTAGAGACTGAAGAAGGAATCTGTATTGGAAGCACCAAAGATGAAGTAACAGAAGCTTACGGCGATCCTACCGAAGAAAAAGGGTCTTCCCTGATTTACGAAAAAGGAGAGACCAAGATTACCTTTGGCGTAAAAAATGATGAAGTTTCTACAGTAGAAATCAGTGCCATTGTAGAGGAATAAAAATCACGTAGAGTTATCAAAATGAAATCCCCCTTTGTTATGAGAAATATGCATAGCAGAGGGGGATTTTTCATTGGGCGGGATTATGATGTAGAAAAAGAATTGACTTTTGAGTGGAAAACATATATACTCATGTAGGCGATTAGCAATAACTAACTGCTGATTTTTGCGAGACGGTTAGCATTGACTAATATAAGGGAATTTTATGGATAATATGAGGTGATGAGATGTTGAAAAAAGTGCTTAATTTAGGATTGCTTATTAGTTTTGTAGTAACTATGATGGCGCCGTTGACCGGAGTGTACATTCATAAAATGGCTTCACTTCTTTTTCTTGTGTTCAGCATATTTCATGTGTCGGTTTATCGCAGAAGGATGAACAGAAGAGGCGGGTATTTGATGATAATGCTTGTTGTTGCATTTGTAACAGGAATACTTGGCATGATATTGGAAGAATTTTCTGTAATACTGGCATTTCATAAAGGAATTTCCATTGTTGTTATGTTCTTTTTGGCTATTCATATATTTCGGTTTCATAAGAAGATTTGGTACATTCTATCATTCAATTTAGAAGATATTTTTGAAAAAAGTGATTGTCGCGTTGGGCAATTGCTTTTTCTTTATATTCACTGTGTCATGAAATGTTGTATAATAACCTATGAAACTTGTGATGCATAATTTGCGAGGAGGGGGAATATTTGAGAAAAATAAAAGAGAAAATCTCAACATTGAAGTTAAAGAAAAAAACGATTCTTGTTGTTATACTTTTGCTGGCAGCCGCTGTGTTAATTTCAAGTATGACGTTTTATGCTCTGTATAAAAAAATGAGTGAAGAAACGGTTAAGAAGAATATGATTCGTTTTGTGCAACAGAAAAAGAACGATATTGAAGAATATTTTGATAGTTTGCATACATTGGCTTATAGTATGAGTTATTCTTCATGGATGCAGAGCTTGTTTCAACAGAATGGAATGGATATTCGTACTATGCGGGAATTGGAAGATAGCACAAGCTATTTTATGGGGAGTGTTTCAGATATGAATGGTAACATTCGTATTTCTACCATGCTTAATGATCACGTAAGGATCACGGTTCCCCAAGGAAATTATTTGGACTATTCGATTAATATACAAGAACAAGAGTGGTATCCACAGTTTCAGCAAGAGGGAGTTTATGTAGAAACAGGTGTTGGAAAAGGAATTTTTACCAGAGGAAACACATGGTATATGAATGTTTATTATCCGATTAACAATATGTATTCCCTGGAACAAATGGGAATTTTGGTAATTACAATAGATGAAAATAATATGAAACAGTTTATGGAAGGAGAAGTTGTTGGGGGCTATCTCTCATTAAAAGATGCAAAGGGAAATGTAATTATAGAGAATTTGCCAAAGGAGTTGCAAGAAAATAAGATTGGGCACAGATATTCTATAAAAGAAGAAACAATTAAAATACAAAATGCCTCTCTTATCATGGAAATCGTAATGGATGAGGAAATGTTTCGTGTGGATAATACAAATATCTGGATTGGATTTTGTATTGTATTAGTTGGTATGATGATTGTATTTGTGATTATAGGCACTATATTTTCTCACTATATTACAACACCTATTATAAAATGCAAAGAGGCTCTTTTGCGGGTTAGGAATAATGAGGAAAATGTTTATTTGGATAATCCATATCATGATGAAATTGGAGATTTGCTGAACGGTTTTAATGAAATGTCGGAATCTCTCCACGATTTGATTGAAAAAAACAGGATGATGAGTATCTTACAAAAAGAAACAGAATACCAAATGCTTTTGCAGCAGATTAATCCTCATTTTTTGTATAACACATTAGAGATTATTAATGGATTAATTTTGGGAAATAAGAAAAGCGAGGCGGTAAAAGTGTGTGAAACTTTAGGGAAGATTTTCCGCTACAATTTAAGTCAAAGTAAATGGATTACTATAGAGGAGGAAATGGTATATATTCGCCAATATTTATTGATTATGAAATATAAAATACCGGATCTAAATGTATATTACGATATAGAGAAGGAATTGCAGGAAAATAAAATTTTAAAATCCATTATGCAGCCATTGGTGGAAAATTCTATTAAGCATGGATTTTATGAGAAATCAGGAGAGTGTTGCCTTACCATTGCTATTACGAAAGAAAAGGAAAAAGTGCAATTATTGGTAATGGATAATGGAAATGGTATTAATCAGGAAAAATATAGAGACCTTATGGAAGAATTTCAAGCCATTAGAAAGAATCCAAATCAAAGAAAAGAAGCATCCGTTCATGTAGGAATTTGGAATGTGTTTCATCGTTTGTATTTGGAATACGGTGAAAGGATGGAGTTTAAAATTACTGCAAAAGAAGGAAAAGGAACCAGAATACAAATATACTTGCCGAAGGGAGACAACAATGTTTAAAGTATGTATTGCAGATGATGAAAAGTGGGTCTTGGAGAGTATTACACAGCGTATTAAACAATGTAAATTACCTATTGAAATTTGTGGTACGGCACAAAATGGACTGGAAGCATATGAGGTTTATGAAAAAGTAAAACCTGACATTTTTTTTGTGGACATCAGTATGCCTATATGCAGTGGTTTGGAATTTGTGGAAAGAGTACGCCGGTTAGATAAAGAAAGTAGTACGAAATTTATTATTGTTAGTGGCTATGATGATTTTGAATATATGAAAAAGGCCATAAAGAGTGGCGTGGTAAACTATATTATGAAACCGATTGCGCAGAAAGAACTTTATGAAACCTTAGAAGAAGTGTGCCGGAACTTTGAGACGGAGAGAGAGAAAGAGTGGAAAGCAGGAGAAAATTGGAAAAATTTTAAAGACTACAGTAGTCTGCAAGAACTTTTTTCTGGAACTGTTTTGCTGATTTTCGGAGAAAAGATAGCACAAATCTTGAGAGAAAATGTAGCTGCTATGGAAGTGTTAAGAAAAGTTGAAGAAAATTATGATACATGTAAAATTATTTATTTTCATGAATGTGAAAATATGTTGTTGTTGGCATTTTCCGAAACTTTTCTTTTTGAGCAGGAAATTTATTGCATTTGGGAAAGATTGAAAGTATTTCAAGAGATTTGGCTGGTATATAAAGGTGGAAGAGAATTTAGTTTGCCAGAGATAATGGAAGAAATTGAAGTTACTCTTAATACGAGGTTTTGGCAAGGAACTATGCATGTATTAAGCGCAGGACAAGGAGAAAGTACGTTAAGCATTGATTTAAGCAATTTAGAGCGGGCAATAGAAAATATTAGAGAAGAGGAATGGAAGAAAGAAATTACAGGATTAGTAACAGGGATTTTTGAAAAGAAAGAAAATAATGTGGTGCTAGATAACTTTTACCGGTCAGTTTTGATTTTGATTGCAAATAAATATCGTCAGCATAGTTATGAAATACCTGAAAATCTGACAGAAGAGCTTTATCCATATGCTTTGGAACGCTGCATGACGAGGCAAGAAGTCCAAAAGAAATTATATGAATATACAAGATTGATTCATGAAAAAATTCTTCAGGATTCTCAAAAGAGTGAAATGATAGAACAAGTTATAGAATATTTAGAATATCATTATGCAGAAGATGTTAATTTTAATGATGTGGCAAGTGAGTTTTTTATCACTCCTAACTATTTGTACAGAAGATTTAAAGAAAAGAAAAATAAGAGTGTAATGCAGTATTTGGAAGATATCAGAATGAAAAAAGCAAAAGAGCTTTTGAAAAATACAACACTAAGCGTAACGGAAGTCGCAGCTAGGACAGGATATGGAGATTCTAATTATTTTTCGCGAATATTCAAAAGAAATTGTGGAAAAACGCCAAGAGAATTTCGTAATCAATAGCATGAAATGTGCTAAATGCCAGAAAGAAATGTGCTAGTTTATCGTAAAACAATCAAATATAATAAAAATATCAAAAGAAGGTACCTTAAATATAATAAGTAGGAGGAAGAAAATATGTTGAAAAAACAACTAGCACTTATAATGGCATTATGCATGGCAATGTCAGTTGCAGGATGTGGTAGCTCAGAAAAAAATGCAGATAGTAAAGGGAACGATAGCAGCGAATCAGGAGATAAAAAGGTTGTAAGTTTTTATTCCTGGTCTGAAAACGCGGAACAAGATTTCGATAAAGCGGTAATTGCTCAATATGAGAAGGAAAATCCAGATGTAGATGTACAGGAAGTTTTTGTTCCTTATGCAGAATATTTAAGCAAAATGAATACTATGGCTGCGGCAGATAGCATGCCGGATGTATTTAAACTCCCGGAAGGAAGTGTGCTGGAATGGGGAAGTAAAGATGCCGTGCTGGATTTAGCGCCTCTTTATGAAAAGAAGGGGATTGATCTGGAAGAAACAACATTAAATTCCACAATTTTTAAGACTGGAGACAGCGTCTGGGGAGTAGGGTGTAATGTGGCGACACTGGCTTTATACTATAACAAGGATTTACTAAAAGAAGCGGGCATTGAGTTTCCCTCTACGGATGCAGAAAATCCATGGACGTGGGAAGAATTTGTAGAGAATGCAAGAAAGTTGACAAAAGATAGTTCAGGGAAAACATCAGAACAGTCAGGATTTGATGTAGATAATGTCAGCGTATATGGTACGATGATGCCTACCGATTGGAATGTGTTTATGCCACTGTTATATACCAATGGTGCAGCAATTGCCAGTGATGATGGGACAGAGTTAAAGATAAACAGTAAAGAGGGATTAGAAGTTATTCAGTCTATTGCGGACTTATCTACAAAAAACAAATGTGCACCATCTCTGGCAATGGCGAAAGGAGCTTTTGCAGATAAGACTACAATGTTGATGAATGGACAGGTGGCAATGCTGATTGACGGTTCCTGGGCTCTTGGAAATTACTCTAATGAGGCATTTGATGTGGGCGTTGCTCAGATTCCAATGTTTGACCATCCTGCTAATATGAGCTGGGGAGCGGGTATTTGTATGTCACCAAAGGATGCAGAAAATGAGGAAGCGTTTGACTTTTTCTGCTATTATACAGATTTCAATAATGCAATTAAGGCATCAAAAGAAAATGAGGTAGCTCTTGGTGGACTTCCTCATACAGTAAATGTTTTTGATGGTGGTGAAAATGAAAAAGCCTGGATGTCTACGTATACTACAGTTGATGAGACACAAAATTGTGAGGCATTTCGTAACATTTTACAACAGGAAAATACATGTGTAGGAGAAAATGTAACATTGAAAAACTTCCCTGTTATTGTTGATAATACAATTGTACCGCTTTTAGATAACGTGTGGTTAGGAGAACAGAGTGCAGAGGAAGCGTTGAAAGATGTAGATGTATCTTCTGAATTGCAGGGAACCTGGGATTAAAACCAGGTTTCGTGCAAAGCAAGGAGGTGTCAGTACATGCATAAAATTTTTCAGAAAAACAAAGTCAGTGTAAAAGAAAAAGCACAAATGAAATGGGGATATTTTTTTATCGCACCAGCTATTATAGGACTTATTTGTTTTAGTTTTGGACCTATGCTATTTAGTCTTGGAGTGAGTTTTACAAAATGGGATGTTATTAGTGAGAAGCAATTTATAGGACTTGAAAACTATATTATGTTATTTAAAGATCCGCTATTTTTACAATCCTTGAAGGTAACGTTGTATTATACATTACTAAGTGTTCCGCTTATAACGTGTATACCTCTCCTGGTGGCAATGCTTTTAAATACAAAAGTAAAGGGCATATCTGTATTTAGAGCAATTTTTTATATTCCTTCTATTGTACCGGTGGTTGCCAGTGCGGCAGTTTGGATGTATATCTATAATCCTATGTATGGGCTTTTAAACAGTATTTTAAAAGCGTTGGGATTACCAGCACAGAATTTTATTTTTAGTGAAACTGGAGCAGTACCATCTCTGGCAATTATGGCGCTTTGGGCAGCAGGAAACACGGTAGTTATTTATTTAGCGGGGCTTCAAGGTGTTTCAAGGCAGCTTTATGAAGCTGCGGAAATAGATGGAGCAGGAATGGTGGCGAGATTTGTACATATTACAATACCAATGATGACTCCTATTATTTTCTATAATTTTGTTATGGCTATTATTAATTCTATGCAGGTATTCACTCAGGCATATATTATGACAGATGGAGGACCGGCAAATGCAACCTTGTTCTATTCTCTTATGGTGTATAGAACAGCCTTTAAGCAATCCAGAATGGGATATTCAGCAGCTATGTCCTGGGTATTTTTTGTAATTATTGCAGTTTTGACATTAATTGTATTTAAATCACAAAAAAAATGGGTTGTTTATGAAAATGGGGACTGAGGTGAGTAAGATGAATAAAAAGAAGAAAATAAAAGTCATAAGTTATTTTTTACTGATTGTGCTTGCGATTATGATGTTGTTTCCGTTTTTCTGGATGGTGAGAAGTTCCTTTATGACTAATCGTGAAATTACAACAGTACCTATACAATGGATACCTTCACAATTTAATTTTGATAATTTTATAGAAGCATTTACGAAGGACTCTTTTGGAAGGTATTTTTTGAATTCTATTATCATTGTAGGAATTAATATGGTGGGAGCTGTGTTTAGTGCCAGTTTTATTGGATTTGGGTTTGCAAGACTGAAGTTTAAAGGCAGAAATTTGTGGTTTGCCCTTTTATTATCAACAATGATGATTCCATATACGGTTCTTATGATACCACAATTTTTAATCTGGCAGGCTATAGGTGGTTACAATACGTTTCTCCCCTTGACAATTCCATGCTTTTTTGGAACTGCATTTAACGTTTTTCTGGTGAAACAGTTTTACAGCGGAATTCCCAAAGAGTATGATGAAGCAGCATTAGTGGACGGAGCAAATTATTTTGTGATTTATAGTAAGATTATTTTGCCAATGGCAAAACCAGTATTGTGTACAGTGGGTGTATTTACTTTTATGAATACATGGAATGACTTTATGGGACCATTGCTTTATCTGGATAGACCAGAACTTAAAACAGTATCGCTTGCCCTTCAGAACTTTATGGGACAGCATACCAGTCAATGGAACCTTTTAATGGCAGTAGCAACGGTTATTACTATTCCTATGATTATTGTATATTTTGCGGCTCAGAGATATTTTATTGAAGGAATTACCTTTTCAGGATTGAAAGGATAGGTGAGAAGAATATGAAATTTAATTTAGAAGAGATACCTTTTAGTACAAGAGGTTCCTATATGGTATTTTCGAAATTAGGAAAAAAATTTCAGGGAGAAGAGATACAAGAAGGAATTTATTTTCGAAATGTTCATGGTTCAGCTGTGAGTTCACTGGTAGCAAGAATTGTGCCACAGAAAAATGGACAGGAAATTCCTTATCAATACGAAGCATCTCCTCAAGAAGTAAAAATCTATGATGATGAACATTGTTGCAGGATTACCTGGCAAGATGAGAAAACAGTTCTTTTGGAAGGAGATTTGCCATTTTATTTCGATTTTCTGGCAGAGGGCGGTTCTTATACATTTGCACAGCCATGGAAAGTTGGAAACAGAGATTTTTATCTGGTGAACTGTTTTCGGGGAAATTCAAGGTATATGATTCGAAGTCAAAAGGGAAGTTTGCAGCTAAAACAAAAATGGAGAGAAGGAAATGCAGAGTATAGTTATTTATACGTAAATGGGGATGCTCCTTACATGTTGGTTTTGGAAGAAAACTTTGAGGATTGGAAAGACAGAGGAGAAGACTACGATTATACCTGTGCAGTGCAGAAACAAAAACAAATGTTTGAAGAATTTTATGTTTCGATGCCTTCTGTGCCAGATAAATATCAAGATGCGGCTAAAATTTCTGCATATGTGGATTGGACAGGTATGGTTTCACCCTGTGGCCTTCTAAAAAGAGAGGCCATGTTTATGTCAAAAAACTGGATGTGTAACGTGTGGAGTTGGGATCACTGTTTTAATGCCCTGGCATTAGCTTATCATTGTCCTAAGGAAGCATGGGATCAGTTTATGGTATTATTTGATTTCCAAAAAGAATCTGGAAATATACCGGACAGTGTTAACGATACCAAAGTGATTCATAATTACTGTAAACCGCCTATTCATGGTTGGACCTTACGAAAGCTTATGAAAGTTATGGACTTATCTGTAGAACAATTAAAAGAAGCCTATGAAAAACTAGGTAAATGGACCAGTTGGTGGCTTAATTATAGAGATGAAAATGGAGATGGATTATGTGAATATAGCCATGGAAATGATTCTGGTTGGGATAATGCTACAGCATTTGACCATCTTCCGCCGGTCACATTGCCAGATTTAGCAGCCTTTCTTGTGTTACAAATGGATGTTCTTAGTGAAGTTGCAGAAAAATTAAATGAACAAGCAGATGCTAAGATGTGGAAAAATCGCGCAAATGAAATGTTAAACAACATGTTGAATGTTTTGTTTGAAAATGGAAAACCCGTAGCAAGAGCTGGCTTTGATATGCACAAAGTAGAAAATGAAAGTCTGATTCTGTATTTACCTATTATTTTGGGAAAACAACTTCCAGAAGGAATTAGAAAAGAATTAATTCAGACGTTGGAAAGTGACAAATTTCAGACTTCATATGGATTAGCAACTGAAAGTTGGCATAGTAAAGAATACGAATCAGATGGTTATTGGAGAGGTCCTATTTGGGCGCCGAGTACGATGCTTATTCTGGATGGACTGAAAGAATGTGGGGAAGATGCATTTGTAAAAGATATGACAGAGAAGTTTTGTCAACTGATTCAAAAGAGTGGATGTGCTGAAAACTTTGATGCACTTACGGGAGAAGGGTTGAGGGATAGAGCTTATACCTGGACGGCAAGTGTAATGCTTGTGATGGCGCATGAGTATTTATAACTGACAACACAACAAATAATAAGTAAATAAATTGTACAAATACCCCTTTTCTGATGAAAGAGAGGGGTATTAATTTGTTTATGAATATTATAAGTTCCAATGCATAGAAACAAGAAGTGAAAACAATGGAACAATATGATGATATTGATACCAGAAGTCCTGGAGATGTGACCTGGCTGATGATACATAGCTTTTCGGAGGAAGAACAGAGATTTGAGCATGAAAAAATACAGAGTGTAGAACAGGTGATTTTATCTAATTATGATGAGGTGAAGATAGAGAATGGTCAGGCAAAATTAAGGGCATATGAGACGTTGATAGCCAGGATAGAGTAAAAGGGGAAATTGTTGTTTCACAGAGTTTTGTTTTTGTAAAAAAGTACTTGAAAAATGGAAAAAAGCCAGGAAAAACTTTGGGCATATTACGAATTGTAGTATATGAGAAGACATGGTAAAATCCTATTAAAAGAACAATCGTGTTGCAGGGTGGCTTGACCTTCATTTTATTATACATAGAATGGGGGTGGTGCTGATGAAACATTTTGATTTTAAAGATTTAATGTCTTTTGGAATGTTCATTTTGTCACTGCTGACATTCATTTATTTGATTTGTCATTAATGACTTAGAGCATAGAAAAACCACCCGAAACTTGGCAAGTAGAGAGGTGGCATTTCTATGTTACACTTTATAGGTCAACCCCTTGTGGGCGGTTGTTCTTTTTACATTTATACTATAGCATAATTATAAAGAGGATTCAATAGAAACAAAAATACATTTTTCTGATTAGGTAAAAATAAAGATAAACAGCAAAAATAACAGAGAGGCGGCACAGCAAATATGAACTATAAAATTGCCTTGCTTTAAAAAAAACATTATCGTGAATTTTGTGAGGAAAGAATCAAAGAAAAGATGCAGTGAGTCTCTCAAGGATTGGTATGGATTTTCTGAGATTTGAAAGTGATTTGGAGGAAGTAATTCTCCAGGACAGGTTTGCACAAGTGGTTCATGGATATGAGGGAAGATGGAAAAACTTTAAGACCATTGAAGAAATTGAAGCAGAGGCAGCAAGAACTTGATGATTTGGAATATGGGAAACAGATTAGCTTTCAAATGGCATTGTATGAATATTCCAGACGGGCAGTTGCAAGCGTAAAAAAATATTTTAGGGAAGAAATCAGGGAGTAGAAGGATGGTTGCCCGTTCCGCCTATCAATGCTAAAATAAAATAAAAACGGGGAAGTGAAAGCTATGAAACACGAAAAAGACTGGTACAAGGAACTGGTGATTTATCAGATTTATCCCAGAAGCTTTAAAGACGGAAATGGGGATGGAATCGGTGATTTAAAGGGCATGATTGAGAAACTGGATTACCTGCAGAAGCTGGGTGTCAATGCAGTGTGGATGTCTCCGGTTTACGCCTCTCCCAATGTGGATAATGGCTACGATATTTCGGACTATTTCTCTATTATGGAGGAATTCGGCACCATGGAAGACTGGGAAGACTTTCGGGACGGGGCTCACGCACGGGGGATTGCCATTATTATGGATTTGGTGCTGAATCATACTTCGGATCAGCACATCTGGTTTCAGGAGTCAAAGAAATCCAGAGAAAATTCATATAGTGATTTTTATATCTGGAAAGACCCGGCACCGGACGGCGGCGCTCCCAATGGCTGGATGTCTGTGTTTGGGGGCAGCGCCTGGGAATATGTGCCGGAGCGGGGGCAGTATTATCTTCACTTTTTTGCCAAGGAGCAGCCGGACTTAAACTGGGACTGTGAAGAAGCCAGGGAGAAAATTTTCGATATAATCCGTTTTTGGAACGAAAAGGGTGTGGATGGCTACCGGGTTGATGCTATCAGCTATCTGGATAAGGGACTGGACGGAAGGGCTGATTTTCAGGAACCCATGGGAACCGTAGCCTGTGCGAATCTGGAAGGGACCCACCGCTATATACGGGAGATGGCAGCCAAGACCTTTGCCCCTGGAAACCTCATGAGTGTAGGAGAAGTCAATATAAATACAGAGCAGGATGCCAGGAATTATTCCAGTGCCGGAAGCGGGGAGTTTCACATGGCCATTCCTTTTGTGCCGCCTATTGTAGAGATAAAAACCTGGTCTCCGGAAAAACTGAAACGAGATTTGGAGAAGGATTATCAGGTGCTGCAGGAAGATGGCTGGTGGGCCAGATTCCTGAGCAATCACGACAAACCACGGCAGGTATCCCTCTATGGAAATGACGGCCCTTACTGGAAGGAATCTGCCAAGATGCTGGCCTGTTATCTTCATACGCTGCCGGGAACACCTTTTGTCTATCAGGGAGAAGAACTGGGCATGACCAATGTGCGGTTTGAATCCATAGAAAAATATGATGACATTGACACAAAGAATTATTATAAGACCATGATAAGTGAGGGAGCTTCCAAAGAGGATGCACTGGCAGAATCCCAGATTATCAGCAGGGATAATGCCAGAACCCCTATGCAGTGGGATGATACGGTTTATGCAGGATTTTCCAGGCATAAGCCCTGGCTAGGCGTGAATCCCAATTATATGGAAATCAATGTTGCCAGCCAAATGGAGGATGAAACGTCGGTGTTCCAGTTCTACCGGAAACTCATTGCCCTTCGCAAGGAAAATCCTGTGATGATACATGGGGATTTTGCCCTGTGCTGCCCAAAGGAAGGCCCGGTGATTGCCTATACCAGAAGCCTGGGCGAGGTGACCTGGATGGCTGTTCACAATTTCTCAGAAGTAGAACAGGTATTTGAGTGCAACAGGGTTCAGGGAACAGAGAAAGTAGTTGTGTCCAATTATGAGGAAAGAAAGATAGAGAAAGGGAAGATTAGACTGAGAGCATATGAAACAATGATATTGGAAATGGGGAATTAAAGGAGAAAGAAAGGCATATGAAAGATAGATATACGATATCCGAGATGGCCAGATTTTTTAATGTCTCCAGCCAGACCTTACGTTATTATGATAAAATTGGTCTTTATCGTCCGGCAGTGGTGAATCGGGAGAACGGATACCGCTACTATAGTTATGAGCAGTTTTTTACATTGTCTCTGATTATACAATTGAAAAAACTGAATTTTACACTGGATGACATTCAAAAATACATTCAGATTAAAGATGTAGGATATCTGGAAGAAATTTTGAAAAAAGAACAAAGGGTTATTGAGGAGGAACTGGTAGAATTACAGAAATTAAAAATAAAAAATCAGATGCTTTTGAAAAAGATTCAACTTTCCAGAGATGTGGAAGAACAGGAAACCATAGAATTACGTAGAGAGACAGAACGGTATACATATCGGATTCCGATAAATTTTGAAATACAGAATATTTATCAGTATATTAAGCTGATGTATGATTCTTATTTACGGGAATTACCAGATGCAGCGGCGGCAGAGCACCGGGAAGTAGTGCTGCAAATTCGAAAGAATAATTTGCAGCAGAAAAAATTTAGAATTTATAACAGCATTGGATTTTTTATTGATCAGAATGACATTAAGCCAGGATTTGAAATCCATGTGATTCCAGAAGGGGATTATGTCACAGGTTATCATATGGGGGCGTATGATACGATTCATCATACGTATGAGAAATTGTATGCATATATTGCAGAACACGCCTATAGTATCGTGGGGGATTCTTTAGAATTTTCCATCATTAGCATCGCATTAACAAATCAAAAAGAAGATTTTATTACAGAAATTCAGATTCCGGTGAAAATACAGGGAGACAGTACACAGTAAAATTCTGTGTACTGTCTTTTTTTGTGTGGCTATTTGAAAATTGGAGTATAAACTTTATAGTAACTATAAAGTTTATACTCTGTTAAAAAAAGATAAAAAGTAGAAAATAAAAGAAGAAATATCATTGACTTTATAGTTACTATATAGTTTATACTTTATTGTAGTAAATAAGTAAACGGAGGAAACGAAGTATGAAGAGAACATTGAACGTAAGCATCATTCAATCGCCAATGAATCCGGATACAACGGAAAGTCTGCAGTATTTAAAAGAGCAGGTAGCACGATTAATGAGTGGCTATGTGAAACCAGAATTGATTATTGGTGTGGAACATGGACTTGGCAGAGATTTGCATCGGATTCCTGGGAAAACCATTGAATTTTTAGGAGAAATTGCCAGGAAATATGGGATTTATTTTATTCCGGGAACTATGTCAGAAATGGCTGGGGAGGAGGAAAAAGACGGTTTTTATAATACGTGTCCTGTCTTTGGACCGGACGGCAGTCTGTTGAGAGCATATCGAAAAAAAGTGCCTTTTCGTCCGGGAGAACCTTCTCGGCCAAGTGAAGATGATGAATATTGTATTTTTGAAATTCCAGAAAAACATATTAAAGTGGGGGTTCTCATTTGTTATGATCAGTTTTTTCCGGAAATTGCAAGAACATTGGCATTAGAAGGCGCAGAACTTTTGGTATGTCCTGCACTGGATCCTATGGAATATGACTACATTTGTGACATCCTGCCAAGAGCAAGAGCACTGGAAAATGAGCTGTTTTACATTTGGACTTGTGGAACTGGAAATACCCCGTCTGGAACCTGCTGTGGACATTCTACCATTGTAAATCCAGAGGGAGGGGTGGTATATAAGTGTGGAAGTCTGCCTATGGTATATACAGCAGTGTTAGATTTTGATGAGGTTATCAGAAAACGGATTTATGGACGAGATCAGCATTTGAATTCTCTAAGAGAATTTAAAGTGAAATATCCATACAGTGGAAGACTGGAAGAAGCGCCGGTATATGAGAATATGCCGGGGCTTACCAAAAATCCGCAGGAATATCTGGAGAGAATCTCTGAGGATTAGTAGGGAAGATAAGTGGGAGGTAAAAAACATGGAGAAAAAGTGTAGTAGAAATATGGCAATTTTTAAATTCCTGGTGTTCTCAGGGGTAGGCGTATTTATGTTTTTTGTAAACATAGAAATAAATGGAGTCAGTGTAATTCCTATTCAGCATATGATAAATTTTGTAAAAGCTACATGCGGACCCATTATTCCGTACTATACACTGATTATGGTTACTTTTGGCGTAGTGGCGCCGATTGTTACAAAAGCTTATAAGAAATCGAAATTCGATTTGGTTTTTACGATCACGAAGGCTTTTGGTGTGGTAATTTCCATTATGGCCATCTTTAATATTGGACCGGCACCGTTAATGAAAGATGATATGATTCCGTTCCTGTTTAACAGTTTGGTTGTTCCTATTGCATTGATGATTCCGCTGACTGGAATTGCTTACGTACTGATGCTGAATTTTGGTTTGGTAGAATTTATTGGTATGTTTATGCGTCCGATTATGAAAAAGATTTGGAAAACACCAGGAGAAAGTGCAGTAGATGCTATCGTTTCCTTTGCAGGTGGATATTCTCTGGCAGTTTTGTTGACTAGTGATTTTTATAAAAAGGGTATTTATACCAGAAAACAGAGTATCATTATTTCTACTGGATTTTCAACGGTAGCAACCTCCTTTTTGATTGTTATTGCAAATACACTGGGAATTATGGAACATTGGACCTTGTATTTCTTTACCTGCTTGTTCGTAACATTTGCAGTAACAGCAATTTGTGCCAGAATTTATCCAATTAGCAAGGAACCGGAAGATTATTACGATAAACCGGCAGAAATCGTGGAAAATAAGGGAGGAAATCTTTTCAAAAATGCTTTTGAGAGTGGTGTAGAAGTTGCTCAGAATGCAGAACCTCTCTGGGTGCATTTAAAACGATATTATGTAGGAGATGCTATGAAAATGGCCTCTTCTGTGACTGCCAGCATTTTAACCATTGGTTTGATTGGTCTGATTGTGGCAAACTTTACGCTAGTATTTGATTGGGTAGGTTATATTTTTTATCCGTTTACCAGAATTTTGCAGCTTCCAGAGCCTATGATTGCAGCAAAAGCAGCGGCTATTGAAATAGCAGAAATGTTTCTTCCGTCCTTACTGGTAGTAGCAACGCCAATGGTGACAAAATTTACCATTGCGGTTACCAGTGTATCGGCGGTGCTGTTCTTTTCAGCGTCGATTCCGAGTTTACTGTCCACAGATATTCCCATCAAAATGAGAAATATTCTCTTAATTTGGGTGGAGAGAACGATTTTTTCTTTAATCTTGGCAGCAGGAATTGCACATCTGTTTTTCTGAAAGGAAAAAATATTTTCAAAAGTAAAAGGATTGAAAAACGCTCTCCTTTCGTTTATAATACAAGTTAGACTGTGATATTTATTGCAGACAAGAAAATGGAAAAAATACAAAAGGCAGGTAAGATACATGGCATTATTACAGGAATGGAGAGAGATTGCATATTCTCAGCAGACAGACAGAGCACAGCTTCAGAAATTCTGGACAGACTACTTTATGATTGAGAAAGGAATTTATGAGAAGCTTCTCAGCAATCCAAAGGAAGTAGTAAAAGGAACTGTAAAAGAACTGGCAGAGAAATACGAAGTAGAAGTATTGACTATGGTAGGTTTCCTGGATGGTATCAATGACAGCTTAAAAGTTCCAAACCCAATCGAGGAAATGGATGAAAATACAGAAGTAAATCTGGGCTATGACCTGGAAACTCTGTACAAGAACATGGTAGATGCAAAGGCAGACTGGCTCTATGAACTGCCACAGTGGAACAGCATTTTCTCTGAAGAAAAGAGAAAAGAACTGTACAAGGAGCAGAAAAAATCAGGAACAGTTGTAAAAGGACCTAAGATCGGACGTAATGATCCTTGTCCATGCGGAAGCGGCAAAAAGTACAAACACTGCTGTGGAAGAAAATAATTTTCAGAACAAAACAGAATCTGACAGAACCTTCTCATAAGACATGAACTGTACTGTGAGAAGGTTTTTTGTACTTTTGTTTCTGGCGGTTTTTAGACAGGAGGAATTATGGCAGAGAAAATAATGATTTTTTTAGGGCTTTTAAGCCTTGGGTATTTTGCGGGAATTGTTGCCTATGCAGGTTGGTCATCTAAATTTCCGGTATTCTGGGCAGCGCTTGGATTTTGCTTCCTGGCAGCAGCCTGGGCATTTCACAGACATATTCAGCTTCCAAAAGGGCTGAAAATTACAGGGATGATATGCATAGGCTGTGGGGTGGCGCTGTTTCTTCTGGTAGAAGGGCTGATTGTAAGCGCTATGCTTCAGAAGCCAGAGAGGGGGCTTGATTACATAGTAGTTCTTGGGGCGCAGGTAAAAGGAAACCGCCCAAGTCTGGCACTTTCGCACCGGATTCAGAAGGCAGCCGAATATTTGAAGGAAAATCCGGAAACAAAAGCTATTCTTTCAGGCGGAAAAGGTACAGGGGAGGACATATCAGAAGCCCGATGCATGAGACAGGAGCTGGAAAAACTGGGCATTGCCAGAGAACGGCTTATAGAAGAAAACCGTTCCACCAGTACCCAGGAGAATGTTGCCTATTCCTATGCATTGCTGCAGGCGGACAGCCGAAAAGAAGCAGAGCAAAAGAAAATAAAGACAGGGATTGTTACGAACAATTTTCATATTTACCGCAGCACAGCTATTGCCAGAAAGAAGATGGACTGTCAGATTCAGGGAATTCCGGCAAAGAGTAACAAGTTCCTTCAAATGAACTATCTGATACGGGAATTCTTCGGTGTGGTGAAGGATAAACTGGCGGGAAATCTGTAAAGTTAGTGGTTGACAAATCCTTTTAACAAGCTATAATATGGACATATAGAAAACACGTTGAAGAGAAGAGTAGGATGTGGAAGGTCCCAGAGAGGAGCGCAGATGCTGGAAGCGTTCTGTCACAGAAGCATTTGAAAACTACCTCTGAGTGGCCCCAATCCGGTCCGGTGATTCCGTTATCATCAAATGAAGTGGTTACCAAAGCAATAGCTTTGAACAAAAAGGGTGGAACCGCGGGTAAAATGTAAATATGCCCGTCCCTTGCAGTCTGGAAATGACTGCAGGGGACGGGTTTTTTGTTTTATAAAAAAGTATGCGTACCTCTGCAGTATCTAAGAAAGGAGAAGAAACATGATCATTACTTTAAAAGACGGATCAAAAAAAGAATATGCAGAAGCAAAATCTGTATATGAGATTGCCCTGGATATCAGCGAAGGGCTGGCACGCGCAGCATGTGCAGGAGAAATTAACGGAGAAGTGGTAGATTTAAGAACCGTAGTGGACAAGGATTGTGAATTGAACATTCTCACAGCCAATGATGAAAAAGGTCTGGCAGCTCTTCGCCATACTACTTCCCATGTACTGGCAGAAGCTGTGAAGAATCTGTATCCAGATGCAAAACTGGCTATTGGACCGTCTATTGACAATGGCTTTTACTATGATTTTGACCATGAATCCTTTAGCCAGGAAGAGTTAGACGCACTGGAAAAAGAGATGAAAAAAATCATCAAAAAAGGCGCAAAAATTGAACGCTATACACTGCCAAGAGCAGAAGCTATTAAATTTATGGAAGAAAAAGGGGAGTCTTACAAGGTAGAGCTGATTCAGGATTTACCGGAAGACGCAGAGATTTCTTTCTATTCTCAGGGAGATTTCGTGGACTTATGTGCAGGACCTCACTTAATGAGCACCAAAAATATCAAAGCCTTTAAACTGATTTCTTCTTCAGGAGCATATTGGAGAGGAAATGAGAAAAACAAGATGCTTTCCCGTATTTACGGAACTGCTTTTGGAAAAAAGGATGAGTTAAACGCTTATCTGGAGCAGTTAGAAGAAGCAAAAAAACGCGACCACAACAAGCTGGGAAGAGAGATGGAACTCTTTACAACCGTAGATGTTATTGGTCAGGGTCTTCCGCTTCTCATGCCAAAAGGTGTGATTATGCTGAAAGAACTCCAGAGATGGATTGAAGATCTGGAGGATAATGAGTGGGGCTATGTTCGCACCAAAACACCTCTTATGGCGAAGAGTGACTTATATAAAATCTCAGGACACTGGGATCACTATAAAGAAGGAATGTTTGTTCTGGGGGATGAAGAGAAGGACAAGGAAGTGTTTGCACTGCGTCCTATGACCTGTCCATTCCAGTATTATGTATACAAAGCAAGCCAGCATTCCTATAGAGAACTTCCAATCCGCTATGGTGAGACTTCTACTTTATTTAGAAATGAAGATTCCGGTGAAATGCATGGCCTGACACGTGTACGCCAGTTTACTATTTCAGAGGGACATCTGGTAGTACGTCCTGACCAGATGGTAGAAGAGTTTAAGGGCTGTCTGGCGCTGGCAAAGCATTGTCTGGAAACGCTGGGTGTTGAGGAGGATGTTACTTACCATTTGTCAAAATGGGATCCTGAAAACAAAGAAAAATATATCGGAGAGCCGGAAGTCTGGGAAGAAACAGAAGGACATATCAGAAACGTTCTGACAGAACTTGGTATTCCTTTTGTGGAAGATGTGGGAGAAGCTGCGTTCTACGGACCAAAGGTTGATATTAATGCCAAGAATGTATATGGAAAAGAAGATACCATGATTACCATTCAGTGGGATGCGCTTTTGGCAGAGCAGTTTGATATGTACTATATCGATGAAAATGGTGATAAGAAGCGTCCATGTATTATTCATAGAACTGCAATGGGATGCTACGAAAGAACACTGGCATGGTTAATCGAAAAATATGCAGGTTTATTCCCAACCTGGCTGTGTCCGGAACAGGTACGTGTACTTCCGATTTCTGAAAAATACGTAGATTATGCGGAAAAAGTGCAGAAAGAATTAAAAGCAAATGGCATTCGTTCCAGCGTGGATGGACGTTCTGAGAAAATCGGCTACAAGATTCGTGAAGCGCGTCTGGCAAAAGTTCCTTATATGTTAGTAGTGGGAGCAAAAGAGGAAGAAGATCAGGTGGTTTCTGTAAGAAGCCGCTACTTAGGTGATGAAGGCCAGAAACCATTAGACGAATTTGTAAATGCTATCT
The DNA here is from genome assembly GCA_958352855.1 of uncultured Bacillota bacterium. Lineage (GTDB taxonomy): Bacteria > Bacillota > Clostridia > Lachnospirales > Lachnospiraceae > Blautia. The sequence continues at coordinate 43,365 of CATWQE010000005.1, forward strand.
GCAAGGAAATTCGTACAAAGGAAATCCGTAAGATTGAAGTGGATGCGCAGGGGAAGAAAATAGAAAATTAAAAAAATAAGAACTTTGGAATAAACTCAGAAAATGGAGAGATACTATCACTGATAAAAAAATGAATTCAGGAGGTAGAAGGATGCCAGCATTAAGTTGTACAGCAAAAACATGTGTGTATAATAAAAATGAGTATTGTTCCAAAGGTGATATTCTGGTGGACGGAGATACCGCCCAGACAGCAGATGAAACCTGCTGCAGAAGTTTCGTAGAGAAAAAAGGAAGTGCAAAAAACAGCGTAGATACAGGATGCGGATGTAAGACCATTGCCGTAGACTGCAAAGCCTGTGAATGTACCTTTAACAAGCAGGAAAAATGTAATGCGGACAAAATTACCATTACAGGTACAAGCGCCTGCAAGTGTGACGAAACCTGCTGCGGCAGCTTTAGAAGACAGTAAAAAAGAACAACAGGAGCGGGAGAAAATCCCGGCTTCTGTTGTTCTTTTTTTACTGCTTAAACACTAATCCATCCCATAGCTTCTGATACTGCAAAAATCAGAACCAGTACCAGACATACAGGAGCAATCCATTTTAACATAATGGTGTAGAATTTTTTCATCTTAAAGGAACCATTCAATTCTACCTCGTCAGAAACAGTCTTAGGACCGACAAAGTGACCAATGCAGATGCAGGTCAGGATTGCCACAACAGGCATCAGAACACTGTTGCTGATAAAGTCGAAGAAATCCAGAAGCCCCAGTCCCAGAATCTTGATAAAGCTCAGTGGTCCAAAACCAAGAGAAACAATAGCTCCCAGAATCAAAACATAAATTGTAATGATTACGGTTGCTTTTTTGCGGCTCCAGCCCAGCTTATCCCGGATAATTGAAACATTAGTTTCCATCAGGGAAATAGAAGAGGTCAGGGCTGCGAATAATACTAATAAGAAGAATACAGCGCCAATTACACCGCCAAGAGTCATATCGTTAAATACTTTTGGAAGGGTAATAAACATTAAGGAAGGTCCTTTTCCAAGGGCTGCTTCGTCTCCGCCGGAGAATACGAATACAGAGGGAACAATCAGAAGACCAGCCAGGAAAGCAATAGCAGTATCGAAAATCTCAATCTGGCGTACAGAAGTTTCCAGATGACTGTCTTTCTTCATATAAGAACCATATGTAATCATAATACCCATGGCAAGGGACATGGAGTAGAACAACTGTCCCATGGCAGCCAATACGGTTGTGGCAGAAAATTTAGAAAAATCAGGAAGCAGATAATACTTCACGCCTTCAGCAGCTCCCGGTCTGGTAACGCAGAAGATGCAGATTCCCACGATTAATACTACCAGCAGCGGCATCATGAAACGGCTTGCCCGTTCAATCCCTTTTTCCACACCAAAGATTACAATGACGGAAGTCAGCAGAATGAAAACTGTAAACCAGATTACAGGGGAAACAGATTCACTGGTAAATCCTGTGAAAAAATCGTCTCCGGCTGCAGCGCTTACCTGTCCGGTTACAAATGTGACCAGGTATTTGATGACCCATCCGCCGATGACACAGTAGTAAGGGGTAATAATAAATGGAACCACACAAGCCAGAACGCCTACAAACCCAAAACGTTTATCCAGCTTTTTAAATGCGCCGATAGCGCTGACGCCGGTTTTTCGTCCAATAGCGATTTCTGTAATCATCAAAGTAAAACCAAAAGTAACGGCCAGTATTAAGTACACCAGCAGAAAAATGCCCCCGCCATATTTTGCTGCCAGATATGGAAATCTCCAGAGATTTCCAAGACCTACTGCAGAGCCGGCAGCAGCAAGGACAAAGCCCATTTTGCTTGAAAATGTTCCTCGTTTTTTGTCCATAACAATCTCCTTCTATGATGAATTTATTAGTTTCCCGTTTTGGAGTGGTATAATATTAACGCCCCAAATAGGATGCTTAGGATTCATTATGCCATTGAATATAAGAAAAAACAAGATTTTTCTTCATAAAAATAAAGAAAATATAAAAATTCTTAAATTACTTGACGTGAGAAAGGGAATATGCTATAGTATCAAGGTCTGAAGAAAAAGAAAGCAGAGTATCCACTCTCACCTTAGCACAAGAGCGTGACTAATGGTTTATACGTAAATAATGAGGCGCACAGCGTTTTTTTATGGGATAACAGGTGGATAGTATTGCAGATTCTGCACAGACTATTCACTTTTTTCTTTCTTTCTTCTTTAAACGATTGGGATGGCTTGAGGGCTTGGAACAAGTGGTTATCAATATTATGGAGGTGCACTACTATTAGCGATTTAATGATCAACGAACAAATCAGAGACAGAGAAGTACGTCTTATTGGCGCAAACGGGGAACAGCTTGGAATCATGTCCGCCAGAGATGCGCAGAAACATGCAATGGAAGCAGGCTTGGATCTTGTAAAGATTGCTCCTACAGCAAAGCCGCCGGTTTGTAAAATAATTGACTATGGCAAGTATAAGTACGAATTAGCCAGAAAAGAAAAAGAAGCTAAAAAGAAACAGAAAACCATAGAAATTAAAGAAGTGCGTTTATCCCCGAATATTGAGGAAAACGATTTGAACACAAAGGTCAACAATGCCAGAAAGTTCCTTACCAAAGGAAATAAAGTCAAAGTCACCCTGCGTTTCAGGGGCAGAGAAATGGCACATATGCAGAGCAGCAAACATATCCTGGATAAGTTCGCTGAGATTCTGTCCGACATTGCGGTTGTGGAAAAAGCACCGAAGGTAGAAGGCAGAAGCATGACTATGTTTTTGACAGAAAAACGTTAATAAGAAAAAGAGTTTAAGGAGGACATAAACATGCCAAAAATGAAAACAACAAAAGCCGCTGCAAAGCGCTTCAAAACAACAGGAACAGGTAAATTAAAAAGAAATAAAGCCTACAAAAGCCATATCTTAACAAAGAAATCTCAGAAGAGAAAGAGAAATCTTAGAAAAGCAGCTATGACAGACGCAACAAATGTAAAGAGCATCAAGAAAATTTTACCTTACATGTAATTTGCTTGTAGGTAAAGGTGAAAGTCACAGAATTGTAATTATAGGAGGAAATTAAGAATGGCAAGAATTAAAGGCGGTTTAAACGCTAAGAAAAAACACAATAGAGTATTAAAAATGGCAAAGGGCTACAGAGGCGCTCGTTCTAAACAGTACAGAGTAGCAAAACAGTCTGTAATGAGAGCTCTTACCAGCCAGTATGCAGGCAGAAAACAGAGAAAACGTCAGTTCAGACAGTTATGGATTGCTCGTATCAACGCTGCAGCAAGAATGAACGGTTTATCCTACAGCAAATTTATGTACGGATTAAAACTGGCTAACGTTGACCTGAACAGAAAAGTATTAGCTGACATGGCAATCAACGATGCACAGGGATTCGCTACATTAGCAGAGCTGGCAAAATCTAAATTAGCTTAATGAAGTTTTGAAAAGAGACTATCGAATTATAAGATAGTCTCTTTTTTGGTAGTTGAAATTTCCATCAAAACCCAGTATAATTGTTTATTTATAAACAACAGAAAGGGGTAGCGTTATTATGAGTGTATATGCCATTTATTTTAGCCCTACAAGAAGCACAGAAAAGATTGTAAAGATACTGGCCAGAGAATTTGGTAATTATGGGGAAATTGATTTAAGCAAACAAAGCTCAGGGGAAAACGTCAGAGCTTTTAAAGAAGAGGATATTTGTATCTTTGGTGTGCCATCCTATGGCGGAAGAGTTCCGGCGCCAGCACTGGAGCGGATGAAGAAAATGAAGGGAAACCAAGCAACAGCAATTTTAGTTGCTGTGTATGGAAACCGGGCATATGAAGATACACTTTTAGAATTAAAGGAACAGGTAGAAGCCTGTGATTTCTTTGTGACAGGTGCAGTCTCCGCAGTGGCAGAGCATTCCATTATGCACCAGTTTGCAACAAAAAGGCCGGATAAAAAGGATAGACAGGAATTAAAAGAGTTTGCCATTAAGCTTGTAGAAAAAATCAAAACAGGCCATGGAAAAGAAGAAATTACGGTACCTGGCAAGAAGCCATACCGCACCTATAAAGGAGTGCCTTTAAAGCCAAAGGCAAGTAAGCAATGTACAGCATGTGGACTTTGCGCCCGCCTTTGTCCGGTAGGAGCTATCTCAGCAAAGGAGCTTCGAAAAACAGATAAGAGCAAATGTATTTCCTGTATGCGGTGTGTAGAGAATTGTCCGGTAAAGGCAAGAAAGGTCAGCAAATTAAAGGTAAAACTGACTTCTCTGAAAATGAAAAAAGCGTGTGCTGATCGAAAATCAAACCAGTTATTTTTATAAGAAAACGGAAATCAGAACAGTCATGGTAGAAAAGGATGCCCTATCCAGAAAATACCATGACTTTTTCTTATATCTATGGAAAAATAAACTTGCCAAAATAAGTACAATATGTTATTTTATTAAGGCATGTCAATTATTTAACGAAGAAAAGTGGAGGAAGACAGGGTATGTGGAAAAAGAAAACAAGTAAATTTCCCGGCGGAATTCATCCCACAGATGGTTATGATAAACTCATGACCATGAACCTGCCTGTTCAGGAATATTGGCCAAAGACTGTAACCATTTTGTCAGAACAGTCTTTTGGAGGAAGATGCAGACTTTTGGTCAAACCCAAGGATAAGGTAAAAGCAGGGGATTTGATTGGAACTGCAGAAGCCTTTATGGCAGCGCCTCTTCACGCAAGTGTAACAGGAGAAGTCCTGGAGGTGAAGGAAGTGATGAATCAGGGAAGAAAGATTCTGGCCTGTATTGTAGAGCGGGATGAAAACCAGGAATCTGCTGATACTAAGAAGGCCTATGAAACAGAGCTTGCGAACCTGGATGAGATTTCCAGAGAAGAGATTCTGGCAGGCATCCGGGATGGCGGTCTTACCGGTATGGGGGGCGCTGGATTTCCGACTCATAAGAAATATGAGACAGATAAGGAAATTACTACACTGCTGATTAATGGTGTGGAATGCGAACCGTTTCTTACCTGTGATTACAGATTAATGATGGAGCAGAGCTTTGCATTGTTAAACGGTGCGGCCTTGTTATTTAAGGCATCTGGCGCAAAAGAAGCTGTCATTTGTATTGAAGATAATAAACCGGAGGCTATCCGTACCTTGAAGGAATTGCTGGCACAGTCAGGAAATATGCCGGATAAAAAAGGGTTTGCAAATATCCGGGTGGAAGAACTGCCTACCCAATATCCTCAGGGAGGAGAGCGCCAGCTTATTCAGGCAGTTGTGAAAAAAGAAGTACCGGCAGGGGGACTTCCGGCTGACGTAGGAGTGATTGTTTCCAATATTGGAACAGCTAAAGCCGCTGCGGATATGATTCTGGGAGGAATTCCTCTGATACGGAGAAATGTCACAGTAACAGGCTGTGTAAAACAACCTGGCAACTATCTGGTTCCCATTGGGACTTCTGCAAAAGAATTAGTAGAGCTTTGCGGTGGCGTTACTGTAAAAGAGAACAGAATTATTGCAGGGGGACCTATGACAGGACCTTGTGTGGCTTCTGACTGGAATGGAGAAGAAGAGTTATTTTATGTGACAAAAAACACTTCCGGCATTCTGGTGCTGCCAGACAGCAAGGAGGAGGAACAGCCTTGTATTCGCTGCTCAGGCTGCGCAAATGTGTGTCCGGCAGGATTGGTGCCTTATCAGATTGAATACGCCTTTTTAGAGGAAGATTATGATTTGTGCGAACAGCTTCATGCCAGTGAATGTATTGCCTGTGGATGCTGCTCTTATATCTGTCCGGCAAAAAGAGAACTTTCTGTGCGGACCAGAATGGCAAGAGACATGGTGAAACAGAGAATGCGTGAAAGGGCGGTGAAGAAAGCATGAGTCAGACAAGAGTGATTAACGGACCTCATATCCGTACAGAGCGCACAACCAGAAGCGTTATGATGAATGTGTCTATTTCCCTGGTTCCTGCCCTTCTTGGCGCGATTTACTTTTTTGGCATCAGGGCATTATATCTGGCAGGGCTTTCCATTACGGTGTGTGTTCTTACAGAATTTTTCTGGCAGAAATTAACGAAAAAACAGGTAACAGCAGGAGATTTCAGCGCTGTGGTTACCGGACTTTTGCTGGTACTGAACATGCCGGTTACAGTTCCCATATGGACCCTGGTGGCAGCAGATGTATTCAGTATTCTGGTTGTAAAGCAGATGTTTGGTGGAATCGGAAATAACTTTGTCAATCCGGCATTGATGGGAAGACTTTTGACCATGGTTGCCTGGCCGGGGGCGGTGATGCAGTATGTGGCTCCAAGAACCTTAGAAACAGATGCGGTGTCTGCGGCAACGGTTTTAGGCGCTGTGAAAACCGGTGGAGAGCAGGGCTACAGCTACCTGCAGATGTTTTTAGGAGAGACACCGGGAGCTATGGGAGAGACCAGCAAACTGTTGTTGCTGGCAGGCTTTGCATATATGTGTTACAAGGGAATTGTCAATGCAGAAGCATGTCTTACCTATATTGGAACTGTGGTAGTGCTGACCTTTGTTTTTGGCCCGGAAGGGCTTTTTACTGGAGATATTCTCCTGAATCTTTTCGGAGGCGGACTGATTATGGGCGGATGCTATATGTTATCTGACTATGCCTTTGTGTCCAGAAGAGGAAAGCTGCTTTATGCAGTGACAGCAGGTGTGATTACTGCGGCAATCCGAATTTTCAGTGTTTATCCGGAGGGAATCTGCTTTGGTATTTTAACAGCAAACTGTATGGCAGGAATGCTGTCCTTAGTGTATCAAAAGCATGTATACGGAGTTTCAGAAAAAAGAGGCTTAAATTGGAGGAAGAATCGATGAAAAATAAAAATGTAAGAGGGCTTCTTGCCCTGGTTGTGGTGACAGCTCTTTCTTTTGGAGTGATTTTAGGCTCAAAGGCACTGGCGCAGGATACAGGAGCCGGAAATGGGTCAGGGGAAGCAAAGGTTCTGGAAGAACTGGATACCAAGGGCGCTGAAAATATTCAGAAAGCAGTAAAAACAGACAAGGGTTATGTGGTTACTGTAAAGAAAAAAGGCTATGCCAGCGATATTGTGATGAATGTTTCCTTTGATGAAAAAGGAGAAACTGTGACAAAAGTAGAAGTCACAGAGCAGAATGAAACCGAAGGTCTGGGCGCTAAGATTGCAGATGCAGAGTTTTTAAGCCAGTTTGAAGGGGTAAAAGCTCCGGTGGTTCTGCCAGGCATGAAGCTGGAGGGAGACAGCCAGGAAGAAAACAGCACAGAGGAATTAAAGGATGCTGTTTTTGCAGACGGAACTTATGAAGCAAAAGGCGAACCAATGGATGGTTATACAGACCAGGTGAACATGACTGTAAAAGACGGAAAGATTACCGAAGTGGTATGGGAATCCGTAGGAGAAGATGGAAGCAAGAAAAGCGTGCTGTCTGAAAGCGGAGAATATGTGATGACAGAAGACGGTCCAACCTGGAAGGAACAGGCAGAAGCCATGGCAGCAGCCTTAGTAGAGAACCAGTCACTGGATTTTGCAAAGCTGGATGAGCAGGGAAAAACCGATGCAGTATCAGGTGTGAGCATTTCCGTAGGCGGATTTGTAGATTTGGCCCAGCAGTGTATGAAAGAAGCTGCCGGCATTACAGAAACACCGGTTTTACAGGATGGAACCTATGAGGCAAAAGGTGAGCCGGCAGATGGTTATACAGACCAGGTGAACATGACTGTAAAAGACGGAAAGATTACCGAAGTAGTATGGGAATCTGTAGGAGAAGACGGAAGCAAGAAAAGCGTACTGTCTGAAAATGGAGAGTATGTGATGACAGAAAACGGTCCAACCTGGAAGGAACAGGCAGAAGCCATGGCAGCAACTCTGGTAGAGAACCAGTCCTTAGATTTTGCGAAGCTCAATGAACAGGGAAAAACCGATGCAGTATCAGGCGTTAGTATTTCTGTAGGTGGATTTGTAGATTTAGCGCAGCAGTGTCTGAATCAGGCTGCCGGAATCGAAGAAACAGAAGAAGAGGAAGCAGAAACACCGGCACAGGGAACACAGGTAGATGCAGTGTCCGGCGCTACCGTTTCTTCCACAGCAGCAGTAACAGGAATTAATGATGCTTATGCATTTTTGCAGACAGTGAAATAAGAAAAGCGGAGGATACGATATGAAGTTAAAATATCCGGCAGAAGCATTTGCTTTTGGGATCGTACTGTTTTCTGCGGGAATGAAAGAGGCCTTTGCAGCAGGAATTCTGGTAATCCTGGCGACTGTTTTTGCAGAAGTTCTAAGAAATCTGTTAAAAGACTGGGTTCCTGAGTGGAGTCTGTATTTATGTGTTTGCATAGGGACCGTAGCTGTGTGTTCTTCTGTATTCCTGCTTGGATTTACTACTCTTGGAATTCCGGTTGACAATACAGGAATGTGGATTATGACCTGTATTTTGGGACTTTTTGTGGTGAAACATGTGCTTACAGGAGCCATTGACGGAGAATATGGAGAGCTTTTCTGGGAATGTGCCATTGCCTGGGGATTCTGGGTTCTTCTGGCAGTTGCAAGAGAATTTTTCGGCGCGGGAACCATTTTCGGCAACAGCATTTATCAGGGCGAATTCCAGTCTAAGATTTTCCAGGATACCATGTTTGGTTTCCTTACCGCAGGTATGACCCTTGCCTTTACCAACGGAGTTCTGAAGAAAAAAAGTACCAATACACACAGTCTCCTGTTGGTAATTCCTCTGGCAGTGTTTATGCGGCCCTTTACCATGGAAAGCTTCGGAGCCCTTTTAGGACAGATTTGGACCATTGCAGTTCCGGTTATCTTGTTTTTGTCCGTGAAAGTAACTTTGAAATTTGCTCGGACCAGCAGGGCGTATAAAGGCCTTCCGGTGGAAATGCTGGCAATGGGATTCATTTATATGATTTTGAGTATTTATTAAAAAATACCCCTGGCAAACCAGATGTAAAAAGGTTTGTCTGGGGTGTTTTTATAAAGAGGGAGGAATCAAATTGTCACACCGGCACAGTATCCAGTACGCATTGCTTCCTGAATTTTGGAAGGCTTTCGACAGTCCCCTACAAAGATGACTTCTTCTGCCAGTTCATGCCAGTTTACGAAATTAGGAAGAGTTCCTCTCATACCGGCAGCTATCAGAACAGTATCAGCTTCTAACAACATTTCTTTACCGCTTTCATCTACCATTTTTACACCGTTATCTTCTATGGACAATACTTTTGCATTGCAGTAAGAGGTCACTGCATCCTCCAGTTTTTCAAGAAGATGACGCCAGTGGATATAAGGTGCATCTTTTGCCAGACCGTCCCGCATTTCAATAATAGAAACGTCATGACCTTTCCAGGCCAGCTCCAGACCTTCTTCACAGCCGGCCAATCCGCCGCCGATAATCACAACTTTTTTTCCTACAGACAAATGTTTCTTATACAAGTCTGTGATATGGTGGGAAATGGGTTTATCAATACCTGGAATTGGTGGAATGACAGGTTCGGAACCACATGCCACAATTAAAGTATCGGGTTTTTCCTGTGCAATGAGTTTTTCTGTTACTTCCGTATTAAGACGAAGCTCCAGATTAGGGGTTCTCTGCACATTGATTACCATGGACTTTAAAAACTGCACAATATCTTTTTTGAAGGAAATCTGTTTTGCGTAATCAAGACTGCTTGCCAGATGGTCATTTTTTTCACAGAGAATTACATGGTGTCCTCTTTTTGCAGCAGTAATAGCTGCTTCCATGCCACCAGGACCGCCACCTGCAACCAGCACTTTTTTTGCATAAGGTACAGGTTCTTCTTTGCGGGTGTTTTCGTATTCTCTTCCCCAGGTAGGATTTACGCTACAGCGAAGGACACCGGAAGAAAATGGAACATGAGGGATAAATCCTGCGCTGATGCAGGTTTCACAACGAATACATTTGGTAATTTCTTCTGGTTTACCCTGACGTGCTTTTCTTGGCCAGTTAGGGTCTGCAATAAACTGACGTCCAACTACAACAAAATCAGCCTTTTTTTCTTCCAGTACATTTTCCATAAAATCAGGATCATTAATGCCGCCTACCACAGAAACAAGGGATTTGTGAACTACTGCTTTGATTTTAGAAGCATTTCCTACATTACATCCTCTTGGATAGAATACAGTAGGGAACATTCTGGCAGAACTACTGGTATCATGGAAAGTAGCCGCTGATACATGAATAATATCTACTTTTCCATCCAGCATTTTTGCAAATTCAATGGTTTCTTCAATAGGAATACCGCCTTCTGTTTCCTCTTCTCCACTTAGGCGGAACTCAATAATCAGATTCGGACATTTCTGACGAATGCGATCTACAATCATTAATGGAAAACGTGCCTTGTTTTCAATGGAACCCCCATATTTATCTGTTCTGTGATTATTCAAATCAGAAAGAAACTGGCTGATAAGCCATCCATGGCCACCATGAATATTTACAATATCACATCCGGCAAATTCCGCCATATAAGCAGCCTGAGCATAAGCATCAGCAATCATATCCATCATATTTTCATCCATTTCAATGACCTTATCACCATACAAATTGGCTTCCATAGGACTTGGACCGATCACATAGCCTCCTTCAGCGAGAAAAGCACCTTTGGCACGACAGCCGGAATGAGTTAGTTCAATGGAAGCCAAAGCTCCCCACTTATGAACTGTATCAACTGTCTGAATCAGAGATGGAAGAAGGGTTTCGTCATCCAGATGCGGCATGGTAGGATGGGCATGGTCAGTAAGACTATGTACGCCTGCTTCTCCAAGTGTGACAATACCAGCGCCACCTTTAGCAATGGAGTTATACATTTCGTAGGCTTCACGAGTATAAAACGGTACATCTCCACTAGGTGACATGGGTGCAGATTCAATACGGTTTTTAATATAACTATTTCTAATTCGAATAGGTTCAAACAAATGTGGATAATGGAACATAATGACCCTCCCTATAAAAAAATACGATTTTTTTGTTTAAAACAACAGTTTTCTTTCGCTTTTTCTATGCCTTTATGTTCATATTAACAGTTTGACCTTGGGAATGTTATTCAATATTTTGATGCTCTGTTTCAATATTTTGATATTTTAGAGCATGGTTTTTTCTGTATTCCCCAGGAGAGATGCTGCAAAGGCGTTTAAAACAAGTGCAGAAATAGCTGTAGCTGTTAATTCCTACACGATAAGCAATCTGTTCAATAGGGATGGAGGTTTGTGCCAGGAGTTCTTTGCTGTGGTCAATGCGGCATGCAGTAAGATACTGAACAAAGGTCATACCAAATTCTTCGCGGAATACACGAGTAAAATGACCTTCACTGAAACCTATCAGGCTGGACAAGGTTCCAAGACGGATATTTTCCATGTAATGGGTTTCAATATATTCACTTACAGGAACTTTAAACAGATATTCTGTACCTGTATTCGCTTCATTCAAACTATGTGTGAATGAGTAGAAAAACTCCATAAAATATTTTCTGGCATCAGCAATAAAACTACATGATAGAATCTGTGCAATCGCTGTGTTGCTGCATTCCGTCATTTGCTGTTTGGGAATGCCGCAGCGTACACCATAATCACTGATTTTATGAAGAAGACGTATAAGCTCCATTTTTGCTTCTTCTGGTTTTAACTGTCCATCTAATAATACCTGCATAATAGATTGCAGCACGCATTCCATTCGCGAAGTGCTGGAACGGGAAAAAGCTGTCATGAGTTCTGGATAGAAATGATTCAGGCTGGTTTCTTTTGTAGGGCTATGTTGTTCTACATCAGCCAGAAAAATGCTGAATTCTTTTCCGGAGAAATAGCTTTTATTTAGCGCCAGATTCATATTGGGCTGCATTTGAGAATATTGCCAGATTCGGCTACAGCGCTGGCTGATACAGATGGAGATGGTATAATCACTCTTGCTGCGGATAGCTTCCTTGAATGAGTCTGCAATTTTTGAGAGATAATTGCGGATATCGTTTTTTTCTTCTTTTTCACAGCATAAAAAGCAGATTAGTTTGTCAATACCTACCAGATTTGCCATAAATCCTTTTAAGCCCAACTCTTGCATACGTCCTCTTAACAGATTGATAAGGAGAGTTTTTTGATAAAATTCCTGAGTTATCTGCATTTTGCTGCTGTAATTATAATAATCATCCACCTGAATTAAAAAGAAACGATTTGGCAGTGTATCCAGATTAACGGTTGCCAGAGCTTCTTTTACTTTTTCAGGACGTATATTATTGTAAATCAGACTATAGGAAAGTTCGCAAGCCAGTACATTGTGCATTGTAATATAATCTTTCCAATAATCCAGGTCTTTATATGTTAAAACTTTTTCGTTATCTTTCATAATACTGGTCAGTCCTTTCTCTTTTGCTGAAATTATTTTAATTCTATTCTATCAAAAATGGTAAAAGCATACAATATATTAAAATTTTTAAATAATACATCAATATTATAGAATTACTTTCTTGCTTTAGCAGAGTATAATTCAATCAAACTTTTTTCTATGCCGGAGAAAAAATAAAAGAACCATGTTGACAGTAGGGCATGGTGGGAAGGGAGATTTTTATGAGTAATGGAATGATTCCAACAATTATCGTTGTATTGGTACTTTATTTTGCTGCAATGGTGGTCATTGGATGGATGGGGCGAAGTAAGGCAAGTAACTTTGAGGGATATTTAAGTATGGGACGTTCTGCTGGCGTACTGCTTTTAATGGGAGGCGCTATTGGAGGGCAGATTGGAAATGGATTTGTAGTAGGAGGTGCTGCTGAAGGTTCTCTATCCGGTCTGGCAGGTTCTGCTTATGGTATTGCCTGTGCGTTGTCCACAGTTATGGTTGCCCTGTTTTTGAATAATTTCATTTACAATCATGGTTATATGTCTATGGCAGACTATACCAGAGAACGCTATCACAATGAAATACCAGGAACAATTTATGATTTAAGTACTGCAATCTCTTCCATTGGATTGATTGCAGGACAGATTATGGCAGGTAAAGCTTTATTTGAAGCTCTGGACCTTCCGGGAAATGTAGGTGCCATTGCCATTGCTGTAGTTGTATTGCTGTATTCTCAGCTTTCCGGACTTTGGGGAGCATTTGCAACCTCTGTGGTTCAGACAGGAGTCATCCTTGTTGGTCTTGTAGCTACTACGGTTGTTCTTTTCGCAAGAGGTGCAGTAGGGGATATGAGTGCTGCTATTGAAGCAGGAACTATTGCAAGCTCTTCACTGGATATGAGTGGACTTTCAGTAGCAGGTTTTGCAGGTATGATGCTTCCTCTGTTATTTGGAATGGTAACAGACCAGCCTACCTATCAGCGTGTCAATTCAGCGAAAAGTGCAAAGATTTCACGTATTGCCTGTTATCTTTCCTGTCTGGTTATGATTCCTCTGGCATTAATGCCGGCATTCATTGGTTCTTATGGTGCGTATAAATATGGAGCCAGTGGAAACAGTGCATTTTTTGATGTGATTTTAAATGAACTTCCGGCAATTGTGTGTGCTTTAATTATTGCAGCAGTTCTGGCAGCCGTTATGTCTACTATTGACTGCGGTTTGATTACCATGTCAACGGTTCTTACAAGAGATATCTGGCAGGGAGCATTAAAGAAGAACCCATCAGAAGCACAGTTAAAGAAAATTACCCTGGTAGTAAACATTGGATTTATGTTTACCTCTACAGCTTTGGCACTGTCTGCAAGCAGCATTTTGGGATTATTAAATTCTGTATATTCTTTCCTGGCAGCGGCATGTTTTGTTCCGTTTGTAGGAGGGATTGTATGGAAAAAGGGAAATGCAAGAAGTGCAGTAGCATCCTCTATTGTAGGTGTTCTGACCGTCTTGATTAGTTGGATTCCAGGCGTGGTATTTCCACTTGGAAATATTATTCCAGCCAGCCTGTTCCCAATTATTCCTTCTGCAATCGCTTACTTCCTGGTAAGTCTGATTCCGTCTTCAGAAGGTACAGTGAAGGCATAGATATTAAAGGACTGTTGTATGAAACAACTATCAAGATAGGTGTTGATACAACAGTCTTTTGTAATATGAGGAAACAAATAATCCTATAAAATCAAAGAAATGCAACTCATGGATACTATGAATCAGAAACTGCCTGCATCTCAATCTCTTCTTCAAACCCATCGCTATAATGCATCTTATAATCATCCGTAATAAACACAGCCTGGACATCAGGCAGACTGTTTACCAGCTCCATCCCTTTCTCAAGTCCCAGGGCAAAACAGGAGGTAGAAAGCCCGTCTCCATCCACAGATTTGTCTGAAATAATGGTAACAGAGACTAAGTGATTGTCATAGGGCATCCCGGTATCAGGATTTAAAATATGGTGATAAAAGGTTCCGTCCTGCTCAAAATACCGCTCATAAATCCCGGAAGAGACTACAGATTTATCCGTAATATCCATGACTGCAATGGTTTCGCTGCGGTCAGCAAAGGGCTTCTGGATACCAATGCGAAAGGGACTGCCATCTGGTTTATTTCCCACGCAAAGCACGTTTCCCCCCAGGTTAATAGTGGCGCTTTTTACTCCATGTTCCAGAAGAAAGTCTTTGATTCTGTCAGCAATATAGCCCTTGGCAATGGCGCCAAGATCCAGCATCATGCCTTCTTTGGCAAAGGTAATCTCTTCTTTGGAAACCTGTACATCCTGGTAGTTTACCAGGGGAAGGGCTGCGTCCAGTTCCTCTTTTGAGGGTACTTTTTTCTGCTCAGAAGTGAAATCCCACAGAGAGGATACAGGGCCTATGGTAATGTCAAAGGCGCCTTTAGAAAGCTTACCGTATTCCAGCCCTTTGGAAATAAGTTCTGCGGTTTCCGAAGAGACGGTGTAGGCATGATTCTGTAGGGGAAGGGTGCCATGATTAAGCTGATAAAGCTCACTGGTTTTTAAGGTGCGGCTGAAAAGCTGTTCATAATCATCACACAGGTTCATCGCTTCCTGAAGGAGTTTTTCGTCTGTGGAATCATACAGGGTCAGGGTAACTACGGTATTTAATTTAAAAGCAGTAGAAGAAAGTGGCTCCTGCTTTTTTTCTTTTTTCTCATACAGGGCTGCAAATACCAGAAGCACGATTACGCCCAGAAAACAGCAGATGCCAATAAATTTTTTTCTCTGTGTCATAAAATCTCCTTATGAAATCAATCTTTTTATCTTTCCCATTGTAAAATGACAATATCCATGTGTCAAGATTCATATGATAGAATCAACGAAGAAAACGAGGCGCAAAATGAAAAAAGGAATTTTGATATTGGGAGTCATCATTGCCCTTGCAGGGATGTTTTTTCAGGGAAAGGGAATGGAACGGGCAGTTGAAACAGTGGGGGAATTGTCCCACAAGGAGCATCCCAGGGTAGCTCTGACTTTTGATGATGGCCCGCACATGGTGTATACAGAAATGCTGCTGGATGGATTGAAGGAGAGGGGAATCTGCGCTACCTTTTTTCTCATAGGAAAGAATATTGAAGGCAATGAAGAACTGGTGCAGAGAATGCAAAAGGAGGGGCATCTCATTGGCAACCATACTTATCATCATGTGAATTTAAAGGAGCTTTCCCGAAAAGAAGCAGAACAGGAAATCCAAAAGACCGGGAATAAGATTTATGAAAGCGCCGGCATCTGCACTGCCTTTGTCCGCCCGCCTTTTGGGGAATGGAGGAAAAATCTGGATTTAGATATGACTATGATTCCAGTGTCCTGGAATATTGATTCTCTGGACTGGACCACAGAAAATACGGAAAAAATTATAAAAAGGGTAGTGAAAGATGTGGAAGAAGATGATATTATTTTAATGCATGATGTTTATAAAACCTCCGTAGAAGCAGCGCTTCAGATTGTGGATATTCTGAAGGAACGGGGGTATGAATTTGTCACAGTGGATAAATTGCTGCTGGAATAGGAGATACATATGGATTTATTTGATTATATGAAAGAACAGACCCTGGAGAATGAGTCGCCGCTGGCCTCCAGAATGCGTCCTGTAACCCTGGAAGAGGTGGCAGGGCAGCAGCACATTATTGGAAAGGATAAATTGCTTTATCGTGCCATTAAGGCGGATAAACTGGGAAGCGTGATTTTCTATGGCCCTCCGGGAACCGGGAAGACCACTCTGGCAAAGGTCATTGCCAATACCACCAGCGCCAGATTTAAACAGTTAAATGCAACGGTTGCAGGGAAAAAGGATATGGAAGAAGTGGTAAAAGAGGCCCAGGAATATCTTGGCATGTATGGAAAGAAAACCATTTTATTTATTGACGAGATTCACCGTTTTAATAAGGGACAGCAGGATTATCTGCTTCCTTTTGTGGAGGATGGAACTTTGATTCTTATTGGAGCCACCACAGAGAACCCCTATTTTGAGGTAAATGGGGCTTTGATTTCCAGGTCTATTGTGTTTGAGTTAAAGCCTCTTGGAAAAGAGGATATCTGCAAATTACTGGACCGGGCGGTGACAGATGTGGAAAAAGGAATGGGAAGCTATCAGGCAGTACTTCATGAAGATGCCAGGGATTTTCTGGCGGATATTTCCGGCGGGGATGCCAGGGCTGCCCTAAATGCTCTGGAGCTTGGGATTCTTACTACAGAGAAAAGCCCGGACGGGAAGATTCATATTGATTTGGAGACTGCTTCCCAGTGTATTCAGAAGCGGGTGGTGCGGTACGACAAGACTGGGGATAATCACTATGATACCATTTCTGCTTTTATTAAGAGTATGAGAGGGTCAGACCCGGATGCAGCGGTGTTTTATCTGGCAAAGATGCTTTATGCAGGGGAAGATATTAAATTTATTGCCCGAAGGATTATGATTTGTGCCGCAGAGGATGTGGGAAATGCAGACCCTCAGGCATTGCAGGTGGCAGTGGCGGCAGCCCAGGCAGTGGAGCGGCTTGGCATGCCGGAGGCGCGGATTCCGCTGGCTCAGGCAGTGACCTATGTAGCCAGCGCGCCAAAGAGCAACGCTGCTTACCTGGCTGTGGATGAAGCTCTGGAAGCGGTAAGAAGTACCAAAACCACAGTGCCGGTACATCTTCAGGATTCTCATTATAAAGGAGCCGGGAAGCTGGGACATGGTATTGGTTATCAGTATGCTCATGATTATCCAAACCATTATGTGAAGCAGCAGTATCTGCCCTCAGAGCTTGCAGACAGGGTATTCTATCGGCCAACAGAAAATGGTTATGAGAAGAACATACAGGAATATTTTGCGAAAATTCATGGAAGTAAGGAACAGGAAGAAGAAAAATGAAAGAAGAGCAGCATGATTTTTCCAGGGGAAGTATGCTGGGGAACATTCTCCGGCTGTCCCTTCCTCTGATTGTGGCGCAGTTTATTAATGTTTTATATAATATTGTGGACAGAATGTACATTGGAAGAATTCCGGGAGCAGAGTCAGCAGCTCTTACAGGAGTGGGAGTTGCCTTCCCTATCATTACAGGTATTACCGCGTTTTCATTACTGGTGGGAACAGGAGGAGCGCCCCTTTGTTCCATTGCCAGAGGAAAAGGAGACGAGAAGAGAGCAGAGCACATTATGGGAAATTCCTTCCTTATGACTCTGGTTATGGGGGTGGCGCTTCTTGGAATGGGACTTTTGGTGAAGGAGCCTCTGTTATATGCCCTGGGAGCCAGTCCTGCAACCTTTGGCTATGCCAATGACTATATCAGCATTTATCTTTTGGGTACAGTGTTTGTTATGATTAGTCTTTCTATGAATGGATTTATTAATTGTCAGGGATTTGCCAAAATGGGAATGCTTACGGTACTCATTGGAGCAGTTTTGAACCTGATTCTGGACCCGGTGTTTATTTTTGTATTTCATATGGGTGTGAAAGGGGCTGCCGTTGCAACGGTCCTTTCCCAGATGGTATCAGCTTTTTGGGTGGTGGGGTTTCTCACAGGAAAGAAGACCTTGCTTCACCTTCGGATATCTTCTATGAAGCCGGATTTTCCCTGTATGGGAGAGATTTTAAGCCTGGGACTTTCGGGATTTATTATGGCGGCAACCAACTGTGGCGTCCAGGTGGTTTGTAATGTAACCCTTCAATCCTATGGCGGGGATGTGTATGTGGGAATTATGACCATTGTGAATTCGGTAAGAGAGGTGCTAAGTGTTCCGGCCAGTGGGCTGACCCAGGGAACACAGCCGATTTTAGGCTTTAATTACGGAGCCGGGGAATATGCAAGGGTGAAATCAGGGATTAAGATTATGTCTGTGATTTGTATGGTATACACCACCATTGCCTGGGGGATTACCCTGTTAATTCCCCAGGTATTTATCCGCCTGTTCAATGGAGGAGAAGAGCTTATGGAGCTTGGTGTACCAGCCATGCGGATTTATTTCTTTGGCTTTTGCTTCATGTCTTTGCAGTTTGCAGGACAGAGTGTCTTTACCGGGCTTGGAAAAGCAAAGCAGGCCATTTTCTTCTCCCTGCTTCGGAAAGCTGTGATTGTGATTCCACTGACATTGTGGCTGCCAAAGGTGGCAGGCCTTGGGGCAACCGGAGTATTCTTAGCAGAACCTGTTTCCAATTTTATTGGAGGAACTGCCTGCTTTGTAACCATGCTTTGGGTTATCTGGCCTGCTCTTTCAAGAAAGTTGTAGTTCTTTTGCAATTTCCTCACAGATTTCAGCCACAGACTTGCGGTCTGTGGAGATAACAATATCAGCGGCAGCCAGGTATTTTTCCTGTCGCTGCTGCATAAGACTGGCAATGCTTTCCGGCGTTTTGCGATCTTTTAAAAGAGGACGGGAGGTGTCTGTTTTTGTCCGGTCAAGGATGGTCTCAGGGCTGGCGGTTAACAGGACAACCTTACCGTTCTTTTTCATTTCTGTTACATTTTCTTCTCTCAGGGCAGCGCCGCCCCCACAGGAAATGATTTTGTTCTGGCAATTCTGCAGGTTCCTTAAAAGCTCTGTTTCCAGTCTGCGAAAATAAGATTCACCATGTACCTGAAAAATTTCCGGGATGGACATGCCCTCCTGTCTGGCAAGAACTTCATCCATTTCTACGATTTCCATATGATACTGGCGGCTTAAGGAAGCTGCCACTGTGCTTTTTCCGGTTCCCATAAATCCGATTAAAACAAGATTCATAAAATTTTCCACCTTTTCGATTTAAAGTATGAAAATATTATAACAGCAGAAAAGGTCCGGTTCAAGTGGGAAAAGATATCATTAGCCGACTAATTATATTTTTGTGAGATATTTCTAAAAAAAATGTAAAATATGGAAGTTTAACTTGATTTTTTTACAGAATGGACATAATATATGTTAATCGACTAATGAAAAGAAAGGAGTAGCGAAGATGCAAATCGGAAATAAGGATGACAGCTTGCGAAGACGATTGGTGCAGCTTACTCATTTGTATTTCAGAGAAACTTTTCATGAATTGAAAAAAATCGGGATTCATCCAAAACAGGTTCCCTTCATGATTCTTTTAAGTGACCATGAGGGACTCAGCCAGCGGGAAATTTCAGAGGAACTGGGTATCAGTGCGCCTACAGTAGCAGTATCTGTGAAGCGGTTAGAAAAATCCGGACTGGTAGAGCGTCAGGAGGATGAAAAGGACCTGAGAAGATGCAGGATTTATCTCACAACTCAGGGGAAAGCAGTAATCTGTAATGTGAAGAAATGTGTGGAGGAAAAGGAAGCCCTGGTATTTCAGGGATTTACAGAAGGTGAGCAGTGCTTAATGAAACGTTTCTTTGACCAGATGATAGAGAACCTGACAGAGAAAAAAGAAGAAACAGGAAAGGAGAAAACAGATGTTTAAAATGTTTCATTATATGAAAGAGCGTTGGTATTATATTGTGATGATTGTGGCGCTCTTGTTTGTTCAGGCATTTTGTGACCTGTCTTTGCCGGATTATACATCTAAGATTATTAATGTGGGAATCCAGCAAAAAGGTGTGGAAGATGGAGTGCCGGAAACCATAAGAGAGGAATCCATGGATAAATTATTGCTTTTTCTGGAACAGGAAGAAGCAGAAGAAGTGCTGGATGCTTACAAGAATAAGGATGGAATTTATGAGCTTCAGTCTGTGACGGAGGAAGAACGGCAAGAACTGAATCAGATTTTGGGAATCCCGGAGCTGGTTGTGACAGGGCTTTCGGATGAAGAATCAGAAGAAACAAAGAAAATCAAAGAGCAGATGGAACTTCCCAAGGAAGCAGATTTGTTCCAGGTTTTTCAGAGTATGCCAAAGGAACAGCTACAGACCATGACAGAGGAAATGAAAAAGAAACTGGAAGAAATGCCGGATTCCATTGTAACCCAGAGCGCAGTGCTTTTTGTGGAGCAGGAGTATGAGGCTCAGGATATTGATATGGATAAGTTGCAAATGGAGTATATCCTCATGAGCGGCGTAAAAATGCTTGGGCTGGCCTTTCTGGCTATGGCAGCAGCCATTGCAGTGACCTTCCTGTCAGCAAGAGTAGCGGCAGTGCTGGGACGGAATCTGAGAAACAGTATTTACAGAAAGGTGATTTCTTTTTCGGGCAGGGAACTGAACCAGTTTTCCACAGCGTCTTTGATTACCAGAAGCACTAATGACGTACAGCAGGTACAGATGCTGTTTACTCTTTTGTTCCGTATTGTTCTGTATGCGCCAATTCTGGGAATCGGCGGCGTTTATAAGGTGTTCCAGACCGATGCGTCCATGACCTGGATTCTGGCCCTGGCGGTAGTGGTAATCACGCTGTTTGTGGTACTGCTGTTTCGGATTGCCATGCCGAAATTTACCAGGCTGCAGTTTTTAATTGATGAATTAAACCTGGTTTCCAGGGAGATTCTTACCGGTGTGCCGGTTGTACGGGCATTTAGCAGGGAGAAACATGAGGAAGAGCGTTTTGAAGAAGCCAATGCCAGACTTACCAAAACCAATCTTTTTGTAAACCGTTGTATGACCTTTATGATGCCGGTTATGATGCTGTTGATGAATGGCGTTACGGTTCTTATTGTGTGGAACGGAGCCCATGCAGTAAATGAAGGTTCCATGCAGGTGGGAAATATGATGGCATTTATGCAGTATGCAATGCAGATTATTATGGCATTTTTAATGATTACCATGATGTCTATTATGATTCCAAGAGCCAATGTGGCGGCAAAACGTATTAATGAGGTGATGGAAACCCAGGTAAGTATTCAGGACAGCCAGGAAGTACAGTCTGTGCAGGAAGATAAGAAAGGACAGATTGTGTTTGACCATGTAAGCTTTGCTTATCCGGGAGCGGATGAAAAAACGCTGCATGACATTGACTTTACTGCCAGAAAAGGGGAAACCGTAGCCTTTATTGGAAGTACAGGAAGCGGCAAGAGTACCCTGGTAAATCTGATTCCACGTTTCTTTGACGTGACAGAGGGACGTATTCTGGTAGATGGAGTGGATATCAGAAATCTGAAACTCCATGATTTGCGGGAACGGATTGGTTATGTGCCCCAGAAGGCAGTGCTGTTCTCAGGTACCATTGATTCTAATATTCGCTACGGAAAAGAGGAAGCAACAGAGGCAGAAGTGAAAAAGGCTGCCAAGATTGCTCAGGCATGGGAATTTATTGAAGAAAAAGAAGAGGGTGTAGATTCTGCTATTGCCCAGGGAGGAACCAATGTTTCCGGCGGACAGAAACAGCGGCTTTCCATTGCAAGAGCCATTGCCAAAGAGCCGGAAATCTATATTTTTGACGATAGTTTTTCCGCTCTGGATTATAAGACAGATGTAGTTTTGCGCCGGGCATTGAAACAGGAAACCAAAGATGCTACTACATTGATTGTTGCTCAGAGAATCAGTACCATTCTCCATGCAGATAAGATTCTGGTTCTGGATGAGGGACGTGTGGTTGGACAGGGAACGCACAGAGAGCTTTTGAATTCCTGTGAGGTTTACCGTCAGATTGCCATGTCACAGCTATCAGAGGAGGAATTAGCCAATGAGTAAAGCAAGAGGACCAATGGGTCATGGCCATGGACATGGAATGTCCGGTGAAAAGGCCAAGGATTTTAAAAGTGCTATGAAACGGTTGTTTCAGTATATGAAACGTTATCGTATCCAGCTTGGAATCATGATGATTTTTGCAGTTGGCAGTACTATATTTAATATTATCGGACCAAAGATTTTAGGAAAAGCGACCACAGAACTTTTTAATGGTCTGGTGTCAAAAATCAGTGGAGGCAGCGGAATTAATTTCGGAAAAATCGGTGAAATTCTGCTGTGGACTCTGGGACTTTATCTGGTAAGCTCTGCCTTTTCCTTTATTCAGGGCTGGATTATGACCGGTATTTCAAATCAGGTGACGTATAGTCTGAGAAAGGATATTTCCAAAAAGATTAACCGCCTGCCCATGAAATATTTTGAAAGCAGAACACATGGAGAGATTTTGTCCAGGATTACTAATGATGTGGATACCCTGCAAACCAGTATTAACCAGAGTTTTACACAGTTGATTACTTCTGTGACCATGTTGATTGGTGTCTTTCTTATGATGCTTTCCATTAATGTATGGATGACTCTGGCGGCTGTTCTGATTCTGCCGATTTCCATGCTGATTATTTCCAGGGTTATGAAACGCTCCCAGAAATATTTCCAGGCGCAACAGAAATATCTGGGGGAAGTAAACGGTCAGATTGAGGAAATCTACAGTGGACAGAATGTGGTAAAAGCCTTTAACAAAGAGGAAGACGTAGTAAAAGAATTTGAAGCAACCAACGAAAAGCTTTATACTTCTGCATGGCGTTCACAGTTTTTCTCTGGCATGATGATGCCTATTATGCAGTTTGTGGGAAATCTGGGTTATGTTATGGTCGCCCTTCTTGGCGGTGTTATGGTGATTAAAGGAAAAGTTGCAGTGGGTGATATCCAGGCGTTTTTCCAGTATATCAGAAACTTTACCCAGCCTATCCAGCAGATTGCTCAGGTTACGAACCTTCTCCAGTCTTCTGCCGCTGCTGCAGAGCGTGTGTTTGAATTTTTGGATGAGGAAGAAGAAGATCAGATAGCAGAGCATCCGGTGGACATCAGGGAGATTCAGGGAAATGTGGAAGCGCGCCATGTGGCCTTTGGATATAATCCAGACCGTCTGATTATCCACGATTTCAGCGGTGTGGTAAAGGCTGGACAGAAGGTAGCCATTGTAGGTCCCACAGGAGCCGGAAAAACTACCATGATTAAACTGTTGATGCGGTTCTATGATGTAAATTCAGGGGAAATTCTCATAGACGGTCACAATGTAAAGGACTTTAACAGAAGCCAGCTTCGTGAAATGTTTGGAATGGTGCTTCAGGATACCTGGCTGTTCCATGGAACCATTATGGAAAATATCCGTTACGGAAGACTGGATGCAACAGACGAGGAAGTTATAGCAGCGGCAAAAGCAGCCCATGCTCATCATTTCATTATGTCCCAGCCGGGAGGCTACCAAATGATGCTTAATGAGGAAACCAGCAACATTTCCCAGGGACAGAAGCAGCTTCTTACTATTGCAAGAGCGATTCTGGCAGATAATAAGATTCTGATTTTAGACGAAGCAACTTCTTCGGTAGATACCAGAACAGAAGAGCAGATTCAGGGCGCTATGGATAATCTCATGCGTGGAAGAACCAGCTTTGTCATTGCACACAGACTTTCTACCATTCGTGATGCAGATTTGATTCTGGTTATGAAAGACGGAGATATTATTGAACAGGGAACTCACGATTCCCTGCTGGCAGAAGGCGGCTTCTATGCAAACCTCTATAACAGCCAGTTTGAAAAAGCAGAGGCAATTTAAAAATAAGTAAAAGACAGAGCCATCCAGTATTTGACAGAAGCAATTACTGAGGTGGCTCTGTTTTTTTCATTGAGAGGAAAGGGAGTGGGTGGTATAATGATTGCATGTAAAAAAAGGTTTATGGGAGAAAGATATATGAGTATATTAAAGATTGCGTTGCTGCAAGTCGCGCCTGGTAAGACGATTGATGAGAATCGGGAAAAGGGGATTGAGGCTTGTAAAAAAGCAAAAGAAATGGGAGCGGACATTGCTCTGTTTCCGGAAATGTGGAGCAATGGTTACCGGATTTATGACAGACCGGCAAAAGAATGGCAGGCAGAAGCCATTCCTGTTGAGAGTGATTTTGTGAATGCTTTTGGTAGTCTGGCAAAGGAATTGGGTCTTGCAATCGGAATTACTTTGCTGGAGAAATTTGAACCTTTTCCCCGTAATTCACTGGTTTTATTTGACCGATATGGAGTGAAAAAATTAGTATATGCGAAGGTGCATACCTGCGATTTTTCAGTGGAGGCAAATCTTACACCGGGAGAGGATTTTTATGTCACAACACTAGATACAGCAGCAGGTGAAGTGCAGGTGGGAGCCATGATTTGTTATGACAGAGAGTTTCCGGAAAGCGCGAGAATTCTTATGTTAAAAGGAGCAGAATTAATCCTGGTTCCCAATGCCTGCCCTATGGAAATCAACCGTCTCTCCCAGCTTCGGGGCAGAGCCTTTGAGAACATGACAGCCATTGCTACCTGCAATTATCCGGAGACAGTGCCGGACTGCAATGGGGGCTCCAGTGTTTTGGATGGAGTAGTTTACTTACCGGAATTAGAAGGATCCAGGGACACCTGTATTTTGCAGGCAGGTGAAGAAGAAGGGATTTATCTTGCAGAGCTGGATTTACAGCAGTTGCGGAAATACCGGGAAACAGAGGTTCATGGAAATGCATACCGCCATCCGAAAAAATATGGAAAATTAGTGGAAACCAGGATTGAAAAACCATTTGTCAGGACAGATTACAGGGAATAGAGAAAAGCAGTGAGTTTAAGCGCATAAGGAGGAAGCAATGGGAAAAATCAGAATTATGAAAAAGAATGATGAATATTCGACAGAATATGAGGTAGGAGACATTTTTGAAACAACCGGAACCTGGTATGGCGGCGTTCATATTGTAGGAAAAACAGGAGTGCCGGTATCTCTGGATAAAGAAGAATACGTGGAACTTAATACAGAACCGGAGAGCAAGGAAGAGATTTCCACCAGAGATATTCAGGAAGGAGATATTGTACAGCATTTTAAAAGAGAGTGGGTTTCAGAAAAAACTTCAGAATATCTCTATAAGATACTGGCATTTGCACAACATACAGAAACAGGAGAACATCTGGTAATTTATCAGGCACTCTATACACCATTTAAAGTTTCTGCCAGACCTTTGTCTATGTTTATGAGTGAAGTAGACAGGGAAAAATATCCGGATATCAGACAGAAATATAGATTTGAGAAAGTGCAGTTGTGATGGACTTGCAGAGGAGGAAAACATTGATAAAAGCAGTGATTTTTGATATGTATGAGACCCTGATTACTCATTATGAATGTCCTTTATATTTTAGCGCGGAGATGGCGAAAGATGCAGGGATTTCAGAAGAAAACTTCAGAAAAATATGGAGAGAAACCGAAACCAAAAGAACCATTGGAAAGCTTTCTTTTGAAGAAGTATTAGAGCGGATTTTGAAAGAAAATAACAGCTATTCAGAAGAAAAATTAAGATATATAGCTGCTAAACGTATTCATACAAAGGAAGAATTATTTTGCCATTTACACAAGGAAATTATACCACTGCTGAATGCGTTGAAGGAAAGGAAAATTCAGATTGGATTAATCAGCAATTGTTTTTCCGAAGAGGCAAAGGTTATTAAAAAGAGTATTTTATATCCATATTTTGATGTTCCGCTTCTGTCCTATGATGAGGGATTACAGAAACCAGACTTGGAAATTTTTCAGAGATGTCTGGAAAGACTGCAAGTGTTTCCACAGGAATGTTTGTATGTAGGAGATGGTGGAAGTTTTGAACTGGAAGCAGCAGAAAAAATAGGAATGAAGGCAGTGCAGGCAGTTTGGTATGTATCCCAGAGAAAGGCAGAGTTTCGGCAGCTAGAGAGTCCCCTGGAGCTTTTAAGATTACTTTAGTATTGGAACTCCATGCTGCCATGGAGTTCCAATACACTTAAAAATTACTGTATTTTTCTATATATTCTTCTGCCTCTTTTGCAGAAAGAGAAAAACTGTTCATTAATTTTTCCAGAAGCTGTTCTTTGGGAAGCTGCAGCTCTGAGAAGGTACGGATTATCTCACGAATGCCAGTTTTGATACCGTCTTTCATTCCTGCTTCGTGTCCTTTTTTCCAGGAATCTTCTTTTAAGAATTCCCGAAATTCATTTTCGTCATATTCTGTTAAGATCATATCTATCACCTCAGCCTTGTTTTTACGTAGTATCTTTATTTTAACAAAGATATGATTTTGTAGCAACACAAAGAAAATCAAGAGGAAAAGTTCTTGTTCAGGGAATTGTTTTTCCGTATAATAAATTTCATATAAAATGTCTATAAAAGAAACCGGAGGTGAGCCATGAATACGCAATTTATCAAAGGGCTTTCCATTGACTGGAACAGGATTGCCCCCTATAGTTATCTGAGGGAAATCGAGGCTTTACATGATTTGAAAAGTCTGGAATTTACCAGTCCCATCACTTTTTTTGTGGGGGAGAATGGCAGCGGCAAGTCCACTTTGCTGGAAGCCATTGCCATAGCGGCTGGATTTAATCCGGAAGGGGGAAGCAGAAATTATCACTTTTCTACGTTTGATTCCCATTCAGAGCTCTGTGAGGCTATTCGGATTGTGCGAGGTTATAATCGACCTGGATTGGGATATTTTCTGAGAGCAGAGAGCTTTTATAATGTGGCAACCAAGGAGATGGATTATGCGGATGAAGACCATCCGTCTCAAAAATATCATGAAAAGTCTCATGGAGAAAGTTTTCTGACTCTGGCTCAAAATCAGTTTCGTCCTCATGGGCTGTATTTGCTGGATGAGCCGGAGGCAGCTTTGTCACCCCAGAGACAACTGACACTTTTAATAAATATTCACGAATGTGCAAAAGCAGGCGCACAATTTTTTATCGTGACTCATTCCCCGATTTTGCTGGGGATGCCGGGAGCGGAAATTTTGACCTTTGATGAAGGGAAGCTGCATGCCTGCTCCTATGAGGAGACAAGCAGCTATCAGATTACGGAGCTATATATTAATAACCGCAAACAACTGCTGGAGAGATTATTAGATTAAAGAGGAAAGGCGGATGGTAAACATGACAAACATAGGGATTTTATGTGCCAGCGATACAGAACTGGAACCATTTCTGGATTACATAGAAGTAGAGAAAACCGTAGAAAAAGCGATGCTGAAGTTTTACAAAGGCAGTATAGGTGAGCATCCTGTAGTTGCTGTGTATAGTGGTGTCTGCAAAGTAAACGCAGCCATTGCGGCGCAGATTTTAATTGATGAATTTCAGGTGACACACATGATAAATGCGGGAACAGCAGGGGGAATGGATGAAGGCGTACAATTATTTGATACTGTGGTATCCCGGCAGATGATGTATCATGATGTGGCGGAGGATATCCTGACAGAATTTCATCCATGGCTGAAAGAGAATTATTTTTGTGCAGATAAGAACCTTCTTCTGGCCGCCAGACAATATAGCCGCCAGACCTCTTTTCCCATGCTTTTTGGCAGAATGGTAACAGGGGAACAGTTTATTGAGGATGATAAAAGGGCAGAAATTAATGCAGCCTGTGCGCCCCTTTCTGTAGATATGGAAACCGCCAGCGCAGCCCATGTATGCTATGTCAATGAGATTCCCTTTTTAAGCGTAAGAACCATTACCGATACAGCAGATCATAAAGGGGCAGAAAATTTTGAAAAGAACTGTGAGGCTGCTTCCAGACAATGCGCAAAGATTGTGACTGGTATTCTGGGACAGTTACCATCCTAATATATAACAAATATAAAACCGCCTGAAAGGACTGCTGTTTTTCAGCAGTTTTTTTCTGTAAATCCCATAAACCGTCCGCAAATCCCGCAGTTGTTTCCTCTCCGGTTTCGCCTGTCCAAAGGTGAAGCCTTCCGCCATCTGGTAGAATTCCAGAAAGATTTTTTGCTCTTTTTCCGGAAGTTTTTCTGTAAATATGCGGAAAAGTTCCTGGTCTGACAGTCCCTCAGAAGAGAAGCTATAGAGACGTTCCCAGAGCTTTAAGAGGCTTCTGAAAACAGTTTGAAAACAATCATAAGAAGAAACTGCAAAGTAGCCAAGATGCTTCCGAAAACAAAGGGTGCGCCAAAGAAGAAGTGCTGCAAAAAGCAGTGTCACTGCTACAAAAAGGAGGAACAAGAGGCGCAGTATGGACAAAAGGGCTGTTACAATAGAAGGTGTTTTTTGCCCTTTGCTTTCTTCTTTTTGGGAGAGAGTGGCATCCCCCTTTTCGGGATTTTTTTCAGGTGTTTCAGGGGAAACTTCGGTTTTTTTTTCTACTGGTTTTGGTGGCTGAACCTGGTTTTGAGAATCCTCTTCCTGATTCTGGGGAATGGAAGCTGCTGTATCAGAAGCAGCAGGGGTCACTTCCACAGGAATCCATCCACCTTTTCCAACATAGATTTCCGTCCAGGCATGGGCGGAAGCATCTGTAATCTGACAGGTATAGGAACCACTGTCCGTTGCCTGCAAATCCTGTGGGTGAATGACATAACCACTGACATAACGGGCAGGAATTCCATACATACGGAATAAAAGAGTACCTGCAGTAGCGAAATGAATACAGAATCCCTGGTGCTGGCGAAACAGAAAATCCTCCACAAACTCATTGCCAAAGGGAAGAGGTTCTAAATTCAGGCTGTAAGAAGCATGCTCCCAGAGAAAAGTCTGGATTTCCCGGGCTGCATCCTGAATCTGAGAAACAGAGGGTTGTTCCAGCATGGATTGGAACACTGGAAGCTTCTGGATTTCTTCTGAGAGGGCAGAAAGCCTGTTTTTTGGAACCTCCAGATAATGCTTTGTTACATAAGAGCGGTATAGCTTCTCTATTGCAGCCTTTCGCGAAGAAAGAGCAGGGGATTCCAGGATTTGGGCATCAGATAAGGCAAGGGGAATGCCAGAGAAGCTTACGGATTTCGAAAAAGGCTTTTTTAACTCATTAGATTCTCCGGTTTCAAGGTTATCAGGAATCTGCACACCCCAGGGAAGATAACTGTAAGAGGCAGAAAAAGCAGGAGAAAGCGTCATTTCATAAAGGCTGCTGTTCTGCTTTTTTACAACATCAAAGGGAATGTTGTGTAATAATGAAATATTGTCTTGAGAATCACGTTTATTAGAGCGCAGGAAATCCTCCAGGAGTTGGTCTTCGCAAGATTTCCACTGGGAACCTGTATAAGTTTTTCCCACGAACCCTCTTAAATAAATGGACTCTGAGGGACGGGAATCTGAGGAAAAGTAGAACATCGTTTCATTGTTATGAACAGGAGCGGTATTGCTGAGAGATTCCCTGGAACGTACCTGTTCTTTTGTGCGTGAAGAGGCAGAAGTATCAGAAGCAGAAGATGGTTCAAACAAGGCTGTACAGAGTTCATTTACCTTTGTATAAAGAGGCTTTCTCCACTGGAAGAGATTCTGTGAAACTGTTGGAACCAATATCTGGGCGCACAAAAAATAGAGAAAAAGTGTGCAGCAGGGAACTGCCAGCGCAGAAATTCCGGGAGACTGGTTTTGCTTTAAAACATTCCAAAACAAGAAGGCAGTCAGAAAACAACCAAGGGAAACAAAAGTGGGACTGACGTTAAGGAAAAAATCCAGGGATGGAGGAAGAAGCAGCAAAAGAAGAAGGAAAAAGGTCTTTTTTCCTGTAGCAGCAAGGTAGAAAAGCAGCAAAAATACACCTGTAGCTGCAGGCAGGAACAGATGGTAGTCATCTCCTTTTAAAACATAGGATGGAAATAAGGATATCCCATAGCCATCCTCTAAAATATGATTCAGATTTCCAAGAAAAGCCCGGGTTTCCAGAAGGAAATTTTCACGTTTCAGGCAGAGAAGAAAAACTTCCAAAATACAGAAGCCAAGCAAAAGCATTCTTTGATATTTTGGTTTGGGAATACTTTGCACTATGGTAAAAAAGAGTGAGAATACAAGAAGCCATGGAGCAAAAGCTTCTGCATCCCAGGGCTTGGAGAGGATTAATAAGAAAGAAAGCAGAAAGCCCAAAGAAGCAGAAGCGTACAGAATAAAGCGGCATAAAAACAAAACTGCATGTTGCCAGGCAGTGGCAGGTTGTGCTGTTTTAGACTGTATGGAAACCAGGGGTGTTTTTTCTTTTCTCATGAGGCATCCTCCCTTTTTATACAGGAATAGTCATGTCATTTGTAAAGGGACAAGGGCTTTGGGCGTCAAAGCCAAGGGTTAAATCGGTACACAAAAGAAGGCGGGTACAGTAAGTATCACAGGGATATTCTTCGGCATAAAAGTCGTATAAATCTTTTTTGTCTTCATATAAAGTTTCATGAAGCAGGGCATAAATACACAAAGTATGCTCCTCCTCTGTCCGCACAGGATAGCGCACCAGACTCTGATTTTTTGCGTCAAACCAGACAACCAGATGGTTGCACCTGGCTTCCAAAAGTGAGAAGCTAAGAGATACTGTAAATTCCAGAAAACGACTAAACTGTCGGGCAGAATCCTTCGTGTGAAGAGCTTGAAGCTGGAGAAACACAAGAACCGGAAAGCCTTCTGGTCGTCCAGGGTCGCGGACTAAAAGGCTTCCTGTTCTGGCGCTTAGCTTCCAGTGGATTTGACGCATCTTGTCTCCGGGAAGAAATTCGCGAATTTCATTGGAAGGAAGAAGAGCGCCTCCTGGAAGGATTTCTTCAAATCCCTGGCTCTCAGCAGCAAAATACCGGGTAGTTTCTTTTACCTGAACATCCAGAGGAAGAGCGGTTGGATAGAAGAACACCTGGCAACTGAATTCGCCGGGGAGCGGGAACTGTAACAAGGAAAAAGGACTGTGTAAACGCAGATGCTTTCCTGCTATCTGAAATTTTCCATAGAGTTCACTGGTGATTATTCCGGAAACAGGAGTTATCTTTTTTCCAGATGCGCAAAAGCGCAAAACACTGGATTGCACCAGATTTTTCTGAGCATCCAGAAGGTATAAATCCATAGAAAGTCCGGAAACAGGAAAAAAACCTGTATTTTTTACCAGAATGGTAAAGGGACAGGTATCTTTTTGAAAGGTTTTGGCAAGCGCTGTGGGAAAACGGAATTTCAGACAAAAAACAGCATAGAGAAATTTTCCAAGTCCCAGAACCATACAAAGAAGCAGGAGAAGCATCAGGGCACAGGCAGCGGAACTCTTATAGAGAATTGTCACATAAAGCAAAACCATCAAAAAGCAGACGGAAAGTATATTAGAAATCATATCAGGAGTCTCCTTTGTAATGCTTGCGAACAGAAGGAACAGGGGTGCTTTTAGAAATTTCTTCCAGTACATCGCGGCTGTCCACATGGCTGATTCTGGCTTTGGCATTGAGACAGAGGCGGTGAAGACAGACATCCTGGAAAACCCGCTGCACATCCTCTGGCGTCACATAGCTTCTTCCCGCAAGGTAGGCGCCTGCCTGAGCCATATGAGTAAGGGCAAGCGTGCCTCTTGGACTGATGCCAAGTTCCACCATGGGGTGAACTCTGGTTGCCTGTATGAGACTGCAAATATAGTGGTAGATGCGGTCATGGATAAAAATCTGGCGGCATTCTTCCTGGAGAAGCAAAAGCTCCCTGGTCTCTAAGACTGGATGTAGGTTTTCCAGAGGATTGCTGGTGATTCTTCCTTTTAAAATGGCAATTTCTTCTTCCATATCGGGATAGCCCAGACTGAGACAAATGGTAAAGCGGTCTAGCTGAGACTGAGGAAGTAACTGCGTTCCTGCAGAACCGGCAGGGTTCTGGGTTGCAAGGACAGTAAATGGTTTTGGCAGAGCATGAGTGACACCGTCTACACTTACCTGACCCTCTTCCATAACCTCCAGAAGCGCTGACTGGGTTTTGGGAGAAGTGCGGTTGATTTCATCACCAAGAAAGAGGTTGCACATCAAAGCCCCAGGCTGGTAATAAAATTTATTGGTTTCTTTCCGATACATGGTAAATCCGGTTAAATCTGCGGGTAATACGTCAGGAGTAAAGGTAAGCCTTTTTTCTTTTAAATTCAAAACTCTGGAAAAAGCGAGAGCCAAGGTTGTTTTTCCCACACCTGGAATATCTTCCAGAAGGATATGACCAGAGCTTAAAATAGCCATCATAACCTTTTCAATACAATCCTGCTTTCCAATCACTGCTTTTTGAACTTCTTCGATCACCTGGTGGGCAAGCTGACTGTGATGATTCATAAGTTCCTCCTAAGATGAATAAAAATGCGAAAACAAAAGTAACTATAAGAAATATTCTGAAATTATTATAATATAAAAAGAAAAAACATGTCAACGTAAAGATATACTTTTCTTGAGATTGTGATAAAGAGGCGGACATGGTACAATATCATGGCGAAAGAAACAGACAGATTTCATAAAAGCAGTAAGGAGAATAGAGATGGCGAGTGAATATTATAAACCTTGTAAAGAATTGGAACAATGTGAAGCATTGGATCAATATTGGGAAAAGAAGCAGTTTGATAAATTTTTTGAAGAGTATTTGAAAATTGCAGAAGAGACCAGTTACCCTTTGGCACAATGCCAGGTAGGATTCTGCTATTTAGAGGGAATCGGAGTTGAAAGAAATTTTGAGAAAGCATTCTATTGGTGTTTGCTGGCAGCAGAACAGGGAGACTGGGATGCACAGTACAATTTGGCAAGTATGTATGAAGAAGGTTTGTACGTAGAAAAAGATTTAGAAAAAGCGAAGCATTGGTATTTGTGTGCAGCGAATCAGGGGCATAAGTTGGCTATGAAAAAGATTGTTGACAAATTATGACACGCAAGATATGATTACCCTAACTTAAGGAGGAAGAAACCATGATTTTAGTATTAAAGCAAGGCGCAGACGAGAGAAAAGTAGAAGAATTAAAACAGCAGCTTATAGGACAGGGACTGAAATTACATTTATCAGAAGGTCTGAATACGTCTCTTATTGGCCTGATTGGAGATACAACAGAAGTAAGCGAAGACTGGCTCAATGCCCTGGATGTGATTGAGTCTGTGAAACGTATTAAAGAACCTTATAAAAAGGCCAGCAAAAATATGCATCCATTACCCTCTGTTTTTGATATTCAGGGGAGAAAGATTGGCGGAGAGAATTTTCAGGTGATTGCAGGCCCCTGCTCCATAGAGACCAGAGAGCAGATGACAGAGGTTGCAGAGCGGGTGAAACAGGCAGGAGCCGGATTTTTAAGAGGAGGAGCCTTCAAACCCAGAACTTCCCCCTATGCTTTTCAGGGACTTGGAGATGAAGGGCTGAAAATGCTTCTGGAGGCAAAAAAAGCTACAGGCCTGCCTATTGTAACTGAGATTATGAGTGCAGAACATCTGCCTTTGTTTGAAGATGTGGATGTAATTCAGGTAGGAACCAGAAATATGCAGAACTTCCAGTTGTTAAAGGAACTTGGAAAAATCAGAAAGCCCATTCTTCTGAAACGCGGTATGGCAAACACCCTGGAAGAGTTGTTGATGAGTGCAGAGTACATTATGGCAGGGGGAAATGAACAGGTTATTCTCTGTGAGCGGGGAATCCGTACCTTTGAGACTTCTATGAGAAATACCCTGGACATTTCAGCAATTCCCATGCTGAAATCCAAGACTCACCTTCCGGTTATTGTAGATCCAAGCCATGCAGCGGGAATCCGTTTTATGGTGGAGCCACTTACCATGGCAGCTATTGCGGCAGGGGCAGACGGTGTTATGATTGAGGTACACAACAATCCTGAAAAAGCCTTATGTGATGGAAAACAGTCCCTGACACCAGACGCTTTTCAAGAAGTTATGGAAAAAGTTAAGAAAACAACAGAATTTTTTGGGAAGAAAATGTAGACAGAAATGGAGATAATTGTATGAAATCTCTTGTTTTAGCAGAAAAACCTTCTGTGGCCAGAGACATTGCCAGAGTACTGCATTGCAGCAAAAAGATAAACGGCGCCCTGGAGGGAGAGAAGTATATTGTTACCTGGGCATTGGGGCATCTGGTCACACTGGCAGACCCGGAGGAATATGATCAGAAGTATAAAGAATGGAAGATGGAATATCTGCCCATGCTGCCAAAACGGATGGATCTGGTGGTCATCCGCCAGACTAACAAGCAGTATCAGGCAGTGAAAACTCAGCTTTACAGAAAAGATGTAGGGGAGATTATTATTGCTACAGATGCAGGACGTGAGGGAGAATTAGTGGCACGCTGGATTTTGGAAAAATCCAACTGCAGAAAGCCCATAAAACGTCTTTGGATTTCTTCCGTAACTGATAAGGCAATCAGAGAGGGATTTTCTCATTTAAAAGACGGAAGAGATTACAATCCGCTGTATGACGCGGCAGTATCTCGCGCAGAAGCAGACTGGCTGGTAGGAATCAATGCGACCAGAGCGCTGACCTGTAAGTATAATGCCCAGTTGTCCTGTGGAAGGGTGCAGACGCCCACCTTGGCCATGATTGCAGCCAGAGAAGAGGAAATACGGAATTTTAAACCAGAGGAATATTATGGTTTTACCATCAGTGCCGGAGGAAACCGTTGGACCTGGCAGGATAAAAAAAGCGGAAGTACCCGTTCTTTTCATAAGGACCGTATGGAGGCTGTAAAGGCAGCGGCGGGAAACGGTGTTCTGACGGTGACATCTGTGGAAAAAAGCAGGAAAGCAACTGCTTCCCCGGGACTTTATGACTTGACAGAGCTTCAAAGAGATGCCAACCAGAGATTTGGATTTTCTGCAAAGGAAACACTGAATATTATGCAGCGGTTGTATGAGAATCATAAGGTGCTTACTTATCCAAGAACAGATTCCAGATTTATAGGAACCGATGTGGTTCCCACCATAAAAGAGCGTTTAAAAGCCTGTGCAGTGGGGCCTTATCGAAAGATGGCAGGCGCATTGTCCATGAAACCGGTAAAGGTGAATAAATCTTTTGTGGATGATAAAAAAGTCAGTGACCATCATGCCATTATTCCTACAGAGCAATTTGTACAGTTGGAACATATGACCAATGAAGAGCGGAAAATTTACG
The DNA here is from genome assembly GCA_958352855.1 of uncultured Bacillota bacterium. Classification (GTDB taxonomy): domain Bacteria; phylum Bacillota; class Clostridia; order Lachnospirales; family Lachnospiraceae; genus Blautia. Next base: position 78,444 of record CATWQE010000005.1, read on the forward strand.
ATTTAGTGGTAAGGAGATTCTTTAGTGTGTTATACCCTCCCTTTGAATACGAACAGATTCTTATGAAAGGCGAAGCGGGGGGAGAAGTCTTTACCGCAAAGGGAAAAATTGTAAAGAGCCAGGGCTGGAAAGCGGTTTACGCGGAAGAGGCAGGAGAGCAGGAGGAAGAGTTCCAGAAGCTTACTGAGGCGGAAAAGGGGGCTCATCTGAAAATTGAAAGGGCAGAGCTGACCCAGGGGAAAACAAAACCTCCGGCTCCATTTTGCGAAGCAACCCTGCTGTCTGCTATGGAAAATCCGGTAAAATATATGCAGACCAAAGATACAAAGGCGGCAAAGACCCTCGGGGAAACAGGGGGTCTGGGAACCGTAGCTACCAGAGCAGATATTATTGAGAAGCTGTTTGGCACCTTTTTGATGGAAAAGCGGGGACAGGAGATTCATATTACATCAAAGGCAAAGCAGCTTCTGGAGCTGGTACCGGAAGATTTGAAGAAACCGGAGCTTACTGCGGATTGGGAAATGAAGCTGTCTAAAATAGCAGAAGGAAAACTGAAAAAAGATGTATTTTTAAGTGAAATTCGTGGTTATACCCAGGAACTGATTCAGGAAATTAAAGAAGGAGAGGGAACTTTCCGCCATGAGAATCTCACCAATACCAAATGTCCGGTATGTGGGAAGAGAATGCTGGCAGTGAATGGGAAAAACAGTAAAATGCTGGTGTGCCAGGACAGAGAGTGCGGACACAGGGAGACTGTTTCAAGAGTAACCAATGCCAGATGTCCTAATTGTCATAGAAAGATGGAACTGTATGTAAAGGGGAAGGAAGATACCTTTATCTGCCAGACCTGCGGATACAAGGAGAAACTTTCCAGCTTCCAGCAAAGACGGGCAAAGGAAGGCGCAGGAGTCAGTAAAAAGGATGTTCAGCGTTACCTTAACAAGCAGAAAAAGGAAGCCAGTCAGCCGGTAAACAATGCTTTCGCAGATGCATTGGCAAGACTGAATTTAAAAGAATAGCATGAGAGAAAGAGATTGTCGCAGGATGGATGGCAGTCTCTTTTTTATACGTGTTTATAAATTTTTTAGGAAAAAAATCTTGCTATAAAAAGGTTTCTTGTGTTACTATAGTATAGTGCTAAAGCAATAAGAGAAAAGGGGGAATTCAAAATGTCCGAATTTAATATGAATGTTACTCCGGAAATCGAAAATCTTACAGAAGTGTGTAAGGAACATAGTAAGATAGACCCGTCCCTGTATGGAAAATATGATGTGAAACGTGGACTGAGAGATTTAAACGGAAAAGGCGTCCTGGCAGGTCTTACACAGATTTCCAATATTGTATCCAAAAAAGTGGTGGACGGCAAGGAAATCCCCTGTGAAGGCGAGTTATATTATCGTGGAATTAATATTGAAGATTTAACAGAGGGATTTTTAAAGGAACAGAGGTTTGGATTTGAAGAAGCAACGTATCTGTTACTGTTTGGAACTTTGCCAACACCGGAGGAATTAAAGGAATTTTCTGCTATTCTGGCTTCCCAGCGGCAGCTTCCTACAAACTTTGTACGGGATGTTATTATGAAAGCGCCCAGCAGAGATATGATGAATACCCTCTCCAGAAGTGTTCTGACTCTCTATTCTTATGATGATAATCCAGAAGATATTTCACTTCCTAATGTACTTCGCCAGTGTATTAATCTGATTAGTGTATTTCCGCTGTTATCTGTATATGGATATCAGGCCCATAAGCATTACAATCTGGATGACAGTCTGTATATCCACAATCCGGAAAGCAATCTTTCTACAGCAGAAAATATTTTGCTGCTTTTGCGTCCGGATAAGGTTTACACACCTTTAGAAGCTAAGATTCTGGATTTGGCTCTTGTGCTTCACATGGAGCATGGAGGTGGTAATAATTCTACCTTTACCACCCATGTGGTTTCCTCTTCCGGAACGGATACGTATTCTGCCATTGCAGCGGCTCTTGGCTCTTTAAAAGGTCCGAAGCATGGAGGCGCCAATATTAAAGTGGTCAGCATGTTCCAGGATATGAAGGAACAGCTACAGGATTGGGCAGATGAGGAAGAAATCAAAGATTATCTTGTGAAGCTTTTGCATAAAGAAGCTTTTGACAAGAGAGGGCTGATTTACGGAATGGGTCATGCAGTGTATTCTATTTCAGACCCAAGGGCACAGATTTTTAAGCGGTTTGTGAAACAGCTTGCAGCAGAAAAAGGCAGGATGGCAGATTATGAACTGTATGCCAGGGTAGAGCGCCTGGCTCCTGAAGTTATTGCGCAGGAACGCCGTATTTACAAGGGCGTCAGTGCAAATGTGGATTTTTACAGTGGTTTTGTATACAGTATGTTAGGATTGCCGCTTGAATTATACACGCCAATGTTTGCCATTGCCCGTATTGTAGGATGGTCTGCACACCGCATGGAAGAATTAATTAATACAGATAAGATTATTCGTCCGGCTTATAAAAATGTTTTGGAAGAGCAGCCTTACAAAGCGTTAAATCAGCGATGAAGGTTTGACAAAACCTGCCTGTACCTGTTACCATAAGAAAAACAGGTACAAGGAGAAGATGGATACTATGTTTAAAAAATTTTTTCCAGATGAATATCTGGAGTCCACATATAAAATAGACTTTGAGGAACAATACCGTAAGGGATACAGGGGAATTATTTTTGATATTGATAATACCCTGGTTCCTCATGGGGCTCCTTCAGATAAAAGAGCAGAAAAGCTTTTTGAAGGTTTGAAGAAAATGGGATTTCAATGCTGCCTCTTATCCAATAATCAATATCAGAGAGTCAGCTCTTTTAATGAAAAAATCCAGGTTCATTTTATTGAAAATGCGCATAAGCCTTCCAGAAAAAATTATCTGAAGGCCATGGAGCTTATGGGGACAAAGATTGAAAATACTTTGTTTGTGGGAGATCAGTTATTTACTGATGTGTACGGAGCCAAAAGAGTGGGAATCCACAACATTTTGGTAAAGCCTATTCATCCAAAAGAGGAGATTCAGATTGTCTTGAAACGGAAACTGGAGAAAATTGTTTTGTTTTTTTACGCAAAAGAGCAAAGAAAGAGAAAAAAGAGTTGAAAATTGCTCCCAGATATTATAGAATGAAGTATAGCGGAAAATAACAGGTTTTCCCAACGGACGAAATAAGGAGGAATATCATTATGATATCAGCAGGAGATTTTAAAAACGGTCTCACACTGGAAATTGATGGTAACGTAGTACAGATTATGGAATTCCAGCACGTTAAACCAGGTAAAGGTGCTGCATTCGTTAGAACAAAATTAAAAAATGTAATCAGTGGTGGAATTATTGAAAAAACATTCAGACCAACTGAAAAATTCCCACAGGCAAGAATTGAGCGTGTGGATATGCAGTATTTATACAATGATGGTGATTTGTATAACTTCATGAACAATGAAACATACGATCAGATTGCCATTGCACAGGATACTGTAGGAGATTCTTTAAAATTTGTAAAAGAAAACGAAACAGTAAAAGTATGTTCTTACAATGGAAATGTATTCGCTATTGAAGCACCATTGTTCGTAGAACTGGAAATCACAGATACAGAGCCAGGCTTTGCAGGAAATACTGCACAGGGCGCTACAAAACCGGCTGTTGTAGAAACAGGCGCTACTGTATACGTACCTCTGTTTGTAAACCAGGGTGATGTGATTAAAATTGATACAAGAACTGGAGAATACTTATCCAGAGTTTAATCTGCACTTGGAAAATATTCAGAAAGTGCTGTATTCAAGCCTACCCTTTGAGACTACAGGCTCAAAGGGTGGCAGACTGAGAGTAAAATATATCAATATTCGAAAATGACTGTTTCGTACAGGCATCTCATTTTATCAAATCTTTTTATCAGATATATCTATCAGAAATTCCTATGAATTTTTAAGGTCAATGTGGTATTTTGCAGTAACAGGGAAGGTATCTGTCCGGTTTCTGTGTCTGCTTAATATAAATAAAAAAGAAAGGACGAATGGATTGTATGGAATATCAGACATTCAAAGAAGAGTTATGCAGGATTTTACAAAAGAGGACAGAAGGTAAGAAAAAGGTAATTTTGCAGCAGGTGGAGAAGAACAATGGAGTTGTTCTGGACGCAGTGGTCTTACAAGGAGAAAGGGAACAGGTGCTTCCTACGATTTATCTGGAGGAACTGTATGAGATTTATGAAGAAGGAGCAACACTGGAACAGATTGCCGGGCGTATTCTGTGCGAAGAGGAAAAATGGAAGGAGGAAGTGGAGTTCTCACTGGAAGAATTTGAGGATTATACCAGGGCAAGAACCAGTATCTTTTATAAGCTGGTGAATTATCAGATGAATGAGAAGATGTTAAAAAGAGTACCTCATATCCGGTATCTGGATCTGGCAGTGGTTTTTTATTATCGTGTGGAACAGGGGCATTTTCCAGGTGGTTCTGTATTAATACATAATAACAATCTGGTGACCTGGGGAATTACCAAAAGCCAGCTAATGAAGGACGCAGCCTTTAATACCAGCAGAAAACTTCCATATAGCTTTGTGGGGATGGAATCTCTCATAGCAGAATTATCAGGAGAGGAACTGATGGATTTTCCAACAGAAGAACTAATGTATGTTCTTACGAATGAAGAAAAATATTATGGCGCGGCAGTTTTGCTGTATCCCCATGTTCTGTCTCATATTGGCGCACTTCTAAAAAGAAATTTCTTTGTACTTCCAAGCAGTGTTCATGAATGCATTTTAGTTCCGGATCTGGGACATTATACCCGCTTTGAATTAATGAAAATGGTAAGAGAGGTGAATCAGAATCAGGTAGAGGAAGAGGAAATTCTCTCTTATCAGGTCTATTATTATGACCGGAAGAGAGAGGCTCTGGTAATGTAGTTAAGTGGGGAATACTGCTCAGTTTTTTGAGAAAATTGGGTAGTATTTCCCAAATTTATAAGGAAATTCATGGAGAAACTGCCGGAAAATTTTCAAAGGCTTTACAAGTGAGAAGATTTGTGGTATGATGACTGAGATGTAGAGATACATGCACTCGTAGCTCAGGGGATAGAGCAGTGGTTTCCGGTACCACGTGTCGGGGGTTCGAATCCCTCCGGGTGTGTTATATGCTTTGGGGAGAGCATGAGGATAAGGGAATATAAGGAGGACAGGTATGTTAGACAATTTCAGAGAATGGCTCTCAGACAATCTGAGGTATATTCTTCTGGGTCTGGCAATTCTGATTGTTCTGGTTATCTTATTTTTTGGAATCAAAGCAATTACAGGTGGATTTTCTGATAAGGAAGGAAAAGAACCTGCGCAAAAAACAGAACAAGAGAAAGAGTCTGAGAAAACCGGAGAATCAGAAGGAGATACTTCTGATAAAGATTCCGGAAATGCTCTTGCAAAGGATGCCCACCCTGAAGTGACCACCTTGGTAGAAGCGTTCTATACTGCTTGGGGACAGAAAGATGTTGCCAAAATGAAAGAATTAACGGATGCTTTTAGCAAGACAGATGAGACCAAGGTTACCAACGTAGACTATATTGAAGAATATAGAAATGTAGAGGTATACACAAAACCAGGACTGGAAAAGAACAGTTATGTGGTTTTCGCTTCCTATGATTTAAAGTTTAAGGATGTGGAAACGCCAGCTCCGGGGCTTTCTGTAATATATGTTTATCAAAATGCAGATGGAAAGTATCTGATTCATAATGATGAAAGTGATGCGGAGATTCAGGAATGCATTGAGAAAACAAGACAGGAAGAGGATGTAAAAGAACTGATTGCCCAGGTTGAGAAAGCGCTCAATGATGCGATAGAAGGGGATGAAGCCCTGAAGAAGTTTGAAGAAGAGCTGGGAAGTAAGGTAAATACAGCTATCATGGCTGACAATGGGGAAACGCTTACAACCACAGATATCTGTAACATGCGTTTGAAACCTGATTCAGATTCAGATATTATCGCAATCCTTAGCAAAGGAGAGCAGGTAAAGAAGCTGGAAAATGCAGATGAAAACTGGATTAAAGTAGAGTATCAGGGAAATGAAGGATATGTCCACAGTGACTTGCTTCAGTAATGAAAATTAAAAACAGGTAAAAAAGTAGCTGCTAGTTTAGCAGCTATCTTTTTGCCTATTTTTCGGCTGTACTGTCCAGGCTTCCATCCTCACGAAGAAAATAAGATTTTCCGTCCAGAGTAATCCATCCGGTAGCCATGGTGCCATCTTCGTTGAAATAATATTGCTTATCTGCGATTTGTCTCCAACCGGTCATAAGCTGTCCATTTGCCAGATAGTATTTTTTTCCATTGTCTTCTACCCAGCCCTCCTGCAATTTGCCTTCAGAGGTGAGATAATACCATTTGCTGTTATCCTGGAAAAGACCGGTTCTGGCGCTTCCGTCAGAATTGATGTAGTACCATTTATCTTCCTGCTTCAGCCATCCGGCCTGCGCCAGGATGCCCTCTTCTGTAATGAAGTATTTTTTGCCGCTTACAGTAATCCAGCCCTTTTGTTCCTTTCCATCTGCGCCCACAAAATGCTTCTGACCGCCTTCGTCAATCCAGGCGTTGGTTACTTTGGCTCCGTTTTCATCCATGTAATAGCGGTCACCCCCATTGGAAATCCATCCGGTAGCCATGGCGCCATCCTCCCGGAAGAAATAGGTTTTTCCATCAATATCCAGAAAACCTGTGGCAATGGTTCCTGTTTCATCCAGATGGTACTTTTTGCCATCCAATTCTGCCCATCCGGCTGTGGCAGAACCGTCTTCGCGGAAAAGGTGAGGGACACCGTCAATTTCTGTGATGCCGGTGGCCATAACACCGGAAGAAGAGAAATAATATTTTTTGCCATCTAAATCCGCCCATCCTGTTGTGGGAGAACCATCTTCATTTAAGTAATATTTTCCATTTTCATCCTCAAACCACCCTGTAGTAGCGGAACCGTCCGAATTGCGGTGATAAAGCTTTCCCTGTTCCTGCAGCCATCCGGTCTGCACATAGCCCCTGGAATCAAAATAATAAGTAACACCGTCAATTTCCTGGCTGGTGTCATGAACAAAAGAACCCTTTCCGGAAACATAACGCCGCCCCTGGTCATCATACACCCAGAAATTTTCCTTTTGAACCTCTTTGGCATTTTCTCTGGAAACCATGTAATTCTTCGCAAGCACACATACATATTGGGGAGCAATCAAAAGAAAAACACCCAAAAGCAAAATAAAAGTCCAGAAAAAAACATTTTTTATTATGGTTTTCATAAATTATCCTCACTGTACTCTCTAAAAATCATTTGCAAATTATATATATTATACCACGAACGCAGAAAAAGAAGAAGAGAAAGTTTCCCCAGGGCGTATAAGTATGTTATAATAATTGCACGCCGTAAATCGTTGAGGAACGAAAAGGAGAACACCATGCGTTTAAATAAATTTTTAAGTGAAGCCGGACTTTGTTCCAGGAGAGAGGCAGACCGTCTGATTGAGGCCGGACGTGTTACGGTTAATGGAAAACCTGCATCTTCTGGAATGCAGGTGGAGGATTCGGACCAGGTCTGTCTGGATGGAAATCAGGTAAAGCTTCAGGAAAGAAAAGTGCTGCTTCTTTTTTATAAACCAAAAGGAATTGAATGTACCGCCAACCCGCAGGTGAAAAAAAATGTAATTTCTTATATTCAGTATCCAATTCGGGTATATTATGCAGGAAGGCTTGATAAAGATTCAGAGGGGCTGTTATTACTGACCAATCAGGGAGATTTAGTCAATGAGATTATGAAGGCAGGCAATTTCCATGAAAAAGAATATCTGGTGACAGTGGACAGACCTGTGACAGAAGAATTTCTTCAGAAAATGAGAACCGGAGTGCCTGTTCTGGGAACCATCACCAGACCATGTGTGGCAGAGAAGCGGGGAGAATATGAGTTTCAGATTGTGCTGACTCAGGGATTAAACCGACAAATCAGGAGAATGTGCAGCCATCTTGGATATGAAGTGAAAAAACTGAAGCGAACCCGCATTATGAATCTTACTTTGGGAAGCTTAAAAGCAGGAGAATACAGGGAAGCTTCAAAAGCAGAAGTACAGGAATTGAAACGACAGATTGAAGAAGAAAAAACAGTCGGAAGAAAAGAGGTTTACCGGGGAGGAAAGCCTGTAAAAAACCCCGGAAAATATAGAAATCCGGAAAAGAAATTCAGAAAAAAACAGTAGGAGGGTTGCATTTCATGGATGCTAGAAAAAGAATGAAGGAGCTCATTCCCATACTGACGCAGGCGGCAAAGGCGTATTATCAGGAAGATCGGGAAATCATGAGCAACTTTGAATACGATAAATTGTATGATGAACTGGTAAAATTAGAAGAAGAGACAGGGATTACCCTGGCTGGAAGTCCTACCATGCTGGTTGGATATGAAGCGCTGGAAGAGCTGCCAAAAGAGGCTCATGAGACACCCATGCTTTCTCTGGATAAGACCAAAGACAGAGAAGCCTTGCGAAGCTTCATTGGAACACATAAGACCTTATTATCCTGGAAACTGGACGGGCTTACCATTGTATTGACTTACCGGGAAGGAAAGCTGGAAAAGGCAGTTACCAGAGGAAACGGTGTTATCGGGGAAGTGATTACCAACAATGCCAGAGTATTCCAGAATATTCCCCTTCAAATTCAGCATAAGGGAACGTTGGTTCTTCGGGGGGAAGCAATTATTACGTATTCGGATTTTGAAAAAATTAATGCTCAGATTGAGGATGTGGACGCCAGATACAAAAATCCAAGAAATTTGTGCAGCGGTTCGGTACGTCAGTTAAACAATGAGATTACAGCCAAAAGGAATGTCAACTTTTATGCCTTTTCTCTGGTTCAGGCAGAGGGCGTGGATTTTAACAATTCTGTGGAGCAACAATTTTTATGGCTGCAGAATCAGGGCTTTGATGTGGTGGAATACAGGGCAGTGACTGCCGAAAATCTGGACGAAGCCATGGATTATTTTGAACACCAGGTAGCCAGAAACGATTTTCCCTCAGATGGTCTGGTAGCTTTGTATGATGATATTGCTTATGGCGCCTCTCTTGGAAGCACAGCAAAATTTCCAAGAAATGCCTTTGCCTTTAAATGGAAGGATGAAATTCGGGAAAGCATTTTAAGAGAGATTGAATGGAGTCCGTCCAGAACAGGTTTGATTAATCCGGTGGCGATTTTTGACCCGGTGGAGCTGGAAGGCACTACGGTAAGTCGGGCAAGTGTGCATAACATCAGTATTTTAAAGGAGTTACAGCTTGGCATTGGAGATAAGATTCAGGTGTACAAAGCCAATATGATTATTCCGCAAATTGCAGAAAACCTTACCAGAAGCGGAAATTTGGAGATTCCTCACATCTGCCCTGTGTGCAAAGAAGAGGCAAGAGTTCTGAAAACCAATGAGGTGGAGGCACTGTACTGCATGAACCCAGATTGTCAGGCAAAGAAAATTAAATCCTTTACTTTGTTTGTCAGCAGGGATGCCATGAATATTGACGGACTTTCTGAGGCAACCCTGGAGAAGTTTATTTTGAAGGGATTTATTCGGGATTTCGGGGATATTTTTGAAATTCAGCGTTATAGAGAACAGATTGTAGAGATGGAAGGCTTTGGAGAGAAGTCTTATGAAAACCTGATTTCCAGTATTGAAAAGGCAAGACATACCACATTGCCGCGAGTGATTTACAGTCTTGGTATTGCCAACATTGGTCTGGCAAATGCCAAGGTAATCTGCAGAGAATTTGAATACGATGTGGAAAGCATGATTCATGCAACAGCAGAAGAAATCAGCGCCATTGAAGGAATTGGACCTGTAATTGCCAAGACCTTTACTGAATATTTCAGTGAAGAGGAAAATCTGAAAAAGTTCCGTCATCTGATGTCACATCTGGAATTAGAGGAAGTGAAAAAAGAAGAAAAGCAGTCCTTGGCAGGAAAACAGTTTGTTATTACCGGAAGTGTAGAACATTTTGCCAACAGGGCCCAGTTAAAAGAATTTATTGAACAAAGAGGAGGAAAAGTAACAGGAAGTGTGACCTCCAAAACCAATTATTTAATTAATAATGATACAACCTCCAACTCTTCCAAAAATAAAAAAGCGAAGGAACTTGGGGTACCAATTTTATCAGAAGAAGATTTTATAGAAATGGCAGGTGTATAAAGCTGTTATGGTAAATACAAAAGAAATAAAGAAGAAGGGCTTAAAAGGTGTGAAAACCATTATTTTTGGCAGAACCCTTATGGTGGTTCTGGCATTTGTGATTCAGTTTTTATTACTGACATCCATTTATGTCTGGCTGCGAGACTATAGTTATATTTTTTATCTTGTTTTTATCCTGCTTAGTGTGACCGTAGTATTGCATTTATTTAACAGCAGCGGCAGTCCCGAATTTAAGCTGGTGTGGATGCTGCCGCTGATTATTTTTCCTGTATTTGGGGCTTTGTTTTATATTTACATTAATAATCAGTGGGGAACCAAGATACTCTTTCGACGCCTGGAAACCTTTTCTGTACAGACCAGAAAATATGCGCCTCAGAATGTGGCGGTAAAAGCAAGACTGAAAGAGAAAAATCCACAGATGGGGCATTTTGCGGATTATATGGAAGTCTATGGAAATTCGCCGGTCTATGATCACACGCAGGTCACATATTATCCGCTGGGAGATGATCAGTTTCAGGATATGCTGGAGGAACTGAAAAAAGCAGAGAAATTTATCTTTTTGGAATTTTTCATTGTAGAAGAAGGCGTTATGTGGAACAGCATTCTGGAAATTTTGAAGGAAAAAGCAAAGCAGGGCGTAGAGGTCAGAGTAATGTATGATGGAATGTGCGTACTGGCATTGCTGCCCTATTTTTACCCGAAAGTTCTGGAGGCAGAGGGAATTAAGTGTAAGATGTTTGCTCCTATCCGTCCTGTGTTTTCCAGCTATTATAATAACCGGGACCACAGAAAAATCATGGTGATTGACGGAAAAGTTGCTTTTACAGGGGGAACAAACCTGGCGGATGAATATATTAACCAGAAGGTGCGTTTTGGACATTGGAAGGATACTGCAGTGCGTCTTACCGGAAAGGCAGTAGAACGCTTTACCTATATGTTCCTGGAAATGTGGGATGTAACAGAGGTTGAAGAGGAAGCCTATGCAAAATATAAGACTCCAGAAGAATTTTCCATGCCAAATGACGGTTATATTATGCCTTATGAAGTCAGTCCTTATGGAAAGGAAAGGGTAGGGAAAAAAGTATATCTGGATATTTTAAATACTGCCAGGGAATATGTACATATTATGACGCCATATTTGATTCTGGACTATGAAATGATTATGGCTCTTACCTATGCGGCTAAAAGAGGTGTGGACGTTTCGATTATTATGCCTCATATTCCAGATAAAAAATATGCGTTTGCAGTGGCAAAGACCTATTATAAAGAACTGCTGGAAGCAGGGGTGCAGATTTTTGAGTATGAGCCCGGGTTTGTACATGCCAAGGTTTTTGTTTCAGACCATGTGAAAGCAGTGGTGGGAACCATTAATCTGGATTACAGAAGCCTCTTCCATCATTTTGAATGTGCTGCGTTGTTATATGAAAATTCCAGGATTGCAGATATTGAAGAGGATTTCCAGAATACATTGAAAAAATGCATCAAAGCGCGCCCATCTGATTATAAAGCACAGCCGTTTTATATGCGGGCAATGGGAACGATTTTACGCATATTTGCGCCTTTGATGTAGAGACAGAAAAGAAAGACGAGGAAAAAGAAATGCCAATAAAGATACAAAGTGATTTACCTGTAAAAGAGATTTTGGAGAAAGAAAATATTTTTGTGATGGATGAAAAGAGAGCAGTGCATCAGGATATCCGTCCCATTCAGATTCTGATTTTGAATTTAATGCCTTTAAAAGAAGAAACCGAGCTGCAGCTTTTGCGCTCTTTATCTAATACGCCCCTCCAGGTAGACGTGACCTTTATGATGGTGAGCAGTCATACGTCTAAAAACACAGCCACCAGCCATTTGAACAAGTTTTACCAGACCTTTGAAGAGGTGCGGGAACACAAATTTGACGGTATGATTATCACCGGAGCGCCGGTAGAACAGATGGAATTTGAAGAAGTGGACTACTGGGAAGAAATGAAGGAAATTATGGAGTGGAGCAAAACCAATGTGACCTCTACAATTTATCTGTGCTGGGCTGCCCAGGCAGGATTGTATTACCATTATGGACTGAAAAAACATCAGATGGATCATAAGGTATTTGGACTTTTTGCACATAAGGTGCAGAACCGGAAAATTCCGTTGGTACGTGGATTTGATGATGTCTTTCTGGCTCCTCATTCCCGTCACACAGAAGTTCGGGCAGAAGATATCCATAATTGCAAAGAACTGACCGTACTGGCCGAATCAGAAGAAGCAGGGGTATTTCTGGCAATGGCACAAGAAGGCAGACAGATTTTCGTTATGGGACATCCGGAATATGACAGAATTACCTTAGATGGAGAGTATAAGAGGGATCTTGGAAAAGGTCTGCCGATTGATATGCCAAAAGGCTACTATCCTGAGGATAATGCAGAAAACAAACCACTGCTTTTGTGGAGATCCCATGCCAATAATCTGTATACAAACTGGCTGAATTATTACGTTTATCAGTGTACGCCATATGATTTGGAAGGGACACCGTTTTAATGGGGGATTTTAAGGGGTGTTGAAAAGCCAAAGTATCGTAAAATTGGGAGTACAAAGGGAGTATAGAAAAGCCCTTATGGGAGTAGAAAAAATATGATGTAAACTGTTTTGGGAGAAGTCTTATGAGGGCGTATTGCGTTTTGCAATATGCCCTTAAATTTATGAGGAAAGTAATGCTAAAGACTAGGAAATGTGATAGAATGACAGAAATAAACAAATT